>CAZYAN010000034.1:42361-43962 GCA_964645585.1 uncultured Opitutales bacterium
CCGCTTCCCAGCCGTCGGGCATGCCGTCGCCGTCGGAATCCGCATTGTCCGCGGAGGCGCCCCAGAACTGTTCGGCGGCGTCAGCGAGGCCGTCCCCGTCGCGGTCAGCAAACGGATGCTCGTATTCCAGACGGTACGGCAGACCCGTGCGGAAATGGCTGACGCGTTCAGCAAGCGTTTCATCCATCGGATCGGCACCGATGAGAATCTTCCAAAAATCCGGGATCCCGTCCCCGGCCGAGTCCATGCGCCGCGGATCGGCTCCGAAGCGGTATTCATCGAGACTGATCACCGAATCCCCGTCCGGGTCCAGAGCGGCGTCGCCGGGATCGAGCGGATCGAGACCGTGCTGCACCTCCCAGCCGTCCGGCATGCCGTCGCCGTCGCTGTCCGGATTGTGCGGATCGGTTTTTGCTGAAAATTCCCGCGAGCCGGTCAGACCGTCCCCGTCCAGGTCGGTTTCCGCGTCGTCCGGTTCGAGCGGATCAAAGCCGTTATCGATCTCCCAGCCGTCGAAGATGCCGTCCCCGTCGCTGTCGGGGCTGAGCGGATCGGTGCCGGAAATCCCGATCTCTTCGCTGTCGCTCAGACCGTCGCCGTCGGTGTCGGAATCCAGCCCGCTGCTCCCGATGACAAATTCGTCGGAGTTGGAAAGTCCGTCTCCGTCGGGGTCGCCGCCGCTTCCCTGTTCGCAATATTCCTCCGGCATGATCACGAGGGGAACCGTCATGCTCTCGGTTGCGGTTTTCTTGAAAACATCCGTCCAGATTCCCTCAAGGTCCGCTTCAGGGTCGCGAACGAAAGCGGAATCAGAATCCGGGCACAGCGGCGGCCCGGACCTCGCCTTTGCCGTGATGACAAGCTCGACTTTAAAGCGCAGAGGCAGATCCTCTTTCCGGACTGGAAGATCGAGCCAGGGAGGGACTCCCTCCGCGCCTCCCTCCCAGACCGGCTCGCCGTTGAGAGTCACCTTTATCCGGCGCCTCAGCTCTCCGTCGACGGGACCGCCGCCCCGCGTGTCCAGATAATAATCGTGAAACGTCAGAAACAAGCCCCATCCAGGCTCGGGAGGGAGGCCCGGCAATGAACCCAGGGCTGTGTAAAACTGAAAGCGGACCGTTTCGCCCTCGCATGCGCGGGGGACCTCAGCTTTGATGACCGGCCTTGCGCCGTGCGGGACCGGCGCATGAATCCGCTTCAGCAAAAGGCAGGGAGGAACGTAGCCAGGCACATAAGGATTGTCGACCGCATGAAGAGGACCCGGGGCGGCGCCGGGAAAAGCGGCCGCTGCCCAGAGCAGGAAGAGGAAGCGCCGGCGGCGGAAGCCGGCGGTCACGGCCGCCAGGAAGACGAAGGGGTAAAAGATCATCGATGCTTGATCGGTCCGGGGTTGAAGTTCGGGGAAACGAAAGCGGTCCGCGAATGATCTCCGCCAGATGACCGAAAGACCGGAAAGGCGGCATTGCGCGAAAGGGGATTCTTATTGAAAGGGGCGGATAAAGCTGAAAGCAAAAGACGGAAAACATCCGGTCCTGTCTCAAAGGGCTACGGTAATAGCGCCGCCCCTGTCAACCGCCTTTTCAGATTTTTTCCTGAAAATG
>CAZYAN010000035.1:0-7844 GCA_964645585.1 uncultured Opitutales bacterium
CCAAGCACCAAGCACCAAGCACCAAGCACCAAGCACCAAGCACCAAGCACCAAGCTAAGCACCAGAAACATCCCGAAGGGATACCTCAAAATCCGGATCGCCGCGGGTGAGAAGGGCGGGATTGCGAATGTCCTTTTTGTTGTAGGCAAGGCGCGCTCCATTGAGATCGCTGACGATGCCGCCGGCGGTTTCAACAACGCACTGGGCCGCGGCGGTATCCCATTCCATGGTTGGAACATCCCGAAGGTAGACATCGGCCGCGCCCTCCGCGATGAGGCAGAATTTCAGCGAACTTCCCATGCTGCGAGTTTCCGCTTCCGGATAAGCGGCCAGCAGCTTACCTACCATCGGTCCGGCGTGGTCGCGGCTGGCAACGATCGTCAGCGGCGGCTCCCGCAACGCATGTCCGCGCGGCGCCGAGCGAGTCTTGATTGGCTGAGGTTCACCCTCGTTTGTCTGCTTAAACGAGCCGATGCCCGATTCCGCGAGATAACTTATTTTCTGGGCGGGAACGTAAACAACCCCCATTACAGGCTTCCCGTGCGAGATCAGCGCGATGTTTACCGTGAATTCGCCGGTCTGCTTGATAAATTCCTTCGTCCCGTCAAGCGGGTCGACGACCCAATATCGCGTCCAGCTCTGACGCGCCCCGTATTCGGGAACGGTCGCCTCCTCTGACATCACCGGCATATCAGGCGTCAGTTCCCGCAAGCTCTCGCTGATGAGTTTGTGGGCGGCCTTGTCGGCAAGTGTGAGCGGCGAATCATCCGCTTTATAATCAACTGGGTGATCCTTTCCGTAAAACCGGAGAATCTCGCCGCCCGCCTGAATGGCGATTTGTCTGACTTGCTGGAGGAACATGGTTTCCCTTTGGGATGTGCTTGGTGCCTAGTGCTTGGTGCTTGGTGTGATTGATGGGGGATGGCGGACGAGGCGAAGAGGGCCGTCGGAATCTCAGGGCCGCTTTTCGCGTTCTTATCTGGCGCGGACACCTTCTTTGCTCGTTTCGTTAAACCATTCGACGAAGCGCTCGATTCCTTCGGAAAAGGAAAGTGTCGGTTGGTAGGCGAGGGACTTTTGAGCCTTTTCGACCGAAGCCCATGTGCGCGGAACGTCGCCGGGCTGGTCCGGAAGGCGATTCAGCTGGGCCTGTTCACCGACGGCGCCCTCAATCGCCCGCACCATTTCCGCGAGCGTCACAGTCGCGTCGTTGCCGAGGTTGAAGATTTCGAAGTCCGAGCCGGTGTAGTCGATGGCGCCGAGAATTCCGGAGACGGTATCGCTGACAAATGTATAGTCGCGGCTCGTGGAGCCGTCGCCGAAGTACGAGATCGGTTTTCCTTCCGAAATCAATCGAGTGAATTTATGGATCGCAAGATCCGGACGCTGGCGTGGCCCGTAAACAGTGAAAAAGCGCAACGCGACAAAGCGGATCTTGTATAAGTGAGCGTATACATGACCCAGCAGTTCGCCGCTGACCTTGGTGCTGGCGTACGGGCTGATCGGCTGGAGCACATGGTCATCCTCGCGCCAGGGGACGTTTGGGTTGACGCCGTAGACGCTGGATGAACTGGCGAAAACAAATTGCGGCGTCCCCCACTCTTTCGCGAGTTCGAGGAGGTTTTGGGTGCCGCGGACATTGACCTCCTGGTAGCCGACAGGATCTTCGATCGATGGCCGGACGCCGGCGCGCGCGGCCAAGTGAACAATGCAGGAAAAATCGCCGGAAAGCTCGCGCCGCATGCCATCCAGATCGCGAATATCGAGACGGTGCAGCGTGAAGGCCGGGTTTTTGCGATGGGGCGCGAGGTTGCGCTCTTTTATTTCCGGATCATAAAACGGGTCGAAGTTGTCGATCACGGTCACGCGACGGCCGTCAGCGAGGAGGCGGTCGACTAGATGGCTCCCGATAAATCCGGCGCCCCCGGTGACGAGAATGGAAGAGGTGGAACTCGAGTTTGTTGCTTTCAAAATGTGAAACTTTGTCCGAATCGCAGTCCACGAATCGGCGAATCAAGGCCGGAAATTCTACTCGAGGGACTCGCTGCCATGCAATCCCGACACAGCGCTAAAAGCGGCGATGTTCATGTAACAGGGTTTCCGCGAGGGCTCCGGTCGGGGGCTGCCCGGCGAATCGATGGTGTATTAGACCCTTTCTGCATCATTTAACAAATCGCAGAAGGACCGGCAGAAGGCGCCGCGACAGCTTCTGGAGGCGATCGAGACGTTTGACACACCGATGGAAGTGCTGCTTATCCGATCCGTCGTCTATCGCGTCGATCAGGTTCTCCATCCGCTCGATTCTCTCGCGACTGCTCTGAATATGCGGTTCAATTTCTTCCTGAATAAATCCTGTAACAACCTTCCGTAAAACCTCCTCGGCCACGTAGTGATCCCGGCGCTCGCCCGGCACGTAGACGGTTTTTACCGCTCGAAGTCCTCGCAGTTGCTTCAGGCCTTGGCTCGCCGATCCGGTGCTGATTTTGAGCCGACGCACGATCGCGTCCATCGAAAGCGGCTCCGGACTGAGGTACAAGAGCCCGTAGATCTCACCGATTGATCGAGGCTGACCGAGCAATTGCGCCACGCGGACGAAAAACTCGAGCATCTCAACCTCCAGCTCCGTGCGAATGGAAGAAGCCGCCACGGCGGGAGCTGAACCTTTATCAGTGATCTCCATTTCAAAAGCGGTGACTCAAGTCACAGCCGTGCAGAAAATAACCACAAAGGGCACAGAGAGCGCAAAAAATTGTCGAGCTGACGCCAATATTCAGGCAACCTTCCGGTTCATTCATAGAACTTCCCGAATACCCTCATTATGAATAAGATTCTATCCCTCTGCGATCAAATCCGTCAGACTTCCTATGCCATTCACACTTATCACGGTCATGGCCACTTGGAGAAAGTCTATGAGAACGCGTTGGCGAACCGCTTAAAGAAGCGGGGGCTTGAGGTCGATCAACAAGCACCGCTCCAGGTCTTCGATGAAGACGGAACCATTATTGGGGAATATTTTGCTGACTTGTTGGTTGAAGGGACCCTGATCGTGGAGCTGAAGACTGCGAAGAATCTGGCGCCCGAGCATGAAGCTCAGATTCTAGGTTATTTAAAATCAGCGAGACTTCATCATGGGTTGCTGATAAATTTCGGCTCCTACAAGTTCCAGATTCGTAAGTTTGCGCTCTAGCACCCCGTGCCCCTTGTGTTCTTTGTGACCTTTGTGGTTGAAGAATGCTCTGTCGCCCCGCGTCGTCCAAGCAGGCTTCGCCCCGTCACTTCCCGTATTCTTTCGGAATGTGCTTGGTTCGTTGTGCTTGGTGCTCAGTCTTGGCGGTTTCTGAACCGTCGCTGAACGGTAATTACCGCCTCAGCTTTTCCCTGAGAGTCGATGGAGGGGGATTTGTTCATTTATTTCAAGAAAAAATGAAAATTCTTTGGCTGCTAGGGAATCACCCTGTGGCGGCTGCCTCATCACCCTCCGAATCTTCGGCGGAAGATTCGCTACGCGCGCTGTTTCGTGAGGAAAACCATGTGTCCGCGGCCGCAGAAAGTGATGATTACGGGAAAAACGATCACGACGACGTTCACCAGGAGGGGGATTTTGATCCCGCCCAGCAAGTAGCCAACCAATCCCACAACAACCGCCATCGCCGGCAGCTTCCACTCGACGTTTGTTATTACGCCGACGAGCGTCCCGGCCGCGATGCCGTAGACCGCCAGCAACGGGTCCGACAAGAAGAAGGTCAGACCCCAGACGAAAAAGACCGGCGCCAGGAAATACGTCCTGCCGCGATGCCGGCGGACCGTTTGAAGCAGCAGCGCAAATAAGAGAATCCCGATCCGCCAGCCAAGCAATTTCCACTCCCCGCCTTCAAGAGGCGTGATCGCGTATTCATAGAGAAGGAAGCAGCCTCCGTATGCACGAGCCAGATCAAACCAATTTTGCCACGCCAGCAGCCCCCGAAGCAGGTTGAAATCTCCAGCCGTCCGCTGATGGGCAAGTTCTCGCTTCACGGACTCTTTTATCCAAAGCGACGGCGGAAAGCACAGCAATACCAACGCGGCGACGAATGCCGGCCAATCGAAGGTCAACAACGAGGTCATTATAATGGCGGAGACAAAACGGGACGGTCACATTGCCCGACAAGCCCGTCAATCGAAAAGGTTTGTGCGAAGCCGAATCTTCCGAAAAGATTGCTGGCCGACGCGATTGTTTCAGCGATGACCCGCGCCTTGGCCATCCCCCGACGTTAAGCCGCCTCCCGGTGCCTCCGTAACTCAACATAACGAAGACTGACGGCCAAAGCAGCACCGGCGGTGACGAGAATCGCCGGATTTTGCAGAATAAAATCGCCGAGAGAATGCCCGATGATCAGGAGAATTCCGGCGACCGTCCAAAAGGCGATCGGCTGGCGAAGCCCGCTCTTGCGCCAAAGGGCGACCAGCCAGCCCAAGAACCCCGCCAGGAACAAGGAAACTCCTGCCACGCCATACTCCGCCGGATACTGGATCCAGTCATTATGGGCGTACTCCCAAATCATGTAGATCCTTCGGCGTTTGCGGCCGACTTCGATGTAGTGGATTTCGGGATACTCCTGTTGATATTTCGGGAAGGCGAATTCGAAACTGCCGGCACCCCAGCCAAACAACCATTCGTCCTTGAACATTTCGGCGGTCGCGCGGGAGGCAAGAATGCGATGGTCGACAGACGTCCCGCCCTTATCTTCAACCAAATTCTGGAGCCGGTCAAAAACCCGTTCCGGACCAGCAACGGCGATGAAAACAGACGCGAACAGCACCAGCAGACCGAGAAAAACCGATGAAACCATCGAACTCTCTCGCAGCCGGTTCCAGCGCCACGCCTGGATCAGCGTATAACCGATCGAAAGCAGCAAGAGAACAATGGCTCCGATCATTCCTCCTCGGGATCCAGAAAAGAGAACCGCCGTAAAAATGACGGTTGCCAGAAAGAAAAAGACCGGACTTTTGTCTCCGCCGCGCTTGTTCGTTTTCCAGGCTCGCTCGCGGGCGTAAAAATAGAACCCGATCGTCAGAGCGAGCACGAGGTTCAAGTAAGCGGCGGCATGATTGCGATAAATGAAGGATGCGTAAAATTCTTCGCTGGCCGACGGGATTGTCCAAAAAATCTTTTCAGCTCCCGTGAAGAACTGCGCGAACGCCACGCTCGCGAGGACGAAAGCGTTGATGGCCAGCAGCACGAACAGCACCCGCAAGGACTTCGACCGCTCGATGAAGAGCTTGATCGTCCAGATTGTCAGGAAAACCGACGCGAAAACCATCATTCGCCGATACGGTCCCGCCTTCTCGAACGGTGTGTCCATACTCGATGGAAGCCATTCGATATGATCGATCGGGAGCATCCAATACTCCTTCCCAAGCAGCAGCGACCGGTAAGCAGGGTTCAACGCCTGCACGTAGATATATCCGAGAATGGCAAGTCCGAGCCAAACGCTGCCCGACCTCACCACCTTTTTCCATGCGGCCGGTTTTGGAATGATCCGCGTGCTCGGCGGATTAAGAATGAAGGCCAGCAGAAATGTGCCCGCGGAAAGGCCGAGACTGACCCATTGCTCCCGCAAGTGCATCGTTCCCAGCGCCCATGGAAGAAAAATCAGGTGCGCCGCGACCAGCGTCAGGACAACTTTCTCCCGCCAATGGATCGGCGGAGGCGATGCCTTGACGATGGTTTCGTCCGCCGCGGGTTCCGGGAGCTTCTGAATGTCGGTTTGTGTCATTTCAGGCGGAGGCAGGGGAAAATCAGGTAGCCATTTTTCCGGCAAACGCAAGGTGCGTTTCTCGTTGCAGCCACGAGAGAAGGAACTTCAGGGCGCCTCGGTCTAAAATTCCAAATCCAAAATCCAAAATTATTCCACTGTCACGCTCTTCGCGAGGTTTCGAGGCTTGTCGATCTCGCACCCTAGCTCAGCGGCGATGAAGTAGGCCAGCAACTGAAGCGGGATCACCGCCAGCAGCGGCATCAAAAGATCCGCGCAGCGCGGCAGGTAAATCACATCGCCGGCAATCTCCTCGAGCCCGGTTTTCCCTTCAGTCGTCACGGCGATCACCGGACCGCCGCGCGCCTTCACTTCCTCCATGTTGCTCTGGTTTTTCTCAAAAACCGCGTCATCCGGCGCAAGGAAGACCGACGGCAGCGTCTCGTCGATCAGCGCAAGATGGCCGTGCTTCAACTCCGCGCTGGGATGTCCCTCCGCGAACAAATACGAAATCTCCTTCAGCTTCAATGCGCCCTCCAGTGCAACCGGAAAGTTGCCTTGCCTGCCGAGAAACAGCATCCCTTTGGCACCCGCATATTTTTTGGCGATCGCCCGGATCTGATCCGCTTGGCGCAGGACGAGCCGGATCTTCTCAGGCAGCCCCTGCAACTCCTCGATGATCCGCCCTCCATCAGCATACGACAAATGCCGCACTCGTCCGAGCAACAGGGCCACCAGTGCGAGAATTGTTACTTGCGACGTGAACGATTTCGTCGCTGCCACGCCGATCTCCTGCCCCGCATGCATGTAAATGCCGCCGTCACTTTCACGCGCGATGCTGCTCCCGACGTTGTTGCAGATCCCAAGTGTTCGGTGCCCCTTTCGCCGGCTCTCGCGCAAGGCGGCCAGCGTATCGGCGGTCTCACCGCTCTGGCTGACGGCAAACACCAGCGTGTTCTTCTCCATCGGCGGATTCCCGTAGCGGAACTCGCTCGCGAACTCGACCTCAACGGGAACCTTCGCCAAGGTTTCGATCAGATGCTCCCCGACCATCGCCGCATGGCGCGCCGATCCGCATCCGATCAGGACGACGCGATCAATCTCCCGCAACTCGCGCGGCGTCATGTTCAATCCGCCGAATTTCGCCGTCGCCTCGTCAACCGACAGCCGCCCCCGCATCGCATCACTCACCGCGTCCGGCTGCTCAAAAATTTCCTTCAGCATAAAATGCGGAAAAGGCCCTTTTCCGCCGCCGTCTGGCGCGAGCTCAACCGTGCGGATGTTTCCTCTTCCCGAATCGTGCGCGCCTTCCGAAAAGAATCGGTAGCCGTCGGCGCGGACACAAACCAAGTCGTGGTCACTGAGAAAAATCGCTTCGCGGGTGTACGGAGCGAGCGCCGCTCCATCACTTGCCAAGAAATGTTCGCCTTTGCCGATCCCCAAGACAAGCGGACTTCCCAGACGCGCCCCGGCCAAATATCCCGGGAGCGCCCGGTGCATCACCGCCAGGCCATAGGTCCCCTTCACCCGATCGAGCGCCATGCGCAGGGCCTCGATCAGCCGCTCCGGACTCGCTTCCCCGCCGAGCCCGGTCCAGGCATCGCCGATCAGGCGGGCAAGCACTTCGGTGTCGGTCTCGGAAGCAAATTCGTGCCCTTGGTCGATCAAAGCCGCGCGCAAGTCGCGATGGTTTTCGATGACGCCATTGTGGACGATCGCCAAGTCGCCGGACTGGTCGAAATGCGGGTGGGCATTTTCATCGGTCGGCTTGCCGTGAGTCGCCCAGCGAGTGTGACTGATGCCGCAGGTGCCGCCGAGCGGTTCAGCGTCCAAGGCGGCGGCGAGGTTGGCGATCGGCCCCGCCCGCTTCCGCGCGCGCACGTTCGCGCCATCGGACACAGCCATTCCGGCCGAATCGTAACCGCGATACTCAAGCCGCCGCAATCCGCTCAAAAGAATCGGCGCCGCCTCCGACCGCCCCGCGTATCCGATGATGCCGCACATAAATTTAGAAGGACCCCTGCTTGGAACAGGTAAAGAAAGGCCGCATCCTGAACGGTTCCCCGTCGATCCGTGATTTTCCGGCCCGCGGACAGAGAATTCACCATG
>CAZYAN010000035.1:7944-30426 GCA_964645585.1 uncultured Opitutales bacterium
AGCGAATCTTCCACTGATGATTCGAACCCATGTAGCGAATCTTCCACTGAAGATTCGACGATCGATGAATCCAGTGGCGTCGTCGCAACAGGATGATTCGACCCGCGCTTGCTTCTTTGTCGCTCAGCCACACCTTCCGCTGCTGCTCAGTCGGCCCCCGCGTCACAATTTAATCGTGCGTTCCCGTAAATCTTCGTGCTAGCCTCTCCGGCTTTCCGGATGCCTCGTGTCGCACAGTTTCTTTGGCTCACTCTGTTTGCCGTGCTCGCAGCGCAAGCTGCCGCGATGCCGGAGGTTAATTACTGGCCGGTGTTCGTCGACAAGCGCGACGAAGGCGTGCCTTTCGCCAATTGGGAGGCCTTCGGGCCGCTCGTCTTTCAGAAGGAATCCGAGGAAACGGAGATCTGGGGGATCCGGCCAGTCTTCACGGCTTTCCACGACAGAGAACGCGATACGTACAGCCGCCATTTTCTGTATCCCGTTCTCAATCTCCGCGAGTGGCCATATGGCTCATCCTGGGATATTTTGACACTGATCCGGTACCAGTCGTTCTCGCCCGATGGCGGGATCGGCGACCGGATTTTCCAGTTTTTCCCCTTTGTTTTCTGGGGCAAGAAGACCGATCCCGACGATTCTTGGTTCGGTCTCTTCCCGATCTACGGGGAAACGCGCAATTTTCTCACCTACAACGAAATTCACTGGATCCTGTTTCCCTTGTACGCCCGCTTGGTTCGTGACGACACGACGACTTACGCCGCGCCTTGGCCATTTGTCCGGTTCGTTCGAGGCCCGGAAACCCGCGGCTTTCACCTCTGGCCGTTTTACGGGAAGGTCGAACGGGAAAACTATTCGTCACACGTTTACTGGCTCTGGCCCCTCGGCTACAAAGTGCGCCGGGAACTTTGGAAGGAGCAGCCGTTTGAAGCATCGGGATTTCTGCCTTTCTACGCCTCCTCGAGATCGGACCGTGCTGTCAGCCGAACGGTTCTCTGGCCATTCTTCGGCTACACGGCGAGCACCAATCCGCGGTATTTTGAGAAGCGCTATTTCTGGCCGTTCTTCGTTCAGCGAAGCGGCGGCAGCTACATCAACCGGTGGGCGCCGTTCTACTCCCGTTCCGTTCGGTCCGCCGTCGACTTGCGCTGGATTCTGTGGCCGTTTCACCGGCGCGCGATTTGGGAAGAACACGGCCTGCTCAATGAACGCACCCAGTTCCTTTATTTTCTCTACTGGTCGCAGGTTCAATCGAGTGTGGCGCAACCCGAGCTCGATCCGGCGATCAAGCAGCACGTTTGGCCGTTTTACAGTTACTGGGACAACGGCGCCGGCCGCAAACAGCTCCAGGCGCTCAGCCCGTTTGAGGTCTTTTTTCCGTTCAACGACGTCGTCCGGGAAACGTGGTCCCCGCTGTTTGCCCTCTACCGTTTTGAAGCCGAGGAAAACGTCGGCTCGCGCCATGCATTCCTGTTCAATTTCATCACGGCGACGAGCCGCGAGGAGAAACAGCGCTTCGAGTTCCATGTTGGACCCGTCTTCAGTTACCGGCGTGCGGCCGAAAGCAAACAATGGGAGATCCTGAAAGGACTCGTCTCGTTCACACGGGACAGCGAAGGCCGTTCATTCGGCGCCTTCTGGTTCAATCGGCCGAAAGCGCCGTCGAGCCAGATCGAGGCGCAACGGTCAGGAGAGGAGAGCGATGAATAAAATCACCGCGTTTTTGGACCACATCGGGGGTGCCGTCCTCCTGCTTGTTCGATCGGTGGCCTACGTTCCCAGCCTGCCGCGCAATGCGCGACGCTTTCTCGACCAGTGTTTGTTGATCGGCTACACGACCCTCCCGATCGTAGCCATCCTCAGCTTCTTCATCGGCGGAGTGCTCGCCCTTCAAACCGGTTACGGTCTCCGCAATCTGGGCGGCGAACCGTACATCGGCGCGATCGTCGGACTTTCCATGGCGCGCGAGCTCGCGCCGGTGATGATCTCCATCCTTCTCGCCGGACGAGTCGGATCGGCTATCACCGCCGAAATCGCTTCAATGAAGGTTTACAGCGAGATCGATGCGCTCATCACCATGAATATCCCTCCCGAGCGGATGCTTGTGATGCCGCGGCTCGTCGCCGTCCTGTTCATGATGCCCACGCTCGCGATTCTTGGGAATGTCATCGGCTGGATGGCGGGAGCGGTCGTTTCCCAGTACGTCAGCTTCATCGGCGTCAGCGGCGAGGTTTATTTCAGAGCCTTGCGCGACGCGGTGGAGTTCGCGGATGTTCTCGACGGGCTGATCAAAGCCCAAATCTTCGGATTTCTCGTCGTCCTGATCGCCTGCCATATCGGCTTGCGCACAAAAGGCGGCCCGCGGGAGATCGGCAACTCGGTCACCCAGTCCGTCGTCGTTTCACTGATCACGATCCTCGTGCTCGATTACTTCGTCACGCGAGCTCTCCTTTAAATTTCCGCCGTCCGCTTTTTGACCCGCCATCATGCCAGAACCGGATTCCACCAACCAGACTGATGCCGTCCCGGTCCACATTCGGAACGTCAGCAAGTCGTTCGGAAGCCACCTGGTGCTCGACAACATCAATGTCGATGTCACTCCGGGCGAGATTTTCGTCGTCATGGGACCGAGTGGATCCGGAAAAACCGTCTTGCTCAAAATCATCGCCGGCCTTGAGGATCCCTCATCCGGTTCAATCCTTGTCGCCGATGTCGATTCCCGCGACCGCGCGTTTCGGGAGCGGACGCGCATGGCGCTCGTTTTCCAAGCCGGGGCTCTCTTCAATTCGATGACCGTCTTCGACAACCTCGCCTTGTATCCGCGCGAACACCGGCTGTTCGACAAGAAGACAATCCAGGACAAAGTTATGGATGCCTTGCGCATCGTCGGCCTTGAAGGAGCGGAAAAGAAGATCCCCGCCGAATTGAGCGGCGGGATGCGCAAACGGGTGGCCGTTGCGCGGGCGCTCGTCATGGAACCGCAACTGATCCTTTACGATGAGCCGACTTCCGAGCTCGATCCCATCATGGCCGCGACCATCAGTGAAATGATCGCCACGCTCCGCGATGAACGCGGGGTCACGACGATCGTCGTCTCCCACGATCGCGATCTGGCGCTCACCATCGGCGATCGTGTCGGCATCCTCATGGATGGAAAACTCGTAGCGCTCGATACGCCGGAGCGAGTGCGCGAGTCATCGGATCCGGCTATCAACGATTTTTTGAACCCGGTCATTGACCTGGAAAATCCGCGATTCAAACAAACCCGCCAACCGTCATGAAAGAAACTTTGAACACCGTGCGTGTCGGCCTGTTTTGCCTCCTTGGCTTCGCCGTCACCTGGATTGTCTACGAAACCCTTCAGGAAGGGCGCTTGCTCAAGACTGCTGGCTACACGATCCTTGGCCGCTTTGAGGACGTAAAACTTCTCCGTGCAGGAGACGATGTGCGCATTTCCGGCGTCCGCGTCGGACGTGTTTCCGAAACCCGCCTCCAAAACGGCCTCGCCGAAGTCGTGATGGAGATCGGCGAAGATGTCCGCATCGCCAGCGACTCGGTCGCGACGATCGCGACTTCCAGCGTGCTCGGGAGCAACCATGTCGTCATCGATCTCGGGGACGCGCCGGAGAAACTCGAGCCGGGCGATTTGATCGCGACGCGCCACACAGCCGACCTCAACGAGGTCTTTGCCAAACTCGGCGATATTGCCGATCGCGTCGACGGGCTGTTTGACAGTCTTGACGGAACCTTGGGTGCGATCACCGGGACCGAGGACCAGCCCAGCGCGCTCCAAACGCTTAATACCGTCCTGAACGAGAATCGGGAATCGCTCCGAACGACAATGGACAATCTCCGCGACATCACTGGCCGAATCAACTCCGGTGAGGGAACGATCGGGCGGCTGATCAATGACGAAGGGGCGTACGACCGACTGATTGCCGCGGTCGACGAGATCGCGCGGGCCGCCGAGCAGGCATCGGAAATGACTGCCAGCGCAAACGAGGTCGTCAGCCACATTCGAGCCGGCGAAGGCACTTTAGGCAGTCTGATCTACGGCGAAGAGGTCGGCCAGGAAATCGAGGCGATCGCCTCGAACCTGCGCGAACTCTCCGAGAGACTCGTCAACGGAGAGGGAACCCTCGGCCGCCTGCTTGCCGACGACAGCCTCTTTAACGATCTCCAGGCCGTCATCCAAAAGGCGGAGCGGACAATTGACGGACTCAATGAACAGGGCCCGATCACGGCGGTTGGCGTCGCGGCGGGCGCCTTGTTTTAATTAAGTCGCGTTAGCCGCTCAATTCGCGGCGGCGCGCTGAAGACGATCGTTGATCGCGGGCGCGAGGCCGGAGTCGCCGGGCGCGCGTTCGGCAATCAATGTGGCGTAACCGCGCCGGTCGACTTCCCGGAGGATCCCGAACAGGGATTGGGCCGCTTGGATGTCGTCTCCATCCTCCGTCAGCCAAAACGCGTTCTTTGGAAGCGAACGGGATGTGGCTGGCTTCCGATAAAAAACATACGCCGCCGATGGATCTTGTTCGACTTCCGCAAGCGAAAGGCTGTCGCGAAGCTCACAAACCGACCGGGGACTGTAATGTTTGCTCAATTGCCCCGGCATGACGGCTTCGGAGGTTCCATCGGTTTCAGTCGCCGCCTTGACCGTTCGGCCCAGTGCGGTTTCGATCGCCTCGCGAGGGATCGCGCCTGGCCGCAGGAGAATCGGTTTGTCCGGATCACGAACGTCGACAATCGTCGATTCAATTCCATGTTCACACGGACCGCCGTCAAGAATGGAAGGAATGCGGTCGCCGAGGCTTTCCTGGACATGCTGGGCGGTTGTCGGGCTGACATAGCCGAACGGGTTTGCGCTCGGCGCGGCCAAGGGACCCTCGCACGCGTGCAGCAACTGCTGAAAGACCGGATGCTTCGGAATTCGCACCGCAACGGAGTCTCGTCCCGCCGTGACAATATCCGGGATCAAGACCTTCTTTCGGAGAACCAGCGTCAGCGGCCCCGGCCAGAACGCTTCCCCGAGCGGGGCGACCGCCGAGGTTGCCTCAGCAATCCGGTTTAACGAATATCCCGCTGGCAAATGTACAATCAGCGGATCAAATTTCGGCCGCTGTTTCGCTGCAAAAATTCGCGCGCAAGCGGCCGCGTCGAAAGCGTAAGCAGCCAAGCCGTAAACCGTCTCTGTCGGTACAGCAACAATTTCTCCCGCGAGCAATTGCTTGCTCAAAAGAGAAATGGTGTCACTGGAAGGCCTGTAAATTTTTGCCAGCGCGAAAAATCCTCACGATTCGCCGCGGGCGCAGGCTTACTTCATCAATAGCATGTTGCGCGCCCGCTTGATCTGCTTCGTAACGGCGCGCTGATCTTTCGCGGACAGACCGGTAATCCGGCGCGGCAAAATCTTGCCGGTGTCAGTTACGTAGCGCGAAAGAATCTCCGGAGCCGTAAACGGCACTTCGGATGGTGTCAGCGACTTTTTCTGTTTCTTATCTGTTTCGTTGCTCATCTCGATCGATCGTCTCAACGCGGGGCAGCTGCCTGCCGATGTCCACGCTGATGATTGCGGAAAAACGCTAAACCGTAGCGCACCTCTTGCCGGACGCAAGCAGATTCCACAGGTTAGTTTCTCCTTTCTTCCCCCTTTGCCAAATGTGCCTCCATTGTCTCGCGGGTGATGGTGTAGCGGCCGGCACAGCGTGGACATTCGACACGGATGGACTCGTCGCCTCCAAACAGAGCTTCGGGATCCTCGACCATTGTTGGTGCAAGAACCTGAAGAATCCGTGACTGATTGCAGCCGCAGTGCCAGCGGTACGGGCGGCGTTCCAAAAGGGCAACTGTTTCAGTTGCATTGACGTCCCGAATACCGGCCGTGTCAATCGCTTGCAGCCATGGCAGATCGCAATCCGGGTGTGCACAGATCAACGCGAACTCTTCGGCATCGAGCTGGAAGTAGCGCGCGGGACGCTGTTCGCTTTGTCGGTAAAAGCACTCCGCAGCATGAAACGGATCATCGCCCTCAAAATTGACGGCGCTGCGACGGACGGGTTGGCCGCTTCGCGACACTTCCGAAAAGAAAAGATTCGTGTCTCCCTCCTTCACCTGCTCGGTAAAGATTCTTCCCGCGACGCCTCCGGTCTCATTATCCGCCACGAGAAACACATTGAGCAGCGGCTTCTGGAAGTTGAGTGTCCATGCAATGATCTCGTTTCGCGGCCGTGACGCGCAGTGGAGGACAAACGCCGCGAGCGCGCACTTAAAAAGCCGGTCGTGCCCGGGTTCCGGTCGCAGCTGGTTGTCAGCCAAGTGCAAGTAGTAATCGATGTAAAGCGGTCCGAATTCCGCGTTCGTCAGGAGAGCGTTGCGATAACGCACAAAGGCGGACGTCACGGGAAAGACAGATGTAGCTGGTTCAGGAGACGGCATAGAGTTTACGTTATTCAAAATTATGAAATGCCAAATGCATTCCTGTTTTCCCGCGGCAAGGAAAGCACTTTCCTGATAATCCTCTCCTGCAGCAGAGGAAAGGTGCTCTGCGCTCGAGTCGAACCAAAAAAAAGGCGCGGCAGTATCCTGCCGCACCTTTGTGAAAGTAAAATTCCGTTCAACTCAAAGAAATCAGCCGCGGAGCGGGCCTTCCTTCTGAGCCTTCTTCGAGTTCGGCGCGTAGTAATCGTAGTAGGATTTGTCGTAATACTGCGCGTAGTAATAGCCGGATACCGATAGACTCAAGTTGTTCAGAACGGCGCCAAAAACAGGGACGTTCGAATCGAGCAGGCGGCGGGCATTGTGCTTTGCCGCGGTCCGCTTGACCTTGTTAAACTTGATCGTGAACAGGACCCCGTCGACCAGCGGCAGGATTATCAGCGCATCGCTGACCGCTGCCAAAGGCGGCGTATCGAACATGATCCGATCGTAGCGCTTGCGAGCATCCGCGACAAGGCGCTCAAAGTTCTTGCTGCTCAAGATCTGCGTCGGGTTCTTCGCGCGGCCGCCCGAGGTAAGAACATCGCAATTCGGAAGAACATTCCTGTTAACGACGTCTTCGAACGGCGCTTCATCAACACAGATATCGATAACGCCCTTCTTGTTCTCGATTTCGAAGCCCTTGTGGACGTTCGGCATGCGCAAGTCGCAATCGATCACAAGCGTCCGCTCTCCGTGTCCGGCGAACGTCAGAGCCAAATTGCTAGTCGTGAAAGATTTACCTTCGCCTGGAAGCGAACTCGTAACGAGCAGCGCCTGAGCAAACTTACTCTCATTATTGAGCTTCAGACTGGAGTGGAGCGTACGGAAAGCTTCCACTACCTGCCTGTCCTCCTCATTCGCCACGACCTTGGCTTTCTGCGGAGGCGTCAGCTTCTTAATCTCCGGAACGATCCCAAGGAGAGTCAGGCCGAGCACATTCTCGATGTCGAACGCCGTCTTTACGCGATCGTCGATAAACGCGACGAAGAATGCCACCCCGAGGCCCAGGCCAAGACCGCCCAACACACCCATTGCCAGGTTCATCGGGATGTTCGGAACCGCGGGCTTAAAAGGAGGGCGGGCCTCATCGACAATCCGGGCAGACGCGCTTTCGATGCCGCTGGACATCGTCGTATCGCGCATCCGGCCGACGAGGTAAACGTAAACACCTTGCTGCACTTCAGATTCGCGGCGCAGATTGTCGTACTCCACCGCGAGCCCGCGCAGGCGCATCAGCTCTTGTTCTTGCTCTTTGTGCTGGCGCTGAGCCTCGGCAAGGCTTCGTTTTGCCGATTCGTAATTGGTGATCAGTTTCGCGGCCGCGGACTCAAGAGCGGCTTCGAGTTCTGTCTTCGTTTGCTCCAGAGCCTCACGCGCTTGGATCATCAAGGGGTGCTTTTCCCGATAGCGCTCCGATAGCTGCGCAAGCAGAATCCGCTTGTTTGAAAGTTCTGCTGACAACGCCTGAACCTGGGGCTGGCTTGCAATAACCGAGTAATCGGTCAAGGAGCGACCCTCCTCGCGGTAACGGTTCAAGGTCAGGTAAGCGATCTCAGCTTCATTGAAGGCGACCTCGGCCTGCGTTACGATTTCACTGAGAGACCGCAGCTTCTGGGTGGCGATGTCGCGTGTCTCGTCGAGCGAAATGGTACCCACCTGCTCGCGATAGGCTTGCATCTTGTTCTCAACCTCCTCGACTTTACGCCGCTGGTCTTCAGCCTGAACGCGCAAATCCTCCATCGCCTTCATCGAGTCCTCGATTCGCTGCCGGAGATTGTAGTCGATGTATTCCTCGACAAAATAATTGGCCACGGTCGCTGCCATTTCCTTGTCAGGGTGGGAGTATTGAACCATCACAAGAAGGCTCATCCGCATCGGCGATATCGTCCGGTTACGCATCAGCACTTCCACCGGGGTCAACGGATCATTTGCGCCTCCCTTCTCATACGGCCGCATGAAACGCTCACGCATATCGCCAGTAATCCGATCCGCAACCGCCTCGGCGAGCCGGACGCTTTGCATGATCTGAACCTGGGTGTTGAAATCTTCCGTCGAGCGAATCACGTGTTCGGCACCAGTCGGCCCTGTGAGTTTCCCGATCACATCCACTTCCTGGCGAAGAACTTGGACTGTCGCCGTCGCCCGGAAGATCGGCGTCTGGTTTACCGTGACGACGATCGCCAGCGAGAAAACGAGAAGGAAGCCGATCAGCACATACCAGATGCGCTCACGGAGAATCAGGAGATAATCCTTAATTCCTTTCTGAGGTGCCGCGTCACTGGGCAAATCCGAGTAGTGATAGGAGTAACCCTCGTCGTAATAATAATAACCGCTCGTAGAGCTGGAGGACTTTTTGTGACTGGATCGATCGCTGGCCATGCAAGTAGGTCGTTGGGCGTTCTATATTAGAAAATTCGCTCGGGCACGTAGATTGTGTCGTCCTTTTCGAGTGTCCAGAGCGTGGAATCCGCACCGCCTTGAATCAATGCTTCGACATTCACGCGGTAACGGACCGGTTCGCCGTCGCGGCCAATTCTTGTGAGAATCACCCCGCTCTTCCTGGCGAGACGATTGAAACCGCCTGCACGCGAAATCGCGTCGAGCAGTGTCATTTCCTCATCCGGCGGAAACAGAACGGTGCCAGGAGCGTTGACGGCCCCCAGAACGTTAACACGACGCTGCGAAAACTCCAGGATCAGGAGATTGATCTGCGGATTGACCAAGTAATCCGCGTTATAAAGATCGTGGATCATCTTCTCGGCTTCAGCGACGGTCTTACCCTTCAGGTTGACCGCGCCGATCAGGGGGAGCTGGACCATGCCGTTCTGAGGAATGCGGAATTCCTGCATCAGGTCAGGCTCCTGGTAGACCTGCATCCGCAGGACATCCGCCTGCTGGATCACATAGTTTTCGGGAGGCGCCTCGGCGACCTGATCCGACGCGCCTTCAACTTGCTGCGTCTCCTGGCCGACAGCGCCGTGGCAGAAGCCAAGCAATGCGAGCAATAGTAGAAATTTCGGATTCATTGGTCTGTTCGATGACATCCAAAAAAAGAAGAAGATCAAAAAAAATTTTTGATCTTCTTCAAATTTTTGGCAGCGCGTGCCGCCAGCTCTTAATATCGCAGAGAAGCGGAAACGCTGAAGATGTTGTTGTCGAACTCGAGCGCGTCGATGGTCGAATCGTTCGTCCGATAAATGTAGGTGGCGGAAAGATCAACGTACCGGATCGGCGAGTAGGTAAGGCCCGCGTGAAGGTCAAGAGTCTCATCTTCCCGGCGAACTCCCCCGACCCGCTCATAATTACGCTCGTAGTAGTTCACGCCGGCACTGCCGGTGAGCAGATGGTTGAACGCGTGACGCAGGCCAACGCCGCCACCCGTGCGCGTGTGCGTTGCACCTTGACCGCCGGTATCAAAGTCACGGAACAGGCCGACCAAGATGGTTGTGCTCGCGGTCGTGAAGTGAGAGAAATCGACCTCGAAGGAGAGAGTGTCGCGGTTGCTGCCTCCGTCAACCTCGCGGAGCTGATAACCGACATTTGCCTCACCCATCAGCTTCGGAGCGACTTCACCGCGAACGCCAACGTTAAAGTAGTGGTCGTCGGTATCGGCAACGTCATTGGCCGGTCCAAAAACCGGAGGATTGATGCCGATCAAGTTGCGGCGCCGGCCATTATCGGTGTGCCGGAAACGGTACCCGACACTCACATCGACTTGCGGACGCAATGCATAGTAGAAATTAACGGGAACCGTATAGGAGTCACGATCGACGAAGAGCGGCGACTCGAAATCTCTCTGATAGTATTGAAAGCCCAGCGAAGCGGAAGTCAGCTCGCTGATCTCATACTCGCCGCGGACTCCTGCACGGATCTCCTCGCGTTCGATCAGCTGGTCGGGGATGCCAACGGTCAGCAAGCTCGCGTCCGGCTGGTTCAATTCCTGATAACTCGCGTTGACGCGCAGATCGAGCCGAGCCTGATTCATGTAAGCTTCGAAGAAGACGTTCGAGAGCTCATCGTCGAGATCGTCGTTGTCGTCGTAGCGATAAAAATCCTCGCGGTAGTAAATATTGATGTTCGCGTTCTGCCGGGAGCCGATATTCAGCTCAAGTCCCGGCGAGAGAATGAAAATCGTATCCGACTCCTCATTGTCGTCCGACAGGAAAATGTTGTCGTCAACGCGCACGGTAGCGCTGCCATTAAAGTAGAGATCGGTCTGCTCCCCAATGGTCACAAGGGCGCCGGCGCTCGGCGTCACAAATGGAAAAACGAGGAGAGATGTCAGCCAAAAAGCTCGACGGTTGTGGATTGCGTTTCGGTTCTTGGTCATGTTTCAGAGAATTGTAGCTGAGGAAAGGAGAGGCTGTGCGTCCCCGCCCGTCCTTGGCGGGCGGGGACACGGGAAAGGGATTAAGGATTAGCCGACGGGCTGATCACCTTGCTGTCAGGATCATAATCGGACCCGGCGGTCGACGGCTGGCTGGTGCGCCCGATCGGGCCAAGGTTGCCGTCGCGAACGACCTGCTGAAGAGCGAGTGTCACCGCGTTCGTAATCGTCGATTCCATTGCCGGGGTCGTCGCGTTCCGGGCACCCAATACGATTTCTGGTGCCAGGGCAGGCCGGAAATTGACGGCGTGAATCAGCAGCCGTTCAACGGCTTCTTCCGTGACCTCCGGCATTCCGGCGATCGCCCCAAAGATGATGCCCTCCGTCAATTCCGGAAATTCCGCCATCAGCCGGTCGGTGATTTCGGTAATCTGGCCGGGCGCGGAGCTCACCGCCTCTTCAACGAGGCTGGCAACATTTTCCGGGTTTTCGGCGACGGCGGCGACGAGCGCGTCCAAGTCCACCGCATTCTGTTGCCCGAAGACAGCAGCAGCCGCTCCCAGGAAGAATGCAAGAATTGTCAGTTTTAAAGTTTTTTTCATTACGTTCCTTCTCTTTCAATATTTTGACTGAAACACCCAAAAGATTCGTGTAACGCGAAAGCCAAACGATTTACGAGTGTTCTGTCGAACATTTATTTTTCTTTTCTTGCTCTGAGGAAAATAGGGGAGTTAGCCTTCCAATTCACAACTTTTTCCGAAAGTTCCCCTCTTATGGCAAGTATTTTTAAAAAGGGCGACGCACTTTTTGGCTTTTTTAAAAGCGGCCGCAATAAGAATGGCGAAATTGTCTTCCGCCCGGTCTTGGGGCGGGTTTTCGTTCTCTTGGCGGCTCTCGCGATCGTCGGCTGGGTTTCTTCAGCCTTCGCGTTGATGCTTTTTGTCAAACATGCGCGCGGGTTTGATGGCGGTCATTACACGGACATTCTTTTCTACCCGTGGCGCAAGGAGGCTTACCAGACGGCATGGGGGGAGGAGTTCATTGAACAGGGCATCGCGCTTCTTGAGGAGGGTGAATTCGCCGAGGGGATTCGCCGTATCCAGATCGGTCACACAAAATCCCCCTCGAACCTCAAAGCTCGCCTGCTGCTGGCCGAGATCCACTCGGCGCGAGGAAGGCCCGAAAAGGCGAGTGAAATCCTGCGGGAAGGCATTCCGTATCTCGGAGAAGATGACCTCGATTACCTCCGCACAACGCTTCGCGTGCTCCTCCACAATCAAGAGGATGACGCCGTTTTGGCCATTGCCGAAAATGTTCTTTCGGACCAGCCGATCCTCACGCCCCGGACCCAGATCACCGCTCTCGCTGCCGCCACGGCCGCATTTTACCGCGGAAGCTATGATCAGTCCGAGGATCTCCTGACGGATTACGATTTGACCGACCATTCCGAAGGGAGGATTCTCCTTGCCCGAATCGATTGGGAACGCGGCCGCCAGGAGGAAGCGCTCGACCGCTTGGAGAAGCTCGCGAGCCGCCTGACCAAACAAGACGAAGTTTACATGCTTCTCGCCCGCTATTACCGGGAACTCGGGGATCACGCGAAAGCACACAACTACGCGGTCATGCGCCAGGTCAACAACCCGCTCGACGCCGCCCCGCGCATCGCACTTCTTCATTCGTATCACGACCGGGGAGAGTTCGACCGCGTCGCCCGCGAAACCGACCGACTTCTTCAGGATTTCAAGGAAGACCAAGAAGCTTTGATGGGGCTCGGCGAATTCGCGGCCCAGAAGGGCGACGCTGAACTTTGCCGCCGGGTTTTTCGCACCGCCGATACCGCCGGCCTCCCGCTCAATCTGTTCGCGATCTTAGTCAGTGAGGCCCACCTCGCCGCCAAAGAATACCAGGAAGCGATCTGGTTTCTCGAAAGCCATTCGGATCAGAACGAAGGGTTCGCGGATAAATATGGCGCCCTCCTGAACGGAGTCTACGCGGTCGCCTACCTCGGGCTCGGGGACGAGGAACGAAGCGAGGGATACCTCAAGCGCCTGCTGAATTCCCGGAACCTTCGCGCCGAGAACTTCCTCGTAACCTCGCGCCGAATCATGGAACTCGGCAAAAAGGAGTCCGCCCGGCGCCTGATCCAGCATGCTCACAACGTCGACCCGCGCAACCAAGCGGCCTTGATTGAATTGATCCGCCTCGACCTCGAACTCGGACGGACGCAGGATCTCGTCTCAAGCATCCAAAAGCTTCTGACCATGCGCAAGCCGCCCCGGATGCTTCTGGAAGACTCGATTGCCCGCCTCGGCGGCGACCAGTTTCTCTTCCTGCCCGATCGCCACGAACTCCTGGAGTCAATCCGCGGCGCGATCACCAGCAGCGGCAAGGCCCCGGTTACTCACTCGTAGGCGCGTCCTCGGCGGCGCTCAGCACCCGGACGCGCGCGGCCGTGACGCGCTTTTCATTGACGCCGGTCACCCGAATCTCCAAACGCCCGGCAACAAACGTCGTTTCCTTAACCGGCATGCGTCCCAGACTCGACGTGATATAGCCGCCGAATGTCGACACTTCCGTCTCCTCGATCTCCACACCCAGCGCTTCCGCAACGTCGTGAATCGGCGCAAGGCCGTCAACCAGGAACTCGCTGTCGCCAAGCGGCTTGATCAAATCTTCCTCACGGTCGAATTCATCCTGAATATCGCCGACGAGCTCCTCGAGAACATCCTCCAAGGTGACCGCGCCGACCGTCCCGCCAAATTCGTCCTGAACCAGCGCCATATGCCGGCGCTGACGCAACAGGCGCTGCAAAACGACATCGAGCGGATCGTCAGGGGAAAACCGCAGGATGTCGCGCTTCATCTTCCGCAAATCAATTTCCCGCCAATCTCCGCGGAACCGGAAAATATCCTTGATGTGGACCAGCCCGATGCAGCGATCAAGGTCGCCTTCGCAGAGCGGAAATCGTGTGTGCCCCGTCTTTCGCGCGATTTCCAGGTTCGTCTCATTGCTGTCGGTCAAATCAAAATACTGGATACGGTTTCGCGGCAGCAAGATGTCCTGCACCACTCGCTTGCGGAGATCGATCGTGTTCTTGAGGATCATCTCCATGATCGGCGACAGTTCCTCGCCTCTGCGCAAGAGGGACCGAATTTGCACCTCGACATCAAGCAGATTGGTCTCCGCCTCGACATCGACGCCGAGCATCCGGTACGGCCGAGCCGCCAGACGCGACAATACCCGCACCACCGGCCCCAGGAGAAACCGCAGCGGATAAATCACCAGCGCCGCCACCCGCAGGACCGCGACTGGATGACTCAGCGCAAGCGCCCTTGGAACGAGTTCCCCGATCAGAAAGTGCAGGCAGACAGCGACAGCAAACGCCGCCGCCGGGATCACAGCGGTCAGCACCGGAACGCGCACGGCAGCGGCAATCACTTCGATTGGTCCCACCAAGGCAAAACCGAGCCCGACTGTCGTCAGGTTGACGCCGAGCCGCACGACGCGCGAGTGGTGGTTGACATCAGCGGCCAGCGCCGAGGCAAGGGACGGCATTTCGCGCCGGTCCGCCTTCTTCCCAAATCGTCCCAGGCTGAGCTGGACTACCGCGAAATCGCCCGCCACCAGCAGCGCGTTCAGGCCGATCAAACCAGCCACCAGAAAAAGCGATGGCCATAAGCCGGATGTGGTTGCGTCCATTCCGCTACCCGCGCCTATCCTTTCCGTCTTTCACGACAAATTCCGCCCTTCTGAAACCCGGGGACCCCGCTCAGCGACCGACCGCCAACTCCTCCATAACCTCGCCCAGTGCCTTGAGCAGACGAGCATTTTCCGCTTCCGTTCCAACCGAAATCCTTACGTGGGCCGGAAGTCCGTACGGAGCGACCGGCCGCACAATCACTCCCCGTTTTTGCAGTTCGGCAAAAACCCGGACACCTTCGCCGACTTCCGCCAGCAGAAAGTTCGCCTCGCTCGGCACAAAGGGCACTCCAAGGTCCGCCAAGCCCGTGCCGAGCTGGTGAAGTCCCCGGCGGTTTCCCGCCCGGCACGCCGCCAAAAACGCCTCGTCATCCAGCGCGGCGGCGGCCGCCGCCTGGGCCGGCGCATTGACGTTAAACGGCTCGCGCACCCGGTTGAGGAGCCCGGCCATCTCAGTCGAACAATACCCGTAGCCGACCCGCATCCCCGCGAGCCCGTAAATCTTTGAAAAGGTCCGGAAACAGATGATTTTTCGGCCCTCGGCGATCAGCGGACGCAAGTCCGGCGGGTTGTCGAGATACTCGGCGTAGGCTTCATCAAAAGCGAAGATGACATGGTCGGGCAGCGCGCGGGCAAACGCTTCGATTTCTTCGGCGCTGTTCGCGGTCCCGGTCGGGTTGTTCGGACTTGGAAGAAACACAACCTTCGTTCGCGGACCGACCGCCGCCAGAAGCGCGTCGAGGTCGTGCCGGTGGTTCTTCAGCGGCACCTCGACCGGCTTCGCGCCAAACAGCAGGGTGACCAGTTTGTAAACGATGAACGCCGGAGCGCCCATCACCGCCTCGTCCCCCGGCCCAAGAAAGGCGTGGCCGAGTAATTCAATTACCTCGTTCGAGCCGTTGCCGACGACGATTTGGCTCGGATCGAGGCCAAGCTTGCCGGCGATCTTCCCCCGCAAAACAAACGCTCCGCCGTCCGGATACAATTGCGCGCTCTCCAGCGCGGCGCGTGCGGCGGCAATCCCCCGGGGCGATGGACCGAACGCATTTTCATTCGAAGCGAGCTTAATGATGTCCGCCGGATTGAGGCCGAGTTCACGCGCCACTTCTTCAATCGGGCGCCCCGGCTCATAGACGGGCTGGGTCAATACAGGTTTCTGAACAAGGTCGATGATTTTCATAGCTGCCCCACGGCCGATAATCCGCCTTTCACAATACCGGCAAATCGTTTTCCCGTCTTGATTTTGGGATTCGTAATCTTTTCACGCATAAAATTTGACGGGTTGAAAGCTTTTCATTCAACTCCTTTCCCGATCCATGCCGCACAGCCGGCCCCGCACTTTCCCGCATCCATGTCGACCCGCCGATCCTCACGCCGATCCAAACGCAAAAAATTTCCGCTCCCCGCCAGTCAGGACTGGGACCGTCAGCGCCTCCCTGGCCTCCAGTTGCATGAATCGGAGAAGCTTCTTGTCGGCGTTCTGACCGCCCTGATGGTGGCGCTGCCGTGGATGTTCGGCACAGGTCACGCTGTCTCGCAAGCCGTCGCTGCCTTTCTCGCCGCCGCCGCCTTCGCATGCGCCCTGCTTCCCCGTCACGGCGACACCCATTCGATCACCAGCGCCGGACAATTCAAGCGGCTGTTCGCTTTTCCGTTTTTCTGGATCGGGCTGCTGATCCTCGGGTATGTGTTTGTCCAGGGACTCAATACCGCACTGACTGTCAAAGGGACCGCCGGCTTCCGCTACATCGAGGAACAAGAGCACCTCGCGTTTCTCCCGTCCGGGGTGGCAGGGCCGTTCACCGAAAGCAATCCGTTCCGTTCGCTTCTGCTCCTCAGCATTCCGTTCTTCGCGGTCTGCGCGGCTTGGGTCGGGCTGACCCGCCGCAAGTCGATTCAAATTCTCCTGACCGCGCTTTCAATCAACGGTTTGCTCTTCGCGTTCATCGCGTTCTACCAAACCGCGAAGAACAAACCGAAAATCCTCTGGTTCTACACGCCGGACTCGGCAAGCTTTCTCGGCGCCTTCTTCAATCACTGGGAGGGCGCCGCCTACCTCACCCTCGTTCTGGGCGCGGCAGTTGGCATGGCCGCACATTATTACTCACGCGCGCGCAAAACTTTCCGCCGGTCGAACCCGAGCGGCCTCTTTCTTTTTGTGGGGCTTTTTCTCCTGCTCGTCACCGTCTTCTCCTGCTCGCGAGCCGCGGCGGGAATTGCCGGCGGTCTGATTGCCGCGTTTCTCGCGCATGTCGGCTATCTCCACCTGACCGACGACGCGCCGATGAGCCGGAAGGTCTATCTCTGCGCGATCGCCGCGGCCGTGACAATCGGGGCCGCCTTGTTCACCGGGGATCTCGCCGGGAATTTTCTTGCGCGCAAGGAAAGCCGAAGGGAGGTCGCCGTCGCCGAAGCAGGCACTTGGGGCGCCACAGCCCAGATCGGCCTGACAATGATCCAGGAACGTCCGCTTTTCGGCTGGGGCGCAGGAAGCTTTCGCCATGTCTATTCGGATGTCGCGGCAAACGCGGATCTCGGCGAAGCACCCGAATCAATCGACTTGGAATACGCCGTCAGCGACTGGATCCGGATCGCGGCCGAATTCGGTATCGCCGGTTCCTTGCTGATCCTCCTGGCGCTGGCGTCCCTCCTGCGGCATTACCTCCACCTTCGCACGTTTGAGAACCCGCTGATCGGCTTTCTTCTCTTCACCTTCCTCGCGGGCGCGGCACTGAGCGCCGGAAGTCCCTTGCTTTCCAATGCCGCATTCCTTGCCACCTGTTTGCTGCTCCTCGCATTCGGTGCCACCTTGGTTCGCATTGAGTCGTCCGCCCGCAGCCGGGCCGAAGCAGGCGCAACATCGCTGGAATGATTGTCTATGTAACAGGCGTCACTGGCCTTGCTGGCGCGGCGATCGCCGAAGCGGTCGCCAGGCGCGGACATACCGTGATCGGCATCGGATTCAAGCAGGAAGAACCGCCAGCTGGCGTCGCCAAGTTTTTTCAATGCGACTTGGCCGATGAAGACGCGGCAATCGAATCCGTTCTCAACCATTTTCCCGAAGTGATCATCAACGCCGCGGCCGTCTCGGAGCCGGATCGGTGCGAACGTGATCCAGAAGCCTCGCGCGCCGTCAACACCGCCCTTCCCCGCACGCTCGCGCGAATTGCCCATCATCTCAGCGCCCGGCTGATTCACCTGTCGACCGACATGGTCTTTGACGGCAAGAGCACCCGCTACCGCCCTGATTCTCCTGTGTCGCCGGTTTCTGAATACGGCCGTCAAAAGCTCGACGCGGAACGCGAAGTGCTCCAAGCCGCGCCTGAATTCGCCACGGTTCTCCGCACGACGCTGCTGACCGGGAACAGCCCGGGCGGAAAGCGCAGTGTGCATGAGAAACTTTTTGCGCTCTGGTCATCGGGAGAAAAAGCACGGCTCTTCGAAGACGAAATCCGCCAGCCTTGTCTCGCCGAGAATTTGGCGGAGGTCGTTGCCGAACTGACGGAGCGTTCCGACTTGTTCGGCGTCTTTCACTGGGCAGGAGCCGAAGAACTCTCCCGCTACGAGATCGGGCGCCGGATTGCGGAGTATTTCAAGCTGCCGGCAAATCTGATTGAAAAGACGCGAATCGCCGACGATCCGAAGTTCGCCGGACGTCCCGCCAACCTCACGCTTGATATCGGCGCACTCACGGGAAAACTGAAGACCTGTCCGCTCTCTTTTGACGAGCAGCTCGAACGCCTCCGCGTCCCGAAGCCGTTCCGCGCGTGGTACAACAGCCTGTGACCTGACCGGACCTCAGACGGATCGCCGGCTCCCGCGCGACACCGCTTGCGTCCGACGCTTGTTTCCTGTTAAATTGGCGCGCCTATGACGCTGAAAGTTGGAATCGTCGGTTGCGGGGTTGTCGTTCGAAAATACCATATTCCGGGGTGGCGGGCGGTTCCGGACGCGGAGATTGTTCTCGCCTGCGACATCTCGCGGCAAGCGGCGGAAGCCTTGCAGCGCGATTTCGGCCTCCCCGCGATTTGCAGCGATTACCGGGAACTGCTGGCCGATCCTTCGATCGATGTGATTGATGTCGCGACTCCGAACAAATTTCATACACCGATCGTTCTCGGGGCGCTGGAGGCGGGTAAACACGTGCTCTGCGAGAAGCCGCTGGCGACAACGACCCAGTCGATTCGCCAAATCGGCAAGGCGGCGGACCAATCAAAGGGGTTGCTGATGGTCGCGCAAAACATGCGGTTTTCTCCCGCCGCCGTCGCGGCTAAGCAATTTTTGGAGCACCAGGACCTCGGCCGCGTCTACCACAGCCGCGTCCATGCAATCCGCCGAAACCTGATGCCGCCGCAGCGCGGTTTCATCGATCCCGATCTCAGCGGTGGCGGACCGTGTATGGATATCGGCGTCCACGCGCTCGACCTGGCGCTCTGGCTGATGAACTTTCCCAAACCGGTGCGCGTTTCCGGAAAAACCGCCGTCAATTTCGCCAAGGGCTACGATATTCCAGGCGCATGGGGCGAATGGGACCGCGACGCGATGGGCGTGGAGGATTTCGCCTCCGGCTTTATTCATTTCGACAACGGCGCCACCATGATCCTCGAAGCCTGCTGGCTCCAGCATCAAAAAGAGTCTGAGGATTTCAGCGCGACCTTGTTCGGACACCGGGGCAGTCTTTCGTGGCCGTCCGGCGAATATTTCACCGCGGTGAATCGGACGCTCGTCGACAGCACGATCCTGCCGGTGACCGGACTGCGGCCGTCGCACACGGAGGAGATCGTCGCGTTCGCCGACGCGATCCGAAACGGTAAGCCGTCACCGGTCCCATGGACGGACAGCCTCAACGTGATTTCCATCCTGGAAGCGATCTACGAGTCCGCCCGTCTTGGACGGGAAATTCGGGTGGAGATCTGAGGGCTCGCGCAGGTTTTTGATCGCTTTTTTTCGTTCGACCGTCCGCGGCTCCTGACGCTTCTGCTTGCGTTCCCGCGAATTGCGGGCACGTTTTTCCCCTTTTTCAGATTTCTTCCCATGAACGCCGCCATTCGCAACGTCGCGATAATCGCCCATGTCGATCATGGGAAAACCACGCTCGTCGATTGCCTCCTGAAAGAGGGAGGCATCTATCGGGCCAATCAAGCCGTCCAGGAACGTGCCATGGATTCGATGGACCTCGAACGAGAAAAGGGGATCACCATCAAAGCCAAAAACACCTCCGTCGAATGGAACGGCCGGATTCTCAACATCGTCGACACGCCCGGTCACGCCGACTTCGGCGGCGAAGTGGAACGGGTCCTTAAAATGGTCGACGGCGTGCTCCTGATCGTCGACGCGTTTGAAGGGCCGCAGGCCCAGACACGCTTCGTGCTGCGCAAAGCCTTGCAGAATGGGCTCAAGCCGATCGTGGTGATCAACAAAATCGACCGCGATCGCGCCCGTCCCGAAAAGGTTCATGACGACGTGCTCGAGCTTTTCCTCGAACTCGGCGCGACGGAGGATCAGTTCAATGCCCCTTTCCTCTACGCCAGCGCTAAAAGCGGCTTTGCCGTCCGTCAGATCGGCGATGAAAAGTCGGGGATGACGCCGCTGTTCGAAACGATTTTTGATGTGATTCCGCCGCCTGAAGCGGAACCCGGCAGGCCGTTTCGCATGCTCGTCAGCAACATCGACTGGAACGATTACGTCGGCCGCATCGCCATCGGAAAAATTCTTTCCGGGCGCATCCGGTCCGGCGATTCAATTTATGTTTTCAACAAGGACGGTTCGAAACAACGTTCCAAGATCTCCAAAATTTTCTCGTTCCGCGGGCTCGCCACTGCCGAGGCTGAAGAAGCCGGGGCCGGCGCGATCGTCGGCCTGGCGGGTTTCGGAGAAATCGACATCGGCGTGACACTCAGCGGCGTCGAAGAGGGAGAGCCGCTTCCGTTTATCGAACTTGACCCGCCCACGATCCAGATGAACTTCTGCGTCAACGACGGCCCGCTCGCCGGCCGCGAAGGGAAGTTCGTCACGTCCCGCCAGCTCCGCGACCGGCTTCTCCGCGAGGCTCGGACAAATATTTCCATCCAGGTCGAAGAAACCGATACCTCCGCCGCATTCCGGATCAGCGCCCGGGGAGCGATGCAGATCGCTGTCCTCGTCGAACAGATGCGCCGCGAGGGATTTGAGCTCCTGGTCTCCCGTCCAACCGTCATCTGCAAGGAAGAAAACGGCGTTACGCACGAACCGTTTGAAACCCTGTGGGTTGAGTCGCCGGAGGACTGCCTCGGGGCAATTATGCAGAACCTTTCCAATCGGAAAGGCCGAATCATCAACATGAACCACCACAACCTCGGGGTGACGGTCGAGGCGATTATTCCGACCCGCGGGCTGATCGGTTTCGAAACCGATCTTGTTAATTTGACCAGCGGCGAAGGCGTGATGTCGCACCTTTTCCACAGCTACGAGCCGTTCAGCGGAGAGATCCAGACCCGGCAAACTGGAACCCTCGTTTCGACCGATCAGGGTGAGGCCACCGCGTTCGCCCTGGATAATCTCGAAAGCCGCGGAAAGCTCTTTGTCGGCGCGGGGGATATCGTTTACGAAGGCATGATCGTCGGCGAAAATCCGCGGAGCGAAGATCTGCCTGTCAATCCGACGAAGGCCAAACAACTGTCGAACGTGCGCTCGCAAGGCGAAGGGAAAGGCATCCAGCTCGCCCCGCCGGTCAAAATGTCCCTCGAGCGTGCGATCGAATACATCGCCAACGACGAATATGTCGAGGCCACGCCAAAAAGTCTGCGCCTGCGCAAACGCATACTCGACGCCAACGAGCGCCGCAAACAGCTCCGGGCACTCCGCGCGGGAGATGAGTAGTTATTGGTTATTGGTTATTCGTTATCCGGTAATCGTGCCAGCGCTGAATAACGAATAACCTTGTCGCGCCGCGGGCGCCGGGCTACGCTTTTAAGTTCTTCCTCAACAGGAACAACAAACAGAATCCAGAACAACAGGAGAGATCTTCATGAGTGTACGTACGGCACAGTCCCGCTGGGAAGGCACCCTCAAAGAGGGCAAAGGGACAATGAAAATTGGCAGCGGCGCCTTTGAGGGGCCGTTCTCGTTTGCCTCGCGCTTCGAGGACGCGCAGGGCACCAATCCAGAGGAATTGATCGGCGCCGCCCACTCGGGCTGCTACTCGATGTATCTCTCCGCGCTACTGTCGAAGGACGGCTTCACGCCGAATTCGATCGTCACCGAAGCGAAGGTGCATCTCGGAAAGGTCGGCGACGCTCCCACGATCACCAAGATCGAACTTTCCTGCGAAGCGGATGTTCCCGGTCTCGAAGAAGCGGCGTTTCAGGAAAAGGCCGAAGCCGCCAAAGCGGGCTGCCCGGTCTCCAAAGCGCTCGCCGGCCCGGAAATCGTTCTGACTGCCAAGCTGAAACGTTAATTTCGGAGCGCCAATTTTTTAAGCCGCTTTGTTCGCACCGCTCCCGGTCCGGACAAAGCGGCTTTTCTTTTTGTCAAAAATTCGTTCAGGCCAAGCTCGCGGGAAAAATGGGATTGCCTGAAAAAACCGCTCTCCCCATCGTTTGCCTCATGGACTTGGAGACCGCTGTGAGCCGCATCCGACTCTCATTTACGAAAATGAACGAAGCCTATCAGCGGCCGGTTTTCGACGAATTTGCCATCATCGCGTTCACGGATCCCGCCGTGAAGCTCCAGTTCTACGACGGCCCGAACCCCGACAGCTTTAACGAAACCTACGCCGACAAAACCATCCTGATCCGCCGCGAACTGGTTAACGAAAAGACGGAAACGGGCGGCGAGTTCGGTTTCACACGCGAGGCTGAGGGCGACAGCTTCGACGCCTACATCTGCCTCGGCCCGCGGCTTTATTTGTTCTGCAACAACACCGAGAAGGCGATGGACGAAGTGACGCGCGATCCTCGCTGGCTCGCCGCGCAGAGCGAATTCCTCAACCTCAGCCAATACTTCGC
>CAZYAN010000035.1:30526-43645 GCA_964645585.1 uncultured Opitutales bacterium
ATCCTCGCTGGCTCGCCGCGCAGAGCGAATTCCTCAACCTCAGCCAATACTTCGCCGCGAATCCGATCCGCCACCGCGGCGCCTGAGACAGCCGGTCTTTTGCCAGCGTCCGGCGCCGCTCCTCACACTCGCAGCGGCAGCGGGATCAGGCCTTGGGATCGGGAAACGGAATGTCTTTCCCGTCGTTGTCGCGGCCGCTGGTCATCTCCGGCTCAAAGAGCCGGACTTCTCTCGGGCCGACGGACTCGACATGACCGTCGAGAAAACCGATGTTTGCCCGACCGCTATGGCGCAGGCAAAGGCTGCCCTCATCACTCGCCTGCGCACGGGCGAGGCGGAAGATCTGGTAAAGACTGTCACCGCGAATACTGTCCCCGAACAGGATGTAGCGCGACGGCGTAATGGAAGGATCGTTGAAGTTCCGGATGTAAACGGTTGTCCCTAACTGTGGATGCGGATCCTGCTTTCCTTTTGGGTCAAACATTTGCAGGCCATACCCATCGAAATGATGCGCTTGCTCACGAAATTTCCCCTCCGGGCAAAGGATCGAGTCTGCTGGGATTCCACCAGTCTCGAACTCGAAATACCCTTCGTCACGCAACACTCGGGTCCAGAGAAAATTCGTGTTTCCCCCACGCATCGTGTACAGCAAGCCGTCATTGTCGTTGATATGACTGAGCATCGCGGAGGTTGTGCTCCGCAGATTCGAGACACATTTGGCAGCACGCGCACTTTCGCGAACCCTTCCAACGACCGGAATCAGGATGGCCGCGAGAATGCCGATGATGGCAATGACCGTAAGAAGTTCAATCAGGGTAAATGCTCTTTTCCTAGCTTTCATGCGAGAGGGGAACATAACCACGATTCCCCTTGTTCAAAGCGCGAAATCGTGTTAACCGTAACAATTCTCTATGGACGGTAATTCCGGGGTCGTCACCATGCGAACGGTCGCCAAGCGCGCGGGCGTGTCCGTAATGACCGTCTCACGGGTTCTGCGAAATGATCCGCGAGTAGCGGAAGCCACTCGACAACAAGTGCTTCAAGCAGCGCGCGAGCTGGGTTACCGCCCCAACCCGCTGGTGTCCGCTTTGATGGTGAACCTCCAAAGCGCCCGGGGCCACCGCGATCAGACCATCGCTTTTTTAACATGCCGGCATCCCCAATCCGGAAATCACAGAAACAGCGCCGCCAGCGGAGACTGGAAACCGGGCCGCACCTTCTCCGCCTTCCAAAAAGGCGCTTTCACCCGCGCCGATTCGCTCGGTTTTCGAATGAAAGAATTTTCGCTCGATGCGCCGGGAATGACAGACGCCCGAATGGGCCGAATCCTCCGTTCGCGCGGAATAAACGCGATTGTTGTCGCTCCCTTAGCCGTCCCCGGCAGACGCATCGATTTGCCCTGGGAGCACTTTTCAGCCTCCGCGATTGGATACTCACTCGGATGGCCGATGCTCCACCGCGCCCTCAATCACCAAATGCACTCGATCCGGATCGCCCTCGCCGAACTCACGGCGCGAGGCTACCGCCGGATTGGTCTCGCAATGGAAAAACAAAGCGACGAGCGGGTCGACAATAACTGGCTCGCCGGCCTCCTGCTCTACCAGTCAAAAATCCCCCAGCGCGACCGGGTTCCCCCTTTCCTTCCGGCTGCGATGACCCAGTCATCGTTCAACCAATGGCGCGAGCGCCACCGCCCGGATGTCGTTGTCTCCGTTCGGCTCACCGTCCTCCATTGGCTGAAAGAAGCCGGGGTCCGCGTCCCTGAGGAGGTCGGGTTCGCCATCCTCAGCTATTACCCGGTCATGGGCCCTGTCGCCGGAATCGATCAAAACACACAGGAGGCAGGGGCCGCCGCGATCGATTTGGTCGTCGAGCAACTTTACCTTAACAAGCGCGGAATCCCCGTTAACCCCAAATCAGTCCTGATCGAGGGGGAATGGGTGGAGGGACCAACGGTTCGCCCGCGCGCCGGCGTTATCCCTCCGGCTCCGCACTCGCCGTAACTGTCTACCATTCCGTCGTCGCCTGAACAGCCATCGCGAAGGCGAAGAGCAGCAACAAGATCAACCCAACGAAGCGCGGCAGCCGCCGCAGAAAGACCACGCAAAACAGATGCACCAGAGCGACACCCGCGATCAGCAGGAGCCCCGAACCGATCGCCGGCGTCGTCGGAATCGGCCGAAAAATCGCGAAGAGTCCCAGACACAGCGGAATACAAATGTGTCCGTCGCCAACCTGCGACGTGTACACAATATCCGGTCGCTCCCGTGAGGCATAATAAAACGCGAGCACCGCATTCGGAAGAACCATCAGCAATCCCGTAAGAATTCCGAGGTACTGCGCACTGACCCAGCCTTCCTCCCTCGAAAGAATCCACGCCACCAATCCGTCAACCGACACGAGCGTCGCATAACTGCCGGCCAGAATGAGCACCGCGTCGAGCAGAATCAGGGGACTCCAGCTTTCCCCCCGGCGGGTGTTATCCTTCAACACCTCAAAAACATGGAAGCACTGCCAAAAGAGAAAAAGACCGACAAGCGCCGCACCATCCCACGAATCGATCTCCCCGTCCCGCCCCAGGAGCCAGACGACGACACTGAAGAAAATCATCGCAACCAGCGTCAGCGCCAGCGAAAGCCGGTGCAGTTTCGCGCGCGCGAGCTCCTTTTTTTGCTTCGAGCCCGCCCGCAGATCGAGGCCCCAGATCAGGGCGGGAAGCGCGAGCAGAAAAGAGAGGTTGCTGATGTTGTTGACGATGCTGTTGACAGCCACTTCCCCCGCAGGTCCATTCTGGCGCACGACCGCCCAAATAAAGAGCAGGTTTCCCAAACCCGAAAAATACGGCATGAAAAGAGTGCCGAGAACCGTTCCTTCGACACCGCGGCCGCTCAGGACCTCCAATCGCCAAATGATCAACAGCGAAGCCGCCAAGAAGAGCACCACCAGCAAAAGAGGCATCCAAGGTCCCGCAAATTGATCCAGCACGTCGATCATCCGTCAAAGCCAGAAAAGCTGGAACGCCGCACCTAAGATGGCAATGACAATGGGGCGCCGGCGGACGCACCCCCGCCCGACACCTCAGCCGGTTGCATGCGTGAACCCGGGCTTGCAAACTGTTTATCAGAATTTCAATCTGTCCGCTCTCGAAAATAACAAATGATGAAACGTCTCGTCCTCTTCCTCTCCTTCCTGTCTCTCCATGCAATCGTCACGGCCGATCTTCGCGTTCCGGCGATCTTCAGTGACCAGATGGTCCTCCAGCGAGAGCAGGCCAACCGGGTTTGGGGCTGGGACGAGCCGGGAACCCAAGTCCGTGTCTCCCTGCCGGGCCAATCCTACGTGACGACCGCGAACAGCGACGGCGAGTGGGAGGTGTTCCTTAAGCCGATGGCCGCCGACACAACCGGCTTTTCCATCGAAATCACAGGAAGCAGCAAGCGGACACTCAACGATGTCCTCGTCGGCGAAGTCTGGCTCTGCTCCGGGCAGTCGAACATGTTCTGGTCCATCGCACGATGCCTCGACGGTGATTTGGCAGCCGCAGCCATGGCCAACCCCAGGATTCGCCTGATCACCGTGCCGCGAACCGGCACCCAGGAACCCCAAACCGATTTTCAAGGCGCGTGGACAGCGGCAACTCCGGAAGCGATCCTCGAATTCTCCGCGGTCGGATTCTATTTTGGAGAAATTCTGCACCGGGCGCTCGATATCCCAGTCGGCCTGATTCACTGCTCCTGGGGCGGTTCGTCAGCGGAAGCGTGGGTGCCCCGCGGCCTGATCGAAAACGACCCCAGATTTGCCGCGGAAATGGACTCGTGGCGCGCCCGCGAAGCCGAGTTCGACTTTGAACAGGAACAGGCTCGCTACCGCGAACGCCTGGACACGTGGCGGACTCGCGCGGCCGAAGCGGAAAAGGCGGGAAAACCGGCCCCTCAGCGTCCTCGTGCTCCAGCCAATATCCTCGAGGGACAGCAACGGCCCGGCAATCTCTACGCCGGCATGCTGAATCCTGTGATCGGCTACGGAATGCGGGGCGTGATCTGGTACCAAGGAGAAAATAACGCTCCCCGCCATGAGAACTACCACGACCTGTTCACGCTCCTGATCAACACATGGCGGGACGCCTGGGGACAGGGCGACTTTCCGTTCTACTGGGTCCAGCTGGCCGATTATCGGGCAGAGCAGCCGGAACCTGGCGAGAGCGATTGGGCTGCCCTCCGTGAGGCACAAACGAAAACCTTGGAATCGGTCCCGAATGGCGGGCAAGCAGTGATCATCGACTTGGGAGAAGCAAAAGACATTCACCCGCGCAACAAGCGGGATGTCGCCTATCGTCTAGCTCGATGGGCTCTCGCCAACGACTACGGTTTCGACATCGCTTTCCGCAGCCCGGAAGTCGGCGCGATCGAGCGGAAGGGCGATCGCGTTCTCGTCACCTTCGACCACGCCGGCGGCGGCCTCCGGCCTTTTGACGTGCGAGAAGTCCAGGGTTTTGCGCTCGCCGGCAGCGACGGGGTCTTCCACTGGGCGGAGGCACAAGTGGTCGGGAAGGATCAGGTCGAGGTCTGGACGGAAGCGGTCGCCAACCCGGAAAGCATCCGCTACGCTTGGGCCGACAATCCGGTCTGCAACCTATTCTCGCTCGAGGGTCTTCCGGCGACTCCGTTTTCCGCGCGGATTGCTGACTTCACCATCGGCAACTGATTGATTAAGCAGCGCCGTTGCCGCAAAGCTAGCCGCCGTTCTCGTCGTGGCGCGGAGCGCGCGCAAACCCGCGCTCGCTCCGCTCCGCGAATCGAATGAACGCGGAAACATCGGGATCGCCCGCTTCGGCATCCGCAGCCAGAGCTTCGATCGCTTGCGCTCGATTTAAGCCATTGCGATACAGCTTTTTGTAAATTCGCTTGATCACGGCAAGGCGCTCCTCGGAGAAGCCGGCTCGCTGCAAGCCGATCCTGTTGACGCCGCGCACGAGCGCCGGCTGTCCATCGGCAACCAGAAACGGCGGGATGTCTTTCTCCACCTTCGAACAGCCGCCGATCATCGCCCGCGTGCCGATCCGGCAAAACTGGTGCACGCCGCTCATCCCTCCGACGATCGCATGATCCTCAACGACAACATGACCGGCCAAGGTCGCGTTGTTGCTTAAAATGATCCCATTGCCGAGCTGGCAGTCATGGGCAACATGCGTGTACGCGAGGAAGTAACAGTCGTCGCCAATCGTCGTAAATTCACCGTCATTGGTCGCCGCGTGGATCGTGCAGAACTCGCGAAAAACGTTCCTGTCGCCAGCCCGCAATCCGGGCCGCCCGCCGCGATATTTAAGGTCCTGGGTCTTCATGCCCACGCAGGCATACGGAAAAATTTCGCACTCCCGGCCCAGCTGGGTAAAACCTTCGATCGTCGCGTGGTGATGCACCTTGGTGCCCGGACCCAGCGTCACCTCGCCGCCAATGTAAGCATACGGTCCAACCACCGTCCCGGCACCGAGAATCGCGCCATCCTCGACGATGGCCGACGGATGAACGCGCGGTTCACCGTCCGGTTTTCCTGCCTGATCCTGTTGCATCAAGTTAAGGCATCTCCTCCCCATGCTCGCGTCCCGCGCGAGATGCCGCCTCAGCTCGCATCGCCGGTTTCGACGACCGTGAATAACAGCTCAGCCGAAGAGACGGCCTTGTCATTGACCTTGCAGACCGCCTCGGCACTGGCAAGCTTCGCGCCGCGGGTCTTGCGAATTTTCACATAAATCACCAGCTGATCGCCCGGTTCAACCGGTTTTCGGAATTTGACCTTGTCCGCGCTCATGAAGAAGGCGACTTTTGCGCTGTTCCCGATCCGGCGAAGCATCAGCGTCCCGGCCGCTTGCGCCATCGCCTCCAGTTGTAAAACCCCCGGCATCACTGGCTTGCCCGGGAAATGGCCCTGGAAATACGGCTCGTTGATGGTCACGTTTTTAACCGCCACCAGCTCCTCGTTGTTCACGATTTCGATCACCCGGTCGATCATCACGAACGGGTAACGGTGCGGGAGCGTTTCAAGAATCGCCCCGATGTCGAGTGACGTTTCGGTCGGTTCGATTCGCGATGGTTTCACCGGCGCCTTCGGACGAACTCCCGCCTGCCGCTCTTTCAGGCGCTCCGACAGCGCACGGGTCAGCTCGGAGTTGATCGCATGGCCCGGCCGCATCGCGATAATGTGCGCCTTGATCGGCATCCCGAGGAGAAAAACGTCGCCGATGATATCGAGAATCTTGTGACGAACAAACTCGTCCTTGAAGCGCAACGGCTCCTTCGAAAGGATTTTGTCGCCCCGGAGAACCACCGCGTTCTCCAGACTCCCGCCGCGGATTTTGCCCAGCTTGAGCAATTCCTCAATCTCTTCGTAAACCGTGAACGTGCGCGCCGCCGCGATTTCGTTTTCATACACCTCCGGGTCGATCTCGAGCGAAAGATGCTGCGTGTGGACGCCGCGATCGTCGGCCGAGGTGCAGGAAATTTTAAACGTGTCGCTCGGAAGCGCGACGATGCTGGAGTTACCCCGACTGACCGAGACCGGAGAATCGATCTCGAAATAGACGCGTTCTTTGTCCTGCTCGACGGGTCCGGCCTGCTTGATCAGCTCGACGAACGGCCGCGCGGACCCGTCCAAAATCGGCGGTTCGCTGGCGTCCATTTCAACGATCACATTGTCGATTGCGAAGCCATGGAGGGCGCTCAGCACATGCTCAACCGTATGGATCTTGGTGTATCCCGAAGAAATCGTCGTGCTGCGGATCAATTCGCTGACGAATTCGACCCGCGAACGTATCTCTGGCTTGCCGTAAAGGTCCGTCCGGCGGAAGACCACCCCCGTGCCGGCGGCCGCGGGCTTGAGTGTCAGATGCACCTCGTCGCCGGTGTGCAACGCCTTGCCCTTAATGGTCACCTCACGTGAAATCGTCCGCTGCTTCATAATATCCGGTGAAAATTCAAAGCCGCCGATTAAAGGGCCGCGCTTTTGGGATGTAAAGCACCGAGGGGATCCCGATACGAATCACCCTGCCTGTCGCCGGCACGGCCGAATCCTCCGAGGAAGATTCGGCCGCCGTTCAAATCGGTCCCTCCGGCAGTCCTCAGCGACTCCCGCCGAGCGGCAGTTTTACCGGCTTTCCTTCCCGGCTCGACTGGTAAATCGCCAGAATCAACTCGACCGCTCGGCGCGCTTCACCACCAGTAATGAGCGACGGCCGGCCCGAGAGAATCGCGTCGGCGAAATCGACGTACAAGCGCCGGTGGCCTTCCGTGCCGATCGCTTTCGGGTCCGACGCCCCGCCGCCGATCCCGGAAGCTTCCGGCGGATGGAGCGTCTCCTCGTCGGTTGGAAGTTCCTCGGCGAAATTCCACGCCTTGAAGGTGTCGTCTTCCAAAATAGCGGTTCCCGTCTCACCCAGGATTTCCAGGCGCTTCGGGAGGCCCGGATACGAACAGGTGCTCGCTTGGATCACACCCAAAGCACCGCTGGTGAACTTCAGCCAGGCAACGGCGTTATCCTCGACCTCGATATCGTGCAGCCGTGTCTGGCACTTCGCCGAGACTTCCTCGACGTCGCCCGCGACCCAGAGGAGCATGTCGACCGCGTGAATGCCTTGGTTCATCAAGGCGCCCCCGCCGTCGAGGTTCCACGTGCCGCGCCACCCGACCGATTCATAATATTCGGAGGTTCGATACCACGGGATGTAGGCCGAACACTGACTGAGCTTCCCAAACCGGCCCGCGTCAACCGCATCTTTCAGCTTCTTTCCCGAGTCGCCCACCCGGCTCTGGAAAACCGCGCCAAGCTGCACTCCGGCTTCCTTGCACGCCGCGATCAGCGCGTCGATCTTCTCCAAGGTGACGTCGAGCGGCTTTTCGCAAAAAACGTGCTTCCCGGCCTTCGCGGCTGCTATACCCGCCTCCGCGTGCGCGCCGCTCGGCGTCGTGATTGCCACCGCGTCGACATCGTCCCGCGCCAGGAGCGCCTCCAGCGTCGGCACGTATTCGCAGCCGTAACGCTCCGCAAACTCGCGTCCCGGCGCCTCACGCCGGGAAGTGGCCGCCACCAACCGCGTTTGCGGAGCGGCGGCGATCGCTTCAGCATGAAAATTGGCGATCGTGCCGGTCCCGACGAGTCCAATTCGAATCTCGCCCTTACCCATCGATCCCCTCCAGCCAGCTTTTCAGGCGCTTCATGCACTCACGGCTCGCCGGTTCAGCTCCGGCGGAGAAACTCGCACCCATCGGCGAGCGCGTGACATCCTCGCCCAGCTTTTCCTGGATCCGCCAATGCGTTTCCAGCGAAACCCAGCCTTTGTAACCGTCGCGATGCAACGCTTCCAGTGTGTCCTTCAGACGCGCTTCGCCGTCGCCCAGCGCCACCGACTCCGCCGGCGGTTCCTCGCCCGGCTTTCGCACCGCGTCCTTCACATGATAATGTCCGACGCGGCCGCGGACCTTCGGATAATCGACGTCGTATGGATCGGTTGAGTCCGGCATGTAAAGGATGTTGCACGGATCCCACACAAGCGTGACTTTGTCCGACTTGACCGCGTCGAGGAAAGCCGCGCTTTCCTCGCCATCGGCAACGTTGGTCGAATACTCGTTCTCCACACCGAGGACGATCGGCTTCTTTGCGATGAGCGGAAGCAGTTTCTCTTGGTAGGCCTTCGCCACGAGCGGGAGAAGCTCCTTGTTGTTGTCGCGCCTCCAGCCGGTGAAGACACGAATAACCGGCGCTTTCCAAATCTCCGCCAGCTCCAGGCAGCGCTTGAAGATTTGCACGTGCTCGTCGAGTTCCGCTTCGCTTTCGATGTCGCACTTGAAGACCGGCGAGGCGACGCCGCAGATCGCCAAGCCGGCGATCGCGCACTGATCCTTGATCAGGTTGACCTCGTTGTCGGTCAACTGGTGCGGCGGCTTGTTCCAGAGGCTGCGGATTTCGATTCCGTCGAGCCGGAAATCGCGCGCGAAACGCAAAACATCGTCCAGCTCCTGGGAGACTTCGTCTGTGATAATAGCTGTTTTCATAGTGGAAATCGTTGGTTGGCGACAGCGGCGGCCTCGCCCGCTCAGCTCCGATCGCACACCCGAACCGTTTTTCCAGTATCACGGTTCCGGTTCCCCGCTTCAAGAAAACGAATCACCGCTTAGCCGATCGGCGGCGCGCTCGCGTGGCACATCGCCAAGATGGAATCTGCTGAAAGAGATCCGCCTGATAAAGACGGGTACCCGCGCCAACGTCAATGAAATGACTCAGCCGCCAGCATGATCAGGCATGAGCAGCTGACGCGGTCCCGCTTGTGGCACGTATTCGGCACCGAAATCCCGCACCGATGCACCGGCTTCACGGCTCCTCCGCCGCTGTCATTGGCGTCCGATACGCCCACTCTATGACCCGCACCACTTCGGCGGCACTCTCCGGGGTAATAATCATCGCCGCGTTACTCCTCAGTACTTGCTGGACGTTGTCATAAAACTCACCGCCGGGCGCGGCCGGTTTCATCTCCCGCTCCTCGTCCCGCCACGGCAGCTTTTCGCTGATTCCGTACTTTCGCTCAGGCGCCGGACCTTCGACAACCGTCAGCGGCGGCACGGCGGCCGGATCGTAATACCGCAAACGAGCGGTATCGGTGCCGTCGGCCGAAAGGGTGCCGTGGGATCCGAGCAGCATCGTTCGGGGTGCCGGCAGCGCGCAGGCCGTCGTGCAGACAATATCCGCGGTCTGTCCGTTTTCAGCTTTCAGACACAGCGTAAAGTGGTCTTCACAATCTCCCGCGTCCTTTACGTGCTGCAGGTCCGCGAGAAGCGACTCCACCGGCGCGTCGAGCAAGTGCAACACGAGGTCGAGGATATGCGGACCATGGTTGCTGAGCAAGCCGCCCTTGTTCACCCGCAGCGTCTGCCAATCATTCCGGCGCGCATAGTCAGCCCAGAAAATCCGTATGTGGAAGATGCGCCCCAAAACTCCGCTGTCGATGACCTCGCGCAAAAATCGAAATTCATCGCCAAACCGGCGCTGAAGGTGAACAAAAATCTTCCGGTTCGCCCCATTGGCAGCTTTGATGATGCGCAGCGCGCCTTCATGCGTGTCGGCCATTGGCTTTTCCAAAACACAATGGCGTCCCGATTCGAGAACTTTAACCGCATCCACCACATGAAGCGTGTTCGGGGTCGCCACAACGACGACCTCCGCGGAGGTCGCGCGCAGCAACGCATCGAGATCCGCATGGGCCGGACATCCCAGCTCCTTCTCGGCCTCCGCCCGTCGGCCGTCATCCCGATCCGCAACGTCGACGATCACAAAGTCCGACCGCTCGCGCAGCTGTTTGACGTGAATATTCCAGCCGGCCCGCCCGAGACCAACCACGGCAATCGGTATCCGTTTCATGAGCAATTCGACGACCTCAAGACACCCTTCCCCACCAGTCATGGCAAGCCTGTTCGTCCAAAGCCAGCCACCCGAAAATCCTCGCTCCTCAGGACAAAATTACGGTTTCAGCACCTCCCGAATCATTTCGTAGGCCCGCTCCCGAATCTCCGGCGGGAAATCGTGTCCGGCATCCGGGTACACCACCGTCAATTTCTCCTTCGCACCGTGACGTTCGAAAACCGGACCGACCGCTTCCACGATCCGGGCGACGCTTTCCCATTTAAAGTTTCCGTCATGAAGCGGTGCACTGACGAATACCGTACGCGGTGCCAGCGCGGATAGAAGATCAACAAAATCAAATGGAATTTCCTCCAACGGGTAGTCCAGAAGCCGGGGCATATAGTGCCGGCTCGTCCAGCCTTGGATATTTCCGTCTTTATAATCGCGAAACGAATCGAATCCGCAGCTCGACACCGTCACCCGAATACGCGTGTCGAAAGCAGCGGTGAAGATCGCGTTGTGCCCCCCGAGCGAATGGCCGATCGCCCCGTATCCACGCCCGCTGTCGACAAACGGCAGGGAATCCAGGAGGTCGAGCGCGCGAACATTGTCCCAGATCGCCTTCATCGTGCCGCTAGCATAGCCGAGAACCTCGAGTTCCGGCTCATAGCCTCCCATAAACGGATACGCCGGCGCCAGCGTCACATATCCCCGGATCGCGAGTTCCTCTGCGTAGCTCCGATTGACTTTGTCCGTCAGGCCGACGGCAACATCCGGTCCTCGGCTCCGATCGGTCGGATGAAGACAAAGCACCGCCGGCGCGCGCGTTTTTCCTCGGCGAACGTCCGCGGGAATCAGCAAGTAAGCCGGCACCCGGCTGCCCGGCTCCGTCCGAAACCGGATCTTCTGGCGCACATACGCACCGCAATCCACCTCTTCCAGCACTTCCATTTCGAGCGCCACCCGCCTTTCTCCACCAGGAAACGGTCCCATGACTTTCTCGGCCCGAGAAAGAATTTCAGCGCGAGTCCGCTCCCACTCCTCCGACCGGACCCCTCCCGGTCGCCCAACCGCCTCGGGCTCGGCGTTCCTTCCAAGTACATCCGAACTGCTCGGAACGAAAACCAACAGCGCTCCGATTGTTACAGCCATTGCCCGAAGGTGCCGTGACCGGGTTTGCTTGAGGAGTAACTTCACGCGGAGATCCTGAACAATCCGCGGCGACCCTTGCGATCCTTTTCAGCCCATCATCCCACCCTGTCAGGGCGGCGGAAATGGGAGCCAGAATCTCACTCCGCTACCGCCCGGGCCTGCCGCAGGAGGAATTCATCAAATGCTTGCTGGATGTCTGCCGGGATCGCGTGAGCCATCGCGGGGCGGTATAAGAGTTCCTTCGTGCCGCGCAAGTTGTTCACGGCCGCCTGAACTCCATTCGCTGGACAAACCGGGTCGACCAGGCCAAGAGACACGATCGCGGCAGCTTCGGTCTTCCGCGCGAAAATTCCGCAGTCGTAATACCGGACTGTTTCCGCAACCGCGGCCCGTGCCGCTTCATCGTCAGCCCGCTGAAGCGGCTGCGGCCATCCGCCTTTTCGTCCGGCAACCTCACCGGAGAGGTCGCACATCGCCGGAACAGAAGCGGCGAGCGCCGTCACCCGCGGATCCAATCCCGCCGCCGCCAGCGCCTGCGCGCCGCCCTGACTCGATCCGCGCACCATGACGTCTTTTCCATTCCACTCCGCCCGCTCGCAAAGAAAATCAAGCGCGGTCACCAGCCGCAGAAACATTTCGCGAAAGTACCACGTCTCCCGCGACTCCATTCCCCGCACCCGGTAATCACGTAACGGCCCTCCGTTTTGCTCTTCATAAAAAGAAGCCGGCTCGCCGTTGGGCAATCCGTGCGCATTGATATCGAGTGCCAAAAATCCCATCGCCGCCTGACGCGCCGCACCGCCCAGACTCGACGAACGCACACCGGCGCCATGCACGAGCAATACCGTCGGCAGCCCGCCTTCGGGCATCTTCTCCGGACGAGCCAAATACCCCGACACCGGAACCGTCCCTTCCTGGTGAATCGTCAAGTCCCAGCAGACTATTCCCTCCGCAGGCGATTCCACGGGCCGCAATTCGACCCGGCGCGGGATCTTCCGCCATTCCTGCTTCTGCTGCCGCCAAAACTCGTCAAAATCGTCCGGTTCTTCCGTCGGCAGGCTCATCTCCTCCGGCGCAAAGAGCATCCCGATCGACGCCCGATGTTCCGTCGCGGGTTCGTCAACAAGCTGTATCAAGACTGTCACGACAACCTGCGCTGGATTCTCCTCCCTGACCGTCAGCACGACCGGTTTTTCGCTCACCGAGAATTCTCGCGTCTCTTTTTCTCCGGACCATTCCCGCTCCAAGTGCAGCGTTCCCTTCCACGCGCGATCGAGCAGGGCCGGATCCACTTCCACCGTCACATTCGCCGGATCGCCCGCGCGGTAACAGCCGTCGGCACGATCCAGGGTCAAGGTCAGCGGCGCGGCGGAGGCCACTGTGACCAGCGCGAAAAAAAGCACAGCCGCCACCACGGTCCGGCGCAAAAGAATCGGGGACAAACGAATCATAGTCGAATTCTCCACCCGGCGCCGAACACGTCAAGCCGCCGCGCCGCGGCTCGCCCGTCCCCTTTCACCTGCGCCGGCGATTCCGGTGTTTCGTTCATGGACGCGGGAGAAGGCGCTTTCGGCGCGCTCG
>CAZYAN010000036.1:0-43413 GCA_964645585.1 uncultured Opitutales bacterium
CGCCCGCGCCAAAACAACCAATAACCAATAACCAATAACCAATAACCAATAACCGATAACTAATAACCGACAACCACCCGTGAAAGCTTCGCCCCGTCACTTCCCCCCCGGGGCGAGGGTGCGGGAAGCTCCAGCGGACTGTCGTTGCGGGTGAAACTGAAGCGCCGTTTGTGCCGGGTCGGCAGCGGGTCGCGCGGGTTTTGGAAAGCGGGGAGCTGCGCTGAGGCAAACGGTGCGGTATTCTGTCGGAAACGTAACTGGGTTGTTCAGAAGCAAGAAAAGCCGTTTTCGGGAAGGGATCAACCTTTTACGGTGGAGGGGGAGATGTCAGAGGGATGCTGGATGCTGGATTCTGGATGCGGGAAGCCGGGAGCTCGGAAGGAGATGGAATCGCGAACGCCGGAGCCGTTACCCTCGTACACATCGATGGCCTGGATTAATTAAATGGCCGCGCGCGCGAGCTTTGGAGGCTTGTGCTGCGCGGCATGGTGAATGGTGTCGGAGGTTTAAAGAGCGGGTCAGGAATCGATGATGATTTCGCGGCCGGTTTCGCAGGAGCGGTAGATGGCGTCGAGCACTTTTTGGACAGTGAGCGCCTGGGGGACGGTGCAGAGGAGGTCGGCGTCGCCGAGGATCGCGTCGATCCAGTTGATGAAGCGGTTGGCGTGCGGGCAGGGGAGGGTGACGGTTTCGGGAACGGCGACTTCGTATTCGCCCGGCTCTTTGCCAAATTGGCAGATCCGGCTGTCGAACGCGGTAATGCCGGCCTCCGATCCGAACACCTCGACATTATGGCGGTTGGCGTCTTCCTGATGAATCGCCCAGGCGACCTCGAGTGTGATGGTCGCGCCGCCGCGCAGCCGAATCAGCGCCGAGGCGAAATCCTCGACGTCAAAGGACTTTCCCGCGTCGCGGCTGGACATTCCCCAGCCGCCTTCGCCGAGTCCGCGATGGCCAAAAGTCTTGTGACAGATACCGTAAACCGACTCCGGCTCAAAGTTGTCCATCAGGAACATCGCGAGGTCGAGCAGGTGGACGCCGATGTCGAGAAGGACGCCGCCGCCGGCGATCTTCTTTTGACCAAACCAAGTTCCGATCTTCGGGATGCCGCTTCGCCGGAACCAGTAGGCCTTGCTGTGGTATGGGTTACCGATACGTCCGTTGCCGATAAGCACTCGGGCGGCCTGTGACTCCGGGCGAAAGCGCATGTTCATCCCCACAGTGAAGACCTTGCCGCTCCGCTCGGCTTCCCGGGCGACCTCTTCCGCCTCGGCGTGGTTCAGGGCGAAAGGTTTTTCGAGCATCACATGTTTGCCGGCTTGCAAGGCGGCGATCGCGTACTGGGCGTGGAAGGCATTGGGGACGGCGATGGTGACCGCGTCGATCGCGGGATCGGACAAAAGTTCGCCAGCATCGGAATAGGCGTGGGAAAGACCGAATTTTTCTTTCAATAGCGCCGCCCGTTCCTCGCTGGGATCGGCGGCGGCAACGACGCGGGCCCGCGGGTGGGCGTTAATTTCTTCGCAATGGCGATGGGCGATCATCCCCGCGCCGATCATTCCAATATTCAGGTCTTTCATGAATGTCCCAGCATTTTTTGCAGGTTCTCGAGGCAAATCCGCACGCAAGTCATCGGCGGATGCGCGTAGGCTTCCTGTTCGACGATAAACCACTCGGTGCCGCCGACGTCGCAGCAAAGCTGGAGAACGTCCGGCCAGTTCACGTCGCCTTCGCCGATCAGCGGCGCGCTTTCGGGATCGCGTGAATACTCTTTCAGGTGAACCGTCGCGCTCCGGTTCGGATATTTTTCGAGGAACGGCGCGACATCGACGCCCGCCGCGAGGGCATTGCCGGTATCGAGCTGCATAATGACGCTGGGCTGGACGTTGCCGTAGAAGACATCCCACGGATAGACGCCGTCGACTGGCTCGAATTCGATCGCGTGGTTGTGGTAGCCGAGCGTCATCCCGTGGCCTGCGAGCTTCTCCGCGAGTTCGTTAAACAGGCCGGCTGTCCGCTTCCAGGCGTCGAGTGAATGGCGATACTCTTCTGGGAGGGAGGGACAAATCACCCGGCTGTTGCCGAGCGCGGCGTTGCTTTCAACCGTGCGGTCAAACTTGTCGCCAAGCAAATCGGCCAGCGGTGTATGCGTCCCGGCGACCTCCAGTCCGCAACTTTCGAGCTCCCGTTTGATCTCACGCGGATCGAGTCCGTGAAACCCGGCGAATTCGACGCCTTGGTAGCCCATGGCCGCAACGTCCCGCAGGACTGGAAGGAGACCGCGGGATTCGCAATCTTTGCGGACAGAGTAGAGTTGGAGAGCGATCGGAATCGGTCGACTGAGCGTGATGGTCTTCATGGAAGAAAGCTACCAGTTACTTCGGAAATTTGAAACGGAACAGGCGGAAGGATTCGCCGGTTTGCCCGCTGAGACGAGCAGAAAGTTTTCGCGCGGAAGGCTGCTGGCGGAGTTTCGGAGTTTCGGAGTTGCGGAGGGGTGCTGGGGCCGAGGGCGTTGGGAAGAAAATTCTCGCCTGACGCGGAGTGATCCATGACCATCGTTCGGCTGGCCGGAACGGGGCAACGGGTGCTCCCCGGCCTTCTTTTCCTTTTCAAGCTCAACGCAACAGGGGCGCCGGTATGCGCGATCCTCGACTGTTTCTTCATACATCCAACCGAATGGAAGAGCTCGCCGCGATGCTGGCCGAAATGATCGGTCCCGGCAGCGAGAGCGATCCGTTCTGTCCCGAAACCGTGCTGGTTCAGAGCCGCGGGATGGCGCGGTGGCTTTCGCTGGAGCTCGCCCGAGCGCGCGGCATCTGTTTCAACGTTCACTTTCCGTTTCCCCGTCAGATGGTCGAACGGATTCTCGAGGCGCTCCTACCCGATTGGACGCCTCCGGCGGCCTTTACCCGGGAAGCGATGACCTGGAGCCTGTTCGAACTCCTGGGCAAACGGCGGGATGACGCGCGTTTTTCGGCAATCGCCCATTATCTTTCCGATGCCGACCCGTTGAAGAGGATGCAGCTCGCGGATCGCCTGGCGTATTTATTTGACCAATATATTGTTTATCGCCCCGATATGCTCACCGCTTGGGAGGAGGAGGCAGGTGACGCGACGTCTGACTGGCAGGCGATCCTCTGGCGGGAGCTGGTCGATCGCGCGGACGGCGGGAGGCATTTCGGCAATGCCTTTGAATCGGTGCAAAAGCTGGAGAGCGCCAATGTCCCGAAAGGCGAGCGGCCGTTTCCCCGGCGAATCTTCGCGTTTGGCATTTCATCGATTCCGCCGATGTTTCTCGGTGTTTTCCGCGCCTACGCGATGCTGGCGGGGGAACTGCACCTCTTTCTCCTGCAGCCGACGGATGCCTATTGGGGCGACCTCGTTTCAAAGAAGAAGCAAGCCTCGGCGGCCTGGCGCGCCGGGAAGGAGGAGGAAGAGCTTTGGGGTGACGAAGGCCACCCGCTGATCGCCTCGCTCGGGCGGCAGGGGCAGGATTTGCTGAATTTGCTGATCGACAGCGGCTGGGACAACAACCCGAGTGGAGAGCGGTTTATCACTCCCGAGGGAGATACGCTTCTCCATAGTTTGCAGGCGGATATGCGGGCATTGCGGGATCGCGGGTCGCCGGAGGAGAAGCGGTATCCGGTCGCGGAGAATGACGGCTCGATCGAGGTGCATTCCTGTCACAGTCCGATGCGCGAAGTCGAGGTGCTGCACGATCAGCTGCTCGACCGGTTTGCGAAAAACCCGGATCTGAGGCCGCGCGATGTGCTGGTGATGATTCCGGATATCGAGCTGTATGCTCCGTATATTGAAGCCGTTTTTGGCGGCGGCGAGGACGGTCCGCGCATTCCGTATTCGGTTGTCGACCGGCGGCCGCGGTCGTCGTATCGCGCGATAGACATTTGGTTTCGTCTGCTCGAGCTCGCGGGAGGGCGGTTTGAGGCGCGGGAGGTGATCAGTCTCCTGGAAAGCGCGCTGTTCCAAGAGCGGTTTTCCTTGAACCAGCGGGAGATTGCCATGCTGCGGGAGTGGATCGGCGCGACCGGAATCCGGTGGGGAATTGACGCGGCGCACCGGGAAACCCTCGGCCTGCCCCCGTATGGTGAAAGCTCATGGGAGGCCGGGATTGAGCAGTGGCTGTTTGGTTACGCGATGCGTGATTCCGCGGAGGTGAATTTGCCCGAAGAATTCCCGATTCCGTTTGATGAGATCGAAGGCGGAAACATCGGTCTGCTCGACCGGTTTCTGTCGGTTCTGGACTTCCTGTTTGGCGTCCGGCGCCAGGTGGCGGGCCGGCGGACGGGCGAAGAATGGCACGCGGTGCTGGGCGAAATTCTCGAGACGCTATTCGGTGACCTCGAGGAAATCGCCCACGAAACAGAGACGATTCGCCGCGGGATCGAGACGCTGAAAGAGAACAGTCGGTTTGCCGATCCTGCTGAAACCGTCCCGCTGGATGTGGTGCGCTTCTTTCTGGAGAAGACGATCGACGACACGGTCTCGGGCGGGCGATTTCTTTCCGGCGGAGTGACGTTTTGCACGCTCCAGCCGATGCGGATGATACCCGCGAAGGTGGTTTGTTTGCTTGGAATGGATGACAATGCCTATCCGCGCCGGGCGCCGGAAATGGGTTTTGACCGGATGCGGCTCGAGCGGAGGATCGGCGACCGTTCGGTTAGGGAAGACGACCGTTACCTGTTTTTGGAGACGCTGCTTTCGGCGCGCGAACACCTCCTGATCAGTTACGTTGGGCAATCCGCGCGAGATTTGACGGAGTTGCCTCCGTCGGTGCTCGTCAGCGAGCTGCTCGACTGCCTCGACCGGACGTGCTGCTTCCCGGACGGCCGGTCGGCGCGGGAGCACCTGGTGATCCGGCATCGGTTGCAGCCGTTTCATCCGGATTATTTCACGGGCGGGCGGCTGTTCAGCTATTCCGAGGAGGATGCGGACGCTTGCCGGCGGCTCCTTGCGGGGCAAAAAGCCGACCGATCGGATTTCGCGGGAGAGCCGCTCCCTGAGCCGGAGGAAATCTACCGCACGGTTGAACCCCGCGCGCTCGTTCGCTTTTACCGGAATCCGGCCGAGTATTTTGTTCGGGAGCGGTTGGGATTGCGATTTCCGCTAGAAGAGGAGGCGATGGATGAGACGGAAAAGTTTTCGTTGAACGGGCTCGACGAGTATGGGCTGAAGAGCGTGATTTCGGCGGAATTGCTGCATGGCGGCGGAAGCGGCGACGGGTGGAGGCGGGCGCAAGCGCGCGGGCGGGCGCCGCTGGGAACGCCGGGGATTGCGATCTGCGAATCGCTCCGGGAGCGCACGGCCGTATTCGTCAACCGGATACGAAAAGAAACAGGAAGCGCGCACGGTGAGAACCGCCAGATCGAGCGGGCGATCGGTGAATTCCGCATTCAGGGAAAAATCGGACCCTTCTTCGGCGGGCGGCTGGTTGTTTGGCGGCCGGCGAAATTGAAGCCGAAGGATTACCTCGCGGCCTGGATGGCTCACCTATTCGCATCGTGGGAATCGCCGGGCGAGGTGGAAACGGTATTGATCGGGGAGGACGGGACGCTGAGAATCCCGGCGCGCGACGATGCGGAAGAGCGGATCGCGCGGCTGCTCGAGTGGTATTGGGCCGGGCTGCGAGAGCCGCTGCGGTTTTACGCGGAAACCTCGTATGCGTTTCAAGCGGCTGTCGCAGACGGGAAGGGTGAGGAGGCGGCGCTGGACAAGGCTTGGGCTGTCTTCGCGGAAGATTCGTTTAGCGGCCGTTCCGCGGAGGCGAGCGACGCGTTTATCGCGCTTTGCTGGGGCGGCGAGCGAATGGGCGAGGCGCTCGGAGGGGAGTTCGCTGACGCGGCTGACGCGCTGTTTGGAGAAATTTTGACGCTGCAACTGGAGAATGGAGAGAACCATGGCTGAGGAAACTTTGCTGCCGGAAATTAAGGAGCTGCTGGAGAAGCGGCATTGGCGGGAACTCTCGCAGCGTCTCGGGGAATGGCCGGAGCCGGAGGTCGCCGACCTGCTGCTTCATTTGGAGAAGCCGGAGCGGGTTTTGGTGTACCGGGCGCTTCCGCGAAAACGCGCCGCCGACATATTCGCGCACCTGGACCCGGAGCACCAGGACGCGCTGTTGCAGGAGCTGAGCGACGAAGATACGCGGCAGCTCCTCGCGCACCTCAGTCCCGACGACCGCACCGCGCTGCTCGAGGAATTGCCGGCCGAAGTGACGCAGCGGCTGTTGAAACTCCTTTCGCCGGAGGATCTTGTCGAAGCGCGGCGGCTGCTCGGTTATCCGGAGGAAAGTGTCGGGCGGTTGATGACGCCCGATTACATCTCGATTCCGAAGGATATGACGATCGCGGAGGCGCTTGACTACATCCGGCGCACCGGCCGTGACCGGGAGACGTTTAATCTGATTTACGTCACTGACAAGAACGGGAAGCTGCTCGACGGTTTGCGGCTGCGGAAGTTCATTTTGGCGAACCCCGACGACAAGGTGGAGTCGATCATGGACCATCGATTCATCGCACTGTCGGCATTTGATGACCGGGAAAAGGCGGTGCAAATGATTCAGCGGTATGACGTTTACGCGCTGCCGGTTGTCGATTCGGAAGGGGTTTTGCTTGGGATCGTGACGGTGGACGACGTGCTCGACGTTGCGCAGGAGGAAGCGACGGAGGACTTCCAGCGGTGGGCGGCGGTGGCTCCGCTTGAAACGCATTACAGCAATGCGTCGCCGGCGGATCTCTTTCGAAAGCGGATTGGCTGGCTGATGATTCTGGTGTTTGTGAACCTCATCTCGGCGAAGTTGATCGACAATTACGAAGCGTATTTAAAAGAATTTTACGTATTAGCATTCTTCATACCGCTCTTAATCGCGAGCGGGGGAAACAGCGGCGCGCAATCGGCGACTTTGATGGTCCGCGCGATCGCGACGGGCGACCTGGATTTGAAGCGATGGGGCAGGGCGCTGGGCAAGGAGCTTTTGGTCGGACTGCTGCTGGGAGTGACGATGGGGGCGGTCACCTGGATGCTTGGCGTGTATCGCGGCGATCTGACCATCGGGCTGGTTGTCGGACTCAGCATGATGAGCATCGTATTGATTGCCAATACTATAGGAGTGCTTCTTCCTTTTTCGCTGATGCGTTTTAAAGTAGATCCCGCCATCGCGAGCAGCCCTCTTATCACGTCGATGATGGATGCGATTGGCCTGAGCATTTATTTCTGGATCGGCGCGATGGTGCTGAAGGTCGGGTGAGCGGGACCCAGGTGAAAAATCCTGCCTCCTCCCGCGGCGATCCAGTGTCAAAAAAAGAGACGCGGGGCGATCGAAATGGGCCGCTCCCGCGATGCCGGTTTGCGGAGTTTTTCGGTATTTGAAAAACTGATCATTTTTCTGTTGCCATGGCCGGAAAAAATTGTTTTGCACAACGAGCGCTTTTCACCGCGTCCATGCAAACCTACATCGCTCGACCATTTCAAATAACCGTAGATCAGCGATCCCGCGAACAACCGTTACCCTGAGCGCAAACTATCCGCCTTTCCCGTGTTGTCACTTGTCATAACCAAACCGATTTCCTCGATTTCTGAAGTTGGCGGATATCCCGTGTCTGGCGCATCCCGGCACTCTTCCGCCGCGAGAACTTTTGGGTCCGACCGGGCTCGGCGGCGCATGGCCCTGGCGATGCTCGCTTTCGGCGTTACCTTATTCGCCTCGCTTTTGCCCGCGAACGGTCAGACGCATGCGGGCGCCGGTCCATTCCGAACGCAAACGTTGGAACTCCAAGCCGGCTGGAACGCCATTTACCTTGAGGTGGAGCCATTGAGGAGCGATCCGTCGGAGCTGTTTGCCGGGACGCCGATTGAAATCGCGGCGGCGTATTTTCGTCCGGTGACCGCGATGGAGTTTATCGAGAGCCCCGACCAGGTGCTTCCGGATCGGGCCGGGTGGAGCATCTGGTATGCGCCTGACCGGGATGACTCAGTCCTGAGCAATCTGTACCGGATGCAGTCGCACCAGGCGTATCTTCTCTACACGGAAGAAGCCTGCACTCTACGGGTCGAAGGCGTGCCGTTTCACGGCTCGGCGCAATGGCACCCGAATGCCTTCAGTCTTGTTGGGTTTCCCATTGACGCGGGCGAGCAGCCGACGATGGCAAATTTCTTCTCGGGTGCGAAGGCGCACACACCGCTCGTCATTTACCGGCTGCTCGACGGCCGGTGGATGCGCGTGCAGAACCCGGCGCAGACATTGATGGAACCGGGCAAGGCGTATTGGGTTTATAGTGACGGGACATCGAATTTTCGCGGCCCCTTGACGGTGGACTTTGCGCGAAGTTCGGCGGGCGGACTCATTTTTACGGAAACGACAGGGGTCCGGCGTCTGGAGATTGCCAACGTATCCATTTTCCCCCAACAACTTCGGATTCGGATTAAAGCTGGAGCGACAGGGACCTTGCCAATGGCCTATGTCGTCCAAGCTCTGAATGGAGAGGATAAACCGATTGACGCGGTTTCCCTGCCATTTCCTGCCGAGCTGAACCTCGGGCCGCTGGACCCCGGGCAATCCTTCGCTCTGGACCTTGAAGTTGTCCAGGAGGAGGTGACAGCGGCGGTGGCGAGTGCGGCGGTGATTTTATCCACCGACGCCGGACTGCGCCTGGAAATTCCGGTGATTTCCGTTCGCCGCGATCTGGTCGATCCGTAGCGGAAGCTGGTGAAGCCGCCGGCCCGATCCGCGCCTGATTCGTTCAACCATTTTCTCAGCATGCATGCATTCTTGAAGTCTCTTTTTTTCCTTTTTTCCGTTGTGGCCCTTACCTGGGTTTCGCTGCACGGTGCCCATCCCTCGAAAGGACTATGGGTGGGTGAAGTTGCGCTCAACGCGGTAAATGAAGCTACCGGAGCGGTTGGAGATTCCAATACCTACGAATTTTCCGATCCGGAAATACCGACACCGACCTCGGACACAGCCTATCTGCGACTGATTCTCCACGTAAACGGAACGGGGCAAGTGCGGTTGCTTAAAAGTGTGGCGATCGTGGAGGCCGGAACGCGGCCCGATGGCGGGACGAATCTCCTATTGCTGACCGATCCGGCGCTGTATCCAAATTTCCCCGGAATCGCGCGGCGTGTGGCGACGGCATTTTACGACTTTGGGGATCCCGCTGCCGTGGGTGCTGTTCAATTGCTGATCGACACAGCAGCCGACGTCGCCGCGGCGCGGGCGCTGGCTGGTGATCCCCAGCAGGAGATCCGGGCCGATGTTTCCGCCGCGCTCTCAGGAGTCGCGGCCCAAGCTGACGTCGACTCGGCTTATCTCAATCGAGGCACCGGGGAATCTTCTTTTCTCACGGACGACTTTTTTTCGCTTGAACAAGTCCATACGATCGCCGACGCGGTTGCGGAGCTGATCCATGACGGAGAACGCGAGGCGGCCGATTTTTCCTACAGTGCCGGCACCGGAACTTATTCTCCATTTCCGAGCGACCCGATCGTGGTCGGGGGCAGTTTTGCTGCGGTTGTCAACGCGGCCGGGGAGTTGCGGGACGCGTCGTTTTATGGGGATACGCGCGGGTTGGAAGCGATCGTGGCGATCGTCACGGGCGCGGCCAAAGCGGCGGATGCCTTGGACGCCGGTGAATCGCTGTCGGTAAAGACGGCTGCCGCTCGTCTGGCCGCGGAAGCCGCTTGGCACAATGCCGCCGATCTGAATCAGGACTACAACCGCTTTCTCGCGAGCGACTCGTTCGCCGCGCTGCCGACAGCGCTGGTTAACGCGGCCGTTCAAACGGCGATCGCCGCCGCAGCCGCTGGCGAGGAGGAGAGCGAAATCGTCGCTTCGGTGACGGACGCGCTTTTGGCCGAAACGCCCGTTCAAACGGCCTATGCGAACGCGGAGGCAATTCTGAGCGCCTCTCTTTGGGGCGATCCGAGAGCTCGCCGCGCAATTGATTCTTTGATCGAACGAGCGGCGACTTCGGCCGCATCCGCGGTCTTGGCCAATGCTGAGGAAGGAGCTGTCAGGGAAGCGGTGACGGAGGCGTTGGAAGCGGCAATCGAGGCTGTGGAGCCGGGGGCGGTTTTTGCGCACGCTCCTTCGCCGGGATACACGCGGTATGTGACCGGTGACGATTTCGAAGAGGCTTGGAACAGTGCGGCTGATGCGGCCGCGAGCGAAGCCTTCTTTCAATATAATGCCGGAGTCACCGATTCCGCGGCCCTGAGGAACCTCACTCGCCGGGCTGTCTCGAAGGCGCTGACACTCGCACGGAATCAAGCGGCGATGCTTCCATTCCATAGTGTTCCGCTCGCGGGCGAACTCGTCGGCGGAGGGACGCTGGAAGGCTCCCTTCACCTTCCCGCCCTTGCGCCCACGAACCCGTTTATGCACCGCTTTCACCCCGATCATTCCGAAGGTTTCCCGATCGACCGGCACATTTCCCTTTCGGTCGATACGGTTTCGGACGGCGGTGCCTTTGGGCGTGCCGGGTATGGAGTCAGCCAATTAACCGGGACCTACCGGGAAGAAATCTTCGGCCTGCATAAACCGTTGGGGAACAGCCAGAATATTGGACTCCGAACGGAAGGGACGTTCACCCTGAACCGTATCAGTTTAGTAGATACATTAAATTTTTAATTGAAGACCCATGGATTTTCGATCGCGGATTCTCATGAAGGCCATTTCGTCCAGTCTCCTCCTCCTGTTTCTTTCATGCCTGGCGCTCAGCGGGCAAAGTACCGAAATCTACCTGAAGGCGATTGATGCGGACTTTAACCTGGTGGATATGGCCCACGACAGCGACGGCAACACGTATGTGCTTGGCCGTGACGGTTCCCAGTCGGTGATTAAGAAATTCGATGGAACCGGCTTGGAAGTCGCGAGCGCGACGATCGCCATTTCCAACCCGGTCGCGCTCGAAGCGGCGAGCAATGGAGAGATCTATGTTGCTGGAGCGAAAGATGTTCGGCGAATAGCCCAGAAGGACTTGGGCGTGCTGCCGGGAGGATATTCCATCGGACAGAACGGACTGGGCGACATGGACATCCGGGATATTGTCTACGTAGCATCCACGAACCGGGTTGTTATAGGGGCGCAACAGCCGGGACCGCGATGGGGGCGATTGATTTCCGTCCCTGCCGTCTTGAACGGAGCTGGATTGGTGACCGAGGTGACGGAACTGGGGCTTTCCGAAGGCGGTGGTGTCTTTGTCCGCTCGCTGACGACCGATGACTTGGGCAACGTCTACATGGTTGGTGAAACGGCAGGGGACGCCGGGTCCGGCCTTACGGGAAACACCGGGTATATTGTGAAGTATAAACCGGATCGGTCGTACACCGTTCATTCGTTAGCGTCCTACAACGATATCTTCAAAATCAGCTTTCAGAACGGATGGCTCTACGTTCTCGGTTATTACCCAAGCGATCAGCGCGTTCGCATCAGTCGCTATGATACGAATATCGGAGGGGCCAACAAGACAGTCAGCATCTACAATCCTGATTACACGAATCTGATGACCGACAATGACGTCAACAAGCAGACGTTCAGCCTTGTGGCAGACGGCGAAGACAACGTCTACTTAACGGGATATACCGTCAACGGCACGACGACCTTTTTCGATAATGGCAACAATCAGTACAAATCGATCGCCAGCACGAGTCGGTCCGCTTACGTGGTCAAGCTGAATGCTGATTTCGGTTATGAGTGGGTCAAAACACCGATTCAGAGTCCGCTCCCCGCGCTGGGGCCGAATTTGAGAGTTTCCTGGGACGCACGCAACACCCGCTTGTGGTGGTCGGGGAGTTACAGCGGAGATATTGCACTGAGCATGCAGGAAGGAAGCGACGCCAGCACGCGCAAAGAGCTGCCGGCGGACCATGTATCTCAAGGATTCGTGTCGGTGTTCGAACCGGACGGGGTCTTCACCCGGGTCGTTGATTTTACGTTGCTCACCGATCACGCGGAGAACCGCGTGCAGCTGAATGGGAAAATATTCGCGAGCACTGGCAGCACCTTTCAATTAATTGTCGATTCAAACATCACGGTGAAGACACCGAGGAGCGTGTACCGCTGGACGATGCCGGACGGAACTGTCGCGGAGACGGATGACATCGAGAACGTGGAGAGCATTGTCAGCAATTCCGATACACGATTCACCTTTCTTAATTTCTCCGTAAACAGTGTGGTTGAAGACAGCAACGCGACTGTTTACTCATTCGCCTTGAAGGAAGAAACGACTGTTCAGCTCGAATGGCAGGTAGAGTACGCCCTTCAAGTTCGCTCCAATTTCCAGGATACCGCCAGTTTGGCAAAGCGCACCGACGGCACGCTGTTTGTTCAGCCGCTTTCATCGGGCGCCGCTGGGAATCCGTCTCCAGCGGTGGGCAAGCATTGGATCGTCGAAAACGAACCGGTGGTTTTGAGCATCAATGGCGCGGTTGTCGACCACAGCACGCATCCAGGACTAGCGATTCGGTACGTTCCGTACAGCTATACGGCGACTGGCGCCTTCGCCGCGCAGATCGGCAACTCGGGGAGTTTCGCGAACGTGGAATCCCGGCAGCAGCTGCCGGAGTTTTCTATGGCGGCGCCCACTGTCATCACGTACGCGTGGAAACTTCAGTACGGGGTGGACCTCAGCACCTCCAATCTGTCGGCGGATTCGCTCATGCTGGTCGATTTTGTTCGCAACCGGGACGGAAGCACGGCCGGTCAGCAAACCGCGGAAGGCTCGGGCGTGCATTGGTATGACGACGGCACGACGGTCCGCATTGCCGCGCCTCGGGTGCTCTCTTTTGGCGGCGCTCCGAAATCACTCCAAGGTTGGTTTAACGGCGACAACTATATCTTCAAGCCGGTAGAAGGTTCCTTTACTACCGCCGGGCCGAATCCTTTTACCGCCGATCAGATCAACGAAGGCTTTTTGGTTTTCGATTACAACGGCGAAGAATATATTGGAAAGGAAGTCGAATTGGTCCGCCCCGCCAGAGTGATTTGGGACTATGGTGATTCGATCCTGATAAAAACAGTTCCGATCGGGTCGCATCTCACGTTCACGCCCGGTGAAATAGCGGATTTTGGCCTCCTGGCTGGCCAGAAGCCGACGCTTGGCACAGACGGTGATCCGGGGTCGGATGTGCCGACTCCTGAAGATTTCATTTGGGACGCCGTTGCCAAGCGGTTCTTCCCGGTTCGCCCGACTGAGATGACGCTTCTTTGGCCGACGGAAAATGGAGCTCCCGCGCGAGTGTTGCTCACCGCGGTGTGGGGGCCGGTCCATTATCGTCACGTTGCCGGTACGCCCGCGGTGTCGCTTGTTCCCCATCCTCCCGCGGGGCAGCCTAATGATTTGGTTTTCCAGCGAGTGGCGTACGCGACGGCGGACGGTGCCGTCGATACCGATCGTTTATTTACTGCCAGCGAAGCTGGACGGACGGTTCTCCAGTTCAATCGCATCACCCCTTCCGGACGGGGCGGGACCGCCCAGAGTGTGGTAGAAATTAAGGTCGTCGAAACGAAGCAATGGAATGCCGATCTCGGACCTGTTGAGGATGCCGTCATCGGGCAAAAGATTTCCAGCGCGGAGGATCGCGCCGGGCTTGGAACCGGATACACTTATTTCAGCAACGCGCGATTCAACCCGTTTATCTACAATCGCGAGCGATTCGCGGGAGAAGCGATTTGGGACCGGGAAAATCCCCCCGGACCGGTGATTCCGGTCAACCAGAATCCATCCGCGAGTCCCGGCACGAATGACGAACTGGTCGTTGTCTGGTACGATGATCCCGCCTTGAACGATCATTTGCTCTGGCCGCATCGCGCGGTCCGGTACAATCCGGTGTGGCCGACCATAAACAGCGGCTTGGGGCGTATCCTCATGTCGAGCGGCTTTGGAAGCGAAAGCGTGGGTCCGGACGGGAACGAGCAAGAAGTCATTGGAGACATCACCGTCAACGGTGAGACTGTGCCGGCAGCGACGACTTTTGATCCGGCGCGCTTCGAACAAGTCCAGATTTATAACCAGCCGTTTCGGGATCAGCCCGGTTACAATCCGAATGAGGAGCACGCGATCGTGGCGCCGTCGCTGCGGTTTGCCGCGGTGGCCCCGCGACCGCTTGCCGCCTATGCTTTGCGCGAGAACGACCTGAATGTGACGGTTCGCAATGCGAACTATACCTCCGATCCCTACGTCCTCGTGCAGTACCTCGATCGGGCGGACAACGAGTTTAAAATGAAGGTTTATACCGTGGCGCGGGAAGACACGGTTTGGTATCCGGACGGTTTTTCATCGGAGATGGCGGCGGGCGAACCCGTGATCCCGTTTTACCCGCTCGGAGTTGTCAGCGGAGCGACTTTGTGCGACACGACCTATGCCCGGGAAGGCGATCCGGCACGGCTGACGTATTGGACCGACCACAAAGGGACGGCGTGGGCTGTTTCGGGCGAAGGCGAGTTTGACGTCTACTTTTTCTATCCGCTCACACCTGGCTTTTGGTGGCCCGACGGGACGAAGGCGGTCGGCGAGTGTGTCGCATGGCTGCCGGACATTGGAACGGACCTCGAACGTCAGTCGTTCAACGAGATCGACTATACGAGACCGGATCAGACGCCACAGGCGCAGGGTGTCCATTATACAACGGTCTGGCCGGAGAATCCGCCAATTTTAAAAGCCGGCGAGACGCTGACGTATGCGGGCGGTGAATACGCTGCCGATAATCCTGATGCGCCTGGCCTTCCCGGAGTGCTCGCATGGGCAGCGGGAGAAGTGATTTACGATGACCTGAATCCGGACATGCGGGAAGGAAACATCGACCTGGACGGCAAGACCTTCAACAACTACTCAGCCCGCATGATTTCGGCCCTCGAGCAGCGGACGGTTGATCTTCCCGCAGCGCAGTTCCCTGAGGCGCTGCTGCCGGCGACAGGGAGGACCGATGTGCGGGGCACGATTTATCGTTTTCCTGAACTGTCGTCGTCGCTCCAGAAGCGAATCTTTTATGATCCGCTCAGCGGGAAGCTGGGAATTAAAGGGTTTATCAACGACAAGGATATCGGTGACAGCACACTGACTGCCGCGCCGCCGGCGGTGTACATTCTCGAACCGAACATCCTGACCCGAGCTGAGTATGAAGAATTGAGCGGCGAGGCCGAGGACAGTCCGTTTGCCGATCTTAAGGATCACAGTATCTGGCAGCAGGCGGTCGCCGATCTTTTCTCCTTAAGCCGCAACCCGAATAACCTTTCCAACAGTCGCGTGCAATTGGGCAGTGGATACACAGCGGGATTGCAGGCGCAAGAGGTGAGAGATCCGGCAACCGGTGTGGTGACCGGAGTGAACGAGAATTCGGCCCAATCGTATAAGGCCTTGGGACCGGGACTGGCGCTGGTCACGAACCCCGGTTTTCTCGATCCGCTGAACACCACGCTGCCCGATGTCAGCTATGTGACGCTCGCGGAGAACAACGATCCAGAACTCGGAGGATCTCCCGTGATTTTGCACGTCATCAAAATCGACCGCCGGGAACGCTATCGCGGCGCGATCAAGGTTGTCCTTTCGGATAACGTCTTCGATGAGAATATCATCCTTCGCCATACGGGGGATTTTGGCGCGAATGCGGATCAACTTGTCTTTGATTGGTGGTATCGCGTCGAAGACGGCACCGAAGCCCGGCCGCCCGATGCGATTCCTCCCGGCCAGACGAATCCCTGGTTATTCTTTCCCGATCCGTCAGGCAATGGCGGAGAAGGTTTCTTTCAGTTGAAACTGAAAGGAAATCCGCAGGCGCCGGAATTGCTGCTGGCCGATTCCCTGTGGTTCGTCCGGTATCGTCATCGAAACGAAGAACCGGCGAATCCGATCACTTGGGCCGCGGCGCCAGAGATACCTTTCGAGTGGGCGGGCGCCGGCAATTCGACGCCCCGGGATCTGGATGGAGACGGATTTCCCGACTACCGGGCGCAGCTCGCGCAAGGCTGGGTCAAACGAGTCCTGGATGCCGTCAATCCGTACGAGGCGCGGATCCGCGATTTCACGGGAGAAAGTCCGGCGACTTACGCCAGCATGATCCGACAGCTCGGGCAGCGTTACGAAGGTCCGGTCGCGTTGAATCCAGACAAAGACGTGATCGAAAATGTCGGTTTGATCGAATTGTATTCGACGATCCTCGATCGCGCCAAGAGTCTCAGCATTGACCTCTCCACACCTGTCTCCACACCGGGAATTACGAATGCCTTGCTTTTGGCGTCCACACGGCTGGCTGACTTCTACATGTTGCTGGGGAATGAGGCCTACTCAGACGCGCTGGATCCGACCATCGGCTTCGGGAGCGACAGCACGGAATACGGACAGCTCGCTCCCACGGTCTTTACCTTCCAGAACCAGCTCAGCACGCACTTGGAAGAGGAACTCGCTCTTTTACGCGGCGTGTACGATTTCAAAGCCCGGCCCGTTTACAACCGTCTGTTCTGGAACTTTACCAAAGGCGAGGGGGAAGCGGCTTACGCGACTGCCTATAATATTTCGGATGTTACCGGGGACGGCTTCATTGATGAGGACGACGCCATGGTTCTCTATCCGCAAGGACACGGGGATGCTTGGGGACATTATCTCAGCGCGATCCGCGCGCAATATACCCTGTTGAATCACGACTACTTTAACTGGGTCTCGCGGTCGGAATTATATAACCTGCAGGATATCGTATTCGAGGTTGATTTTCTCGACGAAAGAAAGTTTGCCCAAGTCGCGGCGGCCAAGGCGAAAGCGGGCGCGGAGATTGTCGAGCTGACCTATCGCAGCCATTACGTCGCTGATCCCGAGTCACAGTGGCAGGGCTATCTGGATACGGATCCGCGCCGCGCGTGGGGAGTGGAAGGCTGGGCCCGCCGGGCAGGGCAAGGAGCCTACTTTGACTGGGTGACGGCAAACGCCCTGATCCCGTCGGAGCATCCCAACTCGAGTTATACGGGAATCCGAAAGGTGGATCGCACAACGGTCAAGGACATCGCGGTCATCTCCGCGAATATGAACGCGATCCAGCGCACCTTTGAGGACGCCAATCACGGATATAATCCGCTGGGCATTGCCGGGAACACGGTTTCCTTTGATATCGATCCGCAACTTTTTGAAGGCGGGGGCGGGCAAACCCACTTTGAGCAGGTGTATGAGCGCGCGGTCAAAGCCTTGACGAACGCCACGATGCTTTTCGACAACGCGAACCAGTTCGATAAAATGGTGCGCCGGATCGAGAACTCCGAGATCGATTTCCGGCGGGCGGTATTCGAGGAAGACAAAGCCTACCGGAATCAACTGATCGAAATTTTTGGCACACCGTATTCCGGGACAATTGGATCGGGCCGCGCCTATCCTCCGGGCTACGACGGACCGGACACAGCCCTGTATATGTACGTAGACCGGCAGGTCCGGGAGCTTTCAGGCAGAACGGTGCCAACGATGACCTCCCAGTTCGCGGCAGACTTGCTGGCGATTGCCGAAAAGCCCGAAGAACTGTCCAGTCTCGATTTTCGGTCATTTATAGACGCTGCTTACCGAGCTGAGTTTTCTCCGTCCTTCAGCAGCGACAATCCCTCGGACTGGTTCCCCAATTTCAGCGGCGTCAATTATATCGTCGTGGAGGACGACGGCATCACCTTCGATTCGGAGAACGCGCGGGTTCCGATTGGAAATGTGAATCTGCCGATCAAGGCATCGGGATATACATTTGAGGCTCCTCCTGAATGGGGGCAGCGCGCGTCGCCGGGCGAGTTGCAGCGGCATATTTCCGCGATGATTCAGCAGGAAGCCGAGCTTGCCAAAGCTATTGCCGCTTGGGATGGGTTTCAAGGTTCGGTGGTGCGTCAATTGCGTCTGATCGCTGCCCAGCTCGATGCCGATTCCGCGATCCGTGAGAAGCTGGGGGGGAAGATCGCGACCAAAACCGTCTTCGGTCTTGCGAGTCTCGCTCTCAACGTTGGCGCTGGTGTTGTCGATATCGGGATTGAAGCGGTCGATGATGCGATGGGCGCCGGCGAAGAAGCTGTACCGAAGCAACTGCCGACCGGAGGCTTTTCGGTTTCGCCTGGAGACGCGCTGTCAGCGGTCCGGGCGGGCATCGGTTTGGCTGGCGGCGGGGTGATTGCGGGCATGCGTGCCGCCAAGCTGGCGCTGGAACAGGCAGCTGCGCTTTCGGACTTAACCAAGGATTTGATCTCAGAGGGCCTCGACTTCGACATCGATGGGTACCAGCGGAACTTTGCGCTGAAACAGGCCTTGGTGGAACTCGAAAACCTGGTTGGTGACGAGGGGATTCTCCGCGTCGAAATTTACCGGCAGCAGGAAGCTTTGCGCGCGCTTTCCGACGAATACCGGGCGCTCCTTCAGAAAGGTGCGCGCCTGATGGATGCTCGCGAAGCTTACAACAAGAGAGTTGCTGAGCTCGTGCAGAGAAACCGTTACCAGGACATGACTTTCCGGGTAGCGCGAAATGCCGCGCTGCAACAGTATCATGAGGCGTTCAACCTCGCCGCTCGGTATACCTACCTCGCGGCTAAGGCTTATGATTACGAGACGAACCTGCATCCGAACGCGCCAGGCTCGGCTCAGGGGATCCTGACCGACATCGTCCGCGAGCGCAGCGTCGGTTTTGTTTTCTACGGAGAACCGCACCTAGGCTACGGCGGACTTGCTGAGCTTCTCGTCAGGATGAAATCGAACTTCGATGTCCTCAAAGGTCAGCTTGGTCTGAACAACCCGCAGACCGAAACCGGGCGCTTGTCGCTGCGCCGGGAACTCTTTCGGATTTCACCAGATGAGTCGTCGGACGCCGCATGGCGCGATGTCCTTGAAAACGCGATCGTTGAGAATCTATGGGATTTGCCTGAGTTTCGGCGTTATTGCCGTCCGTTTGCCGCCTACGATCCGGCATCGCCTGAGCCCGGCCTTGTCATCGAGTTCTCCTCGGAGATCATCTCGCGAAAGAACTTTTTCGGCCGCAATCTTGCCGGCGGAGATCACGCCTACGATCCAACGAATTTCTCGACAAAAATTGCCTCGGTCGGCGCCTGGTTTGAAGGATACCTGAGCAGCGATTTTGCGAATGATCTCTCGGAAACGCCTCGGATCTACCTGGTTCCCGTCGGGACCGATATCATGGCGTATCCGTCCGATACGGACTTGGGCGTTCGTCTGTGGGACGTCCTTGATCAAAAGATCCCGGTTCCGTATCCCGTGCAGCAGGCGAACCTCGACAGCAGCACCTGGCGGCCGCTCGACACCCTTGGAGGCACCCAGGGCGAGATTCGAAAGTTCTCCAGCTTCCGGGCGTATCATGACAGCGGATACTTCGATCAAAGCGAGATGACGTTTGACACTCGGCTCGTCGGGCGATCGGTCTGGAACACCCGCTGGCTTCTGATCATTCCCGGCGCCACGCTGAAAGCGGACGCTGACAGCGGGCTGAATACGTTCGTCGAGAACATCACTGACATAAAACTCTTCTTCCAGACCTATGGCTTCTCTGGAAATTGATACTGACTCCCTTCCCGGCGCTCTTTTCAGCACCTGCGTTATGAAAGCAAGAAACAGGCTCATCGCGATATTCCTTGTCCTCCTTGCCGGAGGGACTCTCCAACTGTCCGCGGGTCTCCCGGAACCTGGAACCACACTCTATGGCAAGGTCATTCATCGAGCGTACGGTCACGAGCACCTGCTGACTGAAGGAAGCCTGACCTGGACCCTGCGCGGCGAAGAAGGGGAGGCGTATCACTATTCGACAGAGCTGGAGGAACTTCGAGGCGAACTGTCGTACCGCCTGTCCATCCCTCACCAAGCGCTTTCCACCGGACTGAACGTCGATGCCTCGGTGCTTCCGCTCGGCGTAGGCGAGGCGGCATACACCTTTGAATCGATTCAAATCGATGGGCATCCGGCCGCGATCGGTTGGTCGGAAATCGATTTCTTGAGCCTCATGCAGCCGATGCGCGCCGCTACCTATCGGATCGATCTGATTGTGTCGTTTGATTTGGCCGACACCGATGGCGATGGCATCCCGGACTGGTGGGAGGAACTGTATGGGCTGGATGCGCAAGTAGCCGATGGAAGCTTGGATTCGGACGGGGATGGCTGGAGCAATCTTGCGGAGTATCGCAACGGCACGAATCCGCTCCGGGATGACCGTGTGCCATCGGTGCAAACAACAACCCTGGCCGCGTACGGAGAGTCCGAGAATGGTGTTTGGCTGCGATCGACGGATATCGACACTCCTCCTGCGGGCCTCACCTACACGCTGGTCGCGCCGCCGGACGGGGGATCGCTGGGCTGGGCCGACGGCGCCGGCGGTTCTCAATCAGGTGATTTGGCTGTGGGCGACACCTTTACTCAGGAGCAATTGAATCGGGGAATGCTCGTTTACCGCCACACGGACCCGCTCGTCACGGAAACCGGATTTACCGTGACGCTGGCTGACGGGGCGCATGAGCCGGAAGAAGCGGAAATCAAGATCGCCGTTTTCCCGCCATCACCGGACGAGGTGGCAGCGGCTGAGGCGGCGGGGGCGCCTGTCTGGTGGCGCGACGAGAACACGGTTTTTGAGGCGTTCTGGTATTTGCGGCAGAATGTGCTGAATGGAGACCTTGTAGAAACCGCGCTGCTCTATTTCCTGGGGAAGGAATACGGCTGGACGCTTTGGGATGAACGCCAAGAAACTCTTCCCGTGCTTCTCGAGGTTTCAGGCGTCGGTTCACATGTGCTGTTTGGCGGGGATGCTGACGATGTTCTGCGCGGCGGAGACGGGGATGATATTCTCGCGGGCGGGCTTGGGGCGAATCGGCTTTTTGGCGGCGCGGGGCTGGACTTGTTCATTATCAGTTCGGAGGGCGACGAAGTCATCGAAGATTTTGATCCGCGGGATGACGTGATCGATCTGACGGACCTGCTGGCCGACGCGAACGGCCTTTTGGATTCGTATTTGAATATTCGTTACAACGGGATTGGAACGGTGATTGGAGTCAGCCGCACCGGATCCGGTACCGCATTCACAGACGCCGAAATTCACTTGGAGGGCGTGACCCTGGTTCAGGAGGATTTGCATCGGCTCTGGTCGCTCGGCCAGTTGCTGACAGGCGGCGTTCACGGGCGCCCTTCGATCACGATCGAGAGCGCGCCGATCGAACCGCTGGAGGAAGGCCAGGCGATCGGCGAACTGGTTTTTCGCCGACATGGGCCCGCCAATACGCAGCTCGCGGTATCGTTGAACATTTTCGGCACGGCGACCAATGGAACGGACTATCACTTACCCTCATCGATCTCATTTGCGCCGGGAGCGGCGACGGTGACACTGCCGGTGGAACCGTGGGCGGACGAAAGTCTTGAAGGGCAGGAGATCATTAAGGTCGATCTGAGGCCGGCGAGCGGCTATGTCCTTGGCGAACGCTCGAGCGCGGAGATCCGGATTATCGACGCGCGGCAGCGATTTGCGGCGCACGCGGTACAGGCCGTCGCGGTCGTCAGCGGCGTGCCGGGGATGGTGGAGATTCGCCGCACGGGCCCGGCAAACCAAGCGTTGCGCGTCTTTCTTGAAATTGGCGGAAGTGCTTCCGCCGGGATTGACTACGCGGCCCTGCCGGCCTGGCTCGATTTTTCAAGCGGTCAAAGGAACGCCTATCTCGATATCGTTGCCCAGCCGAATGGTGTGCTCGGAGAGGGCGAGCGAAGTGAAACGGTGCGCATCGCGGTCAAGCCGGCGCACAATGGAGATTACCTGGTGGGTGAGCCGGAGGCGGCAACGGTGCGGTTGCTCTCGAATGAATCCGACTTTGAGTCATGGGTGGCCGAAGCCTTGCCCGAACTGGAGATTGGCGAAGGCGGCGGAAATCTCCGAACGGTTTCCTCTCCGAGAACGGGGATGAAGGCCTTGCTCGAGTATGCGATGTCATTCGGCCTCAATTTGGACGACGGTGTTGACGAAGCGGAAAAGGCGCTTCTGACGCCGCGGCTGGAGCGTGGCGAGGATGGTTTGTACTTCGAATTTACCAAGCGTCTGAATGACGATCGTCTTCAGTACGTCGTGGAATGCTCGCACGACTTAGTGAATTGGCACAGTGCGACGGGGCACGTTCAATCCGCTTTGGTGAGTCCTGAGGCGGAAAACGCCGGGCGCGTCCGTTATCGAATTGTTGAAACCGAAGGACATACCGGCCAATGCTTTGTCCGCGTGCGTGTAGAAGTAGCCGATTAATCGAGCGATGACGGTTCGCGGGACATGCAATTTTCACGGACATCCGTCACGCGCGGGAGCGGTACGGAGAATCGCCCTTTCGGGACTGTTCGCGGCGGGTCTGCTTTTTGCCGGATGCGAGCCCGCGAAACCCGGTGCCGAAAGCGACGATCCGGTCGCGATCGAAATCGGAGGCGAAACATTTCGATTGAGCGAGCTTCAGGCTCAGGTGGCGTTTTTGGAGCAGTCGGGAAGCGCCGCGGTGCGAGACCGGGACACGTTTGTTCAGACCTTTATCGAACGGCGCGTGGCCATTCAGCGAGCCAAGGAACTAGGACTCGATCAGGATATTGAACTTCAGCGCCAGTGGGAGAATCTGCTCATTGGCCGGCTCCATCAAGCCGAGGTCGAGGCCAAACTGAAGGCCGTGGAGGTTACCGACGACGAAGTCCAGGATTATTACAATCGGAATCAGGCTTCCTATACACGTCCCGAGCAGGCGCGCTTGGCGCTTCTCTTCCTGAAATGCTCGGAAAAACATTCCAAAGAGCAGCGTCGTGAGGTGCGTGAAAAACTGGAAGAAGCCCGGGAACTCGCGACGGAATTGCCGTCCGAAACACGGGGATTTGGTGCGCTCGCTATCCATTATTCGGAGGAGAGCACCAGTCGGTTTAAAGGCGGCGACGTCGGATGGTATCAGGCGGGCGAAGCCCGTTATCGCTGGCCAGACGCTGTCATGGCCGCGGCGTTCGCGCTGACCGAGATCGGGGAAATCAGTCCGGTCATCGAAGCACCGGACGGATATTACCTGATCAAAAAACTGGACGGTCGGGACGCAAGTACCCGGCCCCTGGACGACACGCTGCGTGCATCGTTGCGCGCCCGCTTGCTGCGGGAGAAGCGAGACGCGGTCGCCGGCGAGCTGGCGAATGCGTGGCGGTCTGAAGTCACCACGGTCGTCCACAACGAAGTTTTGACAGGGCTTGAGTTCCCATCGGCGATTCCGGAGCCCGTGCAGACGGCCGATGTTCATTCCGGACTCCCCTGATTGTAAACCCGACTCTCTTTTAAGCTAATGACCATTATTCGTTCTGCGTTACTCGCCAGCCGGCTCTTCCTCGCCAGCGTTGCCCTGCTATCCGCCGTGTCATTACCTTTGCGCGCCGATCATGCTATTGAAGGCATGCCGGCGGGGCTGATACAGATCGACGACGACGAAACCGTTCAGCCATTCAGCAACGTCACGCTGACCGATCCCGATACGAGCACTCCAGTGACGGTGACGGTTGTGATCAGTGCGGCCTCGGAAGGAACGTTCACGAACCTTGGAGGTTTCTCTTTGCTGAGCGCGGGCAACTACCGATTTGTTGGCTCGGCCGCTAACGCGACCGCGGCATTGCGGGGGTTAGTCTTTGTGCCAACGAAGAACCGGCTGGCTCCAGGGTCGACCGACAACACCCAGCTGACCGTCACGCTGGCGGAAGATGATCATTCGACAAGCGATTCCGTGACGATTCGGGTAACATCGGTAAACGATACACCCTCAATCGGCCTGCCCGGCACACATCCGACAATGGGGGATGACGAGACGCGAAGTATCTTTTCCGGCGTTTCGCTCAGCGATCCCGATCTTAATGAGCAATTGGATATAACGGTTGATTACGATCCCGATAAAGGGAGTTTCACCGCGGCAAGCCGTTCCAGTTCCGGCTTTGTGATTGTCAGCGACGGAAGAATTCAGTACACATCGTCCGGGAGCGCTACTGTAGGGACCGCGCAGACAGCTCTGAGGACCCTCGTTTTCGAGCCGAAGTCCAATCAAGTTTTTCCGGGTGACTCCGAAACCCTCGCCTTTGGTATCGAAGTGGAGGACAAGGCTGGCGCGTCCGCGAGTAAGGTGCTGAACGTCACCGTGCAGTCGATCAATGACGCGCCAGTGCTTACGAACCCAGGCCAAATGTCATTGAACGCGACTGCGGGTGCATCGATATTTCCATTCTCCCAGGTAACGCTTGCGGATGCCGACGTAGAAGCCGCGGGTGCGGGGGAAGAGCAGGGCGACGACTTCACGGCATCGATAGAACTGAGTGGCGGCCCCAATCCGGGAACGATCGCGTCGACCAGTTTTACATCGGGCGGCGGCAATACCTATACCTTCACGGGAAAACGAGGCCAAGTAGAAGCGGCAATCCAAACACTAACCTACCTGGCTCCATCGGCAACGGCAACGTTTACGCTTACCCTGACTGTTGAGGACGTGCATGGGGCAGAATCCAGCCCTGCCGTCATCGTTACTGTCGCCGTGACGCAGCCGACGCCGGGCATCACCGGTTTGGCCGCGGGACAGCAAGTCGCGGACACGGGGACGATCCAGCCTTTCGCCTCAGCGACGTTCAACAGCTTCGGAAGCGTCAGCCGCGTGGTGGAAATTGCCTTCGATGACGATGAAAAAGGATCATTTGATATCCTCGGTTCTTTCACCGCGGTGGACGGACCCGATGGAATCGTCTACCGCATGACCGGAAGTGCGGTGGCGGCTACGAACGCGATACGCACTCTTCGGTACAGGCCGGTTCCGAATCGGATTGTCGGTGAGAGTGAAGTCGTAACGTTTACGATCACCGTCAGCGAGCAGGGGTCCGGAACCTTGCTCACCAGCGATTCCTTGGCGGTAACGGTCATCCCAGTCAATGACGCTCCGACGATCAGCAGCGACAGCCCGGAGCACAGGATCAATGACGACGAGACGGTCAAACCGTTCACGACGACGAGTGTCAGCGACCCGGACGAGAATGGCAGCGCCTTGGTGACAGTAACGATTACGATGATCGGACAAGACCCTGACACACAACTGCCGCGTCCAGGTGGCGGAGATTTACTCAGGGAGGATGGGGATGATCCGTATTCATTTTCTGGATCGCCCGCCGAGGTTACGGCAATCTTGCAGGGTTTGACTTTTAGACCCACTCCGAATCGAAACCGGGAAGGAGACAGGGAAACCGTAACCTTCACAGTTCGCGTGGAGGACGAACAAGGGGCAGCTGCACAAAATGCAGGCATAACCGTGATTGTGCTTTCGGTCAACGGAGCGCCGGTGATCAGCGGAATTCCTCCGTTGAGCCAGCAGCCGTTTCCCGTTGCGGGGTCGGCGGACGCAGCCGGGATTGTTACATCAACCCCGTTTCGGGGCTTGACGGTTACGGACGACGAGACAGTCACCGGGCCGGATACGCTGACGTTTACAATTACGTTGGATAATCCAGATAAAGGGACGTTGAATGGCAGTGGATTCTCCTCCAGCGATGGAGGGACGACGTACACCATGACGGGAACCCCCGATGAGATTACGGCGGCTTTGCAAAATCTTGTTTACGAATTGAATCCGGGTTACAGCTTTCCGCTTGATGCGCCCGGTCAAACGACATTTACGCTGAAAGCCACTGATTCACCGCCCGCTCTGAACGTCACGACAACCACGTTTGCAATTGTGATTCGCGAGAGGAGCGTTGCCCATATTGTTACTGTCGCCAGTGATAATGATCCTGGCACCCCGGTAATCCCAGGATCTCTCCGTGAAGCGATCGACCTCGCGGAGAACAACGACATGATTGTATTTGATTTTGCGGATAATGATTATCCTGTTACGATCCGTCTGCGCGCACCGCTGGCTATCGAACGCAATGTCACTCTGATCGGTTCCGGTGTTCGGGAACTCGCGATCAGCGGCGACAGTGACGGTGATGGCATTGGCGATGTACCGCTTTTCCGGGTGCAGAACGGTGCTCAGTTTGCGATTGAGCAAGTCACCTTGCGGGATGGCTTTGCTCCGTCGTATGGAGGTGCTATTTCCAGTGAGAGCGGGACGCGCATAGTCGTCCGGTATTGCAGTTTCGAAAACAACCGCTCGGGACAGTTTGGCGGAGCGATCGATGTTTTTCAAGGGGAACTGCAGGTCGAGGGGTGTTTGTTCCTGAACAATGCCGTTTCGGGGTCCACCGCGCAGGCGGGCGGAGCGATCTCCGTCTACACGACGGTAGATTCTCTCATTCGCAACAGCACGTTTGCCCATAATTTCCAGGAAGGGCCGGGTGGATTTGGGGGCGGCGCCGTTTATGCGGAGAACGGTGATCTCGCGAGCACTTTCAACCTTCGGATTGAACATTGTACGTTCGCGGACAACTCAGACGCGGCGGCCAGCGGAAGTGCCATCTTGTCGAGCGCGGCTGGTTTGAACACGTACGTCCTGAACAATATCTTCGCGGACCAAGAGGGACTGGTTCTCGACGTCTTGGGCGGCGGGCAGTTCATTTCTCTTGGCGGTAATATCGCGACCGATGCGACGACCACGACCTATATTCAGGGCGGCCAGCCGCAGAATGTCACGTTGCTCAATCACGCAACAGACCGAACGTCAACCGATCCGGGGCTTCTGGAGCTAGCTGACAATGGCGGTGCCACGCGGACGTTCGGACTCGACAGCAACAGCCCAGCGCGGAATAACGCGGTGCCGGCTGTTTCGCCGGCAGAGGCAACCGCGATCGACCAGCGCGGCGTATGGCGGGACGCATCTCCCGATATCGGCGCGCTTGAGGCCGATCGATATCAGCGGGTAAATATCAATGAAATTTACGCGGATGTTATTACGGGAGAAAAGCCGTTTATTGAGTTTTACAATCCGCGGGATTCGTCGACGCTGAATATGGAGAACTTGATTCTCCGCGTGGATGGTGCCGATCTGCATACGTTCGGGGACGTGGAGCTCACTACTGGGTCAGGCTTTGCGTGGGAATCGCCCACGGCGCTGGACGCGGAACGAGGGACGATATCGCTGGTCAACCAGGAAGGGCAGGAGCTCCTGCGCGTTCATTACGTCACCGCCTTTTCCGAGTCCGGTATCGACGTAGGCGGGACCCAGGGTCAGTCGATCAACCGATATCCATTATATGAAGGCGGTTTTCTCCCGCATCAGCGGGTTGTCGAACGGGTGACCGGCATTGCCGGAGGCGTGTCGACCTCTCCGGGCGATGATGTCAACGGAGCGCCGCTCGGCGGAGGAAATGCGCCTCCGATCGCAATGCCTGATGACGCTGTTTTTGCGGTATCCGCCGACGAGATCGTTAATCTCGAGGTGCTGCTGAATGACATTGAGTTCGATCGGACTGATGAGCTGCGGATCACGGAAATGATGATCGTGTCCGGCGGTGCGGTTGTGAACCAGGAACTGCTCTCGATTGATGGTTCCGGTCAAATTGTCCTGGCGGACCTTCCGGCCGGCGTGCATTCGACCGTAGATCCCGCGGGGGTTAATGTGGCAATTGACGAAAACGGACGTTCGTTGATTTATGATCCGACAAGTTCGCCGGTGATGACCGGTTTGGCAGCGGGCGAGACGGCGGTCGATCTCATTGCCTATACCATTCTCGATTTCGATGAAGCGGGCAGTCCGCATTCGCGAGGATCCGACGACACGCGAAGAAGTCTCAATATCGAGCGGGCGACCGCTTATGCGACGATTCTCGTGACGGGAGTGAACAACGCACCAGTGCCTGGGAATGACCATTTTGCCACGACGGAGAACCAAGCGGTCCGATTGCTTGCGGATTCGGATCTCCTTGCGCCCGCCTCGTTTGATTTTGGCGATGAACCGGACGCTTTCATGGATTTTGACGCGGAGGGGAAGCCGGTCTCCCTTCCGCCCGCCGCTCCTGCTGTCGCGTTATTGACCAATGACAATGACGTCGACAGCGATGACACGAACAAGACACTGCTCCTTGTTGCCGTGCACACCACCGATGTGCCAGCGGATCTGCTGGAGACTACAAGTGAGAAAGGAGCGAGTGTTCGCCTCGATATTCGTGCTAACCGCCGGGAAACACATATTGTTTACGATCCGCGCGGCTCGGAGATTCTCAATCGGTTGAGTCACGGAGAAGTCACCGAGGACAGCTTCTATTACTCGGTGATTGATCGCCATGGAGCACGAGGTGTCGGTAAGGTCACAGTGACGGTCACTGGTGTGAATGATGTTCCGACGGCGATGGATGACGATGGATTTATCGCGACTGAGGACGGTGCACTTGCTATCCCCGGCGCGAGCCTACTGGCAAATGATGTCGATCCGGATCAGAATGGCTCGATTGCGGACGACGCGCCGGTGATCGTCCAGCCGTTTGCCTCGACGAGCGACTTGGGGGCAAAGTTGGCGTTCGACGGAACGACGATTATTTATGACCCGACCGGAATTCCCGGATTCGAATCCCTTGCCCGCAATGAATCGATCGTGGATACGTTTACGTATCGTATTGACGATGGAAATGGCGGCACGGATGAGGCTACGGTCATTCTGACCGTTGAAGGCCGCAACGATCGTCCGGTTGCCGGTGACGATCTTTTGCGGATTGCTGAGAATGACACGGTCGTCACTGGAACTCTGGACGGACTTTTGGCCAACGATTACGATGTGGATATCAATGGCTCCGATCCGGATGATGATCCATGGATAATCCCGCAGCGAAATGTGACCACTCCGCTTGGCGCTGCGCTGAATATTGAGGTGGACGGCAGCTACCGCTACGACGCGAATTCTCCGGCGATTGACAGTTTGGTCGAAGGCGAGGTCGCGGTTGAAGTCTTTCCTTATACCTTGATTGATAACAGTCGAACAACCGCGGCGAACGACATCTTCCGCGTTCAAGGAAATCGCGAGGATATTCCACTGGATGTTCTAGTAAACGATGTTGTCGCGGGTTCCAAACCGATTGCGATTGGCCGTTACCTTCCGGACCCGTCGGATCCGAACGCATTAATTATTGAAAGTCCAAACCACGCTCTCCGAGATGGATTGCTCGTCAAGATTGAAGGATACCAAGGCGAAGGGCAGTACGACGGGACGTATCCAATTACCGTTCTTGGCCGCGATCGTTTTGGCATTGCCGCGCCGTATGTGGATGATCCTGAAGGATCCCGCGGAACATGGCGGCCATGGTTTGCGATCACTCGCGTCGGCGATGCCGATCAGGGCGGGACGCTTTCGAATCCGGATGGCCAGATCTTGCTCTATACTCCGACCCCGGGTTTTTATGGCGAGGAAACCTTCACCTATACCATTGAAGACGGCGCCGGCGGGCAAGATGTGGCTTCGGTTTCAGTTGAAGTGGTTTTGCCGCCATTAAACGGATTCATCAGTGCAAGTCCGGACCGGTTCCGAATTGGCATGGGAGTGGAGAGTGTCGACGTTGACGTTTTGGCTAATGATTCTGTCCTGCCAGCACCGGGCCATGAGTTGATCATTACGGAGACCGCGGCGCGGAATGGAGCCGTCGGAGTTCTCTCGATTATTCAAGATGGCGCCGCTTTACGCTATACGCCTCCGGGACCGACTTTCATCGGCGAAGAGAGTTTCAGCTACACGGTTTCTGGCGGTGGTTCGGTCTCCGCTGAAGCGGTGGTGACGTTCGAGGTGGTCGATCGGACGGAACGTCTTAGCGGAAACGACGATTACTTTTTTGTTGTGACCGGGAGTGCCAATAATTTGCTCGACGTTTTGGCTAATGATGCTCACCTGCCGGAGTATCCAGTAGTTCCTGCGCTCGCAGCTGTCGATGCAAGCGGGTCGTCGGGCTCGGCCGAAATTGCGGGGAACCAAGTCAGTTATACGCCCCCGCCGAGTCCTTACCTCGGCACCGACACGTTCACGTATACCGCTCGGGACGCAAGCGGTGCAACGGTGATGCGGAACGTTAACGTGCAGGTCGTTCCAGACGCCGCCAACTTCTTCGCGCAGGCCGATCAATTTACGATCGCGGCTGACGCGGGATCTGTGCTGTTGCCGGTCTTGCTGAATGACGGTGCAGTCAAAAACGAGGCGACACTGACGATTGTGAACCTTGGGCTGGACACCAATGCGCCTCCGGATCCGAGCCGCGTGGCGATTATCGGAGGGGGGACCTTTATCGAGTATACGCCGCCCCCAGGCGCGGCGGTGGAGGATTTCACCTACGAAATCAGTGACGGCACGGTGGAGCGGCGCGAGGCGAAGGTGACAATCACTGTTGTGGACAGCTTTGAGGTCGAACCGCAACCGGAAGACGACTTCTTTCATGTGGAACGGGATGCGGAGCCGGTTGCGCTGGACGTGCTTCTCAACGATCTTCCGCATCCGGATGCTGGCTGGACATGGACGATTACGAGTACGACGAATCCTAATCATGGAGGTAGCATCGAGATTATTGACGGCACCACTCTTTTCTATACGCCCGCGTCAGGTTTCTTTGGAACGGAAACCTTTGAATATACTATCCAAGACGCATTTGGGGATTCGGGAACAGCAGCCGTGACCGTTCAAGTTGGAGTGCTGATGACCGCGCCGGATCGTTTTACGGTTCTTGAGAACAGCGCGAATAATCCGCTTCCCGTCTTGACGAACGATGATGTCGTGGGCGGCTTTTCGTCAGACTATACAATTGTTTCGACCGGGACGCCTGCTATGGGTGGCGCGGTCGTAATCGACGGCGCGGGTCCCGGAAACAGACTGCTCTATACCCCGGCTGCTGGCTTCTCTGGCGAGGATACATTCAACTATACGGTTTCTGATCGCACGGGAGGTACGCGCGATGCCGAGGTTGTTGTCTTCGTGGTCGCGGAAGACAGCGACCGGGATGTCGCTCGGTTGCGCGTGGAAATTACTGGCGTGAATGACTTGCCGATATTGAGCGGATTATCGGATGCAACAATATCGGATAAAGAGACTATTCATCCATTCGCGGCAGTCACGCTTACCGATTTGGATGAATCAGGAGCGCAGGAGCAAACGGTTGTTGTGACGTTTGACGAAAGATTCGGCCTCGCGGCCGCACCGCAGCTGACAAGGCTGTCGGCTGGGAGGTTTCAGTTCATAGGTACGCCAGCTGAGGCGACTGCAGCGTTGCGGAGTTTCGTTTTTACTCCGCATGAGAACGTGATCGATTACGTCGATCCGGGAGCGGAAGATGTTGTTTTCACGATTCGCGTTGATGACGGGTATGTCGCGAGTCCGGTGTCGGAGGAGGTGACGGTCACGATTATTCCGGTCAATGACGGACCGGTTGTGACGAGTTCCATACCGGATCAGATCGTCCCGGTAAACTCACCTCCGGTTGGGGTTTTTCTCAGGGAGCGCTTTGGTGATGTGGACGACCGTGAACGCGAGGCAACGTGGACGATCACCAGCAACACAAACCCCGGCCTTTTTACATCGGTGAGCATCGAATCGGATAAGCAGCTTGTGGTCCTGAGCTTCGCGACGAACGAAACCGGTGTGGCGGAAATCACCATCCGGGAGACCGATCGGGGCGGCTTATTTGCCGAGACAACCTTCCGGGTGATTGTCGAAGGCCCGCCGGTCATTGACTTGCCGGCCGGGGAGACGCAGCCGCCCGGCGTCACCTTCGTCCAAGGATCGCAGAATGGTTTTCGCCGTGACTACCGGCATTCGTTCCGGGTGGTTAATGAAGGAATCGTGACGGCCGAAGCGTTTATCGTTCATGTTTCAGGGCTCGAGAACCCAATCGATGGAATTGTCGTGCATGCGGGGAGTCACAGCACGAATGAGAATGGAACTCCGGACAATTTCGCGGATGACACAACCACGGCCGAGGGCGTTTCGATTGTTCAGAAGTCGACCTACGCATTCGCATTAAAGTTCGATGTGCCATTGGCGGCCGGCGAATCCACAGTTGTTCATGTTACCTATCGGGCGTCGTCACTGAATTTGCTGTCGTTTCGGCCAACGATTGAGATTGAGCTGACGACCGCTACGCCGGCCCCGGGCGCGACGATGACGCTTCAACCATCTCCACTTGGAGGAGGCGAATTTGTTTTTGCATTTCCTGCGGAGGCGGGGCGAATCTATCAAGCTGAATACAGTGATGACCTCAATTCATGGGACGCTTGGACAGCACCGATTGCCGCCGGGTTCTTCTCGCGCATGATTGTGATTACTGACGACGGATTAAACACGGCTTTTCATCCGTTCCTTTCGTTGGGGCGGTTTTACCGGGCGACCGATATAACGGTCGAATAATTATCAGAACTTTTCCGCTCACTAAGCAGATATAGCTACCACAATGAAAACAAAACTTCTTCACTATTCGCTCCTTTTCACAGCTGTCTTTTCCTTTTTCCCAGAGGCACATGCACAAAAGAATCGGTACCACCTGGAGCCCTTCGGCGGTATTGCGTTTTTCAGAGATGGAGGTGTTACCGCCAGTAATGCTCCCCTGGGTGACGTTGACTTTGAGATCGAAGATGGCTTCAGCGTCGGGTTGCGGGGAGGATATAATTTCGACGTTTTGCGTATAGAAGGAGAGTTTTCTTATATTGAAGGCGATATAGACGCATTGGAAGCGGTACCGAACGACATTTCGGTGCGGAGCGATATGAAGACGTTCGCCCTGGTGCTGAATCTGCTAAAGGACTTTAAGTTCGATGCGATCACCCTGACGGTGGGAGCAGGTGCCGGTGCCGCGCATGTGGAGTTTGGAGAAATGTCCGCCGGGGGATTTGTCGCGGTTCCCGACTCGGAGGAAATTGTGTTCATTTATCAAGGACTTGTTCGGGCAAGTTATCAGTTTAGCGGAACAGCCTCCGCCGGCATCGGCTATCGGCATGTGCGTGTTCAGGAAGTCGAGGATCGGGGTAGGTGGGGAGATCCGATGATTGCAACCGGCCGAAGTGACTACGAATTTGACGAGGTAGGCATCAATTTGGTCGAACTCTTCGTGCGCTTCGAATTTTGACCTGACCGGACGAGAGATCGGGGCAGGGCAATGGCTGGATTGGATAATCGGGTGAGGGTCATGGAGCACTTGACGACTCGTCGCTTTCCGCCAAGGTGAGCAGAGTGCCCGAGACGACATCTGACTCTTCCCCCGCGCGAGCAATTTGCGGGCTCTGGATTGATCCCGCGGGTGCGGCTCATTTGTCCATAGCCAATGCCTCCGGCAGCCGGCGTGAATTGGTGGAACCGTTTTCCCCATTCTGCTGGGCGGATGCTGATGCGGCAGCTCAGCCGTTGCCGGACGGGGTCACGGTTGAAGTCCTGAACGGGCCGGGGCGGTGGAACCGTTTGCTTCGCTTTCCGGATGTGCCGTCGTTCCGCTCTTTCGTCAACGCGCCTGAGCGAACCGCTTTCCCGGTCGACTGGCTGCGGTCTCTGGAAAGTCAGTTTCTGATTTCCCGGGGGGAAACGCTGTTTGCCGGGATGCGATTCGGGGATTTGCGGCGGTGCCAGTGCGATATTGAAACCGCGTGCAGCGTCCCTGGAGGGTTCAGCCATCCCCGGCGCGCAGAGGATCGGGTGCTGGCGATCGGGTTGCGGTTTGGTGAAAGCGAGGAGTTGTTGACGATTGGGGAGACGACGGATGACGGGGAACGCCGGCTGCTGGAGAAGTTCAGCGAGGCGCTTGTCCGGGAGGACCCGGACACGATCGAGGGTCACAACATCTTTCGCTTCGATCTGGAATACCTCCGCCGGCGTTGTCAGCGGCTTGGACTCTCCTGTTCGTGGGGACGATTCGGGCAGGAGGCGCGAGTGCGAAGCGGTCGATTGCGGGTCGCCGAGCGCTGGATCGATTATCCCCGATGCGACATTCCGGGACGCATGGTTTTTGATACGTATCTGATGATTCAGCTTTACGATCTCACCGGGAGGGAGATGGTCTCCTACGGTTTGAAGGAAGTGGCGCTCCATCTAGGGATCAGCGGGGAGGAGTCGGGAAACGAGCGCACTTACATCGACGGACGGGACATTCAGTCGGTGTTCCATGAAGACCGCTCCCGTTTTTTGGCCTATCTCTCGGACGATCTTCGGGAGACTCGCGGGATTGCGGATCTGCTGCTGCCGACGTATTTCGCGCAGGCCAGCGCGTTTCCGATGACGATGCAGGAGGCGGCGCTGCGAGGATCGAGCAGCAAGGTCGATCTCCTGATGCTTCAGGAATATTACCGCGCTGGCGAGGCCTTGCCGGAAGGGGTCGAAGTACAAGGATTCGAGGGGGCGTTCGCACACAGCTTTGAGCGGGGAGTTTTTAAGAAAGTCTGGCATTTCGACGTCGCGTCGCTCTACCCGAGCCTGCTGCTGAACTTTAATCGGAATCCGGTCAACGACTCGCTCGGCGCGTTCATTCCGCTATTGAAGAAACTCCGGGAATACCGGTTGCGATACAAGAACCTGGCGCGTGCCGCCGAGGCGGAGGAAATACGGGCGGAATACGAAGCGCGGCAAAGCAGCTACAAGATCCTCATCAATTCGTTTTACGGGTATCTTGGGTTCTCCGGGGCTCGATTTGCCGACGGCGAGCTGGCGGCTGCAGTCACACGAGGCGGCCGAGAGCTCCTGCAAGAACTGATACGCCGGTTTCAGAAGCTTGGATGTCGTATTCTTGAAGCGGATACAGACGGAATTTACCTCACAGCTCCAGACCGCTATTCGGATCCGGTGCCGCTGCTGAAAGAAGTGACGCGCGGTCTGCCGGAAGGGATCGAGCTTGAATTCGACGGGGAGTATGAGGCGATGTTCTGTTACAAGGCGAAGAACTACGCCTTGTATACGGGGAAAAAGATCATCCTTCGCGGGTCCGCGCTGCGATCGCGCGGCATGGAGCCGTATTTGCGGGATCTCACCGAGTATTTAATCCGGTGGCTGCTCGGTTTGGAGAAACAACCGCCGAAGGAGCGGGTGGAGGAAGTCCGGGATCGGATTCTCCGGCAGGAGGTGTCGGTCGAGGAGTTGGCGCGATCGGAGAATATCGGCCAGAATCCAGAGGCCTATCGCGAGGCCGTTGAGGCGGACAGCGGCAAAGCGCGCCGTCCGGCGCTGGAGGCCGCACTGAAGGTGAAGCCGGTTCCGCGCGCGGGCGACCGGGTGACGTATTACATCGCGCAATCCCGTACCGGCGGGTCGAGAGACTGGGAGCGGGCAACGCCAATTTCGGCTTACGATCCCCAAGACACTCCGTATGATGTTGGCCTTTACCTCCGCAAACTCGACGACTGGGTGAAGCGTTATGAAGATTACGTTTGCCCGCCAAAAGAACGATTTGTGCAAGGCGAGCTGTTTTGAATCGGCTTCGCCGATGTGCTTGGTTCTTGGTGCCTGGTGCTTGGTGCGATCGGTGGCCGGAGTCTTCGCGCATCGTTGACGCGTGTTGAATCCTTCGATTGTTCGCCGCTCGGGATTGAGTGAATATGAAAAAGACTTGATAGGCTTTCGTCTGGCGTCTTCCCTATGGGTTCACCATGGGACAACCGCTTTTTGGCTGCCGTCCGCCCGCGGCCCTTTCCGTTTTGGCGCGAATCCTGGCGATTTCGATTTATTTCGCCGCGGGGGGCGCATTGATTTCTCGTGAAACGCCGACGCGCGTGGCGGTGATGATCGGGGAGGAGGAATACTTATCCGCGACCACCTTGCCTCGCTTTTTCGCTGACGAGTTTGATCGTGCCGAGTTCGCGCTCACTTATCTGCACGTTGATCCAGACGACGGGCGGCGGTTTCCTGGATTGGAAGAGGCGCTTTCGGATGCCGAACTTCTCGTCATGAGCGTCAGGCGGAAAACTCTGCCGGTGGAGCAGCTGGCAGCGGTGCGCCAATATTTGGAGCGAGGCGGCCCGCTGGTGGCGATACGGACGGCGAGTCATGCCTTCGCCCTCCGTTCGGGTGAACCGCCGGAAGGCCATGCGACGTGGCAGGAGTTTGATCGCGAGATTTTAGGGGCTGATTACGAAGGCCATTTCGGCCGCGACCTTGCAGCGAAGGTCGCCCTGGCACCGTCTGCCGGCGCTCATCCAATTTTAAAAGGGATTTCAGGAGCGGGATTTCCGAGTTCCGGCACGCTCTACCGTTCCCGCAACTTGGGACCGGCGACGACCGTCTTGCTGATCGGGTGGGTTGTCGAGGAGGCCGGGGAGCGGCGGACGGAGCCGGTCGCTTGGGTAAACGAGGCTGAAGAACGGCGCGTGTTCTATACCTCGCTCGGTCACCCCGGCGACTTCGAAGTGGCGGCTTTCCGAAAGATGCTGCGCAACGCGATCGATTGGGCGCTTGGAAGGCCGATTCGTGAGAGTGCAAAATAACGGAGCGGCAGGAGGTCGGCGCGGGCGCTGCCGGATCGATCGACGGGCAGCGCGTTGACCATTCTTCCGGTCGCCGCGAGGCGCGTGCGCCAGAGAAACCCAGTAGGTTTCCGGCAGCAACTCGGCTTCGTCAGTCCGCGGGGACGGGTCATGAACGAGGACAGACTGTCGAGAGCGTTTTGCAGCGGGCCGGACAGCGATAATCTGGTCGCTCTCGCTGTCCCCCGCGGCTGCGGATGGCAAGACGCGAGCGAACGAATGACCGTGCCGCAGCTCCTCCATTTTCTCGATTGCACGCGCCGCGAACACGCGGCCGAGGATTTGCGTTTGTTCGGCGCGGTTCGGGCCGGCGCGGCCGCGGTGATCAGCGAAAAGGGGGGTAAAGCCGCGGAACGGTGGGCGAAGGAAAGGCTGAAGGAAACGAGAGGCAGCTAGCGTTTTGGCGGCGGGCGGAAGCCAATAAAAATGCTGGGGCAGTTATTAAGAAACCAGCGGCAGAACGCGCTGAACGCGGCGCTCAGAAGCATGCCGATCACAAACAGGAGAAGAAACTGAAGGAATTCCAGCATCACCTATAAAACAAGTTAATCACATGCCGGAATCAAGAGTCGATATTTTCCTGAGCATCCAGTCGGATGTGAAGGCCATCCGCGATGTGCAAGATCGGCGGAGGGCCTGCGCAAATTCCAGCGCTTGCTGGTAAGCGGCGCACAGCTCAACCTCGGCAGCCGTCTCGTGGATGCGATCGCGGCGAGCGGCGCGTCGAAGACGCACGATGAATTGCGCCGGGCGTTTGAGGCAACCAGGGGCGCGGCTGCCCGGTATTCGGAAAAGCAGGACAATCCATCTGCTGTCTCTGGTCCCTCGTCTTTCGTCTGCAGCAGCGCCGGGGCTTGGCATACCGGCTCGCCCATGCGGCGAGAAAGACGGTGCCGGCGAACGTCCAAAAAACAGCGGGAGCGGCGACGAACGCGACGGTGGCGAAGCCGGCTAAGGCGATGCCAATGCCCAAGATGCCGCTTACAAACTGGGATGTGCTGTCGCGCATTCTTTCACTCTAGAGAAATATCATGACAGGTTAAGGAGCGATATTTTCCGTAACGATTATCTCGAAACCTTTGCTCGGTGGACGCTGTCGGCCGCTTCAACAAGGTGTTCGCGCAGATCGCGGCGCGGTGACCGGAAGCAGCAGCCAGGGTCAAAGCAGCAGCCAGGGTCAGACCTTGAATTAACACGTAACTGCAGTGTTGGAAGCGATCGATCAAGTCTTTCGAATTTGATGATCCCCGCGTCGATACTTGAGCGGCGGGTGATAGCTGTATCTGGCAGCAGGCCGGCTTCCGGTTCTTCGTCAGAAACACCGTCAAATCCTCCTAATTCGTCTTTTGGGGAGGTGGAGCCGAGAATGGGATTCGAACCCACGACCTACGGTTTACGAAACCGTTGCTCTACCAACTGAGCTATCTCGGCGTCCGGTGCAGCGTCGCTTACGGCGATGCCCGCGTAAGAAAAAAGGGGAGTTTGGCCATTCTCCGCTTTTGTTGGCAAGACTGAAATTAATTCATCCAAATGTCTTCGTCGTCAACGCGTCCTTGCAGCTTCATTCGCATGCGGATGTCGTCAATGTCGCGGCGAATTTTGTCGATGAACAATTCCAGACGCCGGCTCGTGTCGGTCGTCTCGAGCAGGCGCTGTTTGAGGCGATGATCGTCGCAGAGGGAAAACGCGGCTAGATCGACGACGACGTCGGGCTCTTCGATCGATTTGAGAAAGGCGAGAACGTCCCGGGGAACCTCGCCGGATAGCCGCCGTTTGACGCCGATGAATCCGAGGAGGCGTCCCTTGAGGTGCAAGAGGGTTTCGAGGTTCTTCCCCGGAATTGAAGGGAGCACCTCGATGGCGCACGACCGGTAGGGTGATTCGCTCAAAATCTTTTTGCAGCGAATCCGGCAGACTCCTTGGACGACGAGATTCGAAGTGTCGTCGGAGACTTTGCGACAGGCGCGCACGATGCCGAGCGTTGCTACAGCGGTGTGCGCGGGGCTGCCACTTTCACTGGCTGGATCGTCCTCGGCTTCGGCGCTGATGGCGAACATCCGATGATTCGATAAAACGTCGCGCAGCATCTTCCGGTAGTGCGGCTCAAAAATCCGCAACGGCAGCATCGCCTGCGGAAAGAAAACCGTGTCGCGCAAGGTCATCACCGGCACGCGCCGGGGTATGTCCAGTTCTAGAGTCATGTTTTTCACGATCAGAGACAGCCGGCCCCCCGGCGGAGGCCAAACGGGAGCTTCAGGGGAGAGCGTAGCCGCCGAATGACAAAAACTCAATCTTTCCAAGCCCACGGATGCAGTTTGTCTCGATCGCGTTCCGCTTCCGGTGTCTCGGCGTAATAGATGACCATCCGGAACGCATAGAGCCGTGTTCGGGGAACAGCCGGGCGCAGCGTTTGCAAATCCTGAAAAAGCACCTCCGGCGAGCGGCCCGCGAGTTCGTGCGGATAGCGGAAGCCGAGGTCCATCAGGTCGCGGACCGTGGCGACATCGATCCGGGGGACCTGCATCAACGGCGACTGAAGCGCCGCGTAGTCGACATCCTTTTTCTTTTTGGGCGGGTTTGTCATGTTGTCATCATCCGGTCTAAGAATCCTGAGGACAAAAAGAACCGAATGAGATCGTTACGATGACTGCAAACCTGAAGAAAGACGAACCGCAATGAAAATTTGGTCTGGCGGAGAGATCGCGATTCCGTGGTGGAGGTGTGTCATGGGGGTGTCCCACCGGGCGGTGTGTGCGTCAAGTTTTGAGCCATCGTGACACACTGTGGCCGTTTGTTTATCGGTTCTGGAAGGATAGGTAATTCGTAAACAGCAATTGAACAACAGAATAGGAAACATTTGATCCCTTGGCACGGCCTTTGCTGATTAAGGGGGCGTGAGCAAAGTACTAGGAATCGATTTAGGGACAACAAACTCGTGTATGGCCGTCATGGAGGGGGGTGAGCCCGTTGTCATTCCCAACGCGGAAGGCGCGCGGACGACACCGTCGATTGTCGCGTTCGCCAAAAACGGAGAGCGCCTGGTCGGTCAAGCGGCCAAACGGCAGGCTGTTACGAATCCCCAAAATACAGTTTTTTCAGCAAAGCGCCTGATCGGACGAAAGTTCAGTGAAATTCAGGAGGAGGCGAAGCAGCTTCCTTACAAGGTCATCGAAGGCAGGAATGGTGACGCCGCGATTGAGGTGAAGGTCGGCGATAAGACAGAGGTCTATGCGCCCGAGCAGATTTCCTCGTTTGTGCTCGCCAAGATGAAGGCCGATGCCGAGGCGTATCTCGGTGAAAAGATCACCCAGGCAGTGATCACGGTGCCCGCCTACTTCAACGACTCGCAGCGTCAGGCGACGAAGGACGCCGGGGCGATTGCCGGACTCGAGGTGTTGCGAATCATCAACGAGCCGACCGCCGCGTCGCTCGCATACGGCCTCGACAAGAAATCCGACGAGAAAATCGCGGTCTACGACCTTGGCGGGGGCACGTTTGACGTCTCGATCCTCGAGATCGGCGACGGCGTGTTCGAGGTGAAGGCGACCAACGGTGACACCCATCTTGGCGGTGACAACTGGGACGACGCGATAATCACTTGGCTGGTCGAAAATTTCCAAAAAGAGCAGGGGATCGACCTTCGCAAAGATCCGATGGCGCTTCAGCGTCTCAAGGAGGAAGCGGAAAAGGCCAAGATCGCTCTTTCGTCCGCGCAGACGGTCGACATCAATCTTCCGTTCATCACGGCGGACGCGAGCGGTCCGAAGCACTTGAATGTCCAGTTGACTCGTTCGAAGTTCGAGCAGATCTGCGAAGGCCTTTTCGAGCGCACCCTTCCTCCTTTCCGCGCCTGTTTGAAGGACGCTGGATTCGATGCGAAGGAGATCGACGAACTGGTGCTGGTCGGCGGGATGACCCGCGTGCCTCGAGTCGTCGAAGTCGTGCGCGGCCTTGTCGGCAAGGAACCGCACAAGGGCGTGAATCCCGATGAAGTCGTCGCGATTGGCGCGGCGATCCAAGGGGCGGTTCTCAAGGGCGACGTCCGCGACGTGCTGCTTCTCGACGTCACTCCGCTGACGCTCGGCATCGAGACGGCCGGCGGGGTTTCCACGCCGATGATTCCGCGCAACACGACGATCCCGACCAAGAAGACCCAAATTTTCTCAACGTTCAGCGACAACCAGCCGTCGGTCGAGATCAAGGTTCTCCAGGGCGAACGCCCGATGGCCAACGACAACAAGGTTCTCGGAACCTTCCACCTCGATGGCATTCCGCCGGCACCGCGCGGAGTTCCGCAGATCGAAGTGACGTTCGATATTGACGCCAATGGTATTCTCCATGTTTCGGCCAAAGACCTTGGCACCGGGAAGGACCAGAAGATCAGTATCACTGGTTCATCCGGGCTTTCCAAGGAAGAGGTCGAGCGGCTGACGAAGGAAGCGGAACTGCACGCCGAGGAGGACCGGAAGCGAAAAGAGGCGGTCGAGACGAAAAACCAGCTCGACAGTCTCGTCTACCAAATCGACAAGCAGCTCAAGGAACTCGGCGACAAGATTCCCGCGGACAAAAAGCAGCCGGTTGAAACCGCTCTCGAGAACGCCCGGAAGGCGCTGGAGTCCAACGAAACCCAGCAGATGAAGGATGCTGTCGAGGCGCTGAATAAGGCTATGGGCGAAATCGCAGCGGACCTCTACAGTCAGGCCGGCGCGCAACCCGCCGGGGCCGGTGCCGGGACCGCGGAAGAGCCGGAAGGCGGGGCGGCGAAACCCGGCGAGAAAGAGGATGTCGTCGACGCTGACTTCGAAGTCATGGACGAGGACAAAAAGCAGTGAGTGGCCGGCGCGGCACCAGAAATTCTTTTCTGAGCCGCACCGCTGATCTTACTCGTCCGTCCATCACGAAAACAGTCCGGTGCAGTCAATTTTGGCGCGGGAAAAGGAGAAGTTTCCCCGCCATTTTCTCCATAACTGAATAGTAAACACTGAAATGAGTACAACAGCAGCCAACACGAAGATCAAACCTCTCGGCGATCGTGTCCTTGTGAAGCACATCGAAGAGAGCGAACAAGTCCGGGGCGGGATCATCATCCCCGATTCCGCCAAGGAAAAACCGCAGGAAGCCGAGGTAATCGCGCTTGGCAGCGGCAAGAAGGATGACAGCGGCAAGGCTCAGCCCTTCGAGGTAAAAGTCGGTGATCGCGTCCTCATCAGCAAATACGGCGGGACCGAGGTCAAGATCGACGACGAAAAGTACCTGCTGCTGCGGGAAGACGACATTCTTGGCATCATTCAATCCTGACTTTCCAAATAAGGAGAAAGACAAACTATGGCAGCAAAACAACTGTTGTTCGACGAATCAGCGCGCAACCGCCTCCTGAAGGGGGTTGAGCAGCTCGCTCGCGCTGTAAAGGTCACCTTGGGGCCAAAGGGCCGCAACGTGGTCATCGACAAGAAATTCGGGTCGCCGACCGTCACTAAGGACGGCGTCAGCGTAGCGAAGGAGATCGAGCTAAGCGATCCCTACGAGAACATGGGCGCCCAGATGGTCCGGGAGGTTGCTTCCAAGACCTCGGATACCGCTGGAGACGGCACGACGACCGCGACAATCCTGGCCGAAGCGATTTACCGCGAGGGTCTGAAGCACGTGACGTCGGGTTGCAACCCGGTCTATTTGCAGCGCGGCATTGAGAAAGCCGTCGGCGCCGCCGTCGCTGAACTTGCCAAGAACAGCAAGAAGGTTGAAAGCCGCGAGGAGGTCCGCCAGGTAGCGACCGTCTCGGCGAACTGGGACACCACGATCGGCGAAATCATCGCCGACGCGATGGACAAGGTCGGCAAGGACGGCACGATCACCGTTGAGGAAGCCAAGTCGATCGAGACCACCCTCGATGTCGTCGAAGGGATGCAGTTCGACAAGGGTTACCTGAGTCCGTACTTCACCACGAACAGCGAGACGATGGAAGTCGTCCTCGAAGACGCTTACGTGCTGATTCACGAGAAGAAGATCAGCAACCTCCAGGACCTCCTGCCGCTGCTGCAGACGGTTGCCAAGCAGGGCAAGCCGCTCTTGGTGATCGCGGAAGACGTCGAAGGCGAAGCGCTCGCGGCTCTCGTTGTCAACAAGCTCCGCGGCACGCTCAACGTCTGCGCCGTCAAGGCTCCTGGCTTTGGCGATCGCCGCAAGGCCATGCTTGAGGACATCGCGATTCTCACCGGCGGACGCTGTCTGACGGAAGACCTCGGCATTAAGCTCGAGAACGTCCAGATCAGCGACCTCGGCAAGGCGAAGCGCGTTACCGTCACCAAGGAAAACACCACGATCGTCGAAGGCGCCGGATCGACAGCGGACATCCAGGGCCGTGTGAAGCAGATCCGCCGTCAGATCGAGGAAACCACTTCCGACTACGATCGCGAAAAGCTGCAGGAACGCCTCGCCAAACTGGCCGGCGGAATTGCGGTCATCAACGTCGGTGCCGCCACCGAGCCTGAAATGAAGGAAAAGAAGGCCCGTGTGGAAGACGCGCTGCACGCGACTCGGGCCGCGGTGGAGGAAGGAATCGTCGCGGGCGGCAGTGTCGCCTTGCTCCGCACGATCAATGCGATCGAAGGCATGACGCTCGAAGGAGACGAACAAATCGGCTCCCAGATCGTTCGTCGCGCCCTTGAAGCTCCGCTGCGCCAGCTCTGCTCGAACGCGGGCGTCGAAGGGTCGCTGGTTGTCCAGGAAGTCCTGAAACTCTCCGGCAACGAGGGCTACAATGTCGCCACCGGCGAGTACGAAGACCTCGTCAAGGCGGGCGTTGTGGATCCGACCAAGGTGACCCGGACCGCGTTGCAGAACGCCGCTTCCGTTGCTGGTCTGCTCCTGACCACCGAGTGCATGATCACCGAAATTCCTGAAAAGGAAAAAGGTGGCGGCGCTCCGCCGGACATGGGCGGCATGGGCGGCATGGGCGGCATGATGTAAGTCAGCCTCGCATTCGCCTGGATCGTTTATTTCCAAGGCTAAAATACAAGGCGTCCCTCCCGAGCGGAGGGGCGCCTTTTTTTT
>CAZYAN010000037.1:0-35499 GCA_964645585.1 uncultured Opitutales bacterium
GAAGGATCCGTCAGGGTCAGACCTTGAATTAACACTTAACTGCAGATTCAGGAATCGGCGATACGGCTTCTCGCTCTCGGTCGAGGCGGCGTTGGATTTGGAGTACTTGACGCGTGAGCCGCCGATCCGCTGCGATCCACGTGTCGAATTTTCGAGCTTGCACGCTGACCGCGGATCCCGAACCCATCTTGAGCAAGCGGGCAACGTCTCTTTGAGTTTGGCCTCCATATCGAAGGAGGAATTTGGCTGCGATTGCCCGCAGTGGAGAGCCGCGCCGTCGCTGCATGAATGCTTCCGATTCCGCTCCCAACTCCTCAGTCACCACCTTTAAAATCAGCTCCGGGTCCAACGCCGCCACCATCCGGCGATAGGAGATGTCTTCAGAGCATTTCCGACCGGCCATCAGCTTCTGGTGAAGGCCCCCGATGAATTCCCGGAAACTCTCTCCGCCAATGCACAGGGGAGAAGCCGCCATGACTTCTCGCAGTTCCTGGTCATCCTCAGCTAAGCCCGCCTCGACAAATTCTCGATAGCGGTCAGCTCGATTTTTCCCCCGACCTCCGATGTGCGCGATAACCGGTCCCGTTTCCAGAAATTTCCATCGGTTGCGAGCCCCGATATACTCGGGATAGCTGCTCCACGAATACGACCGCAGATACTCGACCCGCTTCCCGAGATCACGTTCTTTCCACGCTCCTACAAAAACTGGATTGAGATGAACATAGCGGGAAAGCTTCAAAAGGTAGTCATCTCCATCGACCACTTTTGCTTTGAACCTCCCGTCAAAGAGGTGTCCGTGCCGACGGTGACGAAGATTGAAATAAATTGAATAAGAGGTAGTGAGCTTCTGCATGAATCGGGAGAGGTTTCCTCCCGGTGTCTCTAGCATCAGGTGAAAGTGGTTGGCCATCAGACAAAATAAGTAAAGGCGCACATCATATTCCTTCACAGATTCCGCCAGACGATCCAGAAACCGTTGGTGGTCCTTGGGATCGCGAAACAGCCTCAGCCGCTCATCGCGCCAACTCCCGAGCATCCGTCCAGTAACGTGGTAGATAGCTCCCGGATACTGCACTCGTAAAGCTCGTGCCATAAGTGATGAAAACGGAATCGCATTTTGGAGTAAAGTGTTAATTCAAGGTCTGACCCTGGCGTCGTTGAGTAGGAGTTACTCAGTTTGAGCATTTGATCTCGGGCGGTGCCTTCCAATTCTGGGACGGGTAAATACAGAACGCGCCACGCGCTTCCAGATTGGATCCGAACCATGAATACGCACTTTCACACCGAGTCGCAAGGCTGTGGCATTGGGCGGACGCGGGGTCTCGCGCGGATCGCCGGTCTTTGTTTGTACTTTTTAAACTTGGCTTTCGGCGCTGTCGCCGCGCCGGAAGCGGTGTATGTCGCGCTGGCGGAGGATTTCGCGATTGAGGCGGACAACGACGGGAGCTCCACGCTGAGCGCCGGAGATACTGTCGGCTGGCAAAGTAAGAATCAAGGGGCGGCGACCGGTTTGGAGTTTGGTTTTGATGCCTTTGTTTCCCCAATTGAGGCGCTGGCGGCGGTGGCGCCCGGCGGTGTGGTCCGGTTCGCCGGCGGCACTTATTTCCCGGGTGAAACGCTGCTAATCGAAAAGCGGGTCACCTTGATCGGCGACGGGGCGCAATCCACCCGTTTGAGCGGAAACGGAGAGCATCCGGTCGTTGTGGTCGAGTCGAGTCAGGCGGTAACGCTCCGCGATCTGACTATTGCCGACGGCTATACCTGGAGCGATTCCGGGAGCGGACTGATCGTCCGGGAAAACGCGCGGGCCAACCTCCTTTTCTGCGAAGTCACCGGTTCCCGCGGGATGCCCGCCGTTTATTCGGAAGGTCAACTCCGGATCGCCCATTCGACCATCCGGAATAACGACGTCGACGCCGTGCATGCCATGGCCTGGGAAGGATCCACGTCGGAGATGTGGATCGATAACAGCACGATTCATTCGAACGAGGGAATCGGGGTTTTCGCCTGGGGACGGGTCTGGATTCGGAGTTCCACTATCGCGCTAAATATTACATACGACGGTAACCGCGGCGGAATCCTTTCAGTTCCGTCGCCTTATGGAGGACGAATGGGCGAGGTGCACCTGTTCAATTCCGCCGTGGTGGGCAACGGTTCGCAATTTCCGCTGGATCTCAGCGGCAAGGTGATCGCCCGTCACAGTCTGATCGGGGCTATTGGGGATAGCGACGGGATCGAAGACGGAATCGACGGGAACATTATCGCCGCTGACGAAAATGGCGTCATTCCTGTTCACACGCTGCTGGAACCGCTCTCGCTCTCTTTCGGCGGCCAGACGATGACGGCTCCGCCGGCTTTTGGCAGTCCGTTGCTTCACGCTGGATCGATCGAGCATTTGCCGGCCGATATCTTCGATCTCGATGGCGACGGCGACACGGTTGAGCCGGTTCCCTGCGACCAGCGGGGGGAAGGATTTTCCCGAGTCACGGACGGAGCGGTTTCGATCGGCGCGGTGAATACGCACCGATGGACTGTCCTGGTCGACGAAGTTTACGTAGCGGAACCGGAAGCCTTCATCCTCGACGAGGACAACGACGGCGATTCGGTTTTGAGCGCGGGTGATACAGTCACTTGGCAAAGTGAAAATCAGGGAACCGTCTCCGGCTTGGTGTTGGGTGAGAGTGCGTTTCTCTCACCGGCGGCGGCGGTGGAGGCGGTTGCACCCGGCGGCACGGTCCGAATCGCGAGCGGAACCTATCTGCCGACTCACTCTGTTCCCGGGAAGCATGAAATCCACATCCGCAACGATGTCACCTTGATCGGTGACGGCGCGCAAAATACGTATTTGGACGGCAATGACATCGGGCTGCTCATTCTGGTCGATGCCGGTGCCGCGGCCACAATACGCGATCTGACCCTTACACGTGCCTTTGATTACGACGACCTGGCTGACGGAAGCGCTCTGCAAGTCGGCGAATCGGCGCAGGCGACGCTCGCCTTTTGCGAGGTCACCCATTCCTATGGATTCGGAATCATATCGTCCGAGGGGAATCTCCGAATCCTTCACAGCACGATTCGGCATAACCGGTCCACCGCCATCCGTTCGAACGGCGCATCCGCGGAACTGAGAATCGACAACAGCACAATCCATTCGAACGAGCGAACTGGCGTCTCGATCGAAAGTTCCGCTTGGATACGCAACTCCACGATCGCGGGAAACTCATTGGGAGGAATTTCTTGTGAGTACTCGGACAACGTGAACCTGCACAATTCCGTGGTGGCGGGTAATGTTTCCTGGGGCAGCGCCCCGCAGGAAATTGTCGGCCAGATCCATGCCGCCGGATTCAATGCGATCGGGGATCCGGCGACCAGCGGGGGCATTGTGGACGGGGAGAACGGGAACATCGTCGGTATTGAGGGAACGGATACTGCCGCGTATTCAGATTGGCTTGGCGACCTGACGCTGATCAACGGCGGCTGGACGATGACGGCCGCGCCCGTTTCCGGGAGTCCGTTGCTTCAAGCCGGGAGCGCGGACTTTATCCCGACGGACCTTCTCGATTTGGACGGCGACGATGACACCGAAGAACCAGTCCCTTATGACCAGCGCGGGGAGGGATTTCCGAGGGTTTCGGAGAGCGTCGTTTCAATCGGTGCTGTCGACGCCCCGATGCCGGATACCGTGTATGTCGGGACGGCCGACAGCTTTACGATCGAAACGGATCGCGGTGCTTCCGGTCTGAGTTTCGGAGATACGGTCACGTGGCAAAGTGAAAGCCAAGGTCCGGTTTCCGGTTTGCGATTCGGCAGCGACGCGTTGCTGTCGTTGGCTGAAGCTCTGCAAGCGGTGCCCACAGGCGGGACGATCCGAATCGCTTCGGGTGTTTATATGCCGGACCACCCGGTCACGATCGCGAAAGACGTTACGCTGGTCGGTGATGGCGCGCAGAACACGTTTGTGGATGGCAACGGTGAACACGATTTCCTCCTTACGGTTGGCGAAGACGTCACGGCGATCGTGCGCGATCTGACTCTGACTGGCGGCGGCATCGGCGGAGCCGTCATGGTTTCTGATGACGCGGAGGGGATCTTCGCGTTTTGCGAGATCACCGGTTCCACGGGGGCCGGGGTTGTCTCGGACGGGCGCTTCCGGCTCCTGAACAGCACGATTTGGGGCAATGACGGGGGCGGGGTCATCGTCAATTTTGCGGAGGTCGAGACGTGGGTCGAGAACAGCACCATCCACTCGAATAAAGGGAACGGTATTCAGGTTCGCCGCGGCTCGGCCTGGATCCGCAATTCTACCATCGCTCAAAACACTGGAGTTGGCGTTCGTAAGGAAAATGCTTCAACCGAGGTGCATCTGTGGAACACCGCCGTGGTCGACAATGGGGCGGGCATTTCGGGAACGATGGCGTCCGCGCACCACAGCCTCGTCTCCGTTTCCGATTGGACCGGTGGACTCGTGGATGGAGAAAACGGCAACATCGTTGGTATCGGCGGGGAAGATGAGATCGCGTATGAAGATTTATTGGAACCGCTCTCCCTTGCATACGGCGGACAGACGAGGACGGCTCCGCCGGTGTTCGGCAGCCGGTTGCTCGAAGCCGGCTCGGCCGCTCATCGGCCGAGCGATTTTCTGGATTTTGACGGAAACGGCGTCACTGAAGAGCCGATTCCGTACGATCAGCGCGGCGAAGGGTTTTCCCGCGTGTGGGGAGCAAGCGTTTCCATCGGCGCGGTGGATACGCACAAGTGGCACGATGCGATGCGGGACGTTTACGTGGCGATGCCGTCAGGCTTCACGATTGATGTCGACACCGGTGATCCTGGCCTGAGCTTAGGCGATCAGGTCACGTGGCTAAGTATGAACCAGGGAACGGTCTCCGGACTTGTTTTCGGAATCAATGCGTTTCGTACTCCGACCGAGGCTCTGGAAGCGGTGACCGCCGGCGGGACGATCCGGATTGCGAGCGGCATGTATGGTACGAATTTCGCGGGCGTCGGCATGGATATTGCCAAGGACGTCACTATAGCCGGAGACGGTGCCCAAATAACGCATCTGAATGGAGGGGGTAAATTTAATGGAGTTTGGGTTCAAGATGCGGCCGATGTGATCATCCGCGATCTGACCATTGCGGATATTCAGGACCTGAGTGAAACAACACCGGGGCACGCGCTCACGGTCGCGGATCCCGATGCGCGTGTGACGCTGGCCTTTTGCGAGATCATCAATTCCGGTGACTCCCGCTCAGCCGCGGTTGTTTCTTCGATCGGCAAACTCCGGATTTTGAACTCCACCATTCGAGAGAACGTTGCAGGCGCGATTCGAATTGACGATTCCCGGTCCGAAACATGGATCGGCAACAGTACGATTTATTCAAACGGTGGACGGGGAATTCTTGTCGAAGACGGGAGCGGCCCGGTCCGGATTTATAATTCCACCATTGCGGGCAATTCGGACTACGGGATTTATCAGGCCGCCTCTGGCGATGTGCGCCTTTATAATACCGCGGTGGCGGGGAACTTTTCTCATGTTACTCCGAACGATATTTACGGCTCCCTGCAAGCTGCTTACCACAGTTTGATCGGCGATGCCGCAACCGCCGGCGGTATCGAAGACGGTGTTAATGGCAACATCGTCGGCATCGACGGCGAAGGCACGATTCCGTATGCTTCGCTGTTCGGACCGCTTTCCATCTCAAACGGGGGAACGACCAGAACCGCGGCGCCGGTGGCGGGCAGTCCGTTGCTTCAGGCTGGCGCCGCCGAATATATTCCGACGGATTTCCTTGATCTCGACGGTGACGGCGACACGGAGGAGCCGATTCCCTACGATCAGCGCGGGCAGGGATTTCCCCGCGTGTGGGCGAGCCGCGTCTCGATCGGCGCGGTCGACGCGCCGAGATGGCGCGGTTTGATGGAGCGGGTTTACGTCGCGGCGGCGGAGGATTTTGAAATCGAAATCGACGCTGGCGATCCCGGACTTACGTTCGGCGATACCGTCGCATTCGGCGATGTTTCCGGTTTGGTCTACGGGATGGACGCCACCACCACGCTGGCGGAGGCGCTGGACGCGGCGGCACCGGGCGGAACGATTTATCTGCCGGCTGGCCGTTTGCTGCCGGGCGAAACGATTGTTATCGACAAGGATCTTACGCTGATCGGGAAAGGTGCCCGGACGACGTTTATTGATGGCAATGGCGGACACCGGATCATCGACGTTACAGGAAATGCCAATGTCGATTTTCATCACCTGACTTTGACAGGCGGCCGGAGTCCGGACGACGATCCCGGCGGAGCCGCCTTGCGAATCTCGGCGGATGCCCACGTCAGGATGGGGTATTGCGAGATCACCGATTCCCGGGGTGAAAGCGCGGTTTCGGCTGAGGGACGGTTCCGGTTTTTGAGCGGCACGATTCGGGACAATCAGGGAACCGCTATTCGCGCGGACGCGACAACCGCTGGACGAGTCTGGTTCGACAACAGCACGATGTTCGGGAATCACGGAAGCGGCGCGGCGGGAGGTATTCAGTTTTCCGGCGGGCAGGTTTGGGTAAGGAATTCGAGTGTCGTGTTGAACACATCCTCTCCCGGCAGTCCTGCGGGAGGGATCGCGCGGACGGATTCGGGGCAATTGCATCTGCGCAATTCCGTCGTGGCGGGAAACACGATTGAAGAGACTCCGGCCGATATCGCGGGAGAAGTGAATGTTTCCAATTTTATCCGCAACAGCCTGATCGGCGACGCGGCGACCAGCGGCGGAGTCGTGGATGGAGACAATGGCAACATTGTCGGCATCGGCGGCGAGGGCACCCTCCCTTATACACAACTGCTTGGAGCGCCGGCTTTCCTATATGGCGGGCCGACAATGACGGTGGCGCCTGTGCCGGGAAGCCCGTTGCTCGCGGCGGGAATCGTCTCTCAATTGCCGCCGGACAACCTCGACTTCGATTCCGATGAGAATACCGCAGAGGGAATTCCCTACGATCAGCGCGGCGAAGGCTTTTTGCGAGTATCGGAGGACGAAACCGTTTCGATCGGCGCGGTGGAAACGGCGATGACGGCGGTTGCGTATGTCGCGCTTGCGGATGATTTCATCATCGAATCGGACAATGGCGATCCAGGCTTGGGCGCGGGCGACATCGTCACCTGGCAAAGCGTGAACCAGGGCACGGCATCGGGGTTGGTGTTTGGCGAGAACGCGTTTGCGTCGCTGCCGTCGGCCGTGGAGGGGGTGGTTGCCGGGGGTACGATTCGAATCGCCGCCGGCACGTACACCTCAGGTCAGCATATAGACATTCGAAAAGATATTACTTTAATCGGAGATGGTGCCCAATACACGATCTTGGATGAAAAAAGGGAAAACCTCGGTATAAGGGTCATTGGGCCGTCCTCGGCGACGATTCTCCATTTGACAATCACCAATGCCAACCACCCCGTCTTGCACTTTCCGGGAGCTGCTCTCACCGTTTCGGATGGCGCGCAAGCGATCCTCGCTTTCTGTGAAATTACCAATTCGGGCGATATGGGTCAGCCGGGTATAGGTTCGGATGGCTGGCTTTGGTTGTCGAATTGTACGATCCGAAATAATCCCGGAGAAGGAGTGCGCATCGGGGCCGGGGCTCAATCGACATGGATCGATAACAGCACGATTCATTCGAACGGAGGGACTGGAATTTATGCCGACGCTGGGCCGGTATATATTAGAAATTGTACAGTCGCGCTGAATCAAAGGTACGGAATCTTCGCTCATCAAACCTTGAGCGAGGTAAATCTGTATAACTCCGCGGTAGTCGACAACACGTACGACGGGGCGCCGTACGAAATTCAAGGGCCCCTTCATCTTGCTTTTAATAATTTGATCAGTGATGTGGCGCACACCGGCGGGATTGCGCATGGGATCGACGGCAACATCGTCGGCATCGAAGGCGCCGGAACGATCCCGTACGCGGACGTGCTCGAACCGCTTTCTTTGGAGAACGGGGGAACGACCATGACGGCGGCGCCGGTGCCGGGGAGTCGGCTGCTGCAGGCGGGTGCCGCCGAGTATATGCCGCTGGACTATCTCGATCTCGACGGCGACGGCGACACAGAGGAGCCGGCGCCCTGCGATCAGCGCGGTCCGGGATTTCCCCGCGTCTGGGCGAGTTACGTTTCGATCGGCGCGGTCGATGCTCCGATCTGGCGTGATTCGATGGAGGAGGTGTACGTCGCGGCGGCGGAGGATTTGGTGATCGAAATGGACGCCGGCGAACCCGGACTCGGTTTCGGGGACACGGTCGGACTGGGCGAGGTTTCCGGTCTGGTTTTCGGTATGGACGCGGTTACCACGCTGGTGGAGGCGCTGGACGCGGTCGCGCCGGGAGGGACGATTTATCTCCCAGCCGGACGCTTTTTGCCGGGCGAAACAATCGTTGTCGACAAGGATTTCACGCTGATCGGAACAGGGGCGCGGGAGACGGTTATCGATGGCAGCGGCGAGCATCGGATCTTCGATGTGCCGGGAAATTATTCAATCGATTTTCACCACTTGACGCTGACCGGCGGCCGGAGTCCGGAAGACGATCCGGGCGGCGACGCGCTGCGAATCGCAGCCGGCGCGGAAGTCCGAATGGGCTATTGTGAGATCACCGGTTCCCTGGGCGAGAGCGCGGTTTCGGCGGCGGGGCGGTTCCGGTTTCTGAGCGGGGCGATCCGCGACAATGCAGGGACCGCGATTCGCGCCGATACCACATCGGGCGGACGGGTCTGGTTCGACAACAGCACAATGACCGGGAATCACGGGACCGGGGCGGCGGGAGGCATTCAGTTTTCGGGCGGTCAGGTCTGGGTGAGAAATTCGACCATCGTGCTGAACAGCGCCTCTTCGGGAAGTTTGGCGGCCGGAATTGTGCGGGCTGGTTCGGGGCGGCTGTCCCTGTATAATTCCGTGGTGGCCGGCAACAGGATCGGCGAGACGCCGGCCGACATCGGGGGAGAAGTTTACAACTCGTTTATCCAATCGAGCCTGATCGCCGATCCTGCGAGCAGCGGCGGAATCGTGCATGGGGAGCAAGGCAATGTCGTCGGCCTCGACGGGCTTGAACTGATTCCATACTCGGACCTGCTGGGAGCGCCTTCGTATTCGTACGGTGGATCGACCCTGGCGGCGGCGCCGGTGCCGGGAAGTCCGCTGCTCGGCGCCGGGAATCCCGATCTCCTTCCGCCCGACAACCTCGATTTCGATTCGGACAGCGATACGAACGAAGGAATTCCCTCCGATCAGCGCGGCGCGGAGTACCCCCGCTTGTCGCCGGAGGAAACCGTTTCCATCGGAGCTGTCGAGGGAAACCTCTGGAGCGGGCGTGCGCCGTCGACGGTATACGTCGCGGAGGAGGACGATTTTCTGATCGAGATCGATCCGGATGGCGACGGTTTGAGTATCGGGGACCGCGTAACGTGGCTGAGTGTGAACCAAGGAACGGTGTCTGGTTTGGTGTATGGGGTGGACGCGCTCGCTTCGCTAAAGGAAGCGGTGGAGGAAGCGGTGGCGACCGCCGGCACGGTCCGGATCGCGGCAGGCACCTACACATCGGATCAGTATATAATGATTCAAAGAGATCTCACGTTGATCGGAGATGGTGCCCAACACACGATTTTGGATCAGAAAAGAAAGAACAATGCCCTTTGGGTCCGTTCGAGTGCCGTTGCGACAATTCGCCATCTGACGATTACCAATGCCGACCATCCCTTCGAACACATATCGGGAACTGCTGTCGCGGTTGGGGGTGGCGCAAAAGCGATTCTTGCTTTCTGTGAAATTACCAATTCGGGCAGGCAAGCCGTTCCGGGCGTGGGTTCGCATGGCTCACTTTGGATGTCGAATTGCACGGTCCGAAATAATCTGGGAGCGGGAGTTCGCATTTGGTCGGGCGGTGGAACGACATCGATCAATAACAGCACGATTCATTCAAACGGAGGAAGTGGTATTCATGCCGACGGTGGTCCGGTGGAGATTAGAAACTCTACAATCGCCCTGAATCGAACGTACGGAATTTTCGCTCACTACAGCTTGAGCGAGGTAAATCTGTATAACTCCGCGGTTGTTGGCAACGCGCGGCAAGGCCCGTCGTACGGAGTTCCCGGATCTTTTCATCTTGCTTATAATAATCTTATCGATGACGCAGCGCACCCGGGTGGGATTGCGCACGGCGTCAACGGCAACATCGTCGGCATCAACGGATCGGGAAAGATTCCGCATGCCGCCCTTCTCGGCCCGCTTTCTCTGGAAAACGGAGGGACGACGATGACCGCCGCGCCGGTCCCCGGCAGTCTCTTGCTCCGGGGCGGCTCTGTTGATTACCTGCCGACCGATCGTACCGATGTGGACGGAGACGGCGACACCGAAGAACTGGCGCCCTGGGATCAGCGCGGCGAAGGTTTTCCGCGCGTCTTGGACGGGATCGTCTCGATCGGCGCGGTTCAGCCGTCGTCGGCGGCGTGGCGGTACGGCTTGGCGCAACATGGGGAGGCGGGGCCGATCCTCGGCAGTCGGCGCTACGTTTCGGGCGGGGCGACACCGCCGTTCGACGGACCGGCGCACGAGAATGTGGATGGCGTCGTTTTTCTCCATATCCCGCCGCCCGGGGGAATCGGCCTGGTGAAGGTCGTGGCCTCGGAAGCCGGTTTTCTCGACGCTTGGATCGATGTCGGGATGGACGGGGTTTTCGGTCCCGAAGACAAAATCGGGGGCGGCCCGAGCATTCCGGTGGTGGCGGGCGAGCAGATCATCCCGATCGATTTCACCGGCTTTGATCGAATCCCGGGACTCGACTGGAAAACCTATGCCCGGTTCCGGATCAGTTCCGCGGGTGGCCTCGGTCCGGACGACGACGCGCCCGACGGTGAAGTCGAGGATTACGGGGTGACGATTCCCCCGCTAAAAGACGAGCTTTACGTGGCGGGGGAGGAACAGTGGGAGATTACGACCGAGTTGGGAGGGGCCGGTTTGAGCCTTTACAACGAAGTCACTTGGCGGAGCGAAACGCAGGGAGAAGTGTCGGGGCTGGTCTTTGGAGTGAATGCTTTTACCTCGCTCGAATCGGCGTTGGACGCGGCGATTCCCGGCAAGACGATCCGGATCGCGGCGGGGCGTTATGTGCTGGAAGAAACGCTCGTCATCGAGAAAGACCTCACCTTGGTGGGAGAAGGCGCGCAGACGACCCTGCTGGACGGAAACCGCAAGCGCCGGATCGTCGATGTGCCCGGCGACCACGAAGTTCATTTCCGCAGCCTGACCTTGACCGGCGGGTTAAGTCCGGAAGACGATCCGGGCGGTGCCGCGCTGCGGGTTTCGGAGGGGGCGCATGTCACCTTCGCTTATTGCGAGATCGCCGATTCCGAAGGCGAGAGCGCGATCAAAACCGCGGGACGGATCCGGATCTTGAACAGCACGATCCGGGGCAACCATGGAACCGCGATCTGGGCCGATGCCACGGCGGCGGGCCGGGTCTGGTTCGACAACAGCACCATCGTCGGAAATCACGCGACGGGCGCCGCGGCGGGAATCCAGTTTACCGACGGTCAGGTCTGGATAAGAAACTCGAGTCTTGTGCTGAACACTGCCGACGGCAGCGACGCGGCCGGAATCGTGCGGACTGGATCCGGGCAGTTGCACCTGAGGAACTCGGTGGTTGCGGGCAACACGGTCGGGGGGACGCCGGCGGACATCGCCGGAGACGTTTACAACTCGAACCGCATCCGCCACAGCCTAGTCGGCGATGCCGCGAGCAGTGGCGGCATTCCGGACGGGGCGAGCGGCAATATCGTCGGTATTGATGGAATCGGTACGATTCCGTATGCGGATTTGCTTGGCCAGCCTTCCTACTCCTACGGCGGACCGACGATGACAGTCGCCCCCGTGCCCGGAAGCCTCTTGCTGGCGGCCGGGAGCACCGAGCAACTGCCGTCCGACGCGGTCGATCTCAACGGAAACGGGGATACGACCGAAGCGGTTCCCTACGACCAGCGCGGTCCCGGTTTTCCTCGGCTGTCGGGCGGCAGCGTTTCCATCGGCGCGATCAATACGGCGGCGACGGATCTTCGCGTGGCGAGGGTCCTTGTGCTGACGGGGCCGGAGGCGATGAAAGGCTTGGAAACCGGTGCGGAATTCGTGCTTTCGGTTTACGATCCTTACGGAAATCCGGCGCCGCTTGCGACGAATACCACGTTTGCGATCACGACCACGTCGACGGGGGACGCGCGGTTGAACGGGGCAGAATCTCTACCGGCGACGGTGGAAATCGAGGCCGGACAGTCGAGCGCGATCTTCACCTATTCGGATACGGAAGCCGGGACGCATGCAGTGACGGCGACTTGGTCGAGCGGGGAGGAGTCACTGGAAGGCGCGACGGCGGACCATACGATTGCGGGGTTGGCGGCGCCGATTTTGGCAGGGATGGAGGCGACGGCGCGGAATTACACGGTGCATGGGTTTTCGGTCGCCGTGACGGACGCGCTTACGGTTTCCGCTTCCCGGTCGAAACTGACGGGCGCGACTGTGTGGATCGGTTCGAACTTCACAGAAGGAGAAGACGTGTTAAACGTGACGGCGACGGCCGAGATCGCAGGCGAGTTCGATGGGGAGACGGGTGTTCTGACACTTTCCGGCACCAGTGCGCGGGCGAATTATGAGGCGGTGCTTCGGTCGGTCACTTACATGAATACCAGCTCGGACCCGAACCCAGCGATCCGCACGATTCATTTTCAGGTCGATGACGGCGATTCCATCGACAATCTGAGCAACATCGCGACACGCGAAATCGCGATCAACCGGCATCCGATCGCGAAGGACGATGTGCTGGAGCGCTATCCGGGAATGCCGACGAAGGTGCGGGTTGCCGACTTGCTGGCCAACGATTTCGATCCCGACGGTGACGCGCTCACGCTCAGCGGTTTGGGCGAGGCATTCAACGGCGGCGTGGTGCAGCTGGTGGGCGACTGGGTGTGTTACACGCCGCCGGCGGGTCGCGACAACCCAGACGGCTTTGTTTACGTTCTTGAAGACGGACGCGGCGGAACGGCGACTGGGTTCGTCGAGGTGGTGTTGAAGGATCCGGGAGAAGAGGATCCGGCGGTGAACCGGGTGTCGCTGAAAGCAATGCCGGACGGCCGGATGCATCTTGTTTTTGCTGGAATTCCGGGCTGGACCTACACGATCCAATATATGGATCCGAATGGCGAGGACCGCGAGTGGCGGGTTTTGGGAACGGCAACCGCGGATCAGTTTGGCAGGTATGAATGGACGGACGATCCCCCCAGCGATGTAACCGTGCGTCTTTATCGCGCGGTATATCCTTAACAACCCAGGAGCAGTCGAAATGTTTACTGAGAGAATTTCCGAATCGTTTGAAATATTATATCACCGGTCCAGCCGGCGCATTTTTGCCAAATGCCTGGCCATCGCTTTCCCGATGATGCTGCTGAGCTCGTCTGCCGGTTTGGCCAACGAGCGGTTCCAGCTGTCCGAAGAGTTTGAGGAGGTGATTGTCGAGACGCATACCTTCGAGATTACGGCCGGCTCTGTTCTCGACGGCAGTCCGGTTGGCTGGGCGGATACGCGGACGATTGAATCCGCGATCCACGAAATCACTTCGATCAAAGTGATGTTTGATGTAACAACCGCCTTCAACGGCGACCTCTATGCCTATTTGGCCCACAGCTCCGGCTTTTCCATTCTGCTCAACCGCCCGGGGCGCAGTGATTCGAACCCGTTCGGATATGCTGATCAGGGATTTGAGGTTATCTTTTCCGATGGACCGGAATACGACGATATCCATACCTACAACGACACGGCCGCGCTTGATCCGGGAAGCAAACTCAACGGAACCTGGCAACCGGACGGGCGCTTCGTGGACCCGGAGCTGGTCACGGATCAATCGCCGCGGACGGCTCTGCTCAGTTCGTTCGTCGGCACGAACGCCAGCGACCAGTGGACGCTTTTCGTCGCCGACATGTCCGGCGGCAGCCCGACGACCATCAACAGCTGGGGATTGGAGATCACCGGGCTTGCCGTAATTCCTGAGCCTGGCACGTGGACCCTTATCCTCGGAACGGTTTCCTTCGTTCTTCTGTTGTTCAGGGGTGCCGCAATTCGGGGCCGCCCCGGCGGAAACCGCTTGGCAGGCACGAAGCTTCCGTAGCTGCGCTCGTGAGAGCATGGTCAGCGTGAGCCCTCTTCGCCGGCTCACGCCGACAGCGACGACCAGAGCACGGATTAGTGAAATTGTCCGTAAAGCCGGGCGGGTTTTTACGGTTGCCGCAGGCGTCTTCTGTTGCAGGCTGAAAAGGCGAATGTGGATGCGCCCCGGGTCGACAGTAAACGAAGATCTTCGATGCGGCTGCCCGTGTGGGCGCTGTATTCATTTTTTGCATGCCTCTTTTTTCTTGGTGCCTGGGGGGGATTGACCCATTTCCAGCGGGTGCCGGGCGGGATCGGCGAATTTCCGGTGACTCCGGGAGAAGAGCTGGGTATTTACGTTTCGGGACAGACGCCGAAGGTAGAAAAAATATTGGAAGCGGCCCGCGACGGCGCGATTTTCTCCCCGCTCGAACACCTGTTGGCCGGCTTCTCCGGCAGTTCCCATATTCACGCCTGGATTCGTTTGCCCCTGACTAACCCCGCTGACGAAGAACGCACCTATGTGCTTCAGGTGACCTATCCGTGGATCAATCTCGCGACACTGTACGCTCCCGATGGCGCGGGCGGCTACCGGGTTCAGGAGCAGGGAAAGGTTCGCCATTACAGCGCGGCCAAGAGTGATCCGCTCGCTCCCGCGTTCGCATTTACCCTGGCCCCTCGCGAATCGCAGATCCTCCTCTTGAAACTGCAAGACTCGCATTGGCTTCAGCCATCGCTGGCTTTGTGGGAGGACCCGGATCAATTTCACCAGTATTCGCTCGCGGTCAACCGATTCACGCACGTGTATCTCGGCCTGATGGGCGGACTCTTTCTTGCCAATCTCTGTGCGCTGATCGCCTTCCGTTACAGAGACCTTGTCTACTACCTGCTTTTCCTGGCCGCTTCGTCGGCGGTCCATTGCTCGTACTTCAATCTGTTTACCGTGTATCGGCCTGACTGGATACGTGCGGATTTCTTCCTGATGGATCCGGTCTTCGATTTCGCCCGTTTTGACGGATTGCTGTTGATTACTGGCGGGCTGCTGCTGCTATTCACCAACGAGTTTCTCCGCCTGCGGCAATGGGCGCGCCGCACGGAACTTTTCGTCGTCGTTACTGCCGGCGTGCTGCTGACGCTGGGGCCGTTGGTGATGTTTGGTCCACTCAGTCTGGCAGGATACACGATCCGCGCGCCGGTCGCTTTTCTGTGGAGCGGCAGTAACTTTATTGCGATTCTGATCGGAATCATTGCGCTCGCTCGCCGTGTTCGGCAGGCCAGATTTTTTGTTCCGGCACTGCTTTTGCCGTTTGTCGTTTCCATGCGCTATGTCTGGAGCATGCTGACGTATGAGGTCGTCGGAACCGAGGTGTTTCAGCAATGGGTTTACGCCTCTTCGCTTGAGATGATTGTTTTTTCCATCGCCCTCCTGGACCGTTTTCTTGTCATTGTCCGGGAGAAGGAAGAGGCGCAGGCCTTGGCGGTTGAGGAAGCCCGCCGCCGGGCCGATTTGCAGCAGCGGTTCAACCGGGAATTGATGGATACGGTTGATAAGCAGACGCGCGATCTGAACAACATGCTCCGTCAGAAGGATCGGTTGCTCGCCTACCTCGCGCACGACATGCGAACGCCGCTGAACAGTCTCGTGGGACTGTCGTCCATGCTCGCCCGGTCGCCGGCAAAGATCTCGCGCGAGGAGGTTCGCGACTATGCGACGGAGATTGAGGGCAGCGCGCGGGGGGTGTCCGAGTTGATGGAAAACCTCCTCAGCTGGGCGCGTCTGCAGACCGGAAACTTTGAACTGCAAAAACAGGAATACCTCGTGTCCGATCTGTTTGAGGCGAGCCTGCCGGCTGTGCAAACGCAAGCCCGCTTAAAGGATGTGCAAGTCCATCTCGAGCCGCTGTCGAACACCTTTGTCTACTGCGACTTTCTCGCTGTGACGACAGTGCTTCGAAATCTTCTTTCCAATGCAATCCGTTTTTCGCCGGCCGAGTCGGCAGTCACGGCTTCTGCTAAGGAAAGGGAGGATCGTATTGAAATTTCGGTGACGGATCAAGGCCCGGGACTCCATGAAGGCCACGCGGAACGTATCCGATCCAAAAGTCCGATCAACGGAACAACCGGCCGAAACGGGAACGGAACAGGTCTCGGTCTCAGTATCTGTCACGACCTTCTCGACCTGCACGGGTCGCGCCTGGAGGTGGCGAGCAAACCGAACGCTGGCGCGCGGTTCTCCTTTTCCTTGCCGAAAGGATGACGAGAGAACGGAGCGGTCGGGGGTCGGGAGGCAAAGTTTTCGGCAAGCCAATTCCCAATACCCAATAACCGATAACTAATAACCAATAACTAATAACCGATAAACCGACAGCCAACACACCGATGCCCTACCGTCGTGTCATCCTGGAATCCTTTCTGACCAGCCTGGTGATCAGTCTAGGGTGGCAGATTTATACGACGCTTCATTTTGTTCATTTCCTTGATGAAATCCTCTATCTCGTCGCCGGCTTTCACGGAGTGTCGTTTGTTGTTTATTGGATTCGACGGCGCCAAGGCCGTAATTTTCGGCCGGCGCGGGTGCAGTCTTGGGCGGCCCGTGCGGCGGTGCTGGCTAACGAATGGGCGTTTGGCTTCCTCTTGGTCGTGGCGCTCGATCTCTCGCTGTTCAAGGCGGGTGTGACGGAGCGGCGCTACCTTCTTTCCATGGGTCTGTGGGTTGTTCTTCTGGGGATGATTGTCGGCTTTTCCTGGCTTCTGCGTCGCAGACGGAAGTGGTTTTTTGTCCAGGCGGCGTTTTTGGTTGGTTCGCTGGTGCTCGGCATGGAGATTGCGCGCTCGTTCCGCCCGCCGCCGATTGACGAATCGATTGTCCTGCACCCTCCGTTCGGCAGCAGCTTTATGACGCTGAACGGCGGAAATACACCCCTCCAGAACTTTCAATATCAAAGTGCTCCGCGGTTCTTTCTTGGAGTTTTCAGTGTGACGGAAACTCCGTTCCGCGATCCAAGTCTCTCCGAGGCCGGCTTCCATTCCCAAACGTTGGGGCAGCCTGTTTTGGCGCCGGCCGATGGTGTCATTCGTCAGGTTGTTTCTGATTTACCGGATATGAAGCCGGGACAAAGTGACTACAGCCATCTGCTCGGCAATTACATCATTCTTGAAATCAGTTCGGACCGCTATCTCTACTTGGCAAACCTCCAGCAATCGAGCATCCGGGTGAGTCTGGGCGACGCGGTTGAGGCAGGCCAGCCGATCGCCCGCGCCGGTTCGTCGGGAAAGACAACGATGTCGGCGCTGTTTATGACGATTGTCGACAAGCCGGAACTTTTCGATCCGACGGTAACGAGTATCCCGTTTTATTTTACCGGTGTTGAACGCAATGGGGACGCGAAGGACACCGGTCCGTTTTTTCCGGTGCGCAACGATTTTTTCGTGCCCCGGTGAGGTTGAATGATCTCTGATCCGGGTCCCTGATCTGTCGCAACGGCTTCAATTTTCGCGGGAGCTTGTGGATCTCTTTTTTGTTGACGATCCCTCGATCGCCAGCGGAGTTTTTTACGATGATTCGATCAACCCGTGTCGATCCCTGCCCGACGTTCCCCTTTCGATTTTTCCTTTCCCGCTTCCTGTTCGGGGCGTTGTCGCTGGCGGGATTTGCTCTTGCGGGCGGACCGGGGAACGTGTTCCTGAAGGCTGAAACCGTGGCCGCCTTTGCGCCGACGGCGTATTACGAAACCGGATACTTGCCCGAGAGAGGAGCAAGCGGTGATTTCAATGGCGACGGATTCGAGGACCTGGTTCTCGGCTATCTGAACGGGGGCACCACGGTTCTTTTCAACGACGGGGAAGGGAGGTCATAGCCGGACGGAATACAGTCCGGAGGGCTTCCAGATGGCGGTGGCCGATTACGACGGCGACGGCTGGCCGGACCTTGCCATCTGCAGCTTCGACGAGGACATCATGAGCGTCCTCTTCAACAATGGAGATGGAACCTTTGGCGGGAGGACGGATTATCCGGTGTCCGGCGACTCTTGGGCGATTCATTCCGATGACTTCAACGGGGACGGATGGCCCGATATCGTCACGACGAGCGGAAGCGTCCTGGGCGATCGGCTGTACATTTTTTTGAACGACGGGACCGGAATCTTTACATCGGAGAATTTCCAGATCGACGACTTCCCTCAAAGGTTTGCAAGTATCGATTACAACCGCGACGGAGCAATCGATATTGTGGCATTGATGTCGCCTGTTACTGTTTTTCTAAACGACGGGGGCGGCAATTTCGAGACCGCGGAAGTACTGGGGCCGCGCGGCAATGGGGACAGCCTGCTTGTCGCCGACTTCAATGGCGACGGGATTGATGATCTGCTTATGCCGGGCTACCGACTGTATTTCGGTAAAGCAAGCGGCGGCCTTGAGGAGGATCCGGTTGCTGTATTCAATTATTCGGGCGTCGCGGGGCATGGAGATTTTAATGGCGACGGATTCCGGGATCTCGTGTTCTCCGACGGCCCCGCGCTTTTCGTCCATCATGGCGACGGCACTGGATCGTTCCATACGCGTCGTCAGCTTGGGAACGATTCGACGCCGCACGACCTGCTTTCGGGAGATTTCAATAACGATGGCCGGATCGATCTGGCTGTCGTTGTTCCGTTGAGCAGCGTGGGGGTGCTGATCAATATTTCGAGTCCATCGCCGGAGATCGACCTCAACGGTCTGCTCCCCGGCACGTCGGTCTCGGCGGTCCTCAACGAGGAGGACGGACCGTCCGCGATCGCGCCCGGGCTTTTTGTCGATGACGACTCCGGGGTGCTGCACTGGGCTCGGGTCAAAATTTCCGCGACGGCCGTCCGGTTTCCGGTGCTCACAAGCGAAGGCGGGGAGGGCCTGACGATTTGCTACGATGCCGGCACAGCGACCCTCGACATCACCGGCGAAGCTCCGGTGGAGGTGTACCAAGCGGCGCTCCGCTCGGTGGCCTTCGAAAGTCTCGATTCTCCGGCTGAGCCGTTCGAGGTCGTCTTCACGATTCATGACTCCGTTACCAGCGCCTCGGCGACGGCGGAAGTGACGGTTGCCCGGATTGGCGAGGCGGCGGAGTACGTCGTCACGACCCTCGCTGATCCCGGCGAAGGAGGCTCGTCATCTCCCGGCGTCCTTTCGCTGCGCGAGGCGGTCGCTGCCGCTAACGCCGATCCGGGCGCCGAGGCGATTACCTTTGCGGAGGATCTGGCGGGTGTTATCGAACTGACCGCTCCGCTCCCGCTGCTGGAGGAACGCACCCTGATCCGCGGTCCGGGCGCCGACCGGCTGACCGTGCGGCTCGCCGACGGGCTCGGAGGGCGGATTTTCGCGGTTGGCGACGGCGCGACTGTGGCCGTCACCGATTTAACTCTTAGCGGCGGTGACGTCGAGGGGCAGGGCGGCGCCATCTTCAACGCCGGGTTGCTTTCCATCGATCGCTGTCACCTGACCGGCAGCCGTGCTCGGGAAGGCGGGGCCATTGCGAGCACGGGAATTCTCTCGGTCCGGAACAGCACATTCTCCGGGAACCTTGCGGAATGGGGAGGCGCGATCTATCACGCGGCGGCGTTCGACTCTGTCCCGGCGGAGATCGTCAACGTTACCCTGAGCGGCAACAGCGCGGAAGTTGGGGGAGGGCTCTACAACGCTTCCGGAACCGTCCGCATTGAGAGTGTCACGATCACGGAGAACTCCGCTCCGGCTGGCGCCGGAGTCGCAAGTCGCGGGGTTGAGGGGGTGTTGACCAAGATCCGGAACACGATCGTGTCCGGCAACACCGGTCCGGATATCGATCGGGTGGACGGGGTGGTCGAGGTGTATGAAAGCGATGGATACAACCTCATTGGCGACGGCAACGCGCTCGACGCGTTTGCTGCCGCAACCGACCTTCCGGGGTTGATCGATCCGGGCCTGCGTCTGCTTTGGAACAATGGGGGGCCGACACCGACGCATGCTCCGCACATCGACAGTCCGGTGCTCGGCGCGGGCAACACCGCGATCAGCTACGATCAGCGCGGCGTGCCGCGTCCGCAGGGAGATGAAGACGATATTGGCTCGGTCGAAGCCGAGCCCGGCCTGATTTCGGAATCGCTTGTCGTGACAACCGCTGACGATGAAAATGACGGAACGAGTGCGCCGATCATTGGAAGCGGAACGAGTTTGCGCGAAGCGATCCTTTACGCCAATACGCGCGACGCTCCCAGCACGATCACATTCGCGCCGAGCGTTGGTCAAACGATCACCATAACAACTCCCTTGCCCGTCCTGGCCGCCGATATCGAGATTCGTGGCCCGGCGGCGGACCGTTTGATCATCACTTGCGAGCGAGTTCCCAGTCTGGAGTTCCGGCTCTTTTCCGTTGCCGCGGGAACCACGTGCGCGATCAGGGATGTGACACTTGCGGGCGGATATGCGCGGACATTGGATGTTCCCGAGAACGTTGGCGGCGCGATTTGGAATGCAGGCGACCTCACCGTTTCCGATTGCGTGATTACTGGAAACGATGGAGACAGCGGCGCAGGAATTTTTAACGACGTTGGGGGCAACCTGACTGTCCTGCGATCGACCCTCAACAACAATGGTCTCGCTGCTGGTTCGCTGGCTGGATCCACCGGAGGAGGTATTCAAAACCTTGGTACGGCGCTGGTCCAGGAATCGACGATCAGTGGCAATCGCGGCTATATGGGCGGCGGGATCTCAAACGGGGGGACGCTCACTCTTGTCAACAGCACAGTGAGCGGCAACACGGCGTCTATAGGCGCGGGTATTTTGAATGGCGGCTATCTTACGATTACCGGAAGCACCATTACTAAAAATACTGACGGCAGCTCTACCGCGGGCGCCGGTATCGTAACCTATGCGTCATCGACTGAATCCGTGCTTACCACGGTTGAAAACAGCATCATTGCGGGAAACACCGGAACCGACGTCGATCGTCTCTTTGGGACGGCGGCGGTGTTTGCCAGCAACGGCCACAATCTTATTGGCGAAGGCAACGCGACCGACGCTTTCAACGCTGTGCAGGACCAGACGGGAGTTGATCCGAAACTCGGACCGCTGCAGTTTAATGGCGGCCCGACGAAGACCCACCATCCCTTGCCGGACAGTCCGGCGATCAACCGGGGCAAAGCTTCCTTCAGCTCTGACCAGCGAGGGGTGTCCCGGCCCAAAGGGGCTTGGCCTGACATCGGCGCCGTCGAAGCGGGCGTCCCTCAATCCGGGCCGAATTATCTCGTCAATACCCTCGCGGACCTCGACCTGGCGGATTCCGCCTTTTCCTCGCTGCGCGGCGCGATCGCCGCGGCGAACGCGAATCCGGGCGCCAGCACGATCACCTTTGCGACCGACGTATACGGAGAGATCGAATTGGCGACCCCGCTTCCCGCGCTGGACAGCGAAATGAAAATCACCGGTCCCGGTGTGGAGGAACTGGTCATCCGGCCCGCGGCGGGCAACGAGTTCCGCGTTTTTCATGTCGCTCCGGCCGGAGACGTCTTCCTGAGCGGATTGACTGTCAGCGGCGGGACGGCCCCGGGAACTGAGTTTGCCGATGGCGGCGGCGGGATTCTCAACGAGGGAACGCTCGCACTCTCCCGCGTCGCCGTGCGGGGAAATCGCGCCGCGTTTGGGGGCGGAATCGCCAACCTCGGCGGCACGGCCGTCGTTACGGAATCAACCGTCGCGGAGAATGAAGCGGAAGGCGGAGGAGGGATTGTCAACCTCCACGGTACGCTCCAGGTGGTCGGTTCGGCCATTCTCAAAAATTCCGCCACAGGAGGTGGCGGGGGAATCCTCACAGTTGCCCAAGACGAAGGAAATGTGAGCGAAGTGACGGTAGTCAATTCCACCTTTGCGGGCAACACCGTCTCCGCGCCAGATACGTTCGGCTTCTTTGGGGGCGGGGCGATCTCCAATTTCAATTTATTGCCGGAACTTTTACATGCACACCTGACGATCATTCAATCGACGTTTGTTGGCAATGCGCAGACAAACGGGCTGGGCGGGGCAATCTACAATGCTTACGGACAGATGGAGATCGTGAACTCCCTGCTGGTCGGCAATCTGTCGCGGAGGAGAAATGAGGACAGCCCCTCCTCGGATGCAGCCGCGCAGGTTTTTTCAGAGCCGGCAATGGCACCAGCGGGCAGCATGATTGGGCTGCCAAACGGATTTGAACTAGATGACATTGTCGGCCCGGTTGGAGATTACGGCGGTTCAACGTGGACGATTCCGCTCGTTGCGGGGAGTCCGGCGGTCGATGGCGGGGAGACCGCGCTGATTCCAGACCTCGCTACGGACCAGAGGGGAGACGGCTTCGGCCGGGTCGAGGGCGCGGCGGTCGACATCGGAGCCTACGAGCTGTTCGCGCCACCGCAGGTCGATCACAGCATGATCGGAGGTCTCATTGCCGGCGAGGGACCCATCGATCTCGCTGGCGCAGTCGGGGCTTCTCCAGCCGGTGGAACGTTCAGCGGCACCGGCGTCGACGCGGAGGCTGGACTGTTCGATCCGGCCGGTCTCGCTCTCGGCGACTACACAATCACCTATACCGTCATGGACGAATTCGGTGTTTCCAATCATGCCACGTTTACCGTCACAATCTCGGCCATCGATTTCGAGAACTGGCGCCTCGATCACTTTACGGGTGCCGAACTTCTCGATTCGACTGTCAGCGGGGCGCTGGGGGATGCGGACCTGGACAGTGTCACTAACCTGATCGAATTCGCTTTCGGGACCGATCCGAAAAATCCTGTATCCGGTCCCAGCCCGTTAACCTATGTCGGCGGTCTTGCCGGAGGAGGTTCGCTTGGGGAAACCGGCGCGCCCTTGCCGGTTTTTGAATCGTCGCCTCCCGGGGAGATTCGAGCGCTTTTCATCCGTCGCGCACCCGAGGTTACCGATGGTCTCACCTACACGCCAAGGTTTAGCGCCGACCTGCTCACTTGGGAGGATGCGGCCACTACGCCTGCTGTGCTCACTACGGACGGTGTTTTCGAAGTTGTCAGCCTTCCTTTCCCGGTGCTGGACGACGGCCGAAAGGCCAGCTTCTTCCGAATCGAAATTGACAACAATATCGAGTGAGTCCCCGGCGTGGTTGGCAGGGACTGAAGGCACGAGGCTCGGCTTCTTTCGTGGTCAATTCCGGGTTTGGGATCCAAGATGCTGAATGCTGGATAAAGATTTGAAAATGGGACAAAACGAAAAGCGGCCCCTGTTTTTTGGGGGGCCGCTCCACGAAAAGTCGAGTACTGTTCGTTTAAAAGAAGAACGACAGTCCGACGCTAACGATGATGCCATCCAGATCGAGATCGTCGAATTCGAGATAACTGACCTGGTATTTGATCGCGACGTTCCGGGCGAGGAACTGTTTCGCGCCGCCGCGAATTTCCCATGCGAAATCGTCGTCGCCTCCGAGTCCGTCCACGTCGACATCGACCCAGCGGATTGAACCGCCTACAAAGGGGACAAATTCGGAGCGCGGCATGAAGTGATAATCGATCCCGGCGCCGAGCATCAGCGCATCGAGGCCCATGTCCTCGATTTCGGTGTCGAGGTAGCTGACGCTGCCCGATATCTGGATGTTATTCGTAACGAAGTAGCCCCCATTTGCATCGACAATAAGCGTGTCGATATCGGTGCCTGCGGCGTCGAGCGACGAATACGAGCCGGTAAAGCCAAGTTCCCAAGTCCCCTGTGAGACGGCGGCATTGGCAAGGATGGCGGGCGCCATCAGCGCCGCGGCAAACAATATTGTTTTATGTATTCCTTTTTTCATCAGTTCTCCGGTTTGGGATTATATATTTTCTTTCTATTGCGTACTATACGCGGGTCTCAGCATTCATGGTACGGAAAAGCGTGCAACCCAAATTCGGGCGCACAACGATTCAAACGGGTCAAAGGCGAAAGCCCCATGATCATGTGAAGACAATTAGCTTTTCCTGCTGTGTATGGGGAATGCAAAAAAGAGCGGCAGCTTCTCTTTTCCATCGCTGTTTTCGAAAAGTTGCCCCCGGCGTTTGGGGTCCCAGGAGACCGTCGCGGATTTCGCGGACGTTCCTGCGCGGGCGAGAATGATGAGGCGGTGCGGAAGCGGAAAGGGGTCGTTTTGCGGAACTGTTCTTTAACGGCTTCTTGCATTGGGGTGTATTACTCCGCGATCCGGATGCGATAGAACCGGCGCGAAGCGTCGGCGGGGGCGGGCCGGTCGACGCTTCCATAATCAGTCCAGGTGGCGAATCCGTCACTGAATACTATCCGCGGTGCGGGGTTCACTGGTTCCCAAACATCGAACCTGTCGGAGAACTCGATGGTAAACGGAGCTTTTTGCGAGGCGTTCGGGCGCATGGTCCATCGGAGTTTGACCGATCCGTCGGGACCGCCGGAGACTTCGTCGATCCGTGTGGCGGCGAGGGCGAGGGTGTCGGCGGCGTTGAGGCGTCCAGCGCCGTAATAGAAGTCAAATCCCGGCGTGTCTTCCGATCCGCCTGTCCGGTCTTCGGCGGCGGCGCGCAACAGCAGTCGAACGGATTCATGATTCAGTTCGGGCCGGAGACTGAGCAGCAGCGACGCCACACCAGTCACTTGTGGCGCGGCAAACGACGTTCCCATCCATGAAATAAGTGAACCGGTTCGGGTGATCGTGTAGATGTCTCGGCCGGGTGCCACGAGGTCGATCGCGCTACCCCAATTGCTGAACGAGCTGCGCCGGTCATCCCGATCGGTCGCGCCAACGGTAATCACCTCAGCCATACGGCCGGGGAACCGAATGGTCCCGGTGCCGTCGTTATGGGTAATGGTGACAAAGACAACGCCCTTGGATATGGCATACGTGATGGCGCTGGCGAGAACTATGCTGGTCGAGGCGCCTCCGGCTGAAAGATTGATAACGCGAGCTCCGTTGTTCACGGCGAAGTAGATTCCGTTCGCCCACCACGAATACAATCCCTGGTTTCCGCTGTCCAAGACCTTCACCGGCATGATCTGGCAGTGCCAGTCCACTCCGGCGATAAGCTCGCCGTTATTGGCATTGGCAGCAATAACGGCGGAAACCGCTGTGCCATGCCCGTGGTCATCACCAGCGTACGTTCGGTTATTGACAAAATCATAACCGGGAACCGTTCTCCCGCTGAACTCGGCCAACGATGGATTTAATCCAGTATCCAGCACGGCGACGACGATGCTGGAGTCGCCGCGCGTCATGCTCCAGGCGTCCGGAGATTCGATCGTACGGTGATGCCACTGCCGGTCATAGTCGGGATCGGCCGGTTCGACTGGCGCGCCTCCGCCGGAGCCGATGTAATCGGGTTCGGCGTATTCAAGAAGTGGATGCGAATGCAGGCGTGAAAGGGCTTCTTGCACGGGCAAAAGTCCGTCGAGATGGACGATGTGAAAAGGCGGTTTGGGGAGATTTTCGTTCTGGGAGAACGGCTCGTTCTGTTTCTGTACAAGGCGGCCGGCGGTTCCTCCCGCTGTGATGCGGACGCCCGCGGGAAGTCCCAGTTGATCCGGCAGCGATTGTCCGGAGGCGGAAGACGAGCGGAGTTCCGGATTGTCCTTCAGCCCAATCAAAATGCGATCGGAAGCCGCCCACTCGCCATGGGTCCATGCGCCCGAAACCGGTTCCGCGCCGTGCGCTTGAAGCGCGATCGAGAACGCGGCGAAACAAGTCGCGGCGATCCATTTGAGGGCATTGCAAGCTTTTTGGCGAATCAGCAGCCGGCGCCGATAGAACAGGATTGCATTTGGAGCAGCCATAAGGCCGTAGAGTCCGGCTTCCGGCCCGATTGGCAATGAAATTTATCTGGACTGCCCGCGGTGATCATCAACCGCTGCCGGACGATCGGAAGGGATCAGTCGCTGCCTTCGGCCGATGGCTTTTTCCCGCGGTTGTTTCTTCGGGTGACGAGATCGACCAAGGTGCCGAGGGAGCGAATGGGCCGGCCCATGGCACCGGCGAGGACGATAGGCGTCGTATCGGTTTTGCGCGCGCGGAAGTAACGGACGTTCCAGAGGAGAATCAGCTGGCTGAGAATGACGAACACAAAAAAGATTTGAAAAGCATTTGTGTTCATAGTTTGGGCTCCGCTCGCGTCCTGTCCGCGGAGAAAGAGTCCCCACACGATCGGCGACAGGCCTCCGAGGAAAGCGGTGACGGCACCGTGGACGGAGACGCGGAGCGGCCGCTCGCGTTCGCTGGTGAGGCGCGGCAGGTAGTTCAAGTTGGCGGAGACCCAGGCAGAGGCGGCCATCCCGAGGAGAAAGTATACGACGAGCAGCGGCACGCCCCACGCCTCTTCGCGCTGCAGCATCGTCCACCAGGCGAAAGCGACGGCCGAATAAAGAGCGATGGATATCCGGAAGAAAACCCTTGGCCCGGTATGGTCGATAAAATTGCGGATGAACAGCGATCCGGCGATCGCGCCAAAATATTGGAGGGTGGTGAATATGATAATTTGACCCGGCTCCAAGCGTGCTTCGACCCGCAGAAAATAAATGCTGAACGGAACAATCGGCGCGGAGCAAATCGTAAACAGGATGCTGGACCAGAGAAACTGCCGGTAGCGGCTGCGCCGGAAGCAGAGCTTTGGCGCCTCGCGAAGGACGAGCTTGAGATCGATCCGATCCGGCGGAGTACCGTCAGGAATTTTTTTCAAGGCGTACCAACTGAGGAGCGCGCCGGCTATTGCCATTCCATACTGCCAGAGAAACGCGTCGTGAAGCGGGACGGCAAAAAAGAAAACCGAGCAGGCGATCAGCGTGCCGACGCCTGCGATCCCGCTGAAAATTTGCTCATTGGCGAAGTACCGGCCGCGGGCTTTCTCGGGCAGAATCGAGTACATCCACGGGATGAACGAACAGTTCCCGACCGATCGCAGGAAGGCGAACAGGAACATGCTGAGGATGAGAATATTGACGTGCCACTGCTCAGGATTCGACGGCCGCGTCCATGCCAGGTAAATCGGTACGAGCAGACAAAGGGCGCGGGTGCCCCAGCCGAAGAGCATCAGGTTCTTGTACCCGAACCGGGGCAGGAGAGCGGTCGAAAAAACCTGTACCGGAGTCATCAGGAAGAGAAACGAGTAGAGGAGGCCAACCTCGAAGACCGTCGCCCCAACGCTCTCGGCGAGGAGCACCAAGGGAGTTCCCAAGGCAACTTGCCACGTTGTCGCGTTGAAAAATGCGAACGCCCAGCCCATCCGGAAGGGGCGCAAAGAAGTTTTCATGACTCGTTTTGAAAGGATTCAATCTACGGTTCGAGAGATCAGAAGAGCCGGGAAAAACTGGGATTCTCCTCCGGCATGGAAGCACCTGTCGCTTCATCCCAAACACCGAAACGCAAAGGTGCCATTCCGCAACCGTCTGCTTTGAGAAAAGCAGAAATCACAAAAGTAAGCGAAGGGCGAATCTGTTTTACAATGCGGGATGGAAGGGGTGATTCAGACAGCAAAAAATGGGGTGAAGGAACTCGGGCTTCCCTTATTTACCCTTCGATTGCTCCCAAAGAAAACTTCGGGATTCATCGTGAAAATCCGGTGGCCCGATCAATCACGAATCGAATCGCTGAATGCGCGGCTCGGCCGCGGTAAAAAGGGCGGCTTACTTCGCGATATTCGGGGGAAACGTCGAGCGGCTGGGCCCGCGGCCGCCGACTTCGTAGCGCATGCCGTTGTGTTCGATTTGGAGATGTTCGGCTTTGGAATAGTTGAGGCGGACCTGGCGGACGAACGGCACCCGCTGGGAATCACCGTCGTTGAGAGGGCCGCGGAAGAGCTCTTGTTCGGTGTCGATTTCGGTGACGATGACCAAAGGGATATTGCCGCCGTTGGCGAACAAGGTGAGTTCCTGCGTGGCGATCGGTTCGCTGGCAATGGTTTCCTCGGCCGTCGCGTCGTTCGCTCCGGAGCGTAAGAAGGCGACCAGGCCGATCACGACAACGACGACCGCGACGGCGGCGGCCGCGATCGCACCGCCGCCTTTGAGCAGGGCGGCTTTGTCGATCGAGTTTTCGCTGAACCGGTCGTCGGCCGCGACATTCGAAGCGGCCGGCTGTTGCGGGCGGCGATCTTCGATCGTCGCGGCGGCCGGCTGCCGCGCGCTTTCTTCGCTTGCCGCGCCCGCGGCGGCAATATCCATGCGGCCGAGCGACTCGCGGCTTTCCCGCTGGGGCGCGAAAGCATTCTGCCCGAGTTTGTGGGCGTTGTAGTCGGTGATGATTTTATCGCTGTTCAGCTTGAGGAACTGCGCGTACGACCGGAGAAAGCCGCGGATGTAGACCTCGGGGAGGTTGATATCAAAGGAGTTGTTCTCGAAGCCGGCGAGGTATTCGCTGCGAATTTTGGTGACTTCGGAAGCTTCGCGAATCGAGATTCCGAGGCGTTTCCGAGTTTCTTCGAGTTTTTCACCGATGGTTTGCATGACAGTGTGGGTATTAAAGAGGGTCGCTGTGGAAGTTCAATCGGGAAACAAGGCGGTTCCCGCCACCCCTGTCTCTTCATCGTTAAATAACAAATAGGAACCGGGAGAACGGAAAAAGTTTCGTTGATACCGGGCGTTCACAAAGATTCCAGGTCGACAAGGATTTCGCGGGGCATCGAACCGTTCTCGGGACCGACGATTCCGCGATCCTCCATCAGTTCCATGATGCGGGCGGCGCGGTTGTAGCCGATCCGAAGACGGCGCTGGAGCATCGATGTCGACGCGCGTTTGGTTGTGCGCAAAACTTCGAGCGCATCTTGGAAAAGCTCGTCACCCTCGTCGCCGCCGTCGCCAAACAGGCCGTCTTCCTCGTCGCCGGCGTCAATTTGGCGCTGAACCTCTTCGGCGAATTGGGGCGGGCCGTTTTGCTTGAGGAATTCGACAATGGCGGCGATTTCCTCGTCGGAAACGAAGGCGCCTTGCGAGCGGATCAGGCGCGACGATCCCGGCGGCAGGAAAAGCATGTCGCCGCGCCCGATCAAGGTATCGGCGCCGCCGGTGTCGAGAATCGTCCGGCTGTCGACGCGTGAGGCGACCTTAAAGGAAATCCGCGACGGGAGGTTCGCTTTAATGACGCCGGTGATCACGTTCACTGACGGCCGCTGTGTCGCGAGGATCAGGTGGATGCCGGCGGCGCGGGCGAGCTGGGCAAGCCGTGCGATGCCGGTTTCGATTTCGGCCGGGGCGACCATCATCAAGTCGGCGAGCTCGTCGATAATGCAGACGATGTACGGCAGGCTTTTCGGGATCTCGACGTCAACGCCCGGCGTGACCTCCGGGGCGACCGCTTCGCCGAGGTTGCCGTCGATCTCGTTCGGTTCCTCGGGCGAGGCCCCGGCTGCTTCCGCCGCTTCGCGTTCGGCTTTTTCGCGAGCGTCCGCTTTCTCGCGATACTTGGTGAAGCCGGCGATGTTGCGGACGCCGATGGCGGCGAAAATCTCGTAGCGCCGCTGCATTTCGTTCAGCAGCCACTTGAGGGCGCCCGGCACCTTTTTCGGCTCGGTGACCACGGGGATCAGCATGTGCGGGAGATCGTTGAACACCTTCATTTCAACGATCTTCGGATCGACCATGATGAAGCGCAGCTTCTCGGGGCTCGCGTGGTACAAAAGGGAGGCGATGATGCTGTTGATACAGACCGTTTTCCCCGATCCCGTTGAACCGGCGATCAGGAGGTGAGGCATTTTGGTCAGATCGGCGACGAGCGGTTTTCCGCTGACATCCTTGCCGAGGCCGATCGGGATTTCCGCGCCGGAGCTGTTCCAGTCTTCAGACTCGATAATCTCGCGCAGGCAGACCGGCTGCGGCTGGCGGTTGGGGATTTCGACGCCGACGCAGCCCTTTCCGGGAACCGGAGCGAGGATGCGGACCGCCAATGCCTTGAGCGCCATGGCGATATCGTTTTCCAGTCCCTGGATCTTGGAAACCTTCGTTCCGGGCGCGGGAAGAATGTCGTAGCGCGTGATGACTGGACCGACGTGAATCTCGTCGACCGTGGCGTCGATGCCGAACGTTTTCAGCGTGTGGATGAGGACTTCCGCGCGCTCCTCGTGGTTTTCGCGATCGTCGATGGGGGTTTCGTCCGGTTTCGCCAGCAAATCGAGGGTGGGAAACTGGTAATCCCCTTGGCGCTGCGGCAGCTTGGCCGGAGCCTTTTTCAGTGTTTCGCTCTTGATGATTTTCGGGCGGGCGGTTGCAGCGGACGACGGGCGCGGTGACGGGCGCGGTTCGGGCTCCGGGGCGGCCGCGGGCGGATTGCGCAATGCGATCGGTTGTTCGGCCGCTGTCTCGACGGCTTCCTTTCGTGACGCCGCTTTCGCTTCCCTTCCGTTTGGACGGCTGCTGGCGCGCGACGCGGGGGGAGCGGGCGCGACGATCGGTTCGCCTTCGTCGAGCTCCCGTTCGAGCTTGTCGCGTTTGGAAAGCTTGGTTCGCTCGGCCTTTTCCTTTTTCTTCTGTTCGCGCGCCTTTTCCTTCAATTCTTGTTTGAGAGCTTTTTCTTCGAGGCGGCGCTCGCGCTCTTTTTTGCGCTCCTCACGGCGGGCCGCTTTTTTTTCGGCCCGCTCCGCTTTCCACTCGCCGAAGTGGAAAAAAAACTTCTGAAACGCCTCGCTTAAGTTGCCGGTGAGGAGGAAGAGGATGCTCGTGAGCAGCGTGATGCCGATAACGAGGCTGGAGCCGAAGATACCGAGGTTGTTGTGGAGAAAACCGGAGACGACGCCCGTTTCCGTATCGCGAAAACCGTAGATGAGGGTTCCCGCGGCCCCGCCGGGACCATTGAGAAATTTGGCCGCGTCGATGAAAACCCGTTCCTGCATCGCCAAGGCGCAGGAGCCGGCGACGATGGCGACGACCAGCGCGACGTACTTGAAGAGATCCATCCGCTTGGCGCGGAAGAAGTACATGTAGCTGAGATAGAGAGCCGCGGCGGCGAGGAGCCAGCCGCCGCCGCCGAACAGCCGAAACGCGTATTCGCCGAGGATGACGCCGAAACGGCCGACGGGGTTTTCATCGGGATCGGTGTTGTTTTCGAAACTCTGGCTCGGCTCAAAGTGCCAGAGTGACACAAGGATCAGAAGAGCAAGCACAAAGAAGGCAAACCCCAGGATTGGCCGGCAGCCCGCCCGCGGCTTCTCAAATTCAGGTGTTTTCTTTGTCTCTTTTGCTTTCGATTTCGCCATTCGCGCGTTCTTTTGGAGGGGCGTACTGTTTGCTAATTGACCGTTTTGCCAAGTTCAATTTAAAAACCGTCCGCTGATGAGGACGCCATTGTTCTTCGAACCGATTTATCAGGAGCGCGTGTGGGGAGGATCCAGCCTCGCGTCGGCTCTTGGCCGCAAGCTTCCCGACGGCAAGAGGATCGGGGAGAGCTGGGAAATTGTCGACCGTCCGGAAGCCCAATCGGTCGTCGCCCGCGGTCCCGCGAAGGGAAAAACGCTGCGGCGCTTGATCGAGGAGCACAGCGACGAGATTGCGGGGCCTGGATTTCCGAAGGAGCGGGCTTTCCCGATTTTGGTGAAATGGCTCGACTGCCGCGACCGGCTCAGCCTGCAAGTGCATCCGCCTGCCTCCGTTGCCGGCCAGCTGGGGGGAGAACCAAAGACGGAGAACTGGTATATCGCTCGCGCCGCCGAAGGCGCTTCGCTGCTGGTCGGCCTGAAGCGCGGAGCGACCCGGGAAGCGTTTGAGCGCGCGATCAAAGACGGGACGGTGAGCGAGCTGGTGCATCGTTTTCCGGTCTCGGAAGGGCATTCGATCCTTGTTCGGAGCGGACAGATTCATGCGATCGACGCGGGAAACCTGATTTTGGAGATTCAGCAGAACTCCGACACGACCTATCGCGTGTATGATTGGGGGCGGACCGGCCTCGACGGGAAGCCGAGGACGTTGCACATCGAAGAATCGCTGGCGTCGATCGACTGGAACGATTTTGAGCCGATGCCGCTGGCGCCATCCCCGGGTGATGCGACGCTCGCCGCGTGCGATGAGTTTGTGATTCGCAAATATGCGATGGAGCGCGGGCGCCAGCTGCGCTTTGCCGGAGGCGAGCAGCCGCGTTTGCTGCATGTGGTGTCGGGAGCGGTGCGGTTTTCCGGCATTGGAGCTGCGCAGGACGATGAGACCGCGGTCGCGAGCGCAGGCGATAATCTGCTTTTGCCGTATGCGGCGAACGTCACGGTGACCGCTGCCGAACCGGGAATCCTGCTGGTGACCTCGGATTTTACGGACTGATGAGAGCGGTAGTGAAGATGCCGCGAAGCTCGCGCGATTCCCAAGCGAAAGTCGCCACCACTGTAACCGCCCGTTAACGACATGATGAGAAAATGGAAAGATATGATGGTAAACAGCTTCAGTAAACGAATCGCGGCTGCGCTGGCGGTTGTCGTGAGCTTGGCGCTGCCGGCGGTGTTGCCGGGCCAGGAAACCAATCAGGCCGACGCTCTGGTTTGGATCGATGCGGCTGAGCTGACGATTCGCGGGCGGGGATGGGATGATGTCGCGACTCCGTACGACCGGTATCCGGAGCGGGCGCGGGAGCTTGTGCGGCCGCCGGTTTGGACGCTGAGTCTGGATTCCGCCGGACTGTACGTGGAGTTTTCGGCTGAAACCGCCGAACTCTGGGTCCGCTGGGAACTGCGGGATCAAGGAATTTCGATGCCGCATATGCCGGCGACCGGGGTCAGCGGCCTCGATCTGTATGTTTGGGATGTCGCGGAGGAGCGCTGGCGCTGGCTGGCGAACAGCCGTCCTGGAGACATTTCCGGGGAAAGAAGGCTTTTCCATGGAATTCCGCCCGCGGAGCGGCGCTACCGGCTTTATCTGCCGCTGTATAATGGGATCGCGTCGCTGGCGATTGGCGCGCAAGAGGCGGTGGCCGACGCGCCGGCGGAAGAGCGGAAGCCGGTTGTTTTTTATGGAACGTCGATCACGCAGGGAGCCTCGGCGATGCGTCCTGGCATGGCCTATCCGGCGATTCTCGGGCGCCGGCTCGGGTACGAAGCGATCAACCTCGGATTTTCGGGCAACGGGCGCCTGGAGCCGGAGGTGGCGACCCTGCTCGCCGAGCTCGATCCGGAGGTGTACGTGCTCGATCCTCTCCCCAATGTTTCCGGTCCGGGCGTTACCGGTTTGCTGACCGAGTTTATTCAGACCCTTCGGGCGAAGCATCCAGAAACGCCGATCGTGCTGGTTGAGAGCATCATTTACACCAATGGCTACATGATCGCGTCGCGCAAACAACGCTACTCGGATTCGAATGCGCAAATGCGCGCGGTTTGGGAAAAGCTTTCGGCGGAGGACGAGCGGCTGTTTCTGGTTGAGGCCGATGATCTGCTGGGCGAGGACGGTGAAGATACGGTGGACGGAACCCATCCGACCGACCTCGGATTTTACCGGATCGCGAACGGGATTGAGCCGGTATTGCGAAAGGCGCTTCAGGCCGCGAAGTAAGTTTTTTTCCGGATTGTCCGCGGCGGGCCGGCCGTGCAAACTCTGTGCCGATGAGCAAACACCTGCTGCTTTCTTCCTTGGTCGTCTCCTTGGTTCTCCGAGTGGCGGCTGTTGCCGCTGCCGGCGATCGGCCGGATATCGTTGTTTTTCTTTCCGACGATCACACGTGGCGCGATTCGTCGGTTTATGGTTCGCCCGACATCGAGACGCCGAACATGGAACGGCTGGCGGCGGCCGGGATGACTTTTGACAATGCCTACGTTGCTTCGCCGTCTTGCGCGCCGAGCCGGGCCGCGCTGCTGACCGGACTGTATCCGGCCCGGAACCGAATCACGCGCGGCCTCGGCCGGAGATCAAGAAGCTCCCGGCCTATTTGCAGGAACTCGGCTATGAAGTTGTCTCATTTGGGAAAGTCGGCCATTACGCGCAGACGCCGGAATACGGTTTCGACCTCGCCCGCCATTACCGGTATCACGAGGATGTCGCGATTCCCGAGGCAATCGAGTGGCTGAAGGCGCGCCGCGCCGAGAAACCGCTCTGCCTGATCGTCGGGACCAACTGGCCGCACGTTCCGTGGCCGAATGAAACCGGCGGGATCGATCCCGAGGGACTGGTCGTTCCGCCGAATCATGTCAGCACGCCGGTTTCGCGAAAAGCCCGCGCCGAATACATGGCGGCGCTCGCCATCATGGACCGGGAACTCGGCGCTGTTTACGATGCCGCCCGCGAGACGCTTGGGGAGGATGTTGTTTTTCTGCACACGAGCGACCACGGCGCGCAATGGCCGTTTGGAAAATGGAACCTCTACAACGACGGCATCCGGACGCCGCTCATCGTAAGCTGGCCGGGACACATAGAAGCAGGGGTGCGCACGCCTGCGATGGTTTCGTGGATCGACATTTTACCGACCTTGGTGGAAGTGGCTGGCGGTTCGCCGCCGAACGACATCGACGGGCGATCACTTCTGCCGGTGCTGTCGGGAGAAACCGACCGGCACCGCGAGGTCATCTTTACCACCCACAGCGGTGACGGAAACCACAACGTTTTCCCGATACGTTCGGTGACCACGGAGGACGGCTGGCGATACATCCGGAACCTTCGTCCCGATCTGCGCTACAACAGCCACGTAACGAACTGGGCCGCCAACACCTATTGGAGCAGCTGGCTGCGGAAGGGAGCAAAAAACGCCGATGCGAGGGAGAAAGTTCGCCGGTATCAGCGCCGTCCGGCCGAAGAGCTGTATCGTTTGGATCAGGATCCGTATGAACAGCATAATCTCGCCGGAGAGCCGGCACATCACGAGCGGTTGACCGCGTTGCGTGCGCGGCTTGATCGCTGGATGGACGAGACGGGCGATACGCGGGAAACCTACGGCGACCCCGTCCGCCTCGCCGCGTCGGGTGCTCCGAACATCGTGACCGTATTCATCGATGATATGGGCTGGGCCGATCTTTCGTGCTTCGGCGGCGACGCGGTTGAGACGGCCAACATCGACCGGATGGCAAGTGAAGGAATCCGGTTTACGAATTTTTACGTCAACTCGCCGATCTGTTCGCCCTCCCGCGTGGCGCTAACGACGGGCCAATATCCGCAGCGGTGGCGCATCACCTCGTACCTCTCGTACCGGGATCGCAATAACGAACGCGGCATGGCGCAATGGCTCGATCCCAGCGCGCCGGTTCTGGCGCGCGAGCTTCATCGATTCGGCTATGCGACCGGTCATTTTGGCAAATGGCATATGGGCGGGCAGCGCGACGTCGGGGACGCGCCGTTGATTCGCGAATACGGATTTGATCGCAGCCTGACCAACCTCGAAGGTCTCGGGCCGCGCGTCCTGGCGCTGAAGAACGCGTACGATGGAAACGAGCCCCAGCCGCACGACCTCGGGTCGG
>CAZYAN010000037.1:35599-39008 GCA_964645585.1 uncultured Opitutales bacterium
GCGCTGAAGAACGCGTACGATGGAAACGAGCCCCAGCCGCACGACCTCGGGTCGGGCAACCTTCGAAAGGGCCCGATTCGCTGGGAGGACCGATCGCGTTGTCGACGGGGCGCTCGCATTCATCGACGCGGCGAAGGCGGCCGACCAGCCGTTTTTCTTGAACCTTTGGCCTGACGATGTTCATTCGCCGTTTTTCCCGCCCGAGGAGAAGCGCGAGGCGACGGATGGCAGCAAACGCGCGCTGTATCTCGCGGTGCTGGAGGCGATGGACGAGCAGCTTGCCCCTCTTTTCGATCGCATCCGCGAGGATCCGGCTTTGCGCGACAACACGCTTGTGATCATCGCATCGGACAATGGACATGAGGGAGGCGCCGGTTCGGGGGGACCCTTGCGCGGTTCGAAGGCTGGGCTGTATGAAGGCGGCATTCGTTCGCCGCTGATCGTCTGGGGCCCGGGGCTGGTCGCTTCGGAGGCGGCCGGAACGGTCAATACTTCTTCCATCCTCAGCGCGATCGATCTGAACCGCTCGCTTTATGCGCTGGCGGATGTCCCCTTGCCCGAAGGCGTCAAGCTGGACGGTGAGAATCTTGTCGGAACGCTGCTCGGAAAGGAGCGAAAGAGCCGCCAGTCGCCGCTGTTTTGGCGGCGCCCGCCGGATCGGCCGGGACGGCCCAACGCGCCGAATCCGGATCTGGCTGTCCGCGACGGCAAATGGAAGCTCCTGATGCGCTACGATGGCGGCGATCCGCGCCTTTATGATTTGGAGAGCGACCTTGGAGAAACCCGCAACCATTCCAAGGAGCAGCCCGAAATCGTGGAGCGATTGCGCCAGCTGGTTTTCACGTGGAATGCCGAGATGCCGCCGGATGCCGCAAGTGCCGCAATGGTCCAAGCCCGCTGAAAAAAGAAAGGAACAACCCGCATCCACCCAACTGACACCGTCGACTGCCAACCGACGACTCCCCGGGAAACATTCTTTTAATTTGGGAAAACTTCCGCTACAACGCCCCTATGAATACGTGGCTGGCAGTGGCCGTTGCCAGCGCGGGCGCGGTGTTCGGTGTGATTTTCGGAGTTCTGGCGACCGCGCTCGTTTATCGTCCGCGCGCGGCTGCCGCTCAAGCCGAGGCGCGACGGCTGGCCGAACGGCTGGAGGAAGGCGATCGGGCGAATCAGAACCTGAAAACGGAGAACCGCGACCTGGAAGAGCGGTTGAACGAAGCGCTGACCGATTCCGCGGTATCGGCGACGCGATTCGCGGCGGAAAAGGCGTCGCTTGAAGAACGAATCCGCCTGCTCGAACAGGCGCGCCAGGAGCTGAGCGAGGCGTTTACCTCGGCCGCCGACGCCGCGCTGCGGAAGAACAGCGCCTCCTTTCTCGAACTTGCCCGAGAGACGCTGGAAAAGTACCAGAACCTTTCGAAGGCGGAATTCGAGAAGAAGGAAAAGTCGGTCGAGCACCTGTTGCGGCCGATCCAGGAAAGTCTGAAGCGTTACGATCAGGGCGTTCAGGCCCTGGAACAGACCCGGCGGGAGGCTTACGGGAGCCTGAAGGAGCAGATTCGCGGACTTTCGGCCAGCCAGGAAAAATTGCAGCGCGAAACCTCAAATCTCGTGCAGGCGCTCCGGGCGCCGCAAGTGCGCGGACGCTGGGGCGAAGTGCAGCTTCGGCGCGTGGTTGAGCTGGCGGGGATGGTGGAACAATGCGATTTCACTGAGCAGACGACCGCTCCGTCCGGCAACGGCGCCGAGGGCCGGCTGCGGCCGGACATGGTCGTCCGGCTTCCGGGCGGTCGCAGCATCGTCGTCGACGCGAAAGTATCGCTTCATGCTTACCTTGAGGCGCTGGAGGTGAACGATCTGGAGTCGCGGAAGGAAAAGCTTGTCCGCCATGCCGGTCAGCTTCGCGCGCACATGCAGCGGTTGTCGGCCAAAGAATATTGGCGGCAGTTTGAGCCCGCTCCGGAGTTTGTGGTGATGTTCATTCCTGGGGAAGTGTTCTTCAGTGCCGCACTCGAGCAGGATCCGCGGCTGATCGAATACGGTGCGGACAACCGGGTGATTTTGGCGACGCCGACGACCCTGATTTCGTTGCTGCGGTCGGTCGCTTACGGCTGGCGCGAAGAGAAAGTCGCTCGCAACGCGAGGGCGATCAGCGAACTGGGGCGGGACCTGTATGAGCGGCTCAGCGTGCTGAATCGCCATCTCGGGCAGCTCGGGAAGAATCTCGACGGTTCGGTGCGCGCCTTCAACCAGACGGTGGCCAGCCTTGAGTCGCGCGTCCTTGTGGCGGCCCGGCGCTTTCCCGAGCTCGGGGCGGCCCCGGCCGATGACGAGCTCACCGCGCCGGAGCGGATTGAGAGGAGTGTGATCGGTTATTAGTTATTGGTTATTGGGTAGTCGCTTTATCCCTTCGGGACGATTAACGAATAACCCGAATTCCAATCCAAAACCCAAAATCCAAAAAAATCCTTTGCCACGCAGGGGCGACCGGCTCTTTCTCAGTAGGGGATGTCGGTTCGGTTTAAAATTCTCGGCAGCAGCAGCCGGGGCAATTGCGCCTTGTTGATCACGGAGGATTGCCGGGTTTTGATCGACGCGGGTTTCAGCGGGAAGCGAATCGGCGAGATGCTGGAAGAAGCTGGCGAGTCGATTGACCGGCTGGACGCCGTTTTTCTGACGCACGAGCATTCGGATCATGTTACCGGCATCCGGGGGTTGACCCGCTACAACAATCTGCCGGTGTTCGCCAACCGGGCGACTGCGCAAGCGGTGCAGCGGCCCCTGAAGCGCCGGCTCCAATGGCAGCTGTTCGAGACCGGCAGCCGTTTTCAATTCCGCAACCTTGCCGTGGAGAGCTTTTCGATCCCGCACGACGCGTACGATCCGGTCGGGTTTGTTTTTTCCGTTGGCGGCGAGGATCTGTTTTCGCCCCTGCGAAAAATCGCCTGGGTGACGGACCTCGGTTACGCTCCCGAACTTGTGCGGCAGAAGATCCGGGATGTCGATTTGCTTGTGATGGAGAGCAATCACTGCCCGCGCCTCCTGCAGGAAAGCGAGCGCCCGTGGTCCCTCAAGCAGCGCATCGCCGGCCGTCACGGGCATTTGTCGAACGCCGCCGCCGGCGAGCTCCTTGCCGGCATCGAAAGACCCGCTTGGAAACAGGTTTGCCTCGCGCATCTCAGCAATGAGTGCAACAGCGTCGAGGCTGTGGAAGAAAGCTTTGCCTTTGCCCGCTCTGGTTGTGTGCCGTGGGGCTTGTCGATTGTGAAGTCGGGCGGCAATACCTGTTTTTTTGATTTGTAGAAGTATCCCTTCGGGATGTGCTTGGTGCCTGGTTCTTGGTGCTTGGTGCTTGGTGCTTGGTTCTTGGTGCTTGGTTCTTGGTTATCACCCATTATGAAAACGA
>CAZYAN010000037.1:39108-40499 GCA_964645585.1 uncultured Opitutales bacterium
TGGTTCTTGGTGCTTGGTTCTTGGTTATCACCCATTATGAAAACGACTGATTTTGCATGCCGGCGAATCTGTATTGGGGTTTTGGTTACGTTGGTTGTGGGCCAGGCGGTCCACGGCGCCTCGGAGGACTCCTTGGCGGACGGCCCGGCGACGGTGCTTTGGATCAGCATTGACGGATTGCGGGCGGATTATATCGATCGCGCGGAGACGCCGTTTTTTGACCGGATGCGCGAAGAGGGAATGTGGAGCAAGGAAGTTGTCCCGCCTTTTCCGTCGGTTACCTTTACCGGGCATGTGTCGCAGGCAACCGGGGTTACGCCGGATCGTCATGGCGTTACCGGCAACACATATTACGACAATCGCACAGGCGAGCTGTACCGGTATCCGCCGTGGCAGGCGCTTGTGGAGGCTGAGCCGATTTGGATTACGGCGGAGCGGCAGGGAGCGCGTGCGGCAGTGCTCGACTGGCCGCAGGCGCATGCCCAGGAAGGGGAGGTGACTGCGTCCCACTTTCATGAAACCTTCACGCCCGGGCTTTCGGATGCGAAACGTCTGGAGCGGCTGCTCGATCTTTGGGAAAGCGATGAGGAAGAGCGACCGCTGCGGCTGATGCTCGGTTATGTTTCGTCGATCGACGGGACCGGTCACCAGTACGGGCCGGACTCGAGCGAGGTTGTGCGGGCGGCTGAGAAAGCGGATCGGTTGCTGGAGGCAACGTATGAACGGGCGCTGCGGCTGTGGAAAAAGACGCATGCGGACCGGTCTGGGGGCGGCGGGAGTTTCTTTTTGCTGGTGACCTCGGATCATGGAATGAGTCCGGTTCATACGCTTGTGCATCCAGAGAAGCTCGCGGGACTGGAAGGCAGGGCGGAGGCGGTCATTGCGGCGACTGGCAGCGTCGCGCACATCCATTTCGACCGGATCCGCGAGCCGGCCGCGCGGGAGAAGGCGATGAACGAGGCGGCGCGGCGGATCGCCCGGTTCGCGTCGGCGCGTGTGTTTCGCCGAAACGAACTGCCCGAGCGCTGGCGCCTTGCTCACCCGCACCGGACGGGAGATTTGTTTGTCGTGCTCGATCGCGGTTTCGCATTCAGCCGGCGGGCAAGCCGTATTCAGGAACCAGTAGGAAAAGGGGGGGAGCCGCGCGGGATGCATGGCTATGATCCGGCGGAAAACGCGGAGATGCTGACGCCGATGTTTCTGCTTCGGATGCCGCGCCCGCTCGGGGGGCGCGACCTTGGGCGGGTGGACGCGCGGCGATTGCACGCGACGGTGGCCGAGATCCTCGGCATCGAGCCCGCGCCGGACGCGGCGGATGGGATTTTGGATCACGCAATTTGGATTGACCCGCACCAGCACCAAAACGGCGCCCAAAACCAATAACGAATAAC
>CAZYAN010000037.1:40599-42997 GCA_964645585.1 uncultured Opitutales bacterium
AACCAATAACGAATAACTGATAACCAACAATGCTTGTCGGCTGGTGGACAATATGGTAACGCTTTCCTCGCTTTCTTTCGCGCGTGCCTTGACAACGGGAACTCGCTGCGACAGAACGTGCGATAGACTCGCGTTGTATCAATTATATTAATACGAAAATGGTCTCTGAAAAAGCCGCGGAACGGGCCCGGAAATTTTTAGCGATTGCGGACCAGTTCCGGCTGGGCGATCTGAAAACGGAGAGTCCCCATCCGCGGACGCGCGATTTGAGCGATACGGGGAAGCGGGATGCCGCGGCTGGGCTGGAGATGCTGTTCGATGTTGACCGAGACGTTCTCGCGAAGTGCCGGGAATGGACGGCGTCGGGCGCCGCCGGGAAGATTGGACGGGAGGTTACGGAACGGTTGCTCAACGGTGGGAAGATTTTTTTTACCGGATGCGGGGCCACGGGCCGATTGAGCATCCAGTTGACTGCGATTTGGCGTGATTACTGGCAGCGGCGACGGGAGTCGGGTGGGGTGTCCGCCCGTGTTGCGGAGGAGTGGGAGAACCGGGCGTTCAGCGTGATGGCCGGCGGCGACTTCGCTCTGATCAAAGCGGTAGAAGGTTTTGAGGATTACGATCCATTCGGCCGGAAGCAGATCGAAGAACTCGGGGTGGCGGAGGGCGACGTAGTCTTCGCTATCACCGAAGGCGGTGAGACCTCTTTTGTGATTGGCACCGCGTGGAAAGGATTGGAGAAAGGGGCCAAGGTTTACTTCGTTTATAATAATCCCGACGACCTCTTGTCTGCGCATGTTGAACGCAGCCGCAAGGTGATTGAAGAGCCGGGGATCGAAAAGATCAATTTGACGACCGGTCCAATGGCGATCACCGGTTCGACCCGGATGCAGGCCACGAGCGTGCAACTGTGCGTGATGCTGGCGGTTCTCGAGACGGTGCTGGCGGAGATTTCGGAGAGAACTGGAGTGGGTTCGTCGGGGGCGACAGCGAGCAGCGGGGTTGCGGAGCGGCTGGCGGCGGGCATTGAAGAGGTTCACGGAACCTTGCAAAGCGATGCCGTCAGGAAGCAGATCGCGGCGCTGGTCGAGCGCGAAGAGGCGATCTACCGAGCAAAAGGCCGGAACAACTATTTTGCGAACCGCCTGGCGATCGATGTTCTGACGGATACGACAGAACGTTCGCCGACCTTTTGCATTCCGGCCTTCAAGAAATTTGACGATGAGGAAGCGGCGGAGAGCTGGTCATTTCTATTCCTCCCTTATGAGGAGACCCCGGCCGCCTGGCGCGGTCTGCTCAAGCGGGATTTGCAGCCGGTTGAATGGTCGCGGGAGACGATTCGCGGCCTGATCGGCGAAACTGATTTGGACCGGCAGGATCGCATTATGCGGACGATCAGCCGGGATGAAATTCTGCGCTTCCGGATTGGCATGGACGGCTTGTCCTGGCGCGAGACCCGCCTTGGCGACGGGGCGACGGCGATTGTGACGGAGGAAGAGATTGAGGATCTGGTCCATCCCGATGGATTTTATCGTCGGCAGCTTGAGCAGGCGCATGAGAAAGGGGGGCAGGTCGCGGTGATCTTTTTCGGCCGTGCGGCTTCGGTGTCGGCCGCGAAGCGCTTCCTGGATGAGTGGGATGTGCCGGCGCTCCGGGTGATCGTTCCGCTCCCGGAGGACAGCCTTCCGCTCGGCGGGGCTTTGCGCGTCGGAGCGAAGATGCTGTTGAACGCGCTTTCCACGCTGACGATGGTGCGGTTGGGCCGGGTGATGGGCAACGTCATGATCTGGGTCGTGCCGAGCAATCTGAAGCTGATCGACCGTTCCATCCGCTACATCCGGCTCTTCTCGGGATTGGATTATGAAGAAGCCTGCCTGCTGTTGCACGAGGCGATCGAATATGTCGGTCCGCGCATGAGGGCCGGTAAGGAATATCCGGCCATTGTCGGGTTGTGCGTGATCGCCGCTCGCGACAAGTGCGGTTTTGAGGTGGCGGAAGAGCGCCTGCTGCGTGAGCTGTAGGCGACCTTGGGGCGCACTGGCGGGTGCGCGGATCCGATGTTTGAAAGGTTTTTAAAAAAATCGCTTGCACGTTCGGGAATTTGCCGCAGAGTGATCGGCTCTTCCATGGCCAATCCGCTTCGGCGCGCGCCGTGGATGTTCTTTTTCAGCGAGACGCGCGGCCGCTTGCCGCCGAAAATTTCGGGCGCGGATCAAGCGGATCTCGCACTTGCATTTTGGACGAATTGGACGATATTGTTGTCGGCCTTTGAGGAGCGGCAAAGATTTCCTGAGTTTTTTAAAAACTCCTCTTGACGGGCCATTCGAAATAGGGTCTAGTCCTCGGCTTTCCTCTCTGAAGAGAGGGGAGAGATTTTGTGTTCTTTGAAAATTTATTT
>CAZYAN010000038.1:0-40919 GCA_964645585.1 uncultured Opitutales bacterium
GCGCGGATCGAATGGGAGCGGACCGTGCTGGAAGCTTTGGAGGAAACCGAAAACGCGATGAGCGGGTTCGTTCGGGCTCAGCGCCGCCGCGAGTCGCTGCTCGCGGCGGTCAGCTCGGCCCGCCGGGCGGTCGAGCTGGCGCAACTTGAATACCGTGAAGGCGCGTCGGATTTTCAGGTGGTCCTCGACTCCGAACGCACACTCGCCCAGCTGGAGGACGAACTCGCCAGCATCGACGCGCTCGCCGCTAGACAGTTTATTGCACTGGAAAAATCCTTGGGAGGATGAGCGGTCCTCCCGTTCCGTGCTTCTCGCTGTCCCTGTTTCATGGCACGTACAGAAAATTCGGGCGCAGCCGTTCTTGTGTCCCTTTCGCATCGATTTTCGGGGTGATCAATTCGCCCTCGATGACGGTTGAAACGCTGCCGCCGCCATCGAGCATAAAGGCGAATTTGACCTTTGCATTCATCAGGACCCGGATGACGTCCTCGGATGTCATTCCTTCTCCGCCGAAGCCGCGGCCGCCGCAGCTCAGAAACAAGAGATCGAGGTTGCCCATTTGCGCGATGATCTGCCGGGGGTGCTTCTGGCGAAAATTCGGAACTCGATCGAGCAGTTCATCCGCGACCGGCTGATGGTTTTCGATGAGCGGGGTGAACGCGGTCAACGCGTGAATGCTTCCATCTTTTATCATGGCGTTGGCCGAAGTTCCCGACGGATAGGCGACCAGCTCGTTGTTTTCCTTAATCCCGAGCGTGAAAACACGCGTGTTTAATTCCTGTATGATTTCGCCGTCGATGATCTGAATACCGACGGGGCTTCGGAGAACGCCTCCGTCATCCGTCCGGCCGGGCTTCCGGCCCATGGAGGCATTGAACGCCAGCAGGCTCTTCGTCCGCAGGGCGAACTCCCGCACAGGTTCCCCCGCCGGCGCCCGCGCGGTCGCGTTCCGGAGCTTCACCAGATTTCCTTGGTCATCTTTATGCCGGATATGGGTCAGGAAATACCAGGTGCGGGATTTGGTATCGAAATGCTTTTCGACCCGGTAAACCTCGTGCGAGGCGATCACTTCCCCGGAAGCTTTCCCTTCCTCTGGCGCGGGCGCGGAGCGGACAGAGGCGGAAATCAAACAGAACGGGAGGATCCAGCGCAACAAATTGATGGTTTTCATGGGCTTATTGTTAGACGTCATCATAAAAACCGCGGTTGAAAAACCACGAATGGGGCGGAAAACAAGCATGAATTTATGAATTGTAAAACGCCTGGAGCCGATTTTCAGCTTATCTGCTCCGGTGTCGCGGCGGACGAATTTTCGAGCGAGCGAAGGTCGGCGGCGGCAATGCCGAGCCGGAGGTTCGATGGCGAATAGTGGACGCCCGGTATACCGGCGAGTTCGGTCGCTCGGAGGAGGATCGCGAGGGCGGCGGGGAAGACGTCCGCACGCCCAGGGGTGAGACCGGGAAGCGTAAGGCGTTCGTCGAAGCCGCGGGCGGCGGTCCAATCCAGGAGGCCGGTCAAATCGGCGCGCGAGAGAAACGGGTCGCGCTCCTCGAGGGAGACTTTCTCCCGTCCGGCCAGAATCGTGAGCGCGGTTGTCGCGGTGCCGCCGGTCGCGACCGCGATCGCGTCGGGCGGGAGGGAGAAGGCAAATGGTGATTCGACGAATACGCGGAGGACTTCGGCGTCGACCGCCTGCTTGTCAGCGTCGGTAAAAGTCTCGCGCGGGGCGGCGACGCATTTTTCCGTCAAGCGAACCGCGCCGAGAGGAAGGCTGGCCGTGCGCAGGAGAACCCCGTCGGCAAACGCGAGACATTCCAAGCTGCCGCCGCCGAGATCGAAAATGTAAAAATTGCGGGCGGTTATTCGCTCATCGAGTCGCACCGCCTCGCCGATAAGCTCCGCCTCGCGTTCGCCGCTGAGGACCTCAAGGGAAATTCCGCCTGTTCCCGCGGCGATCGCGTCGGCAAAATCTTGTTTGTTCTTTGCGTCTCGCACAGCGCTTGTCCCCACGATTCGGATACGTCTAGGTGAGAAGCGGCGCGCTTCCTGGACGAGCGCGGCGACGGCTTCGGCGCCGCGTTCAATCGCGTCTTGCGGCAGGCGGCCCTGATTGATTCCTGTTCCGATTCTCGCTTCGAGGGTGTTGCGATGGCGGATGAGAATTTTCTCGCTGGCGGGATCTTTGTCGGCGACCAGGAGTTTGATGGTGTTGCTGCCGATATCGATGACGGCGGTTGTGTGCGAATCAGGGTGTGCCATGCGGATTCAGGGGCGGAGCGTGTCAGGAGAAAATCTGGTGCATCCGCGCGGTTGGAAAATTGCGGCCGGGGCAAAGCGTGCGACTGCCATCGACCTCGCGATGGACAGTGAAGCTCGGCCGGCCGCCGTGCAGCTCGTATTTGAGGTAGTGAATCAACTCGGTGAGAGCGGCTACCTGACGGGAAGTCGGGTGCCGCGTTTCAAAATTGCCGACGAGGCAGATGCCGATGCCGACGTCGTTGACGCGGGCGTTGCGCACGTGGCCGCCCTGCAGCTGTTTGGTCCAGCGGTTTCCGATCTCGATTTCGCCGTTGCCCGAATCGGACCCGTTCCCGATCACAAAATGATAAGCGAGGCCGTTGGGCATCCCCATATGGCGGCGGTGGAAGCGGTCGTAAATCGCGGCGTTGCCGCTGTTGACCCCGCTGTGGTGCGCGACAATGTACTGCCAGCGGCGCTGGCGCACGCGAAGTTTCTCGGTGGCGCTGACGACGCCGCTGATGTAGTCTCGGCTGGCGCCCGCGGCGCCGCCTGGAATGGTGAGCTCCTGGCCGGGGAAGATGCGGTCGCCGGTCAGCTTGTTGGCGCTCTGGATCGCGTGAACGGTGGTGTTGTGGCGGCGGGCGATTTCGCCGAGCGTGTCGCCGGATTCGACGACGTAAATTCGGGCGGGAGCGGGGGGCGGACGGATGATCAAGAGCTGACCGATATTGATGCGGTCGCTTTGGAGGCCGTTGCGCGCGCGGAGTTCATCGATCGTCACACCGAAACGCTGGGAGATGCCGGTGAGAGTGTCGCCGCGCTGGACGGTGTAGGTCTGGCCGTTTTCCGCCGCCAAACCGCGAGTGACGGCCGGCAAGGTGGCGGCCGCGACGAGAGCGGATTTGATGAACTTCCGGCGATTCCACATGGCTCCTTGGAAAACAAGCCGTTGAAGGCCTTGGTTGCTAGGAAACGATTTGGCAACGGGTGCTTCAAGGTTTTTTTAGAGGGCTGGATGGGGGGACAAGATTGAACCCCGCTGAAGAAGGCGTCTATCCGCTTCCGCGTGAGCGAGTCCCGGTTGAGGAGGAGGCATCCGGGGAGATCGATCAGAACCAGTCGTAAAGGGACAGGAAAAAGCCGCTGATCATGATGACGGTCAGGAAGAGTTTCCCGATGAAGGCGGCGAAGCCTCCGACGACGGTGCCGATGCCGGCGCGGCCTGCCTGGCGCAGGTTGCGGCTCCGGACCAGCTCGACGGCGAGCACGCCGATGATCGGCCCGAGGATCAGGCCGGGGATGTTGAAGAAAATCGCGCCGAGGATGCCGCCGATGACTCCGCCCAGCGCGCCTTGCCAGCTGGCGCCGAACCGGCGGGCGCCCCAGTAGGCGCAGAGGTAGTCGAGGACTTGGGCCGCGATGGCGAGGACGGTCGCGATCCAGAAGAAAGTCCACGAGACGGACGCGTCACCGAGCATCATCTTGTGGATGAAAATGCCGAGCCAGACGATCGCGTTGCCGGGAAGTACGGGGAGAAACGAACCGAGGAAGCCGATCACAAACAGAATGACGGCGATCAACATGGCGAGATCCGGCTGGTTCATCGGGTTGGTGACTTGAAAAGTGGAGACGTGAGGCGCGGAATGGATAAAACCCGCCTTCTGATGTCTGCTTTGTTCTTTAAAAAGGGGACTGAAACCGGAGATTGGCAAGACTGGCTTTGACGGGGTATCTTGCTTAGAAGCGATGAGTGAGGGAGAGGAGAGACAGAGCCAGTTCGAGTTTAACCAAGGCAAGAAGAGCCTTCGCGAGTGGCTGGTCATCGGCAAACGGACGATTTTGAGCTGGTGGGCGGATGAGCCCTTCATTCATGCGGCGGCATTGGGATTTTACACGCTGTTCTCGCTGGCGCCGGTTTTGATTATCGCGGTTGCCGTCGCGGGGCTGGTTTTCGGGCCGGAAGCCGCGCGGGGAGAATTGAGCGAACAGGTCGAGGAGATGATCGGGAGGGAGACGGCGGTCATGGTCGAGAATCTGATCATCAAATCCAGTCCGAGGGTGGCCGGGACGCTTCAGTCGATGATTGGACTCGCTCTTCTGGCCGTGGGGGCGACGACGGTTTTTCACCAGTTGCAACGGTCTCTGAACCGCGTTTGGGGTGTGACCGCGAAACCATCGCGCAGCAGCGTGTTTTTATTTGTAAAATCCCGGATGCTGTCGCTGGCGCTGGTGCTGACGATTGGGTTCCTGCTGCTGGTTTCGCTCGTGCTGAGCACCGCGCTGTCGGCGGCGGTCCGATACGCGGGGGAGCGGATCCCGATTCCATCGAGCATGCTGGCGGGAACGGATTTTGTCGTGTCGCTCGTCGTGTTTACTCTTCTGTTCGGAATGATCTTTAAAGTCCTGCCTGACGTTCACTTACGGTGGCGGGATGTCTGGAAAGGAGCGTTTTTGACAGCGGTGCTGTTTGGTGCCGGGCGGTTCGGCATCTCCTATTATCTCGGGAACTTCGGACCGGCGTCGACCTACGGCGCGGCCGGGGCGCTGGTGGTGTTAATTCTTTGGGTGTATTATTCTGCCCTGATTCTTTTGTTCGGCGCGGAGTTTATCAAAGTTTACATCAGCAGCCGGGGATGTCCGATCGTGCCCAAGGCGACCGCGGCCCGCGTGCACCAGGAGATTATTGAGTGATTTTTAAAATTTTAGATTTTAGATTTTGGATTTGGGGCGCAAAAAAAGCCGAAGACCTTGGGCGGCCTTCGGCTTTGTGAAAAGGAATGGAACGCTGGCGCGGTCAGGCGGCGTTTGGATCGACGCACTTCGGACCTTTGAGCGCGTCCTTCTCCTCGACGATGACCGGGTGCTTCGGCGCTTCTTCCGCGTTCATATCGGTGTAATTCGCCCATTTTTCCGGAACGTCGTAATCCGGATAGATCGCTTCGACCGGGCATTCCGGGACGCAGGCGTTGCAGTCGATACAAGTCTCCGCGTTGATGTAGAGCCGGTCCGGCGCCTCGTGGAAGGCCTCGACAGGACAGACCGCGGCGCAGCTTGTGTACTTACAATCGATACAGTTTTCGGTTACTACGTAGGCCATGGCTTGTGAAAACGTTGCATACCCGCGTCAATTTTCGGCAAGTGCGGGACGCGCGGCATCTGAAAAACGCCATTTATTCATTTGGCGCGTAGCGAATCAATCCATTAATTGAACGAAGCGGGAAATTTTTGTTTTCTGGAGTTGCAGGTTAACCACAAGGATCACAAAAGCCGCAAGGCGGATTAGCCGTCGCGGACTCCCTGACTCAGGACTCTTTGCGCTCTCTGTGCTCATTGTGGTTGATCCACCTCCAGCATTAAAGCTTTTGGCGCTCCTATAACTGTTTATGGTGGAAGAGAGATTTATTGCATGAGCGAGTTATCGAATGTTTTTGCCGTGCTGCCGGGCTTGGAAGTGCCTGTGGCTGAGATTCCCGCGACGCTGTCGGCCATCTGGGATGTGTCGTCTGACGACCCGTCGGTCAATCCGGCTGAGTTCCGGGCGACGCAGATGAATTTGATCCTTCATCTGGGGCTTGGAACTTCGCGTGAGGAGGCCGACGAAGTTTTCCATATTGCCCTGCGGTTCGCGCGGCGGTATCCGGCGCGAATCATCGTTCTCTGTCCGTGCGACCGTGCGGACGAGGAAGTCTTGATGACTTCGAAGCTGTTCAGCGAATGTTACGTCGGGAAGACCGGCCGCGACCGATCGTGTTGCGAGGCAATTATTTTGGCATATCCGGCGGAGGGCAGAAATTTTCTTGAGGATCAGGTGTCGATTCTGCTGGAAGCGGATTTGCCGACTTACTACTGGCAGCACCGGTTCCAGGTGACGCGCCGGCTGACGGATTACCGATTCTTCCTCGATGTCGCGAAACGTGTGGTTTACGATTCGCGCCGTGAGGGACCGGAAATCCGTGAAGTGAAATGGCCAAAGCCGTCGATTGTGCGGGATTTGGCTGATTCCAGCCTGCTGCCGATCCGTCAGGGCATCGGGCAGTTTCTAAGCGGCTTCGATCCGAAGGAACTCGCGGTCGGCCTGCGGTCGGTGCGGGTGAGCTGTTCGAAAGAGACCGAGGCGGAAGCCGTCATTCTGTGCGATTGGGTGCGGGAGGCGATGGAGAAATGCGCGCGAATCGCCGAGTGTCCGATGGAGGCGGAGTTTCGCTGCTGTCCGATCGATCAAGCGGAAGGCTTCGCGCTCGAGATTCATTTTTCATACGACGACGATCGTTATTTCCACTGGAAGGCAGACTGGAAAACGAAGATCGCGGAAATCGATGCCGACTTTGGCCGAGGGCGGATGCAATTGCCGACCACGCTGAAAACGTTCGATCCAGAAACGGCGCTGGCGGAGGCCCTGTTTTTTTAACCCCGTCGGATTCAGAAGAGGCCAGAGCGCTGAAACCCGCCGATCACTCGGGTTCGGCAACGATGCGCACGAAACGCGGACCGCCGGCGAGGAAGGCGTCGGAAAAACAGAGCGTGACGCTTTCGAGCCCAGCATCGTCCGCCTCTGAGGCGCGAGAAAGGGTTTCGCACAGGCCATCGGCGGGCTTCCAGTTTTTGAGATCGTCCGAGAATTCGACCCGGTAGTTCAGTCCGCCGGTTGTGCGTTCTTTGTAGGCGAGGTGGAAGTGCTTCACGCCGCCGCTTTCGTCAAGCGACGCCTCAACGGCATTTCGACTGCCGGGATCAAGCGGATCGAGGCCGAGGGCGTATTCGTAAAAATTGGACAAACCATTGCCGTTGAAATCGTCGAGATCTTCCGGCCCGACAGGGTCCGCGAACTCGCTGCTTTCGTTTTCTTCACTGGCTATGCGCGCCAGCCAGTCGTTGTACGCGATATGTCCGGCGGGGACGAAGAAGAGTCGCGCTTTGGGATGGCCGTTGACCTTCATGACGAACAAATAGGTCCTGGCGCGGCTGTCGAGATCCTCGAGCCGGTATTCATGCGTGAAGACACGGGGCCGATCGGTTTCCGCTTCGGGCACAGGCGAGAGCGCGGCGTTGGCGACGATCCTGCGGCCCTCGCGCACGGGTTTCTCCCAGACCGGAGCGACGGCGGCATCGGATTGGCTCAGATCGAGGGTGACGGTGATGATGGTAACGCCGTCGTCCGCGGTTCGAGCGTTGAGGGAAACCGCTCCGGGCGGGATGTCAGGCGAAGGCGGAATCGAGAAGCCGGTTGTAGCGAAGACGATTCCGTTCATTCGGAAGACGACGGTAAAAAAGTGTTTCCGGGAAGCATCTGTGCTGTCGTCGGTGAGGCGCGGGAACAGCTGGTACGAATGCTCCTGGATCACGGGCAGATCGGGCGGCTGCACGTATTCGACCCTCGCGGCCGTGGCATCGATCAAAAAGCGCCCGCCATTCTGTTTGGCTTCGCCCCAGTCGTCGATCATGTAATACGGGTAACCGGTGAAAGCGACGCGCACATCGGCAAAGATCGCCGGTCCATCGCGGCGAATGGCGATTGAGGCGCGCGCGGGAATATCGCGCGGCGGAACGGAGAACTCGTGAACCGTGACAACTTGGTCGCGTGAAAGGAGACGGATCCGGTATTCGCCCGGGTCGAGCGGTCCGAGATGATACATCCGTTCATTGGGAAGGGGGGCTTCCGGAATCGCCGGGAACCAGTTGAGGGCGACACTGACCTCAAACGTGTTTCCGTTGCGCCGAAGCTCGCTCCAGTCGCTGACGAACGCACCGGCGGGCGGCTCGACTTTCACCGCGGCCAACCAGGCGAAGTTCCCCGGCCTCACGATAATCGAAGCGTTTTTGGGAAACGGAGGTTTTGGCAAGGGCACTGTAAAGAGGACCGTGGCGATCCGCTGGCCGCCGCTGTAAAGGGAAAAGCGATAGTCACCAGGTGTGAGGTCCGGAAGTTCGCAGGTGTGGGAAACCGGGGTCAGCACCTGGGGGTAGATCCCGTCATCCGGCGGCAGGATGGTGACTTCAGCCGCGAAATGATTTTCCTCGCGAGTCAGATCGCCCCAATCGGCGCCATAACCCGGATGAGGAAGAACGACGGTAGCGACAGCCGCCAAACGGCCGGTGTTGGTCGTGACAATCTTGACGCTCGCATCGAGAGGCGGGATCGGGCGGTCGCTGGTCGATGCCTGGCTGGTAAGTGCTGGCCAAAGTAAAAGCGCCGTCAACAGCGCGGTGAAGGCGGAAACATGCCCGCATGCGGATTTCTCGCTGGATGCCATTCTCATCGCTTATCCTCCGTATTTGACTTCAGGATACGCACCGGCCGGATCGCGCGCTTGCTCCTTCCGCGGCTTGCAGGCCGCGTTCAACGATGCATCATTGTCGCACGGAAGGGATCGGTCTGTCGATCTTTTTGGGCGGGGGAATGCGCAATCGGGGCAGTCGCGCCTCGGGGTCATCCCGCCGTTTCGCACGCAGGAACATGAAAGAGGATCTGTCTGAACAAGCAGTGATCGACGCTGATAAGCGGGGCGCCGGCGGTCTGAGCGTCGTCATTCCGGCCTTCAACGAGGCTCGGCACATTGGGCGCGCGATCGATTCGGTGAAGACGGCAATCGCGGAAGTCGGCGTCGATCGGTGGGAGATTGTTATTTGCGACAACAATTCAACCGACGAAACCGGAAAAATCGCCGCTGAGCATGGCGCCCGGGTGGTCTTTGAGCCGCACAATCAGATCGCTCGCGCTCGAAACCGGGGAGCGGAGGCGGCGATCGGCGAATGGCTGATTTTTCTTGATGCCGACAGCACCCTTTCCGCGGACCTTTTGCGGGCAACCCTTCGGCGCATGCGGAGCGGCAAGGTCGGCGGCGGCGGGGCGCGCGTGGCTTTTGACAACAGCGCCCGGCTTGCTTGGCCCGTTCGTCTGGGGAGCGCGTTTTGGAATTTCCTGTCACGGACCGCGCGCTGGGCGGCCGGGTCCTACGTGTATTGCCGGCGAGAGGCCTGGAAGGAGACGGGCGGGTTTCATGAAGACTGGTACGCGGCGGAAGAGATCGCTTTTTCCAAGGCGCTGAAAAGCTGGTGCCGGCAGCGCGGCCTGCGGTTTGAAATTATCGGGGAGAGCTCGGTGCGGACTTCGCCGCGGAAGCTCGACGACTATTCGCTTTGGGGGATGGTCCGGTTGCTGACGGGACTGGCGCGGCCGGGGGCTTTGAAGAACCGGGAGCAGTGCGGTTACTGGTACCAGCGCAAGCCGTGACAGGGTTGGGGATAAGCGGCTTTCGATTCTGTTTGTAAACTAGCCTCTGACCGACCCGATGGTCAGACCGGAGAGGAAGAAGCGCTGGCCGGCGAGGAAGAGCACGATGATCGGGATCAGCATCAGGAGAGAGGCGGCCATCATCAGGTGCCATTCCGTTCCGTATTGCCCTTGGAATGATTGCAGACCGACCGGCAGCACCCGGAGATAGGTTTGATGGGTGACGACGAGGGGCCAGAGGAACGCGCCCCAGACGCTCATAAAGGTCAGGATCGTGAGCGTCGCGAGACCGGGGATCGAGAGCGGCAGAATCACCTTCCGGAAAATCATCCAGTGGCCGCAGCCATCCAGTTTGGCCGCCTCGTCCAGATCGCGCGGAAGCGTCAGGAAAAATTGGCGGAGAAGAAATGTTCCGTAGGCGCTGAACATGCCAGGCGCGATCAAGGCGAAGTAGGAGTCGAGGCCGATCAGCCTGCCGACACCGATGGCATCGGTACCTCGCCCAAGATAGCGAAGACCGGCCCAGTCGACGACAGGAAGAATCGCGCCAAGAATGTCCGGCGAGAGCTTCAGCAGAATGAAGTTGGGAATCATCGTCACGGATCCGGGAATCATCAGAGTCGCCAGATAAGCGAGAAAGACCGTGTCACGCCCTCTCCAGCGAAGCCGGGCAAACGCGTAGGCGGCCATGGCGCTTGTCGCGACCTGTCCAGCCGTGGCGACGGCTGCCACGAGAAGGCTGTTGATGTAATAGCGGAAGAACGGAACGATCTCCCAGACCTCGACGAAATTTGACCACTGGAAGTGCCGCGGAATGATGATTTCGCGAACCGAGTCAGTCGCCTTCATCGTCTCCTCGGGCGGCGAGAGGGCGGTAGTGAGCATGAACGCGAGCGGCAGCAGGCAGGTCACCCCGAGAATAACCAAAGGAATATGCCAAAGGGCTGTGTACCTGTTTTCCCGCCGAATCATGCCTTTTGCTTTGTCAGTCCGCCAGGTGATTGGCGCCTTTCCGCCAGTGAAGGAGTGTGATCGCGAGGGTCAGGAGGAACAGCACCCAGGCGATCGTGGCGGCGTAGCCCATCTGAAAGTCGACGAATGCCTTCCGGTAAATCATGTAACCGAGCGTGGTGGTCGCACCGAACGGTCCTCCTTCGGTCATGATCATCACAGCTTCAGCTCCGTATTGGAGCCCGTTGATGAGGCCCATCGTGAGCAGGAAGAAGGTGACCGGCATGACGGACGGCCAAGTGACGGTTTTGAATTTGCCCCAGGCGCCCGCGCCGTCGATTTCCGCTGCTTCATACAGTTCCGGCGGCACGTTTTGCAGCGCGGCGATATAAAGCACCATGCCGGCGCCGCCGATCCCGATCCAGAGGCCCATCAGCATGATCGCGGGTTTCGCCCACGCCGGGTCCGTCAGCCAGTTGGGCCCGGTGATGCCTGCGGTTGCCAGGAGCGCGTTGAACAGGCCGTAGTCGGGATTGTAGATCCAGCGCCAGAGGTAAAAGATCGCCACGCCGGCAAGGATACTGGGCAAGAAGAAAATCAGACGGTACAGATGCCTGAAACGGAGTTTCTTGATCAGGATAATCGCGAGAAAAAGCGAGGTGGCGATGTTCACCGGAATGGTGAGCATCATGAACAGCGTATTGTAGAGATACTTCCAGAAAGCAGGGTCGTTCGGCCGCCAGCCTTCTACCCCGCGGTGAAAGCCGAGCAGATCGATGAAGTTGGCGAGCCCGACCCAGCGCGGCGGCGTCAGGAGGTCCCAAGAGGTAAAGCTGAGAAGAAACGAGCCGGCGACGGGGCCGGCTGTGAACAGCAGGAATCCCACGATATTTGGAAGGAGAAAAAGGAGCGCGACCAGCCACTCGTGTCTCGCAAAAACGCCGGATCTCATGATGCCGATTTTCAGTGACTTTGTTTTCCCGGATTGATGAACCGTGCGGGCTCGATTGGCTCAATTCATTAATGGCAACTTTTGTAGGACGGATCCGGTGGCGGAGCAACTGTCATGTAGGGGATCACGGCCGCGATAGATCTCTTTTTGTTTCTTCGCTGCGATTTGTTACGGGGTCGCTGGTCACTGGTGGAGCGGATTCCAGCGGACGCGCTGGGGAAAGTTCGGGTTGTCCCAGGCTCGGTACTGCAACAGCAGCTCGGCCGGTGTGAAGGATTCGGCGTGGCCGTCAAAAAAGACGACGAGGCCGCGGCCGCTGTGGCGGTTGGCTTCGGCCAAGTATCGGGGGTTTGCGTTCAAGGCAGCGATTCCGGAGGAGTTGGGGGCGTGGTTCGTCGTCTCGGCGAACAGCGGCACGCGGCTCGGTTCACGAATCATGGAGAGGCGGGTGATGGCGACGCGGAGCGGCGAGGGTGTTCCGGCGTAGCTCAGCAAGTAGTTTGGGCCGTAACAGAGCCAGTCGGGAGCCCCGCCGATTCTTTCTGCGGCGGGGCAGATGAAGACGGAGGTGTCTCCGAGACGGGGAAGACTGTTCCCGGCGGCGAGGTCGCGTGCGATCGGCGAGTCGAAATAGGGCGGCAGCGCGTTAAACCACGGCAGCGTTCCGGCGTGTTCGGTCATGTTTCCCGGCGTGGCATTATTGGCGCTGTCCCAGCCGTCCCACGGAATGAGATCATTGTTGTCGGCAGCGTAGAGCAAGTTGGCGGCGGCCCATTGGCGAAGGTTTGAGGTGCATTTCGTCCGATGCGCCTGTTCTCGGACACGTCCGGCGACTGGCACGAGAATCGTGGTGAGGATCGCCACGATGGCGATGACAACGAGCAATTCGATCAGGCTGAAGCCTGAGAGGGGCTTTCTCGACATGACAAAAGGGGTGTTGGGGTTCTAAGGGTACTTGGAGGTAAATCGCGGCTGATCCCGCGTTTCCATGCAAATTCGTGACGATGGGATGATGGAGCGCAAGCAAAAAGCGGCGAGCGGTTCACGCCCCCTCTGGCGAAGACCCCGAACCCGCGCGAAGATGAAGAAAAAGGGCACAAAAAAAGACGCCCCGGTTGCGGGCGCCTCTTTTTTGCGGGACGCGTCTAGCGAACGCGTTCTCGCTCAGTTGGGGGCTTCTTCGGTTGTTTCCCCCGCGGTCTCGCCGGACTCTTCGGCAGGCGCGCCGGTGTCGGCCGGCTGGCAGCCGATCATGGCAAAGCCGAAGGCGGCGAGGATAATGAGGCAGGTGCGCGTAATGTTGATGTTCTTCATAGAAGACTTTGCTCTCCTGAGTTTGGGTTATGCTTTAATGATACGAATACGAGAAAAACCGGAAATTCCGGACGAGGCGGAGGTTAACAAGCGGGCGCATCCTTTGGCAAGGCAGAATGAAAATCCCTGGTGCGCGTATCCCATCGATCGGTCGGCCTTGCAGCTGGGGGCTCTGTCAACGGCCGGGCAGGGACGGAGCGAGGTGTGGCCGTCCATAAAGTTCCTTGTGATTTTCTGAACAAGACGTTGACAGCGCTCGCTCTTTTGACTTCTTTTGGCCGTTTATGAAAGTTGTATCGTCACTGAAATCAGCCAAAACCCGGCATCCGGATTGTCAGGTCGTCCGTCGGCGCGGCCGGATCTATGTCATTTGCAAATCGAATCCGCGCTTCAAAGCGCGTCAGGGATAATATTCCCGAAAGGAGCGCTCGATCCAGTCATGAAAAAAGAAATCCATCCCAGTTTGCATCCGGTAGCGTTTGTGGATGTCTCGTCGGGCAAACGGTTTTTGACCCGTTCCACGATGAAATCCGCGAGGAAGGAAGAGATTGACGGTGTCGAGCACTACATCGTGTTGCGCGACGTCACCTCCGATTCCCATCCGGCCTACACCGGGGAAAAGCGCTTAATCGATACCGCGGGTCGCGTGGAAAAATTCACCTCGAAGTTCCGCCGCCAGCGGAAGTAAGCGTCCGCGATCCAGTTTTTTCTTAATCATGCAATCGGCGCGTCTGAAAAGGCGCGCCGGTTTTTTTTGCTGTTTTTCGGAGGCCGCGTCGCATTCGGCGGTCGGCGCGGAAATCCTTTCGGCCGCGCTCCCACCGCGCGGCTGCGGAAGAGTCGCAGCTGCCGGGGTGAGCCGATGGGCGAGGGCGGCCGCGTCAAGTCAGCCGGTGCTCGAGTTTCTCGACCAGTGCGGCGTGAAACAGCCCTGCGCCGGGCAACTCGCGGCAGAGGCGGGCGGCTTCACCCGTCAATTGCCGGGCGACGCGGCGCGAGGCTTCGATTCCGTGCATTTTTACGTAGGTTGCCTTGCCGGTCTTCGCGTCGCCGCCGGCGGTCTTCCCAAGTGCCTGATCATCGCTGGTGGCGTCGAGAATGTCGTCGATGATCTGAAACGCGAGTCCGGCGCTGCGTCCGATCCGTATGCAGAGGTCGATTGCCGCGTCGCCCGCCTTCGCCACGCGCGCCCCCATCGTCAGCGAGGTTTCGAGCAAAGCCGCGGTTTTATTCAGATGAATGAAATCGAGCTGTTCTTCGGTGCAGGTTGTGCGTTCGCCAAGGATATCCTCCACCTGGCCGGCGAGCAGCCGCCGGCTGCCTGCGGCTCCGGCGAGGTCGCGGGTCAGCGCGTTGGCGAGCGGGGGGTCGCCGGCGTAGTTTTCAGCAAGGAGTTCGAAGGCGAAGGTGAGCAGCGCATCCCCGGCGAGGACGGCGGTCCATTCGTCAAATTTCCGGTGTAAAGTCGGCTGGCCCCGACGAAGCATGCCGTCATCCATGCACGGGAGATCGTCGTGAATGAGCGAATAGGTGTGGATGCACTCGAGGGAGATGGCGGCGGGAAGCGGATCGGCGGCCGCGCCGAAAAGTTCGGCAGTGGCGAGGCAAAGCATCGGCCGGAGCCTCTTGCCGCCTGCCTGCATGCTGTAACGCATCGCGTGGTGCAGCCGCTGCGGCCGGGTGTTAACCGGCGGCAGGCAGAGGTCGATCGCTGCTTCAATGCGGGCGCGGTACTGTTCTGATTTTTCTTTGAAGTCCATCTCACATGCGGTATCTTCCCGCCTCGTTTGTCGTAACATGTATGCCTGATTTCGAGCAAGTTTGCCGTCGTTTATTCTCGGACTCCGCCTGGCTTGGCAAATGCTTGCTCGGCGCGGTGCTGACGGCGATCCCGGTTCTGAATTTTTTCGCGTTCGGCTACCTCGGCCGAATTGTCGCCGCGACGGCGGAGGGCGATTGGTTTGATTTGCCTGAATGGTCGGACGCCGGCTCGCTTTTTGTAAGCGGCGTCGCGTTTTTTGTGATATTTCTTGGGCTCGGCGGCGGTCTGTTTCTGCTTGCCGGGCTCCTCTGCCTGCCGTTTTTGCCGTGGGCGGGCCCGCTTGCCTATGTGCCGCTGATCCCGGCATTCCTGCTTGCCCCCCCGCTCGTCGGCGCCGGATGGTATCGTTACTGCCGGATGGCTGATTTTGTTGAGGCCTTTCGCCTGCCCGAGCTGTTCCGGCTGATGCAGGATGCCTGGTTTCCGCTTGTGCTGCCGACCTTGGCCTATCTCGGGTTCCTGTTCGCCTGCTTCCCGCTTTTTCCGCTTGCCTTCTTTGTCGGTGGAATTGTTGTCTTTTTTTATTATACTGCGATTTTCCGCCGGACCGAGTTGCGTCAATTTGGTCCCAAGGAAGCTCCTTTTTCCGTGTTGTAATCGATCATGCCAACGTACGAATACGCCTGTGAAAATTGCGGGCATCAGATGGAGGTGTTCCAGTCAATGAACGCCGAACGCCTCGTGAAGTGCCCGGCTTGCTCGAAAGATGGACTGAAGCGTCTGATTGGACGCGGCGCCGCCCTTATCTTCAAAGGGACCGGCTTCTACGAGACCGATTATAAATCCCCGCCGAAATCGGATTCGGGCAAATCGGGCGAGTCCAAAAGCTCCGAATCGGCCGCGAAAGATTCATCCGCGGCCGCGCCGGCCGCTTCGAGCGCTTCGTCGGGCGACAAGTAACGTTTGCAACATAACTTCCGCGGATCGCCGCGTTTCACCGAATTCCAATTATGGCCAGAAAAAAGGACCGGGCGCCCAAGCCTTACGAGATCGCGATTGGTGCGATCCTCAGTCTCATCCTCGGCGTCGCGGGCGCTGTCGTGTTCCTCGTGTTGCAACCGCCGGAGGAGGTGAAGGAAATGCCGTCGCCGGAAGAACGGGTGTTCGGCCGCGTTTACGTCGTTCCGGGCAAGTTGGGGACGGACGAACATAACACGTGGCAGGCGAAGGAGGAGGCGATCAAGGCCAAGCGTTCCGGCACGATCACTGTGGTCGAGCAGGAACTGAACCGGTGGGCGGCGGCCCGTTTTGGCGAGGAGGCCGAACGGACGGCCGCCGTCGGGCCGGTGCAGATCGAGCCGGGCACACCCGATTTTCGCATCGAGGGCGAGAATCTGGTGGTCGGCTTGCCGACTGAGTGGACGGTGTTCGGGCAGTCGCGTGAGCTGCAAGCCCAGGCGACCGGGGTCATCGAAAAGGACGGCGGCATTTTCCGCTTCGCCCATGATCGCGTCTATGTCGGCTCGTGCCGGGTTCCAGGCATTCTGGCCAACCGCCTGATCCGTCAGCTTGTTTCCGCGTTTGAGGTCTCGGAGGAACTTCGCGAAGGCTGGGCGTCGGTGGAGAGCGCGGCGATTGAAGAGGGCAAATTGACCGTGGTAATGCCGTGACAGGCAAAGCGGCATGGCGAAACACGATTCTCGTCTCGCTGACGCTTCTTCTGCCCCGAGCGCTGCCGGCGGAGCCGGAAGAGGCGGCGGCGCCGCCGCCCCTTGCCGATCGCGCGATCGCACGGAACGATTATTTTGAGGTAATCGCCGACGACCGGTTGAGCGCGCAATTCGCCGCGTCGGCCGGTGAGCTGATGGCTCGGCGTTTTTCGCGCGTGCTTCCCATGGTCGGGTCGGTTCAAAAGCCGGTGGTCGTCGACCTTGTTCCGCTGGAACGCTACCGGGAGAGGGCCCGATTCGTCACGAAAATCTATCCGAGCGGACAGGTCAATGTCGTGGTCGCGTGGAGCGGCTCGACGACGAAAACGGATTTGGAACGCGCACTGGCGCAAGGGCATCTTACTCGCCTGGCCGCGGCGTATGCTCCGGAACAGATTGTCGTGCCGCTCTGGCTGGAATTGGCGCTTCAGCATCTCGCGCGCGGGGAGACAGTTGCCGCGCACCGGGAGTCGCTCGCGGAGAAGGTTAAGGGGAATCCATCGGTCAGCCTGCGAACGGTTCTCTCGGCGGAGCGCGGGTCGGAAGATGAAGCGGAGCGCTTGGGGCCGTATGCCTACTGGCTTCTGCGCTTTCTTGAGCGCGAGTCGCGGCAGCGCGATCAATTGGCGAATTATCTTGTGCGTCTCTTCCGGGGTGAACCTCCGCTTCGGGCGATGAATGCCGTTTATGGCGGCGCGCTGCGTTCGATGGCCGATGCGGAAATGTGGTGGCTCGTCGGTTTGAACGAGCTGATCCGCGAGCGAGGCTCTCCCGCCTGGTCGCCGGAGAGAACCCGGCAGCGCCTGGACGAACTTTCCCGTTTTACCTTTCAGGTCGAAGGGAAGCCGACGCGATTGTTTGCCGACGATCTTTGGGAGCATCGTGCAAGCGAAACCTTGCGGAGCGAGCTTCAATACCGGATTCGGGTGATGGCGGTGGAGCGCGGGACGTTTCACGCGTTTTATCACAACGCGCTCTTTTCACTGAATGCGCTGTTCCAGGCGACGCTGGAGGCGGATGAGGAACGATGGCGGGAAAGCCTTGTCACTTTCCGTCATGATTTGCGTGCGGGTGACGAGCTGACCGAGGATATGCGGCGGGTGCTCGACGATTTGCAAGCGGAGTTGCAATCGCCGTCGCGCGAGTGATGATTAATCCTTTTTTATGAAACGTCTGCCAGCCGGTGAGGAAGACGATGTTGTCGCGCACGAAGAAGGCGCGACAATGGGGTTCCTTGACCACCTCGAGGAATTGCGCTGGACGCTCTTCAAGTGTGCGGCCGCGTTTTTTACGGCCGTCATTGTTGTCGGCATCTTTCTGAAAAGCGCGTCAAACTTTCTGAACGCGCCTTACGAGAAGGCCAGCCTCGCGCATGGCGTCGAAGGCAGCCTGTTCATGACCTCGCCGGTCGGAGTCTTTACCGTTATTCTGCAGATCTGTTTTATCGGCGGATTTGGCCTTGCGCTGCCGGCGATCCTCTATTTTCTGGCACGCTTCATCGCCCCGGCGCTGAAGAAGGACGAGATTAAGATGCTCCTGCCGTCGTGCGCGGCGGCTTTTGTGCTGTTTGCGGGCGGCTTGGCATTCGCGTATCTTTGGATTGTGCCGGAGGCTCTCGGGTTCTCGATCCGCTTGAACAAGATCCTCGGTTACGAGATCATGTGGACCGGCGATCGCTATTACAGCCTGCTCGTCTGGACGATGCTCGGGATGGGCTTCTGTTTTCAGTTCCCGCTGGTTGTCTACATTCTGGTCTACCTTCGGATTGTCTCCACGGAGATTCTGGCAAAGGCGCGGCGGTACATGATCGTCGTTTTCTTCTTTATGGGCGCCCTCTTGACGCCGACCTGGGATCCGATCACCCAAGCGATGGTCGCCTTGCCGATGTGGTTCCTGTATGAACTGTCGGTCTTCCTCGCCCGCCGGGTCGAAAAGCGCCGCATAGCCGAGATCGAGGAGGAGCTCAGCTACGACGAAGACGATAGGATGGATTAATCGTCGGGCGGACCGGCGCCTGAAGGGCGGAGCTTATGATGCGGTCGTCAGGGTGCGATCGCGAATTTCGGCTTCGACCCGCGCGACAAATTCATCGAACGGAACGGTGCCCTCGTCGCCCTTGGCCCGGCTGCGGACCGCGACGCTGCGAGATTCCGCCTCGCGGGCGCCTGCCACCAGCATGTGCGGAACCTTATCGAGCTGGCCGCGCCGGATTTTTGCCCCGAGTTTATCGGAATGTTCATCGATGGACGAACGAATGCCCCGGCGGTGCAGTTCTTCGTGAAGGCTTTTGGCGTAGTCGGCAACCTTATCGCTGATTGGCAGGATGCGCACCTGCTCGGGCGCCAGCCACGTCGGGAAATCGCCGCCAAAGTGCTCGATCAGCAGGCCGCAAAACCGCTCCATCGAGCCGAACGGCGCCCGGTGAATCATGACCGGCCGGTGCGGCTGGTTGTCGGGGCCGATGTAGGAGAGATCGAACCGCTCGGGAAGGTTGTAGTCGACCTGCACCGTTCCCAGCTGCCATTCGCGCCCGATTACGTCCTTCACGACGAAGTCGATTTTTGGTCCGTAAAAAGCGGCTTCGCCCGGTTCTTCGGTGTATGGCACGTCGAGGGTTCGCGCGGCCTCGCGACAGGCGGCTTCGGCTTTGTCCCAGTTTTGCGCGTCGCCGGTGTATTTGGTGGAATCGGGATCGCGCAAGCCGACGCGCACCCGGTATTCGTTCATTCCCAGAGTCTTCAGAACAATGCCGACGAGTTCCAGGCAGCCGCGCACTTCTTGGCCGACCTGCTCTTCGGTGCAGAAGAGGTGGGCATCGTCCTGGGTAAAACCGCGAACACGAGTCATGCCGCTCAGCTCGCCCGATTGCTCCCAGCGGTAAACCGTGCCAAACTCCGCCAGGCGGATCGGCAGCTCGCGGTAGGAGCGCGGGGCGGAGTCGAAGATCTTGATGTGAAACGGGCAGTTCATCGGCTTGAGCAAATAGCCGTCGATGTCGCCTCGTTCCATCCGGCTCGCGAGGTCCGCGCAGGAGCAGTTTTCATCGGCGAGCTTTTCGAGGAACGCGTGCTCAATGAGCGGGGGAAACTGAGACTCGCGGTAATACGGAAAATGGCCGGACGTCCGGAAGAGATCGAGCCGCCCGATGTGCGGCGTGAAAACCTGCGAGTATCCCTGGCGCGCGAGCTCGGCGGAGATGAATTTCTGCAACTCTTGCCGGATCGTGGCGCCGCGCGGGGTCCAGAGAATCATTCCCGCGCCGACCGATTCGTCGATGTGAAAGAGGCGCATGTCGCGCCCGAGTTTGCGGTGATCGCGCTGCTTGGCCTGCTCGAGCCGGTCGAGATGTTCTTCGAGTTCCTGTTTGCTCGGAAAGGCGGTGCCGTAGATCCGCTGGAGCTGCTTGTTTCGTTCGTCGCCCCGGTGATAGGCGCCGGCGATGTTCAGCAGTTTGAACGCCTTGATCTGCTTGGTGTAGCGGACGTGTGTTCCGGCGCAAAGATCGACGAATTCGCCATTCTGATAAAAACTGACCGGTTCGTCCGGCGGGATGTCCTCCAGGCGGCTGAGTTTATACGGCTGATCGCGCTCTTCGAAAAAGCGCCGGGCTTCCTCGCGGGTAACCTCGCGCCGCTCGAACTTTTGGTTCTCTTTGATGATCTTCGCCATCTCCGCTTCGAGCGCTTCGAGATCCTCCTGCGTGAACCGGTGCTCGAGATCAAAGTCGTAGTAAAAGCCGGAATCCGTCGGCGGGCCGATGTCGAGCTTGGCTTCGGGAAACAGGCGAAGCACAGCGGTCGCGAGGACGTGGGCGGTCGAGTGACGAAGCTCTTCGAGAGGAGACATACTGGATTTTAGATTTTAAATGTTAGATTTGGAATTTGGGATTAGGCCTTTTCCAGGGTGTAGCCGTCTTTTCGGTCGAGAACGAGCCATCCGGCAGCTTTCAGTTCGTCGCGAATCCGGTCGGCGGTCGCGAAATCGCGCGCTTGTTTGGCTTTCCAGCGTTCCTCCGCAAGAGCCGTAATTTCGGCCGGGGCATCGACGGACGCCGGCGCGGCGGCGGCTTCTGGGAGCTGGATGCCCAGAGCACCGAGAAGGCGGGTAAAACCGATCGCTTCCGCGCGAGCCTGCGTGCCGTCGAGGCGGTCCGGACGGATTTCACGAATAGCGCGGAAAAGCGCGCCGAGGGCGGCGGGGGTGTTGAGATCGTCGGTGAGCGCTTCCCAAGCCGGCGTGAACGAGGCGAAACCGGCTGAGCTGTCGGTGTCTTTGGGCAATGTTCCGAGGCGTTTCACAAGGGCGTCCCGAAATTTCGCCAGTTTCTCCAAGGCGCTTTCGGCACTGTGCAGCGATTGCCAAGTGAAGTTGAGCGGCTGCCGGTAATGTCCGGATAGCAGCAGGTAGCGGAGGGCCGCCGGCGAATGGCCTTTTTCCCGGAGATCGTCCAGGGTGTAGAGGTTGCCGAGACTTTTGCTCATTTTCCGGCCGTCGACCATCAGGTGCGCGCTGTGAAACCAGTGCCGCGCGAGCGGTTTGTGCGTGCAGGCTTCGCTCTGGGCAATTTCGTTTTCGTGGTGCGGAAACATCAGGTCGACACCGCCGCCATGCATATCGAACGATTCACCGAGGTAGCGCATGCTCATTGCGCTGCACTCGATGTGCCAGCCGGGGCGTCCCTCGCCCCACGGACTCGGCCAGAAGACGTCCCCATCCTGCGGCTTCCGGCCTTTCCAGAGAGCGAAATCCGCCGCGGAGTCGCGGGAATATTCGTCGGCGTCGACAGGGGCTTCCGCGTCAGCCGTCCGTTCCGCGGGACGCAGCTCGCGCTCTTTTAAGCGCGAGAGCTTGCCGTAATCGGGGAAGGAGGAAACTCGAAAATAGACGCTGCCGTCCGGCGTTGGGTAGGCGTGCCCGCTGGCAATCAGCTTTTCGATCAGGGCGATTTGGTCGGCGATATGCTCGGTTGCGGCCGGTTCCTCGTGCGGAGGCAGCAGGTTGAGCGCGTCGCTGTCTTCGTGAAATTTTTTCGTCCAGCGGGAAGTCACCTCTTGGAGCGGCTTTCCCTCCTCGCGGGCTTGGCGGATGGTTTTGTCGTCAACGTCGGTCAGGTTGCGAACATGGAGAACCTCCTGCCCGCTGGTTTCGAGCGTCCGCCGAAAGACATCCTGCACGATAAAGCTGCGGAAATTTCCGACATGCGCGGGCCCGTAAACCGTCGGGCCGCAGCAATAGAAACGGTAGACCCGGCCGTCGGCGGGGACGACATCGCGGACAGTTCGACTGAGGGAATCGTAGAGACGGATGGCCATTGCGAAGAAAATCGCGACGCGGAGGGCGGCATCGCGACGCTCAATCCAAGAGCGAAACGCGCGCCGGGACGCCGGGCGAGGCGCTCTCCGTGCCGAATGAATTGCAATCGCGGAAGCGAAGAACCATGATCGGAGCTTTCGATTTCCGCAATCCCTGAACTGAACATGGCCGAAACGTTTAAGCAAGAAATTCTCCGGCGTCCGCGCCGCCTCCGGACAACACAGGCGATTCGTTCGCTTGTGCGGGAAACGCGGCTGGCGCCGGACGGTATGATCGCCCCCCTTTTCGTGAAGGATGGCGACGGGAAGCCGGAGCCGGTCGAATCGATGCCGAATGTCTTTCGCCTTTCGATCGCGGATCTCGTTCGGGAGTGCGAGGAGCTCGTTCAGCTGGGGATTCCGGCAGTCGCGCTGTTCCCGCAACTCGCCCCGGAGCTGAAGGATCCGTTGGGAAAAGGCGCGTTGAATCCGGACACACTCGTTTTGCGTGCTGTGCGTGCCGTGAAAGAAGCGGTCCCGGAGCTGGCGGTGATTACGGACATCGCCCTCGACCCGTACACGACGCACGGCCATGACGGCGTGCTGACCGCTGACGGAGGCGATGTCGACAACGACAGCACGGTCGGAATCCTCGTCGAGATGGCGCTGCTGCATGCGGACGCGGGCGTCGACCTCGTTGCGCCGTCCGACATGATGGACGGCCGGGTTGGCGCTATCCGCCGCGCCCTCGAAGCGGCGGGCCGGGCGCACACGGGAATTTTGGCCTACTCAGCGAAATTTGCTTCGGCGTTCTACGGTCCGTTTCGCGAGGCCGTGGGCAGCGCGCAGGCGGCCAAAACACCGTCGCTCGACAAAAGCAGCTATCAGCTCGATCCGGCAAACCGCCGGCAGGCGTTAGTCGAGGCGACGCTCGATTTGGAGGAGGGAGCGGACATTGTCATGGTGAAGCCGGCCGGGCCCTATCTCGACATCATCCGGGACGTGCGGGATGCGACACCGCTGCCGCTCGCGGCCTACCAGGTTTCGGGCGAATATGCCCAGATTCACGCCGCGGCGCGCCTCGGGTGGCTCGATTACAAAAAGACCCGCGACGAAGCCCTGCTCGCGATCAAGCGAGCAGGCGCCGACATGATATTGACCTACTTTGCCAAGGAAGTAGCGGCGCAGTTCCGGGAAGGCATCTAGGGCGGAGGAAGTTCGAATTGTTATTTTTCAGTTCTCATTGGTCAGTGGTTTACACACCAATTGAAACGAACTGATTTTCTCGCCGCCTAGCGCCTTCGGCCTCGGCGCGGCATGGCCTCGCCTTCGTCGTCTTCGTCCTCGAAATCGTAGTCATCTTCGTCCACGTCGTCGTCGCTGTCGCTGTCGGCGTCGTTGAGGCCCTCGTCGTCGTTTTCGTCCTCATCTTCGTCCTCGTCCCAGCGCATGGTTTCGTCTTCCTGGATCGACTCGTCTTCCTCGTCATCGATATCGGCGAAGACATCGGGGACATCGACATCCTCTTCGTCGTCGCCCTCCTCTTCGGAGTCCTCGTCGAGTTCGAACCCGGCTGGCACGTATTCGAGGATCGCGTTGATCTCATTGAAGAGATGAACGGAACGTCCTTCGATAAAGCTGTTGTTCTGTTCGTCGCGGATTTCCTCCTCGAGCTCGTCCACGGTCAGCTTCTTTTCGAAGCTCATGGAGTCATTCAGCATTTTGACGCGGAGCCTGGAGATGTGATCGACGAAATCGGCGTATGGGCCGGTTTCCTCATCGAGGATGTCGGGAAGGGCGAAGAGCTTCTCGTCGGAATCCAGGAGTGAATCGCTGGTCCGCTCCAGTTTCACGCGTCCTTGGCCGAGGTTTTGGCTGATGCGGAACGCATAAAAAGCGGCTTCCATGAGTTCGGGCTCAAAGCCGTAGTCATGGAGCGGTTCCAGAAGCTCGATGATGTGGGCGAGCTGGCGGGGGTCAATGATGCTCAGGCCGTCGACATCCCAGTGGATTTCGTCGCTGATTTCCTCCACCCACCAATTCATGTCGTCGCCCAGACGGACGATGCACCATTCCAATTGAGGAGATGTTCTTGCCATAAAAAAAGGGACTTAGGTCGGTTCTCAGCATCACCAAAAAGCCGCATTTTTCGCGTAGTCAACCTAGGAAAAAATATTTTTCCCGCGCTTCTCGCTCCTTGCTCTTTGTCGCGGCATTTTCAGAATCAGAGAACCCATGGGAAGGCTGTACGAGAAAACCGTGCGTCCGGTGCTGTTTCGGATGGATCCCGAACGTGCGCATGAACGGGTGGGCGAGGCGATGAAAATCGTCAGCGCCCTCCGTCCTTTGTGTACCTTTCTCGCGCGGCGAAACAGCCTGTCGTCGCGTTTGAAGCCGATTGAGCTTTTTGGTCTGCGGTTTCCCAACGCGGTCGGTTTGGCGGCCGGTTTTGACAAAAACGCGAAGTTCTGGCCCGCGATGTTCGCGCTCGGCTTTGGTCATGTCGAAGTCGGGACCGTGACGTTTCAGCGTCAGCCGGGAAATCCGCGGCCGCGCATTTTTCGGTACCCGGACGAGGAAGCCCTGATTAATCGAATGGGATTTAATAACGATGGCGCGAAGCGTCTTGCCCGACGGCTGACCCGGCAATTCCGGTATGGACGGCCCGACGGGCCGCTCGGCATCAATATCGGCAAATCGAAAGCGGTGTCGCTCGAGCACGCGGCGGAAGAGTACGTCCGCTCCTTTGAGCTCCTGGCCGATTTCGCCGATTATTTCACCATCAATATCAGCAGCCCCAACACCCCCGAGCTGAGGAGCTTGCAGGAGGAGTCGCGGCTTGTCCACTTGCTCCGGCACTTGAAGGAGGCAAATGACAAACGGGCGGCGGAAACGGGGAAGAACCGGATTCCAGTCCTAGTCAAAATCGCTCCAGACCTCAGTTTTCCTCAGATCGACGCCGTGATTCAGACAATTTTGGACCTCGGTTACGACGGGATCATCGCGACGAATACCACGCTCGCGCGCCCGGGCGCCTTGGCCGAGGCGCGTCAGGATGGCGGTCTCAGCGGCCGGCCCTTGCGCTTTAGGTCGCTGGAAATCATTAACTACATCAGCCGCGCGACCGGGGGAAAACTCCCGATAATCGGCGCGGGCGGCATTTTCGATTCGGAATCAGCGGCGGAGAAGCTCGATGCCGGCGCGAGCCTCGTGCAAATTTACACCGGCATGATCTACCGCGGACCGTGGCTCGCCCGCGAGATCGCCCGGAATATCGCTATCCGCCAGAAAGGGTTCGGAGAGACGCGGCGCCGGGGACAGTGAAAGCCTTCTTCTGCCATAGGCAGATGAAGTCCGTTTCGATCGGTTAACTTTCTCTTGGGATGCGATGGAGCGCACGGCCTCAACTTCGGAGAGTTAAGCTGCTGCGCGGGCGTTCGCAGCTTGCGCCTCCGAGCCTGCGAATCGGTCCGGCCGTGATCAATCCTCGCTTGGCTGCAGATGTTCGTCAAACCAGTCGGCAAAGGCTTCGACGTCCGGCTGCACATCTCCCCATCCGTGGTCGCGGCCTTTTCGCGTGATCAATTTGGCCGCGGCACCCGCTTCGCTCGCTCGCTCGATAAAGGTCTGGGCCTGCTGGATCGGCACCAGGCGGTCCGCGTCGCCATGCACGATGAGAACTGGCGGCAGCTCGGCGGTTACGTGGTAGATCGGCGAGATCTCCAGGGCGAGTTCGCGACGGCTGCCAGGCTCATCCGCCCTGGGCCCGAACGCCTGTTTAAACGGCGCAAGTACGCCGACTCCCGTCCCGTCCACTCCGGGAGCGCCGTAGTTGAGGAAGTCGGTCGGCGGAAAGAAACAGGCGACGGCCTGCACGGCGCTGCTCCCACGATCGACCGGATCGCTCGCTTCCGGGTCGCCCGGGCCGCCGAGCGTCGCAAGTATCAGCGAGAGATGTCCGCCCGCGCTGCCGCCTGTGACACCGAGACGTTTGGGATCGATGCTGTATTCAGAAGCGTGATACCGGATAAAGCGGACGGCCCTGTGCATGTCTTCAATGATCTCCGGAATCTGGAACTTCGGCTGCGATCCGTGCAGTACCGCGAACACCGTGTAGCCGCGACCGAGCAGCGAGATCAGCAGCGGGTGTTCCGGATGGATCGCCTGTTTCCCGGAAAACCAGCCGCCGCTGACAACGAAAACGATACCGGCGCCATTCGGTTCGGCGGGCATAAACACATCCATCGTCAAAGCCATCCCGAACTTGCGTCCGTAGATGACGTCTTCCGTTCGCGAAAACTCCGCCGCCCGGGCGGGATTCTGGGCCGCGAGCAAGAGCGGGAAAACGAGGGAGAAGGCAAAAAAGACGAGGCGGGCGTTCATGAAAGGCAATCGTAACCACAGGATGGCAAATCGCACAAGGCGGCGGATCAGGGATTTTTTCACCCGGATCTCGAATGTGCGCTGCACCGCGGGAGGCGGATTTACCCGTTTTCCCAACGGACACGAATGTCCCCCTCTCCGTGAGTTGCGAGTATCGAATTTACACATTGCACTGCCGCTCGCGGGAAGCATACAATCCGGGTCCTATGAAAAACCCCGCCTCGCGCATTCTGCCGCCCCAGCGTATTCTGCTCGGACCCGGCCCCAGTGATGTTCCCGCCAGCGTTCTCGAAGCGCTTGGCGCCCCGACGATCGGTCATCTCGACCCGGCATATCTCGCGATCATGGACGAAACGCGGGAGATGCTTCGGACTTTGTTCCGCACTCGAAATGCGATGACGATGGCCGTCTCCGGCACCGGCTCGGCCGGGATGGAATGCTGTGTTGTCAATCTGATCGAGCCTGGCGACGAAATGCTCGTTTGTGTGAACGGTGTATTCGGCGCGCGGATGCGCGATGTCGCCGAACGCTGCGGAGCGACGGTGCATTCGGTCGAGGCGCCTTGGGGCGAAATCGTTGAGCCGGACGCGGTGGCGGCGGCATTGCGCGATCACCCGGCAGCGAAAGTTGTCGGGATCGTTCACGCGGAAACATCGACCGGCGTTCATCAGCCGCTCGAGGAGATTTCCAAGGCCGTCCACGATGCCGGAGCGCTGCTGCTCGTCGATGCTGTCACTTCGCTCGGCGGGGTAGATGTGCGCGTTGACGACTGGCGGATCGACGCGATTTACAGCGGGACGCAAAAGTGTCTGTCGTGTCCGCCGGGCCTCGCGCCGGTTTCGTTTTCGGAAGCGGCGGTCGCCGCGATCGATCGCCGGAAGACCAAAGTCGCGAGCTGGTACCTCGATGTCTCGATGCTCCGGAACTACTGGGGGAGCGACCGGGTTTACCACCACACCGCGCCGATCAACATGACTTATGCGCTCCATGAGGCTGTCCGGCTGATCCTGGAGGAAGGACTCGACCGCCGGATCGAGCGGCATACGCGCAACTACCGCGCCTTGCGGGCCGGATTGGAGGCGATGGGGCTGACGTACATTCCGAAGCAGTCGCTGACGACGCTGAACGCGGTAAAAATCCCGGACGGAGTCGATGACGCGCCGGCGCGGACGAGACTTTTGGAGGATTTCGGCATCGAGATCGGGGCGGGGCTTGGTCCGTTCAAGGGGAAAGCGTGGCGAATCGGCCTGATGGGGCACTCTTCATCGCGCCGCAACGTCTTCACTATCCTGAGCGCGCTGGAATCGATTTTGGCCGAAAGCCCCGGCGGTGTTTCGGCAGGCGCCGCGATTGCGGCGGCCAGCGCGGCGTATCGCGAACAGACTCCGGTGGCGGCCGGGGGCGTTTGACAGCGTATATCCATTTTGGAGACGCTCCCATGGAGGATGGCAGCGACGATTTCTGGCGGGACCTGCGGGCGATCTTCCCGGGGGACCGGCTGGTGTGCGACCGCGCGGGCCTGGCGAGTTTCGAGTCGGATGCGCTGACGGCGTTTTCGGTGGCGCCGCGCGCGGCGGTCTTTCCGGAGAGCCGTGACGACGTGATTGCTACAGTGCGGCTTTGTTATGAGCACGACGTCCCGTTTGTCGCCCGCGGGAGCGGCACCAGCCTCTCCGGCGGGTCGCTTCCGGTCGCCGATGGAATCGTGATCTGCCTCAATCGCCTGAACCGAATCATTCGGGTCGACGCGGACCAGCGCGTGGCGGTGGTCGAGCCGGGGGTGATCAATCTCGATGTCAGCCGAGCCGCTGCGCCGCATGGCTTGTATTTCGCGCCGGATCCGTCGAGTCAGCAGATTTGCACGATTGGCGGAAACGTCGCTTTCAATTCCGGCGGCGCCCATTGCCTCAAATACGGCATGACGGCGAACCATGTGCTCGGAATCAAAGCGGTGCTTGCGGACGGAACGGTCGTCGAACTCGGCGGGGAAAGTCTTGAGGAGACCGGTCCGGATTGGTGCGGATTTTTTGTCGGGAACGAAGGCTTGTTCGGAATCGCGCTCGAAGTGACCTTGCGCCTCCTGCCGGTTCCTCCGTTTTACCACACGGTTCTCGCCGGGTATCGGACGATTGAAGCTGCCGGGGAGGCGGTCGCGGCCATTATTGCCGGCGGGCTGCTGCCGGGGGCAATGGAAATCATGGATTCGCTGGCACTCGAGGCGGCCGTGGCCGCGGTCCATGCGGAGTATCCGTCCGGGGCCGAAGCGGTGCTGATCGTCGAACTCGAAGGGCCGCGGGCGCTGATTGCTGATGATTGCCGGCGGCTGGATGAACTCTTGGCGGCCTCGGGCGCGATCGAAGTTCGGGCGGCGCGGTCGCCGGAGGAGCGGGCGGCGATCTGGCGAGGGCGAAAAAGCGCGTTTTCGGCGGTCGGGCGGCTAAGTCCGGATTTCATCGTGCAGGACGGTGTCGTGCCGCGCGGACGCCTCGGCTATGCGTTGCGGCGGATCGGGGAGCTGGCCCGGGGACACGGGCTGCGGGTCGCCAACGTCTTTCACGCCGGCGATGGCAATTTGCATCCGCTGATCCTGTACGACGGGCGAAAGGCAGGGGAATTGGAGCGCGCGGAGCGGCTTGCGGGTGAGATTCTCGACCTTTGTGTCGAACTCGGCGGCTCGATTACCGGCGAACACGGAATCGGGATGGAGAAGCGGGAATTTCTGCCAAAAATGTTCGGCGACGAGGATGTCGCCGCGTTCGTGCGGTTGCGACGGGCGCTCGATCCGAAGGAACTGGCGAACCGCGGGAAAATGTTTCCGTGCGGCGAGGCAGCGGCCTTGGCCTCGCACGGGTTGCATCCGTTGGAAAAGGAAGGAGTGATCAGCCGGGAATGACTGTTTGCGCGCCGAAGTCGATAGTCGAAGTCATCGAAGCGGTGCGCGCGTCGCCGCGGATCGTCGTGCGCGGCAGCGGAAGTAAAACCGCTCTCTCCGCGGCGCCTGACGGCGCGACGGTTTTAGAGACGGGCCGGCTCTCCGGCATCGTTGCGTATAATCCTGGCGAATTCGTGTTTACCGCGCTCGCGGGGACGCCGCTTGAGGAGATTCGGGACGCGCTCGAGGAAAACGGGCAATACCTGCCGTGCGATCCGCCCTGGGTCGATGCGGGAGCAACCCTCGGAGGAGCGATTGCGTCCGGTTTGAACGGATCTGGACGGCTTCGCTACGGCGGGCTGCGCGACTTTATTCTAGGCGTGAAATTCGTCGACGGGGAAGGGCGGCTGTTGTCGGGCGGCGGAAAGGTGGTCAAGAACGCCGCCGGTTTCGATTTGCCGAAGCTGATGGTTGGCAGCGCCGGCCGGCTCGGCGCGATCGCCGAGGCCACATTCAAGGTTTTCCCGCGTCCGCGCCAGTGGCGATCGCTCCGGATTTCGTGCGGCGGGCGCGATGACGCGATGCGGCTTTTGCTCCAGCTCTATCGGCTGCCGCTCGATTTAGAAGCGCTCGATTTTGCACCGCCGGGGGAGCTGCGCGTCCGAATGTCCGGCGAAGACGAATCGCTGGCCGCGCACGCGGGGTATGTGGAGAAGCTCGCGGGGCGGCGATGCATGCATCTGACGGGAGAAGACGACGCGGCGTTCTGGACCCGGCAGCGGGAATTTCTTTGGTGTGACGCCGACGACCTGTTGATCAAGGTGGCGCTGACGCCGGGACGTGTCACGGAGCTGGAGGGGAGGCTGCGGTCGCTTCGGCCGTTGCCGGAGCGTCGGTACGCGGTGGCGGGGAATGTGGCCTGGATCGCGTGGCCGGCCGATCGTGCCGTCAGCGAATTGCCGCTGGATGGCTTTCGCGCCCTGATCGTCAGGAGTCCCGCACCGGCGAAACATCCGCCGCGGCTGGGAGCGCCCACGGATGCGACTGCGCCGTTCGCGGCGCGCATTAAACAGGTTTTGGATCCGCCGGGGCGTTTTCCGCCGCTGATTTAAGGAACTTGAACCGCGAATCGCACGAATGAACACGAATGAAATAAAAGCAACGCCCCTTCTTAATTAATGCTGCACAAGATCAATCCCGAAGAGATCGGCTCGTTTGGTCAGCCGATGAGCGAGGCGATTTCCGCGTGTGTTCATTGCGGATTTTGTCTCCCGACCTGTCCGACGTACCGGCAGCTCGGTCAGGAAATGGATTCGCCGCGCGGGCGGATCTACTTGATGAAAGAAGTGCTCGAAGGCGACTTGGCCCCCGCGGAGGCCCGGGCGCCTATCGACCGATGTCTCGGCTGTCTCGCGTGCGTGTCGGCATGTCCATCCGGTGTAGCGTACGAGAATCTGATCAGTCCATACCGGGCGCTGCACACGAATGACCTGGAGAAGCCGTTTGCGGAACGTGCGCGCCGACGTTTGCTGATGGCTGTTCTTCCGCACCCGTTTCGTTTCCGGCTCGCGGTTCGCGTCGGCAATTTCTTCCGATTTCTCCATCGCTTCGCTCCCGCGCGGATGCGCCCGATGTTGCGTCTGCTGCCCAAAGAGCTGCCGCCGGCGGATTCGCTTCCGGCGGTGAATCCGGCTGTCGGGCCGCGGCGGGCGCGCGTCGCGCTGCTGACAGGCTGTGTGCAACGGGTGCTGAGTCCGTCGATCAATCGGGCAACGGTCGAGGTGCTGACTCGCAACGGCGTGGAAGTTGTCATTCCGCCGCGTCAGTCATGTTGCGGGGCGCTCGCGTGGCACGTCGGAGAGGCGGACGAGGCGGCGGCGCGCGCGCGGAAAATTCTCGACACGTTTCCGAAGGATGTTGACGCGGTGATTGTTAATGCCGCCGGCTGCGGTTCGGCCATGCGTGAATATCCGTTGATCCTCCGCGGCGGCGAGGAGGAAGGACGCGCGGCCGGTTTTTCGGAACGCGTCATGGATATTTCGGTGTTCCTCGATCGGCTGGGAATCGTTCCGCCGCCGCCTTTGGCGCGGCCGCGGCGCGTTGCCTATCACGACGCCTGTCACCTCTGTCACGGCCAGCGAGTGCGGGAGCCGCCGCGGAAGCTTTTGCGGGCGATCCCCGGGCTGACGCTGGTTGAGCTGAATGACGGCGAGCAATGCTGCGGCTCGGCGGGAACCTACAACATCGATCAGCCGGAGCTGGCGGCGAAACTGGGGGCCGAAAAGGCAGCGGTGATACGAAACGCCGGATGTGACGTCGTCGCGACCGGGAATATCGGCTGCCTCATGCAGATCCAAAGCCACCTCACACCATCCCCGATTCCGGTGATGCACACGATCGAGCTTTTGGCGGAAGCGTACCGCACAACAGAAGAGCCAGACAGCTGCTAGCTATTAACTATTAACTAATAACTAATAACTCCCAGCCACCAAGCAACAACAGGGATCACCTCCCGAGCAGTTTCAGGAACTCGGCGTTGTTGGCGGTTTTGGAGAGGCGGGAGATCATGGTTTCCGCGGCTTCCTGTGGTTTCAGGGGCGCGAGGGCGCGGCGGAAAAAGTGAATTTTCTCGAGATCGTCCTCGTCAAGCAGGAGTTCTTCGCGGCGGGTGCCGGAGGAGGCGACGTTCATGGCGGGCCAGATACGGGCTTCGGCGACCTTGCGATCGAGAACCATTTCCATGTTCCCGGTGCCCTTGAACTCCTGGAAGATCAGGTCGTCCATGCGGCTGCCGGTTTCGATCAGCGCGGAGGCGATGATCGTCAGGCTGCCGGCTTCTTCGGTGTTGCGGGCGGCCGAGAAAAGCTGCCGCGGCTTTTCGAGCGCGCGGATGTCAAGACCGCCGGTCATCGTCCGGCCGCCGCCTTTGCCGGCGTTGTGGGCACGGGCGAGGCGGGTCAGCGAATCGAGCAGGATGACGACATCTTTACCGACCTCAACTTGGCGCTTGGCGCGTTCGATCGCGAAATCGGCCACCTGGATGTGGTGTTTGATCGGCTCATCATTAGACGAGGCGTAAAGCTCGGCAGGGACGGTGCGGCGGATATCGGTCACCTCTTCCGGGCGTTCGTCGATGAGAACCATCATGACGTGACATTCCGGGTGGTTTTCGAGGACGCCGAGCGCGATGTCGCACAGCAAGGTCGTTTTTCCGGTGCGCGGCGGGGCGACGATCAAGCCGCGCTGGCCTTTGCCGATCGGGGAAAAGAGGTCCATGACGCGGACGGTCATTTTGCCGTCCTTGGTCTCGAGCCGAAGCTTCTCGTCGGGGGTGATGGTGGTCAGCGAGGTAAAATCGGGAACGCGGCGCCGTTCTTCGGGGGCCATTCCGTCTGAACTTTCGATGAAGCGGACGGTGGAGCCTTGGCGGCGCGGGTCCTGCACCGCGGTCGCTTTGATGTAACTGCCGCGCCGGAGTTTGAACCGGCGGACGAGCTCTTTCGGGACAAAAGGATCCGTCGGGCGCGTTTTGCCGTGACGGGCGGGATCGAGCAGTTGGCCTGACCGATTGGCGTGAATTTCGAGCACGCCTTCGACCGGAACCTCATTCTGGGTGTTCGTTTTTTCCATACAATAAGCGAAAAGCCTTGACCGGACGCGGGGCGGGAAGTGATTTACGGTGTTTCACCGCTTTAACTTCAACCTACCAAATCAGTCGTGAACGAAAGCAATATTACTTCGGTCTCAACCGAGAACAGGATTTTCAAGCCCTCCCCAGAGTTTCAAAAGCAAGCCAACATCAAGAGTATGGCTGCTTACAAGAAACTCTACCGCGAATCGATCAATTCTCCGGAACAATTTTGGGCAAAGCAAGCAAAAGATTTCCTGCTCTGGCGCAAGCCGTGGAAAAAGGTGCTTCAATGGAAGGCGCCGCACGCGAAATGGTTTTCCGGCGGCCAGCTGAATGTCGCTGAAAACTGCTTGGACCGTCATCTCGGCACTGCACGCGAGAATAAGGCGGCGCTGATCTTCGAGGGCGAGCCGGGCGACGTCACCACGGTCACCTATAAGCAGCTTCACCGCGAGGTCTGCAAATTCGCCAACGTTCTCCAAGGCCTCGGGATTCGCAAGGGCGACCGGGTCGCGATCTATATGCCGATGGTCGTGGAAGCGGCTGTGGCGATGCTGGCCTGCGCGCGTATCGGCGCTGTTCATACGGTGATTTTCGGCGGTTTCAGCTCGGAGGCGATCAAGGAGCGCGTCAACGACTGCGGCGCGAAACTCGTCATCACCGCGGACGGCGGCCATCGCCGGGGAAGCATCGTCCCGTTGAAAGCGAATGTCGACACGGCGCTGAAGGGCGTCGAGCGCGTCGAAAAGGTCATCGTCCTCAAGCGCGCCGGCAACCGGGTTACCATGAAGCGCGACCGCGACCTCTGGTACCACGACCTGATGGCCGACGCTAGCCCGAAGCACAAGGCGAAGGCGTTCGACGCGGAAACCCCGCTTTTCATTCTCTACACCAGCGGCAGCACCGGAAAGCCGAAGGGCGTGCTTCACACGACCGGCGGCTATCTGCTGAGCGTCGCGATGACCTCGAAGTACGTTTTCGACCTTCAGGAGCACGACACCTACTGGTGCACCGCGGACATCGGCTGGGTGACGGGTCACAGCTACGTTGTTTACGGGATTCTCGCCAACGGCGCGACCAGCCTGATGTATGAAGGCGCTCCGAACTATCCGGATTGGGACCGTTTCTGGTCGATCATTGAAAAACACGGGGTCTCAATCTTCTACACCGCCCCGACCGCCATCCGCGCGTTCATGCGGGCAGGCGATCATTTTGTTGAGAAACACGACCTCAGCTCGCTCCGTCTCCTCGGCTCCGTCGGCGAGCCGATCAACCCGGAAGCCTGGATGTGGTACAACCGCGTTGTCGGCAAAAACCGCTGTCCGATCGTCGACACCTGGTGGCAGACGGAGACGGGCGGCATCATGATCAGTCCGCTGCCGGGCATCACGCCGACCAAGCCCGGTTCGGCGACGCTGCCGTTCTTCGGTGTCGAGCCCGAAGTGGTCGACGAGAGCGGCCGCAAAGTGAAGAAGGGAACCGGCGGCAAGCTGATCATCAAGCAGCCATGGCCGTCGATGCTCCGAACGCTCTACGGCGACGACAAGCGTTTCAAGGAGACCTACTGGAGCGACTATCCGGGGTATTATTTCACCGGAGACGGCTGCCGGCAGGACGAAGACGGCTACTACTGGATCGTCGGCCGGATCGACGACGTTCTCAACGTCTCCGGTCACCGCCTCGGCACGGCCGAAATTGAAAGCGCCCTGGTCAGCCATCCGGCCGTCGCGGAAGCGGCGATTGTCGGAAAGCCGGATGACATCAAGGGGAACGCCGTGGTCGCGTTCGTGACCTTGAAGGCCGGCAAGACCGCTTCGGATGAACTCCGCACCCAGCTCCGGAACCACGTCGCCAAGGAGATCGGGGCGATCGCGAGGCCGGACGTCGTCCGATTTACCTCCGGGCTGCCGAAGACCCGCAGCGGCAAGATCATGCGGCGCATCCTGAAGCAGGTAGCCACCGGCGGCACGCAGTTCGGCGATACGACGACCCTCGAGGACTTCAGCGTCGTCGCGACCCTGCAGGACGACGAGTGATTCTGGATTTTAGATTTTAGATTTTAGATCTAAGATTGTCCTCTAATCCGCGTCGATCGGCGCAATTTGCGGTCAAGTGAGAATTTAACCGCAGATTGCGCTGATGGCCGCAGATGATCAGGGATGGGATCTGAATAGGCCCGTTCGTTTCTTTCGTTTTCTCTTAGGTTAAGCGCAAGTAAGCGTCATTAAGCGGTATCCAAAGAGTTTTGCATTTTGGATCGCGGATTTTGGTTCCGGCAATTATCTGCGTCAATCTGCGTAATTTGCGGTCAGAATCAGAGCAGGAGATTAACTGCGGATGGACGCGGATGATCAGGGATGGGCCTTTTCCCGAACCTCCGAAATTCCGAAACCCCGGTGCTTCTCGCGTGTCTGGGGTGAGGCAAACGGGGCGGTCGCGGCGGGCGGCCGGAGAAAGTCTGAGAGGGACGCAACGTTTTTGCTGGTTTCCGCTTGCCTGCCATCCGCCTCACTTCCACGCTTTTAACTAGACTCGCCGTTGCTCGTTTCGCAGAGTCGTTGTCTTTGTTGGCTGCTTGAGGGGCGAAATCGGCAGCCGCCAAGTGATAGACCTTTGCCAGACGAGCGGACAAAAAGAATATGGATCAACGACGAACGAGAGCGGAGAGCGACAAATGGGGCTTCACAATCATCGAGCTGCTGGTAGTCATCGCGATTATCGCGGTGCTGGCCGGTATTTTCTTTGGAGTCGCTGATAACGTTCGGACGAAGGCGCGAATTTCCCGAGCCGAAAGCGACCTGGCGCTCCTGGCGCAGTATTTGGAGCAGTATAAGGCGCAGTACGGCGAGTTCCCATTTGTTCAGCCGACCGAGTCTGACAGTCCCGCTACCACATCGAAGCGGGAGGGTGAAGATGGAACGGTTGCGCTCTACAACGCGCTAAACGGCCTTCGATCGATTGATGGAAAGGATCTCGATCCGCGCCAGCGGGCGCTGATCGATCGAGGAAAGTTTCAGCACGAATTTTCTCCGTCATTGGATCCGCCAACGCCCGCGGACCCTGAGGTTGCACCCGTTGCTTTGCTCGATCCGTGGGGCCAGGCTTATCGCTATTACTACAAAAACCCTGCAAATCCGGACACATGGGAGAATCCTTCCTATGTTCTCTATTCGGTGGGGCCCGACGGGGCGCATTCGGCGCCGAATGTCAATGGGTATCCGGATCCGGCCCATCAGGACAACATCGACAACCTCTATGCGCGATAATGATCTGTTCGCGAAGAACCTTTAGCATTTGCTGACAACTAATGAGAAAGATTACCAAAAATGAAATTCGCGCACGCGGATTCACCCTTGTCGAACTTCTTACCGTTATCGCCATCATCGGTGTATTGGCGGCAATTTTAATTCCCGTCGTGGGAAAGGTGAGGGAATCAGCAGGAGAGGCTGCGGGTCGCGCGCAGTTCAGCCAATGGGTCCAGGCGTTTGAGCTGTTTCGGCAGGAATACGGGTATTATCCGGTGTTTGCAACAGGCTCAAATCCGACGACCAATGATATCTTGGTGAACCAGGGCCCGAGTCCGACTGATGGCACGACCACCGGTCTTAACGGCAACCGCTTTTATGAGACTTTGACCGGCCGGCGAGTCAGCAACGGGCAGCGATTGGAGTCTGTTGACGACGGGTACAAGGCTGGGAATACGAAATCGATTACCTTCTATACGTTTGGCGAGAACGAGATTGAGGACGACACCGCCCCGTTTGTTATTCGGGACACCCTCGGAAATTACGATATTGCTGTCCTCTTTGATCGAAATCAGGACGGCATCATCAAAGTCGGGGGAACCGACGCGGATTACACCGCCAGCTTGCCGAATGTGAAATCTGTCCGAACGGGGAAGGAATTCAGCGTTACTGTCGGAAACGGCGCTAATGATTTGATTCCCCAAGAAGGCGTTCGGGCCGGTGTCATTTTCTACTCCGCGGGACCGGGCAACCGGGTCCTGACGAGCTGGTAAGTCGCCCATTCGCTTTATTTTGGAGATACGTATAACCATGCATTCGGTGCGCAACGGGAAACACGGTTTCACCATTTTGGAATTCCTGGTGGTGATCGCGATCATCACAGTGTTCCTCGGATTGCTTGGCGCCGTAATTGTCGGGGGCGGCGGCGCCGTGGCGGTGCAGGCTGGACAGCGGACTTTAACGACGATGATTTCCGGCGCGCGCTCGCAGGCGATGCTGAACCAGACGGATGCCCGCCTGATCATTCACTGCGATCCTCCGACCGTTGGCGATCTGAGTGATCCTAAGCGTGAAAAGTATCTTCGATACATGGCGATCGTGGTGAAAAGGGGCGACAGGTGGGAGCCGCTCAATGACGGCGTGTATCTGCCTGACGGTGTCTACGTGGTCCCGCCGAGACAATTGAACCAGGCAGCGGCGCTGCCTCCTTCCGATGTGATTTCGAACAGCAATACCGACTGGCGCTGGGAACGGCGATCGATCGTTCCGCTGGATACGATGCAATACACGCCGCCGACAGCGAGCCAGCCAAACCCTCCTGCCAATGTTGGCGATCATTACATTTTTATCGAATTTGACGCTCGCGGGACGACGGACCCGCACACCGTAATCGGCAGCAACAGCGTTCCTCAACGGATTGTGGTAGCGCCCGCGAAGATTGTGGGTGGCGTGCCGTCGTTTGAAGCACAAGGCGATGCGAATGCGCGGGGCGGAATGATTCGCCGCAATGGCAGCTTTACGCTGGTCGATGATCCGGCGGGCTTCCCGGAGCTCCCGTAGCGGAAACACCATGAGAACAATTTTTCAGAGACGAGCCCGGCAGAACGGGGGCAAGATGGCATTCTCGCTGGTCGAGGTCATCATTGCCATCGGCATTCTCGGAGTCAGCGTTCTGGCAATCGTGGCGTTCCTGGGAAGCATCACGCAAAGCACGACAACGGTGATGACGACCAGCATCGCGTCACGGATCGCGAACAATATTCAGGCCGAGCTCGATCAAACCGATATTGATCAGCTTTATGGATTCCTACAGAACCCGAGTACCGACGAAATTGTCCTGGTGGCGACCGAGGATGGTGAGCGGGTGCGAGTTCGTGAGCCGGCGAGTATTGAAAACGTTACGAATCATCACATTACGGGCACTCCGCCCGGCATACCGGACGGCAACCGTTACTTTGAAATCACCGTGCGTTTGCTGGAGAACTCGTTCGACGTGAACCCAATCAGTGAGAGCGTCATGCTGCCTGTTGCCGTTGAAGTCGTCTGGCCGCACCAGATCAAACGAGGACCGGCGGATCCAAACAACAATGGGGAGGCACCGTATGTTGACGCCAAGCCGGAGCAGCAATCGAGATATACGTTCAACACGGTTATTTTGCGCAAACAATGATTTTTACTTCGCCTCAACAGCGGTCACCATCCCGGTTGCACAGCCGACACGGTTTCACCGTGATCGAGCTGCTGGTTGCCGCGACGGTGACAGCCATGCTGGCCGGGATTCTGCTGATCATGACCAATGGCGTCCTCAATGTCTGGAATCGGACGTCGGGCCTTTTGGGAACGAATGCCCAGGCGGAGCTGATCTTTGATGTGCTGACGGATGATTTGCAGTCGGCAGTCCGCAGGAATGACGGTCGGGTCTGGCTTGCTGTCGAGATTCTCGAGGATCCGGTCGACATCATCAATCATCAATGGACGGACACATCCGTTTCGGGAAATATCAAGCCCGGAGGAACCATTTCACGGAAGCGCGAAGATCCGTCCAATGCGAATATGCCGCTGGAAGAAACCCGTTACGGTCTCGGCGGGGCATGGCTGCGGTTTTTTACGGGCAGCAGCGGGGATGGCACACGGGCGGTGGCTTACCAGGTCGCGCGACGCCGGATCACTGGCGATCCGAAAGATCCGGGTAATCCAGCGCCGATCCGTTACATGCTGTATCGTTCGGAGTACAATGTGGCGGAGACCTTGGCGCGCGGTTTCGACCTCAATCCGACCGGGTTCTTTCCGACAGGTGTTGGGTACACGGGATCGGGGAATAAGCTGATCGACCCGCCGAGTGCCGAAGTGATGGGTAATAACGTGATCGACTTCGGCATCCGGCTGTATGCCCGGCAGCTGCCGACGGGCGGTCTGCCTGGCGGGGCGACTTTACGGCCGATTTTTCCCGCCGATCCCTCGACAGATGAATGGGATAACGATGTGACCGGATATCTCGCGGTCGGCTTGGCCCAGGCGCCGGGTTACTCGGGGGGAACCAGAAGGGATGTGTATCCCGATGTTGTCGACGTCATGGTCAGAATCCTGACCGATGAGGGTGTGAAGCAGATCACTAACCTTGAAGACGGTTTTGTGCTGCCTCCATCCAGCATGACGTTCGAAGAAGCCTGGTGGGCGATCGCGGAAGAGCATTCACGGGTCTTCACGCGTCGAATCTTTCTTAACACGTCGCCTTACTGAGCGACTCAGAGCTTTATTAAGATGAGTAAACGAGGTTCAATCCAGCAACATTGGACAAACAACCATCGTCATCGGAGGGAAGATGGTTTTGCGTTGATTATTACGATCGTCTTGCTGGCCTTCCTGGTTCTCGCGCTCTTTTCGATGACCACCGTGACGAAGGTGGAGACGCGGACGGCCAGCGCGTCGCAGCAGATGAAGATCGCTCGTGAGAACGCCAAGCTCGCGCTCGATACAGCTATCGCCCAATTACAGCGCCACGCCGGGCTTGATGAGCGGATTACGGCGCGCGCCAACATCGATTCGACCAATGACTGGAACCCTTACTGGACCGGAGTGTGGGAGGACACCGGAACAGGGACCACGCTGCAAACTTGGCTTGTCAGCGGCAATCACGAGCCGGGGGCTCCAACACACTTTCAGCCGGACCGAAACTACGATCGGACAAAGAACCCATATACAACACCTTCCTCTACATCGCTGTTGAAGCCGTCTGCTTGGCCGACAGGAACACCGGTCAATTTTGTCCGACTCGTTGGGCTGGGATCGACCGGAGAAGGTCCAAGTGGACAATGGCCCTACCCGCCGGAAGACGATGCGCGCGATCCGCTCTATCCATCGATGGGTTCTGCCGATCCGGTTCCCGGCGGGGTCGTCGTCCCGATGGTGCCGATCTTCAGCCGTCACTTTCCCGGCCTAGAGACCAAGCCGAGTGCCGACTATATCATCGGCCATATGGCGTACTGGATCGGCGATGAAGGCGTGAAGGCCAGTGTCGGCTTGTCCGAGCGTCACCTTGAGGTGGATGCTTATAACGGGGATGCGATGGAGGATGAGAAACTGCGGCGGCTGCGGCAGCTGATTCCGCAGCGGGCGTGGTTCGATAATTTGAATCAGCCGAACTGGATTCTCGAGGGATACCCGCAATTCGATTTGGAGTGGGACGATACCTATACGCAGCGCCTTGAGAACGAGCGGCTGACCGATTTGACGCACATTAGCGAGCTGAATGAAGCGCTGGTGACCAACCTGAATCCCGATCACATCCGGGCCCGCTTCCACGATATCACCGGCATCACTTACGGGGTGCTGGCGAACACCGATGTCAGCAACCTCGGTCTGCGAACGGATTTGAGCGCTGGTACCACTGGCTATACGGATTTTCTAGAAGCGTTTACCACGCTGACTACAAACAACCCGTCCCTCGGGGTTGTCGGAGCGCCTCCGTTTGCCGCGACCGGAAATCTAAACACGAACCAGCCGAAGTTTTTCTTTGCGCCGGTGGTTTCCGAGATCATTGCAAAGTACAGCGTTTGGCGGGATACGAATGGCGATTTGCAGGTCGGTCTTGAAGCGGAGATTGAACTGTGGAATCCCTACACGATCGACATTGAACTTCAGGCGAACGACGAGTTCATCTTGCGGCTCGACAACCCGCCAATCCTAACGGTCACGCATGGATATGACAGCACGAACTCGTACGAGGTCGATTTGGCCCAGTCGGAAATTCATTATGTGCGGATGGATTCCGGGGCACTCGGAACGACGACGATCGAAGCAGGCGAAGTGTTTCATCTTCCTGTTTACAACGAGGTAATGGTAGCGCGTGATTCCGGAGGAGCGATCATTAGCATCCCCGCCCCAAATCCGCCGGATCCTACTCTTCAGGATGAGATAACACTGACTGTAACGGGGGCAACCTTAGACGCTCAACTATGGTATTTCCCGGCGCCCGGATTCACTGGCACCGATGTCGATCAAGATATCGACAATCTGGGCACTTTGCCCGTCGGTCGTCTGACGGCTACCTACAATGGGTTTACTGAAGGGCCGTATCCGGGCGATGATGACGCACCGAGGTTCGCCTATTTTATGCGGGTGATGGACGCGGTCGACGATATAGACTGGCTCACCAAGTATGATCCGAGAGAGATTGGCCTGTCGGCCACTGCCGAAATCGAACATGATCCGGATCCTGTTCAGCCGATCTCACAGGGTCGCACCTTGGATTGGGATCCGCAGTTGCTCGTAGCGAATACGCTTGGCACCCGAGTAAAGCTGTTCGAATTCCCGCTCCAGGATGCCGTCAATATGGGC
>CAZYAN010000039.1:0-2561 GCA_964645585.1 uncultured Opitutales bacterium
ATCCCCGCGAACTGCCGCACGGCCATACTCCAGCGGACTTTCGTCGAAATGATCGAAGCACGAATACCGCTCCCTTGCGCGGGCCGCTGCCTTGGGATCCACTTGGTCCAAATAGGTCAACACCTCCTCGATCGAGGCGTGCAGACTGTACAGATCGAGTCCATAGAAGCCGGCTTTCGTTTCCGCATGCGCGTTATACAAACGCAACCAGTCCAGGAAGTCGGTCATCACGCGGTTTCGCCACATCCATGCTGGAAACCGCCTGAACCCGCCCAGCGCGGCATTGCTGTCCCGGTCCTCCCCGTTCCTTTGCGCATACCGATGGGCCCGCAGCGCATCGGGAAAATCGGCCTCGGCCGCGACAATCCTGAACCCCTTCTCTTCGATCAGTCGCTGCGTGATCCGCGCGCGCTCCAAGTAAAACTCATGCGTGCCATGGGTCGCTTCGCCAAGCAGCACGTAATCAAACTCGTCGGCCGCATCCAGCAACCGATCATAATCGCCCCGGCACCCGGTCAGTTCCCGTGCATGGGTATCGATGACGCGGGAAATAGAGGAAACCGGTGCAATCATCGCCTGTTCCTTTCTCCCGGCTGCCTCCTGAGCCATGGCCCTATGACTCGCCTTGGCAAGCACACATCGCCACCTTATCGGCGCGAGCCCCCCATGTCAAAAGCCGTTACGAAAACTCCAGACCATCGCGGCGTATTTCAGGGAGCCCCGCGCGACGTCGACCTGAACGCCGGATCGCAGCACCAAGCGCCAGAAATGAATAGAGACGCGAAAGGGGCACCCGGCTTATTGATCACAGCGAAGTCCGCGATTGCGAGCAACGGTGTGCTCCCGTCCCGTTCCTCAAGACGCGGCGAAGACCGGTTTTCAGAAACCAATATCGCCCTTGTCCGACCGATCCAGGCTGGAGGTCACCGATCCGGTCAAGAGCTTGCCATCCGCGTTCCATGCACGCTCATCCTGAAACCAGCACCAGCCGTCGTTCTTCTTGAAGGTAATCGCCTCCCGGTCCAGGGCTCTCTTTTGGACCTCGGCCAAAGTTGCGGTTTCGACACCGCCGGCAAATGACGGGGCAAAGCCGACAAACACGGCGGAAAGGACAACGGCGCCCCAATTGTCGCGCGAAAGGTGCTCATCTCCATCATGGATATCCTTGGATACGGTAAAACCTGTGCTCGACCTTCATCGCCTTTTCCAAAGCTTGGTTCACGGCGGATACAGCTGCTTCAAAGTTCGTGAGCCGGTCAGAAAGGTAAGGCGTTGAGGGACGCGGCCGGCCCGCGCGCAAACGCTTAGCTTCGGCGGCAAGCAGCTCGTCTATCCGTCGAAGACGCGCGCGATAGTTGGCGTTCTGCGTTTCGTTCATGCTTCCCACACTGCGGCGACTGGAGACCGTTCGTCCGATTTTTGATTCAAATCGGCGCACGTGCTGGTTGTGCATTTCCACAATCTCCTGAACCGCGGGAAGATGATTCTCGTCCACCTCCAGCACGTCCGTCGGGTTGCTTATAATCGCACCGGCGACTTCTATCGCCTGCTCCAGCAACATTTCCGCATTCTGAAGGTAACGCGTTTCCGTGGCATAATCCCGCCAATCGACCGGCTTCCACTCGAGATTATCACGAAGCCGGATCGCAAACCGACGCGGGTTCTCATACCGTGTTCCGCTCGTCACCCAGTCATCCGGGTCCTTCCGCTCCGCCGTCACAAAAGATGCCACACCCACCACGAAGCCGTCTTTGTCAATGACTGGCCCGCCGCTGTTGCCTCGTACGATTTCAGCTGTGACTTCCAGAATATCATGGGCAACGCCGACAACTTTTCCCGCGCTCGACGTTGCCACGCCTCCTCCTTGGCTGTTGCCGTAAGCGACGACATCCGCCTCATGGGCGATGTCATAACGCACAGGCAAGCCGGCCGGAGCGACAACCGCCACACGGGCCAGATCCTGCGTCGGCGACACTTCCAATTCAAGCCCGCGGATCTCCCGCCCCCGCAGCGTGACGATTTTGAGTTCCTCTTTCTGGCAGCCTTCGATCACGTGCTGATTCGTAATCAGGTAAACCCGCCCCTGCAAGGTCGCTAAGAATCCAGTCCCTCGAGACGTCGGCGTTTCGATCAATACAACAGCCTCGTCGATCGGAACCGCTGGTGCATCCGGCGCTTCCCACGAGGCAACCCATGCGCGGTCTTCCGGAATCAAGCGCACAAGCGGAATCGTAAATAAACGGCCGTCACTCCGCCGGACCGTCACATCGTTCTCCGTCTTGCCTAACGGAGTCGCCTCGATCTGACGGCCATCAACATCGGTCCAGGTGCGGGACTCCCCGAAAACAAAACACCCGGCCAACAAGAAAATCAGCAAGGGAATCAATCCAGAGCGAACCGCATCAACGATCCGTTCTCGATGGAAGAAAACAGGGTTCACAGATCAATCCTGTAAAATCCCGCAATTCGCCGCAAGCAATTCCCGACTCCGTCGCCGCATCCGACGCCGCATTTGAATATGACCACAAGGAAACAAAAGGCACACTCGCTCCGCGGGGTCA
>CAZYAN010000039.1:2661-17457 GCA_964645585.1 uncultured Opitutales bacterium
GTCACTCGCTCCGCGGGGTCAGACCTTGAATTAACACTTAACGCTAGCGGAAAAGAAGCTCGCTCCGCGGCTCGCTCCGCGGGGTCAGACCTTGAATTAACACTTAACGCTAGCGGAAAAGGGACGGCTGCTGGGGGCGCTGTTCTCCGGGCCGCCCGTGGGTGGAAGGTTCACACTGCCCAGCGGATACCGCCTCTCGACGCCTTTGTTTACGGCGTTAATCGAATCAGTACGACGTCGAGGAGATTCTCCTTCAGGTACGATTCGGATGCGTAACCATGTCCGGCGACGCCCCAGCGCGGTCCGTACGAGTTTCGAAAAAGAAACAAGTTTTCCTCGCCTGCGCCATCCGCTGCTTCGTAACCGACGATGGTAACAGCGTGGCCGGCGTCCTCCCGCGGCTTCTGGCTGCGCAAGGTATGCACGCGAGCCGCGACCGCTTCCGTCGGCCAGCGCAGTGCGACCGCCACCGGATATCCGCGGTTCAGTTCGCGAACGATCGCAGCGAGTTTCTCGTTATTCGAACCGGAAGGGCGAACAACGGAAAAATGCCGTCGCGACATCGCGGAGGCTTGTATATCATCCGGTATCACAATTGGCTGATCGGGTTCGCCTACGCGATTGGGAACCGCATCGGCCGGTGCCAGCCCAAAGCGCGCGGCCGCGGTCAGTACCTCGTCAAAGGTAAAGCCGTCCCAGTTCGTCCGGTGCGGATTCACTTGCCGCGTTGCCCAGAGCAAATATTCCTCCGAGAGCCTGACCGCGTTTCCGGTGATCGAGTGATGGAACTCAAGAACGCCCAGAATTGCGAAAACAGAACAGCTGGGCCGGCGTCCTTGATTTGGCGCGTACAACCCGAGCTCAAAAAAGCGGGATCGCAAATCGACCGCGCCTTTCTCGGCCGGTGCAACCCCATTCGCCGGGATGGCACCGGCCAAAACGACAACTCCAACCGCAGCGAAACGCTTCAGGCGGAGACCCGGCCGCATTTCGTTGCGTTAAAAGGTGATTCGGTCACTGACCTTGTGGAGTTCGCGCCACCGTTCCATGCCATAACCGGATTCGGCGAACTTATCCTCCAGGTCTTCGTCGTAATGGAACTGGTAGTTTCCGTTAATTGTGACCCGGTCAGCCACCAGCGCCCCGTTCATCGCTCCGATCGACCCGCCCCCCTTGAGATCAACCTCGGCATTGGGCGCGTAGACAGCAGCCTGCAGAATGCCCTGTCCATGAAGCGTGAACTGCTGGTAGTTTCGGTTGGTGCCAAAGATGACCAGGTTCGCCGGATCGTTCGTTGCATTGAATGTGCCATTCCCGCCGATCGACATATTGCCATCGACATAAAAGGTGACATTCGTATTCATGCCCGGTCCGTCGTCCACGATGATCTCCGCCTTGCCCCCTACACTCAGGCTTCCGGTAAGGTAAACCACCACCGGGCCTTGAAAACGCAAGATGCTTTGCCCGGAGAGATCGATACTGTCGACGCGAATGAATTGCGGAGTCGTTGCGCCGGCGATCCCGATTGTTGTCGTTCCCGAAATATGGGGAATATATTGATCGGGCGTAACGGAAGGAACGTCTGGTTCGGGAAAATCCGCCGCGAAATCGAGCGCGACACGTTCGGGATCGACCTTCAGCCACGATGGCGTATCCGTCCCATAAATACGGCCGTTCGGTCCGACACTCGGCCAGGATCCGCCGGTTGCGACGCGGCCGTATACGGTCGAGTTCGAAAGAGTGATTGCATCGGTTTCGACTGATGTGCTCGCCACCGAGCCCCGGTCGTATCGGTTCGTCACCGACGGCAGCCCCAGACTTGACCGATAGCTGTCAACATACGCGTTCCCCCCTTTAAACCGCACGCCGCGCCGTGTCGTGATTCCATTTGAAAAAAGACTGCGCCGGGTCAGCTGGACTTCAATCTGTTTGACGACTTCCGGCCGTCCCGGCAATTGCATCCGTCCCTCCGCCTGAACCGTCGGATTGTTATTAAGACTCAGGACGCGTGCTTGTATAATGCCAGTCACACTATTGCCGAGATCAAGCGTCTCGGTCTGCATGGAAGCCTGCGACCCCATGACATTCCATCCGGTCCAGTCTTCGTTGTTGAGCGCGTAGAGCGCCTTCTCAACACCGGCCTCAGCGAGGTTAAGGCTGCTGTTTGAATAGAAGGCAACGCTGGCAAGCCGCGCCTCTGAATTCGCGAGTTTCAAAAAACTCGTCACGGATAAGGCCATGATCGCCGCAAAGACAACCGCGATCACCATGACCGATCCACGGCTGTTTTTCCAGTTGCTCTTTTTCATACCGTTTCCTCAGGTTAAAGTGAGTTAATCCTCAACTGACTTTCTGATTGCGAAGAATGAATCGAGCGGAGACCACCCGCTCCGTGTTTTTAAGACCAATCGTGTAGCGCAGGAGGGTCAGCTGGAGCTGGATCTGCTTCACCTCCATGGTCGCCATCGTATTGTTCGTATGCCCCTGCAAGTTCGTATAGTTGAACTGCAGGGTTTGGATACCGGTCATGATCGTCTCGGTGACGCCCGACTCCGTAATCCGGACGAGGGGCTTCGATTTGACGTTCGGCCGATACTGGTAGGTAATTCTCTCCCCGCCCCCCGGCATAATCAGTGTGAATGCATGCTCGTTGAACCCCTCAACAATTCCTTGGGCGTTGCGAACATCGCGTCCGAAAATTTCCAGGCCCGTGCGGCTCTCGGTGTTCATCTCGGAATAATTGGCGACCCCGACACTGCTCCGTGCGACGAAGACGAACGAACTGAGAACCGCCGCCAGCGCCAGGGCACTCAAACTCATCGCGATCAATATCTCGATAAGCGAAAAACCGGCCCGGCTGTCGCCGCTACGCACATGGTTACATTTGCGAACCGAGTTCATTGGGGAAGGACACGGTAATAATAGTCGTTGAGACCCTCTTGCGAAAAGTAGGTGACATATTGGAGCGTTCGCGTCGGCCCGAGCGAAGCATCCCACGTCACTTGGAGCCTCACGCGCAGCAAACCGCTTTTCGGTTCGTCGACGACTTGCTGACAGGAAAACCGGCCGGCCGCGGTTTCCTGGAACGTTTCTTCCATTTGAAATGGCCCGTCCTGCAGCTCCTTCAGTTTTTGCCAGTTCTTGAGCCGGAGGTTCTCGACCTCGCTCTGGAGAATCTGGGAGGCCAGTGTGTTGTCCCGCGCGGACTCCATCATTCCAAACCCAATCCTCAGCGCTACGATCGACGAGGCAATCGTCAGGCCGAGGATGGTCATGGCAATGCATACCTCAATCAGCGTGAACGCCGAGGTGCCGCCAGATTTGGAATGGGTGCGTTCCAGCCTCATAGGATGAGACCGAAGCAACCAAATCAGCCGTCGAGTTCTCAATTCATTTCACGTTAAATAGATTGTAAGAATAACGAGCAATGAAGGGGATACAGACGATCAGCTCCTCACGGCCGCCGCCGCGCGAATGGCGCCGAATCCCGGCGGTCAGCGGCCCGAGCGGTCGTCTTCCGCCGCAAGCGCAAAAAGACGCAGCTCATGGATCGACCACCAGAAGCGGGAAACGACTTCGTGATTGACCAATCGGAGATAACGGACCGGCTCGCCGGAGAGGACCACGGTTGTCCGAGGACCGACGGCTGCATCGACTGCCTCGGCGTCATGCCAAACCTGACCGTCGTCCGAAATCTCGACTGAAATTTCCGCGCCCCAGTCGAGCGGCGACGGTCGGCTGTCGATTTCAATAAGCCTGACGCGCTCCTCCCGCGGAAGTTCGATCTCGATCCACATCCCGTTGCTCCTCGGACGCCGGCTTGTATAACGGGTCGCCGCATCACCATCGATGAGAAACGGAAGCGTCTCCGCGTTGTCGCTCGCACCCAGCGTCCAGGATTCCCGGTCGCCAAGGAGATGCGGCGTCGCGCGCCTGATCTCTTCGATCGTCCATGGCTCACTGCGCCCTTCGGTCAATTTCCGGATCCGCGCGACTTCCGCAGGCTCCACCGCCTCGGCCCGGTTGCCAAACGCATTGCGCACATAGGTGAGGACGGACGCAATCCACTCGTCATCGTTCGCTCCCATGGCGACCATCACGCCGGGATAACCGACGCCGTCAAGCGGACCCGCAAGCCCATGAAGCATCACTCGAATAGAAGCGGCGGGATGGGCCAAAACGGTTTCCGACTCCGCAAGCGCCGGTGCCAGCAAGCCCACACCGGTCGCCAGTTGCACGGCAGTCCCGCGGCCGTCGGCGCCATGGCACGAGAAGCAGAGCTGCTGGTAGATCGCGCGTCCTTGATCAAACAGCTCCCACTGCTCACCGGCCAAAAGCGGCGCCGCCTCGCCGCGCTTCTCTAAAAGCTGTCGACCAATCTCCCTGACTCCGCGCGCCCGGTGCTTCGGCACCGTCGCCTGAATCAGCTCCGCCGCATCCGGCCAATCGAGCAGGTTGATCGTCAGCATCGCCTGGATCACGACGTTTGGATCGGGGTCATCGAGCATCCGGACAATATCTTCGCGAAGGGATGCCGCCTCGCCGGACTTAAACAGCGTTTCGCTCGTCCGGAGCGCCGCCGCCCGAATTTGCGGATGCTCGTCGGCCAGCGCCAGCCGCACGTGCGTGGAAGTCAGTTCGCCCAAACCCTCCAGCGTCCACAGCGCGTGGAACCGGGCGAGGTGATTGTCATGAGCCCTCGCGACTTCCACGAGCCGCGGCGCGACTTCAGTCGCCTGGCGCAAAATGAGGAGCCGCTGCGCCATGTCCCGCCACCATCCGTTCGGATGATCAAGCCGCTCGACGAGTTGCTCCGCTGTTTCCTCAAACAGTTGCGGATGCGGCCCCGGCTTGTGGTCCTCATGCACAAGGCGCCAAATCCGGCCGCGCCCGAAGTTGTGCTGAAAACCGTATTCCTTCACCACGTCCCGAAGGTAGCTCCCCTCTCTCACCCAGTTCGCCTCCTGAATGATCCCGCGATACATGTCGACAATGTAGATCGCGCCGTCGGGTCCGTTCGCCAAGTTAACCGGACGAAAGTTCGGGTCGGTCGAGCGAATGAACTCCGAACCCGGATGCGCGTTCCGCAGAACCGTCACCCCGTCCGTCACGTCGATTTCAGTCCGCCGGATGAGGCGGCCGACCGGCTCGGCAAACAACAGGTCACCGATCAAGTCCCCCGGCAGCCGATCGCCCCGAACGATCACCGGTCCGCAGGTTGCGGTGAAATGATTCAACGTCTTCTCGTCCGGCCGGAACCGATGCGGTCCGCCCTGAACATCAGGGATCGGCACCAGCGGGAAGACTTCGCGAAAGCCAGGCTCGATTTCCCCCTCGATTGTAAAGCCGCCATAGACGATCGGCTGCTGAAAATTAATCGGGCCGATTTCGCCGCCCGCGTTGACGAACCACGGCTTCCCGTAATTGTCCTGCGCTAATCCCCATTGACCGCCGTTCGGCGCCGTCGGCTCTTTAAACATCGGTCCGTCCGGATTCCACCGCAGGCGAAACGGATTGTAGGTCGTGTAAATCCAGTTGTCCGCCGCCCAGAGAAGCCCGCTCGTCTGATGCTCGAGGTTGGCATGACTCGGATCCGCGTCGTAAACAAGCGTTCGCTCGTCGGCACGATGGTCGCCATCGATGTCGCGATATTCATACACATCGTTGGAATCGGTTTCGGCGACCAGTACCCGCCCGTCATCCAGGGGAAGGAGCATCCGGGGCAGCACGAGATTGTCGATAAACACTTCGTGCCGGTCGAACACATCGTCGCCGCGCGATGACCAATGAACCGACACCCGGCCATTCGGCTCGCGTGAACCTGATCCGTCGATGTCCTGCATATACGACCGCATCTCGGCCACATACATCCTGCCGTTGCCGTCGAATGCGATCGCAACCGGCTCGCGGATCTCCGGCTCGCTCAGCACGAGCTCCAAGCGGTAACCGGGCGGAAGCCGCATATGCTCCAGACTCTGTTCCGGCGTGAGATACGGCACCGGCGGCGTGAACATTTCCTCGGGCGCCGGCGTCGGCGGACTGGCGCGAAGCACGGCCCCTGCCGCAATGGCGACTACCGAGAAAATCCGCCGGAGTTCAGCGCTTCCCGTTCGGGTTTTCGAAAGCTTCATGATTCTTCGTCATGCCAGATATCGTCCCCCCTGACCAGTCTTCGCTGCCGCACCAGATAAATTTCAATCCAGAATCCGCAATCCAAAATCCAAAATAGAAACGTCGTGTCCAGATTGACTTGGCGGACCGTCTTCTCCATGGAAAACTCTGAACGTTATGGATTCGCAATCGCCACCACCCGCCGTCGGCATCATCATGGGCAGCCAGTCGGACTGGCCGACTCTCGAACACGCGGCGACCACTCTCGCGAAGTTTGAGGTTCCCTGCGAAACGAAAGTCGTCAGCGCCCACCGCACGCCGCAATGGCTCTTCGAATACGCCTCCGGGGCCGAGGCGCGCGGACTTCAATGCATCATTGCCGGCGCTGGCGGTGCCGCTCACCTGCCGGGAATGGCGGCTTCCATGACGCTTCTCCCGGTTCTCGGTGTGCCGATCGAGTCACGGGTGCTCCGGGGTGTCGATTCCCTGCTTTCCATCGTGCAAATGCCGGCCGGCGTCCCGGTCGCCACATTCGCCATTGGCAAAGCCGGCGCGATCAACGCGGCCCTGTTTGCCGTCGCCCTGCTCGCCCGCCGCGATCCTGAACTGCGGAAACAGCTCGAGGCGTTCCGCAACGACCAGACGGCGCGCGTCCTGGAAACTACGGTCCCGTGATTTCCCCCCCCGGAAAAACAATCGGCATCTTCGGCGGCGGCCAGCTGGGACGGATGGCTGCGATCGAGGCGCGAAAGATGGGCTACCGCGTTCACGTCTACGACCCGGCGTCCGAACCGCCGGCGGCTCAAGGCGCCGATCTCGCGGTCCAAGCGCCTTTCGACGATCTCGATCAGCTCCGTAAGTTTCTCGAACCGATTGATGTCGCCACCTTCGAATTCGAGAACATCCCGGCCGATTTTCTCCACCAGGCGGCAGCCGTTCGTCCGGTCCACCCTTCTCCCGAGGTCCTCCTGATCTGCCAGAACCGCGAACGGGAAAAGCGTTTTTTAAGTGAAAAAGGATTTCCAGTTGCCCCGTACGCCGTTGTCACCTCAGCCGAGGAACTCGACGAGGCTCTGAATAATCGGATCGGCAGGCCGGCCGTTTTGAAAACCGCCGCCTTCGGTTACGACGGCAAAGGCCAGGTCAAGATCGGCGATGGCGATGATGCCCGGGCGGTTTGGGAAGACTTCGGCAATCCGCGCGGCGTCCTGGAAGCGTGGGTGCCGTTCACCGCGGAATTGTCCGCCATTTGCGCGGTGAGCGCGAACGGCGAAACCGCCGTTTTTCCAGTGGCCGAAAACCAGCACGAACGCCACATTCTCGATGTCTCGATCGCGCCCGCGCGCCTCGACGCGCCGGTGCAGGAGGAGGCCGCTCGAATCGCCAAAGAAATCGCGCGCGCACTCGGCGTCATCGGTTTGGTCGCCGTCGAGTTTTTTCTGACGGGCGACGGCCGGCTTCTGGTCAATGAACTCGCCCCGCGGCCGCACAATTCCGGTCATTACACGTTCGACGGATGCATGACCAGCCAGTTTGAGCAGCAAGTCCGGGCGGTCTGCGGCCTCCCGCTCGGATCAACCGCCCTCCTCGCGCCAACCGTCATGGTCAATCTTCTCGGAGATCTCTGGCGGAACGGCGAGCCCGACTGGAACCAAGTTCTCCAGAACCCGAACGCGAAACTGCACCTGTATGGAAAACGGGAGGCGCGCCCCGGACGGAAAATGGGCCATTTCTGCGTCCTTGGCCCAACCGTCGAGGAAGCCCTCGCCCAAGCCCAGGCGATCCAATCCCGGCTCCAGCCAGGTTCCAAATGAACCGTTCGCCATAGCCGCTCCCCGAAGCACCACTCCCAGCCACGACGACAAGAAAAAGAACAGCTGTTCCTTTTCATGTCGCTTTCGATGCGCGGCAGATGCCGGTCCCGCGGCAGCCGGAACCGGCGTGCTATATGCCTTGGCGGAGGTGAAAACCGCTTTGAGGTTCCGCGTCGTCTTCTCGATCAGCGGGAGTCCGGCGTACACTCGTTTCTCTTCCGTTTGTTTACATGTACCCCGCGGTTCCTCCTCGGACGGATTCGCAAGCTCGGAGGCTCACGCTACAAGCTGTCAGCCGCGGGAAAAGAACTCGTGGAGTTCCGCGATCACTTCGACGAAGCGGTCGACTTCGTCCTCGGTGTTGTAAAAGTAGAAACTCGCCCGGGCCGTGGAGGCGACACCGAGGCGTTTCATGAGCGGCTGGGTGCAATGATGCCCGCCGCGGAGAGCGATGCCTTTTTGGTCCGCAAAGGTCACGATGTCGTGCGCGTGCAGGTCGTCGAAATGAAAACTGACGATCCCCGCCCGCTCCTTTTCCGGACCGAAAATCCGAATCCCCGGCAGACTCCTCAGTTCGCGGGCCGCGCGCGCGGCAAGCAAATGAACATACTCCGCGATCCGCGGCCGTCCGACCGAATCGAGATAATCCATCGCCGCGGCCAAACCAATCGCCTGGGCAATCGCCGGCGTGCCTGCCTCGAAACGGTGCGGGGCTTTCTTGTAGGTGCTCTTTTGATAATCGACCGACAGGATCATCTCGCCGCCACCGTGGAACGGCGGCATCGCGTCGAGCAGCTCTTTGCGTCCCCAGAGAATCCCGATCCCGGTCGGCCCGCACATCTTGTGTCCGGAGAAAGCCAAAAAATCACAGCCGAGCGCCTGCACATCGACCGGCCCGTGCCCCGCGCTTTGCGCCGCGTCGACCAGCGTGACAATCCCCTTTTCCCGCGCCTGCGCGCACAGTTTTGCAACCGGGTTGATCACGCCGAGGCTGTTGGAGATATGACCAAAGGCGAGAACCTTGACGGTCGGATCGAGCAGCGTGTCCAGTGTGCTGAGATCGAGTGAACCCTCGTCGCCGGTGATCGGGATGAACGCGAGTTTGAGCTTCTTCCGCTCCGCCAGCATCTGCCACGGAACCAGGTTGCTGTGGTGCTCAAGTTCCGTCAGAAGAATCGTGTCGCCTTCCCGCAAAAATTCCTCGCCCCAGGTCCGCGCCAAGAGGTTGATTGCCTCCGTCGTGCCTCGCGTGAAGATAATTTCGTCGGAAGAATTCGCGTTGATAAACCGCGCTGTCCGCTCGCGAGCGTCTTCAAACGCGATGGTCGCACGGTGACTCAGCGCGTGGATGCCGCGGTGGACATTCGCGTTGTCGGTGTCGTAGTAGGCGGAGATCGCGGAGATCACCTGACGCGGCTTCTGGGTCGTCGCCGCATTGTCTAGATAGATTAACGGGTTGCCGTGGACATTCTGGTTGAGAATTGGAAAATCCTCACGGAACGCGTCAATTCCGGAAACAGTCGCTGTCTTCACCTACTCCTCCTCAGTCTGGACGGTTGCCCCGTCTCCTTCCAGCGCGGCAAGCGCGGCGTGCCAAGTGAGCGTCGCGCACTTGATGCGGGCGGGAAACTGGTGGACACCAGCAAAGGCGCTCATTTCGCTCAATTCCGCCGGATCGAATTCGCCGGTCATGAGCAAATGACGAAACTCCTCGAACAGCTCGCGAGCTTCCTTTTCGCTTTTGCCTTTGAGCAGCGACGTCATCACCGATCCAGACGCTTTCGAAATCGCGCAGCCCTGGCCTTCGAAGGCGATGTCCTCGATCACATCGCCCTTGAGCTTCATGGTTACGGAAAACTGGTCGCCGCAAACGGGATTGTCGCCAGCGGCCGCCCGGTCCGGATGCTCAATCCGGCCGTAATTCCGCGGCCGACGGTTGTGGTCCAGGATAACTGTCTGGTAAAGGTCGGTGAGATCCATCGTGACGAATCTATAACCCCCCTTCGCGTTTGCAACGGAAACAGCGGGTCCGCCGCAAGATTTTGGAGGAGAGGGGATGCGGGAGGCGGAGATCCGAGGTCTGAGGTCAGAAGGCGGAGGGCCGAAATCCGCCGAAGGGGCTTCCCAACAAGAGCCCAGGGGAGCGCCCGGATACGATGAAACCTGCAAAAAACAGTCCTGAGGGGCGAACCAGCGAATCCATGTCGTCAATTCGCCCCTTCAGGGCTTTGCGTATTCGATCTGATCGACGCAGGGGCGCCGCTTGGCTGGAATGGTTCGCCCCGTTGAGGCTGCCAGACCCGATGCCCCTACGGTTTGTAAACCCGCAAAAGGGCGTCGGCCATGTCGGACGGCGTGACGGCGATTTCCACACCGGCGTCTGTAAGCGCGGCGATTTTCGCCTCGGCCGTGCCTTCTCCGCCGGAAACGATCGCGCCGGCGTGGCCCATGCGGCGGCCCGGAGGAGCGGTGGTTCCCGCGATAAACGCCGCCACCGGCTTTTTTACATGCTCCTTGATGTAGGCCGCGGCTTCTTCTTCGGCACTCCCGCCGATCTCACCGATCATGATGATCGCTTCGGTGTCCGGGTCCTCGTTGAAGAGCATAAGGGCGTCTGTGTGGCTCGTGCCGTTGATCGGATCGCCGCCGATGCCGATACAGGTTGACTGGCCGTGTCCGCGAGTCGTCAGCTGCCAGACGGCTTCATAGGTTAATGTGCCCGAACGGGAAACAACGCCGACCTTCCCCGGCTTGTGGATGTAGCCGGGCATGATGCCGATTTTGCACTCGCCCGGCGTAATGATGCCCGGGCAGTTCGGACCGATCAGCCGCGTCTTCGACTCGAGCAGCTTCACCTTCACCCGCGCCATGTCGCTCACCGGAATCCCTTCCGTAATGCAGACAACGAGCCCGATCCCGGCGTCGATCGCTTCGAGGATCGAATCCGCGGCGAACGGCGGCGGCACAAAAATCGCGGACACGTTGGCGCCGGTTTCCTTGACGGCCTGCTCGACGGTGTCAAACACCGGAACCTTCTCCTCGAAGAGCGAACCGCCGCGGCCCGGCGTCACCCCGGCAACCAGGTTCGTGCCGTAGTCGAGGCACTGCTTCGCGTGAAAAGAGCCCGCATTGCCGGTGATGCCCTGAACGAGCACGCGGGAGTTTTTGTTTACCAAAACACTCATTGGTCAAATCAGTTGTTTAAAAAATAATCATCCGGATGTTTTTGGCCGGCGGCTTCATGCCTTGCCGACCAGCTCGACGATTTTCTCGGCCGCCTCGGCGAGGCTGCTGGCAGGAACGATGTCGAGCCCGCTCTCGGCAAGCAGCTTTTTGCCCGCCTCGACGTTGGTGCCCTCCAGCCGGACGACGAGCGGCCGGTCGAGCTTAACCGCTTTGGCCGCTTCGATGATCCCCGTCGCGATCGTATCACATTTCATGATACCGCCAAAGATATTGACGAGAATGCCCTTCACGTTCGGGTCGCTCAGGATGATGTTGAAAGCCTGGGTAACCTGCTCAGCATTCGCTCCACCGCCCACATCGAGGAAATTCGCGGGAGAGCCGCCGAAATGCTTGATAATATCCATCGTCGCCATGGCGAGCCCGGCGCCGTTGACCATGCAAGCGATGTTTCCGTCGAGGGCGATGTAGTTGAGATTATACTTTGAAGCCTCGACCTCCTTCGGATCCTCTTCGTTCAGGTCGCGGTAGGCGACGATGTCCGGGTGCCGGAACAGCGCGTTGTCGTCAAAATTTGCCTTGGCGTCAAGTGCCACGAGATCGCCGTCCGGGGTCGTCACGAGCGGATTGACTTCGATCAGCGAGGCGTCTTTGTCCCAGAAAAGCCGGTACAGATTGAGCAGGAGTTTCGTCGCCTGCTTAACCTGATCGCCCTTAAAGCCGAGACCGAACGCGACCTTGCGCGCCTGGTAGGGCTGAATGCCGATTGTCGGATCGATGGCGACCTTGATAATTTTCTCCGGCGTCTCGGCCGCGACCGTTTCGATATCAACGCCGCCTTCCGTCGAAGCAATTACTACCGGGCGCGACGATGCGCGGTCCATCACGATCGCGAGGTAATATTCTTTTTGGATATCGGTCGCCTCGGTAAAATAAATGGTCTGTACCAAGCGCCCCGCCGGACCGGTTTGATGCGTAACAAGGGTGTTGCCGAGCATCTTTTTGGCGAGATCCAGCGCCTCCTCGCGGCTGTCGGTCAGCTTGACGCCGCCCTTGAAGCCGTCGGTGAATGTCCCCTTGCCGCGACCGCCGGCGTGAATCTGGGATTTCACCACCGTCGTGCTCGATTTCAGCTTGCCGAGCGCGTCTGGCAATTCCTCCACCGATTTGGCGGCATAGCCGTCCGGCACGGGAATGCCATAGGATGCAAAAAGTTCTTTGGCCTGATATTCGTGAATATTCATCGGTTTGTGCGTTGCGCCGCTAAAAGCGGATCAGCCAAATCAGAAAGAAAGAGTGACGCAATGAAAAACCTCTTGGCGAGCGAGGGGCAAGCGGTTGACGGGCGTGATCAGCCTCCGAGCTTGCGGGAACCGCTGAGCGGGTGGAAGCGGGAGAGTTGAACAGAAGGAAACGAAGAAAATGAAGGAGTAACGCAGCGTTCTTATTACCGGCGAAGACTGGGTGATTTAACCCGGGCTGTTGCGGACGACGGCGAACGGACCGTCGGCCCCTCGCGCCACTGCCCCTCGATCATGACAACCCTCGGAATCGACGGAAGACCGAATTCGTTGTGATAAAGCTGCTGGGTCACGAGGTCCACGGCCGCCCCGCCGACCGCGCGGCTGTTTTGGTCGACGCCGGCGACGTTCCCTTTCGAAGGATGGTAATCGAGGTGAGCGAATCCCAATTCATCCGGAACCGAAAAACCGCTTTCCAAAACCCATTCCAGCGGCACACCGCCCACGATTGCATCCGGCCGATAACGGCTGAGCCAGGTGTCCAACCTTTTCCGTCCGAGATCGGGGGAAATCAGCGGCGGCACGCGGTGCTCTTTTGGGACTTGATTTTGGCACCCGAGAAAGCCGCTCGTCCAACTGTGATCGACCCGCGCGTCAAAATGGGATTCCATAGCAAGGCCGATCCGCTGGTAGCCGCGTTCCGAGAGTTTCGCGAGAGCCAGCCGCACGGTGCGCAAGTGGTGATTCGTCACTCGATGCAGCTGCGGACGCTGCACCGAATAGCCCAACGCGATCGCGGCGAGTTCACTCCACCGCAGATCGATCCGCCCGCCCTGCACCGGGTGGGGACAAAGAATCGCTCCGCGGACCCCTCGCGCACGCAAGATGCCGCTCAGGCGCGGACCCGGCATGTTTTCCGCATGGAACCAGAATTCCTCCAAGCGAAATCCAAGCCGCTCCGCCCGCTCCCGCGCCCCATAGAAATACTCCTGAAATGTCGGCGACACGCGCCAGCCATCGGCCGTCGGATGCGAGGTGATAAAAGCGATTGTCTCCACCGCTCCCTTCGGCCGCGAACCGCGCAAGTTCGCCATCAGCGCGCCGACCAACGGATTGGGGCGATAGCCGAGTTCGCTCGCGATCTTCCGAATCCGGGCGCGTGTCTTTTCCGACACCCCGCGTTCATTGCGCAACGCGCGCGAAACACTCATCAGCGACACGCCGGCTCGTGCGGCAATGTCCTTCATGGCAACGCGGCTCACATCACGCTTCATTTTCAAAGTTTTCACACGCGTCAAGTGGAATCAGGAACGGCCCTGCGCAGACGGAGGACACGATCCGGCGCTTGCAGGTCGGGGGTTTTACGCGCCGTTACGGTAACGCGAGACGAAGATTGCCGCCCAGCCGGTCCTCGTAAAGATAGTTCGTCTTCAATCCGACTGGAACTCCCTGCTGATTACCAAAACCCGTGCGTTTACCGATTCATAAAAGTAAATCCAATCGTCGGCAGCCGGCCGTTTTCGCTTCAATTTTGCTTCTTGCCGTGATCGCGCCTGGCACGGTCATGCCCGGGGCGGCGACGAATGCCCCATTGGACGACAGGGCTTTTTTCGCGCGACTCAACCTCGATTTCCCCGGTCTCGAGGCGGTGCGAGCCGCTGCAGCCGCCGGCGACTTTCCATCCGCAAAGGCGGAACTCGCCGCGTATTATCGAAATCGAACCGGGGTTTACCATTATATCGACGGGCGGGATCCGGCGGCAGCGGTCTCCAACCCGGCGCGCTTTCTTCGCAGTGCTCGCCCCCTCCTAAACCGAACGGGAAGCTTCGACGCGTCCCTCTGGTCAGATGGCGTTTTCGATTGGCGCCGTGCATCGATGCGCCGAAAGGAACGCATGTATTTTTTTGAAGCACTGGGCTACGCCGCTGCCGTGGAAGACGGCGACGAAATCGCAACCGGGCTGACCAATCTGATCCGGAGCTTTGCCGTCCAGTTTCACAGCCCGCCCGCGAAAGAAGGCGGCATGTGGGCGACGATGAACGTCGGCATTCGCCTGCGCACGGGCTGGCCCGCGGCGTTTCTCTGTCTGCTGCCGTCACCCGCTTTTACCGACGAAGACCTCGTCCTGTTTCTGAAATCGGTTTGGGATCAAACGGACTACCTCAGCCGGAACTTGAGCGACACGTCGAACTGGCTGACGTTCGAGCTGGCCGGCCTCTACACTTCGGGTGTTGTGTATCCAGAGTTTAAGGACGCTGAACGATGGCGTCGAATCGCCTGCGAAACCGCCCTGGACGATGTGGAGCGCGGATGGCTGCCCGATGGGATGTCCATTGAGCTGACGCCCGCCTACGGACGATTTTTCTCCAACTACTTCGTGATCCACGATCTTGCGAAACACGCCGGACGCCTCGGCGAGTTCGGCTTTGACCGGTTCCCCGCCGCGA
>CAZYAN010000039.1:17557-22914 GCA_964645585.1 uncultured Opitutales bacterium
GCGAAACACGCCGGACGCCTCGGCGAGTTCGGCTTTGACCGGTTCCCCGCCGCGACGGAACCGTTGTACGAAGTGTATCTGAAGATCATGGCGCCCGATCGGCTAACACCCGCGACCAATGATAACGCCCCCGCGAGCGTTCCCGAAATCCTCAGCGAAGCGCTCCAACATTTTCCGGATCGTGACGATTTTCGATGGGCCGCATCGGGCGGAGCCGAGGGAAACCCGCCATCGTTCCAATCGGCCATTCTGCCCTATGCCGGTTTTGCAGCCATGCGGAGCGGCTGGAAGCGAGACGCCCACATGCTGTATTTCGATTTTGGCCCCGTCGGCTACCGGCACGCGCACCAAGACGGTCTGAATCTCATCCTGTGGAGCTATGGCCGGCAGATCCTCTTTGATCCCGGACTCGTCAATTACGACCATGACGACCCGATGGTAAATTACGCGATGGATACCTTCTCTCACAACACCGCCTTGGTCGACAACCGCCCGCAACGGCGGAATTGGTACAACAACCCTCACCCGAGGCGGATGCCGTATGAGGAGGTTCCTGAGTATCGCTGGGAGACAACGGACCACTACGATTTCGCCGCCGGATCCTATCAAGGCGCCTACGGGCTGCCTGGGTCGAGCGACGCCTATCCCTATTCAGACGGAAGCAATTTTCGTCAAGGCTGGGCGCGGCCGGCCGAACACCATCGCCGGGTGCTTTTCTGGAAGCCCGACATTTTCATCGTAGCGGACACGCTGGTGCCGCTCGACGGCAAAAGTCATCAGTATGAAGTTCGCTGGCATCTCGATTCGACAAACGTCCAAACCGGCGACGCTTTCGCGGTCGCCACGCGAGACGCGGATCAGCCGAATCTCGAGATCATTCCGCTCGCCACGGACGGACTGAACCTTCGCCGGACAAGCGCGCAACGGGAGCCGGAAATTCTCGGCTGGAACGCCGGCAATCCGAAAAGCCCACAACCTGCAACCACCGTCCAGCATCTCAAATCCGGCACAGGCGCCACGTCATTCCTCACGCTCTTGCTTCCGCTGGACCGCGGTCAGGAGTCTCGCTTAAAAGGCTGGGAACGCGTTGGCGGATCGCGTGTTCGTATCGAGTTCACCGATGGTCGAACACTCGTTCTTTACGCACCGCCCGATCCGTCGGAAAGCCTGTCCGTCACCAGCCTCGAAAGCCGCTGACTCATGCAGGCTCGCCGCGTGCTGGAGAACGCAAGAGCCGGCCCAACCGGATGCACCAGTACAAGTTCCGTTTTTTTCCGCAAACGCTCAGCTCGTTGAGTGTTGGCGGGAATTTCGCGCACCGCGGACCTACCTTTGCCGTTGACTTGCAGAGTATCGAATTCGGCCTGGTAGCGCAGACCCATCTGGCAGGGTCACTGCCGCCCGGTGTGAGTCACTTTGAATATTCCGCGCCTCCGGATCCGGACTTCCTTGCAGCAAATTCGTGAAGTTACTCCTAATCCAGCGCAGCCACCTTGTTGGGCCCCGTCTTATTGCGGTTCGCGAAACAGGTCGAGAAAGCGGTCCTCGTATTCATGAAACAACTTCAGCCGGTCCAGCTCCTGCTTCAATTGGTACGCTTGTGAGCGATCCTTTTCAGCGCGCTGGAAGAGCGCTTCGATCCGCTGCCGGTCGGAGGGGCTGATGCCCTTTTCGTCGTCCGAATCCGTCTCGGCCGGTTCGGGAAATTCCAACGGCGCGGCCGCCTCCGGCGACTGCACCGATTTTTCCACCTTCTTTAACACCTCATCCAGCCGGGCTTCCATGCTCTTCGCCTGCTCCTCGAGTTCGGACAGATCAAGCACGCAGCCGGCCATCGCGCAAAAGGCGTTTAAGACCGCCAGCGATGCTTTCGGAAACGGAAACTGCGGGAACAGGTGCGGCATTTCGCCCAAAAAACAGCCGCCGCGCATCCCGAATTCCGCGGCCACCCCGAGAAGAATTCCGTTCATGCCGCTGATCGCCCCTTCTTGAAGGATCTCCAGTTCCAGCCGCTCAAATTCCCCCAGGGTCTCCTCCTCAATCGCCGCTCCAAACACCCGCGATTCGTCCCGCGGCCGCATCTGAGTTGCCATCGCGGCAAACGTGAAGACCTGCTCGACACCCAGTTTTCGCACGTATTCGATCAGCTTCCGGCAAAACGCGTCCCCCTTGGAAGGCGGCTGCGCTTCGCCGATAAAGACGATTAAATCCTGCTCGCCTGCCGGGTCACGCCACAGGAACAGCCGGCTCCGCGGCAGCCGGCCCAAACGGAGCAAACCGTTCTTCACCTCGACGCTTTCCCTCTCAAAAAACTCCCGCGCGGGAAACTCTGCCATCAGGTGCATGCCGAGCTTCGCCATAAGATAATACGTGGCACTGATGCCGACCGCTCCCATGCCCGGCCATGCCGCGACCAAGCAGGGCGATTGCAAGTTTTCTTCCCTCGCCATGATTGAACCTTCGCCCTTTCCCGCGCCCCGGTCAAACTCCCGCCGCGTCCCGAATGACAAATAAGCAATGACAGATGACAAATGACCGTTGCTTTGTCAGACTTTCTTTATGAGCGAGGAACCAATTGCGTGGGACGAGCGCTACCGCTCGGGAGACACACCTTGGGATTTTGGGGGAACGCCATCCGACCTGCGCGCGTTTCTCAGCGAAAAGGGACCGATCGGCCGTGTGCTGGTCCCCGGATGCGGGTCCGGGCATGATGGGCGGGCTCTCCTGGATGCCGGTAACGATGTCGTCGCCATCGACCTCAGCGAAACAGCCGTTCAACTGGCCAGGAAACGGATCGGAGACGATCGCGCCCAAGCGATCTTTCAAGCGGATTTCTTCGCGGCCGACCTCGGCAAAAACGCGTTCGACGCGATCTATGAGCGGACTTTTCTCTGCGCTCTCGATCCAGCCCTGCGAGACCGTTATCTGGAGAGGATACGCGAGCTGCTGAAGCCGGGCGGATGGCTCTTTGGCTATTTTCTTTACGGGCACGAACCGGATCCGCCGCCCTACCCGATGGATCCGGCGCGGGAAACGACCGCGTTTTCGGAATATTTTGATCGTAAGACAAGCATTCCGAGCCGCGACCCCCTCCCGATATTCGACGGCATGGAGCGCTGGCAGATTTGGGAAAAGCGGCGCTGACCCAAACGGTCCGCGCCCGCCGCCGCTCCAGGATCAGTTCCCGCCCGGCTGACAATAGCAGGATGAAGTGGGCCGCACGTCGGCACGGGTCCACACAACCTGCAGCTGCCTGTCTGCCTCATCCGCTTCCGCATGACGATGCTGGGCCAGAAGGGATTCCCGCAGGCCGAGCAGAGCCCAGCCATTGTTTGGCTGTCGCTCGAGGTCCTGACGGTAAACCTCCTCCGCCTCTTCCGCACGCCCGGACGCCATCAGCAACGCGCCGAGAGAATGGCGGACCGGCTGCATCCAAGCCGGCGGTTCATCATACTGTAAACGCTCTTCCCGGCGAATCGCTTCCCGCAGCGACGCAAAGGCTTTATCGTATTCACCTTCTCGATACAGAATTTCACCGACAAGCATGTCGCGGGCAATCGGAAGCACATCGAGCGCTTTGTTCTGCATGACCATCCATTCATCCGTGACTTGCGCGACGAGTTCGTCGAATGCCGCAAGTTCCTGCCGCGCCTCCGCGGGCCGATTCAGTGCCGCCTGAGCAACGCCGCGCGCATACAGGCGAATCGCCCGGCTGAGGAGCCGAAACTCCGGATAGTCGGGCTCGTTCAGAATGTCTTCCCATTTTCCAAAACGAATCATCACGTGCTGAGTGGTCGGCAGCAGCCCGTCCGCCAGCGTCACGAACTCCCTGACAAATTCATCGGGCACATCCGACTCCAGCCGCCGGGCGGCTGCGATCGCGGTCTCATACCGCGCGTCCATCATCGCGGCATAGGCGAGGAAGTGGAGATTGTGAACGAAGTAGAGCGAATAAAAATCCGGTTCCGGCGCGACCGCAAAATAGGCTTCATCCGCCGCGATCGCCCGCTCATTCGCTTCGGCCGCGTCCCCATACCGTCCGGTGCGGATATAGATATGCGAAGGCATGTGAACCAGGTGGCCCGCTCCCGGCACGAGCCGGCCGAGCCGTTCGGCCGCCTCGAGTGCGCGTTCAGGCCGCGGCGACGCCTCGACCGCATGAATATAAAAATGGTTGGCGCCGGGATGGTTCGGATCGAGTTCCATCACGCGTTCGAGGGCGGCAACAATATCCTCTGTTCGCCCTTTCGGCTCGCCTTCATGCGTCCACAAATCCCACGGCTGCAGATTCATCAGCGCTTCGGCGAACAGCGCCCCGATGTCCGTATCACCGGGAAATTCCGCCCACGCCTGCTCCATTGCCTCCGCATACGCCTCATCGAGCGGCCGCCGATCGTCCGGCGGCGGCCAAGCGTAGCGTTTCCGCACAGCCCGAATGAGCGCCTGTTCGGGTGGCGAGGCATTGTCGAGTCGCTTTTCCGCTTCGATCGCCGCCAGGTAACCGCCGCGCGACTGCTGTTCGCTCATCCGCGGGTTGTTGATGTGCAATCCGTGCGCGTACGAAATTCCCCACCAGGCCATCGGGCAATCCGGATCCGCTTCCGCCGCCTGCTGGAACGACCGGATCGCCTCATCATGATTGAATCCATAAAGCAACTGGATCCCTTGGTCGAACCACCGCTGCGCCTCCGGAGAATCCGTGCGGACAGGTCGTTGATAATTGCCGAAACCTTCATAAAGCCGGCCCGAAGGTTCCGACGCCGTCGGCTCGGCAGGCGGCGCGGCTTCGAGCCATAACACAGGCGCCAAGAGCAGTCCGGCACCGGGAAGCAACCAGATAAGAGGGTATTTCATAAGCCATCTTCCGCCTCATTTGGTGTGCTCCCTGCCTCCCCTGCTTGACATGCGAGGAAGTGTGGCGAGCACACTGGTTTAACCGAAAAGCGTACACTGGCCTGACTCGTGCCGCAAGAGGCCGAGCCGATTTTTGCCGGCCCTTAAATGAAGCACACAAAGCTTGCCGGACGGCTGCCGTCGCGATAAGCTTTTGGAGTCAAAAGCAGAACCAAACAATCAGGAGACAATCATGATCGGAACATCGACCAAAACAGCCGCGTGCGGGAAATGCGTTTACTGGCACACCCAAGATTCGACCAAGGGAGAATGCCGGCGCCATGCACCGCAAACCGTCGTTTTCAAAGTCGACGACAAGGTAGAATATGAATCGACCTTTCCCGTTACGAAAGCCGAAGACTGGTGCGGCGATTTTGAACCGCGCTGAGCGCCGCACCGGCTGACGCCTGGCTCACGCCGGCAGCTAGGATGCGCGTCCGCGGGCAGCATGGAAGAGCGTCGTC
>CAZYAN010000039.1:23014-34731 GCA_964645585.1 uncultured Opitutales bacterium
TCGTCGCCTTTTTTTTATTTGCCATCCGGCCGGATCGAACAAACTTATTGAGACTCAGTCTTGATAAGTAACATGCAAGCAGATCCAGTTCAGCGTGAAGCCGAGGAAGCTTTGAAACGAATCGCAACCGCGTGCCGGAGTTCGATTGACGATGTCCTCGATATTCTGACGCAGCTCCCGCGCAGGGAGCGGCCGGGTGCCTGCATGCTTTGCTACTTCAACCTGTATCGCAAACTGCCGCCGCGCATGCTCGATGATCTGATCTGGGTAAAGGCCTGGCTGGAGCGGGAAATCGAAATCGTCGCAACCGACGGCTCATCGAAGGTGCTCGAAAGCTTCCCTTGCCAAATCGCGGAGAACGAGCTGGCCGATTTCTGTCACCGGATGATGGAAGAGACCAAAGCACTCCTGAAACCGGGTATGGACAAACTGGTCCTCGAGTTCCGCTTCGCCGGCTGACAGAACCAACCTTCCACGCGTCAATCGATCCGCACGATTGAACCAGACACGCCGGTCGGAAGCGAAAAACTTTCTCCCGCCCGCCTTGCAAGCAACCGGCTCGCGATCGGCGACTCGAGCGTCACGACGGTGACTTCACGCCCGTCCACGGCGAACACGTGGCCGCCCCCCGCCGGAGCGATAAAGAAAATCTCGTTCGTTCCGCCGAGATCGCAGGTCACGAGCGCCCCGACTCCAACGTCCACTTGCGGTTCCAGCAGACGACTCCGGCTGGCCCGCAGCAGATCGATTCCCTCTCCAAGCTGTCTCGCTTTGTCTGCCTGGCCGGCGGCGAGATACGAGGCCTCGAGTCCTTGGGTGTCCCACTTCGACTCGGCCCGCGCCTCTTCATCGGTCGCATAGTCGGCCGCATCCCGCGACGCGGCGATCGCGTCCCGCAACTCCCGCTCCAAGCTTGCCAGAAGCGCCTCAATGACATCCTCTTTCTTCATCCCTGAAAAAAACGCCAGTGTAGCGAAGAAGCGGCGACATTCCACAATAATGATTCGTCGGAGGCCAACGGTTCCGCTTGATTCCGTCAAACCTGGCGTAAATTGTCATTCCCGTGAAATGTCTTCTCTGTCCGGTTGCCCTCCTCTTCGGGCTGCTTGGGCTTGTCGCTTCACTGCCGGCGGCCGAACCTGCTTCGCTCCGGCCGAATGTTGTGCTCATTATTTCGGATGATCACGCCTGGACGGATTACGGGTTCATGGGGCACCCAACGATTCGGACTCCGCATATTGACGCATTAGCCGAACAGAGCCTCGTGTTCACCCGCGGCTACGTTCCCGCGAGCCTCTGCCGGCCTTCTCTCGCCACGATCGCGACTGGTCTTTATCCGCATCAGCACCAGATCACAGGAAATGATCCCGCCCCGCCGGATGGATATGCGAACGGTCGCTGGTCGCGGAGCCCGGAACGTTTTGCGGCAAATGAACCGTATGTTGCGCGTATGGCGGAATTGCCGACGATCGCACGGATCCTCGGCGAGGCCGGGTATCTGTCGCACCAGTCTGGCAAATGGTGGGAAAGCGACTTCCGCACCGGCGGGTTCACCCATGGCATGACCCATGGCGAGCGAGAACGCGGAGGACGACACGGCGATGACGGCTTGAAGATCGGACGGCAAGGCATGGGGCCGATTTTCGAGTTTATCGATCATGCGGTTAATGAAAACCGCCCTTTTTTCCTGTGGTACGCCCCCATCCTCCCGCATACGCCGCATAATCCGCCTGATCGTATTTTGGCCAACTATGTGAACGGCGACCGGCCAATCGAGCTGGCCAAGTATTACGCTATGGTCGAATGGTTCGATGAAACCTGCGGCGCCCTGCTTGATTATCTGAAGCAAGCCGGCGTTGCGGAAAACACGCTCGTTCTTTTCGTTGCCGATAACGGCTGGATTCAGGCGACCCCCGATACGGAGCTGCCCGCGGGCTGGCCGCGCGGCGGCTACGCTCCCCGATCGAAGCGAAGCCCGCACGAAGGCGGCATTCGCACGCCGATTTTGGTCCGATGGCCCGGAAAGGCGAAACCGGTCCGTGACGATCGCACGCTCGCCAGCAGCATCGACCTGATGCCGACCATCCTTCAGGCGGCCCGACTGGATCCGCCCGAAAACGTGCCGGGAATCAGCCTGTTCGATCGCCAGGCCCTCCAGGCGCGCAACGCCATATTCGGCGAAATTCACGCGCATGATATGCCGGGCCCCATCGATGAGCCGCTAAACGGACTTTTTTATCGCTGGGTCATCGAGGGAGATTGGAAACTGATCGCGCCCAACCCCGCCCTCCCCCCGGAATCCTTCATCAACCGCGTCACAGACAAACATCGAGGCGTCGAACTTTACCACCTTGCTGGCGATCCGCACGAAACAGAAAACCTCGCGAAAAAGCATCCAGAAAAAGTCCGTCACCTCATGCAGCTCCTCAACGGCTGGCTCCCGTGAGTCGTGTTCAACTGCCAGCCGCCCGGGAGCCGCAAGCTCGGAGGCTTGCCCTACGCCCCGATTTGATCACGATACTTTCGATATTTTCCGCGAAACTGGTGGTAGCTCATGCCGAGGGCGGCGGCGGCCTTCCGCTGGTTGAAACGCGCCTCAACGAGAGCACGACGCAGAAGATCGGCCTCCAAGCGGCTCACGGCCGCGTCGAAGTCGCGCGCGGGGGGAACCTGTATTCGATCGCTCGATATATCCGCTTCATCAGGAAGGCTCGCGCCGCCGTCCGCGGCCGGCGCCGGCGCCTCTCTCCCCTCAAAGGGCGAAGCGAACGGATCAAAATCAATCCGTTCAATAATACGGCCAATCGCGCGGCAGACGCTTCGCTCCACCACGTTCTTTAACTCGCGCACGTTCCCCGGCCACGGGTGCTCGCGCAACTTCCGCTGAGCCTGCCGCGAAAATTCCGGAATCTCCTTCCACCCGAGTTCGTGAGCCATCCTGGCCGCGAAATGGATTGCCAGCAGGAGGATGTCATCACCCCGCTCGCGTAGAGGCGGCAGATGAATTACCTCAAACGCCAATCGGTCGAGCAGATCCTGCTTGAACTTCCCGGCGGCCGCGAGCGCCGGCAGGTTGGCATTAGTCGCGCTGATGATCCGAACATCGACTTCGACCGTCTCCGAGCTCCCCACCCGTTCAAACGCCTTGTATTCGACCGTCCGCAGAATTTTCTCCTGAACCGCCATCGGAAGCTGGCCGATTTCGTCGAGGAAGAGCGTCCCGCCGCTCGCCGCTTCGAATCGTCCGGCCCGGCGTCCCGTCGCCCCGGTGAAAGCACCGGCTTCATGCCCGAAAAGCTCCGACTCTAAGACGCTTGGAGAGAGAGCAGCGCAATTCAGCGCGACGAGCGGACCTTCCCACCGTTTCGAAAGATAATGCAGGCGCGCGGCCGCCAGCTCCTTTCCGGTTCCCCGCTCGCCCAGCAGCAACACCGGACGGTCAACCTGCGCCACGCGCGACAGATGTTCCTGAAACGCCAAAAACGCTTCCGATTCTCCCAGCGCTTCGCGATCTCCCCCCGATGGAACAGCGTGTCGAAATAGGGTCATTTTTGCTACTTTATTCACTTTTCCGCTACTGTATAGCCAAATGAACCAACTCGCATTTTCTGTGCGATTCGCTTAAGAAGTTGGTAAAGCAGCTGTTACAAAATTTCGATAAACTGGCACGTTTTTTTCTTTTACGAGCGATCAGCCAACGGAACATTCACGACAACAACACCAAGGAATTGCTATGGGAATCTTCACCCGTTTTCGCGACATCATCAGTTCGAACATCAACGCGATGCTCGAGAAGGCCGAGGATCCGGAAAAGCTGATCAAGTTGATGATCCAGGAGATGGAGGACACGCTGGTCGAAATCAAAGCCTCGTGCGCCTCGGTCATGGCCGAGCGCAAACGCCGCGAACGCGCAGCGGGAGAGGCTCGCGGTCTCGCCGGCCGCTGGTCTGGAAAAGCCGAGCTGGCGGTCAGCAAGGGACGTGAAGATCTCGCCCGCGAAGCGCTAGTCCAAAAGCGGCGCTACCTCGACCGGGCAGCCCAGCTTGAAACCGAGGCGGCCGAGCTGACTGGACTGATCGAACAATACCAGTCCGAGATCGTCCAGCTGGAGGAGAAACTGGAAGGCGCCCGCGAAAAGCAGCGTCTTCTGGTCCAGCGCCATGTTCACGCGCGGCGCAAGAAACGCGCCCAGAACGGCATCCGCAAATTCGAAACTTCCGACGCCTTTGTTCGTTTCGATAAGTTCGAGAACCGGATCGACCGGATGGAGGCCGAGGCGGACTTGATCAACTACGGCCGCGCCGAAAAAGCGGCGGCACGCTCGCTCGAAGAGGAGTTCGCCAGCCTTGAAACTGACGAGGAGATCGAGAAGGAGCTCGCCGCGTTGAAGCGAAAAAACCAGGAGGAGAAAGCGTAAGGTCGAAAGTTGCGCGCCGCGCGGATTTGATCACCTTTTCGATCAGAACCAGACGATCCCTTCGCCGCCACTATACCCAAAATCCACAATCCTGATGTCGATATCATTCTTCGCATTGTTTCTCCTTGTGGCCATTCCGCTCATGGCGATGGTCGGCGTCTTTTTCCTCATCGCGCTGAGGATCCTGAAGGGCGACCGCGGGAATGCCGCGAGCGCCGAGGAAGCCGCGCTGATCCAGGATCTCCACCGCGGGATGAACCGCATGGAACAGCGAATCGAAGCTCTCGAAACCTTATTGCTCGAACAAAATTCGTCCGAAAAAGATCATGCAAAAAACCAGTGAAACCTACGGCGGCCTCTACCGCTCACGAAACGGCTGGATCTTCGGGGTCTGCCGCGGTCTCCAGGAATCGCGCCAGATTTCCGCCGGCGCACTTCGCCTCGCGCTGATCGTTCTCGCGTTCCTGAGCGGCTTCTGGCCCGCTATCCTCTTGTATCTGCTCGCGGCGATTCTGATGAAACCAGCGCCGACAAGTCCGTTCCGGGCCGAGGAGGAGCGGGAATTTTATGACTCCTACACCAGCTCCCGCGCGATGGCGCTCAATCGCCTGAAACGCACGTTCGAGCGCCTTGACCGCCGTGTCCAGCGTATCGAAGATGTCGTGACGAATCGCGAATACGACTGGAACCGCCGTTTCGGCTCGGGAAGCGAGTAGCGGAAACTCCGAAATCCGGAAGCAGCGAAACTTCGCCAATCTGTTTCGCCCGGCCGGAATTCCCCGCGACTGGTGCCGCCTGCGCCGGCGTCCGTTCAGGCGCGCCAGTCCCGCCGCGGGCGAGGCAGATTCGTTTTGACAAAACGGGGTTCCAGCGAATGCTTGCCCCGGAATCGACGCATCCTCACCCTTCACTGGTATGGCAGGCAAATTTTTTGGCGTTTTCTCCAACGACATCGGTATCGACCTCGGCACAGCCAACACGCTTGTCTACGCCAAGGGGAAGGGCATCGTCCTGCGTGAACCAAGTGTCGTCGCCATCAACGCTCAAACGCGGAAGGTCGTCGCTGTCGGTTCCGACGCGAAACGGATGCTCGGCCGAACTCCGGGAAATATCCAGGCGATCCGCCCGATGAAGGACGGTGTCATCGCCGATTTCGACATCACCGAGGCGATGCTGCGCTACTTCATCAAGAAGGTGAACAGCAACATGGTGGTGCCGCCGCGGGTTGTCGTCGCGATTCCTTCCGGCATCACCGAAGTCGAAAAGCGCGCGGTGCGCGAATCCGCCATCCACGCCGGCGCGCGAGAGGTTCTCCTCCTTGAAGAACCGATGGCCGCCGCGATCGGCGTCGGACTTCCGGTCGACGAACCGGCCGCCAACATGATCGTCGATATCGGAGGCGGCACAACGGAGGTCGCCATCGTTTCCCTCTCGGGCGTCGTATTTTCCAAAAGCATCCGGGTCGGCGGCGACGAAATCGATTCGGCGATCATGAATTACATGAAGCGGGCGTACAACCTCCTGATCGGCGAACGCACCGCGGAGGAAATCAAGATCCGCATCGGTTCCGCGGCGGAACTCGAAGAGGAACTGACCCTCGAAGTCAAAGGACGCGATTCCGTCGCCGGTCTGCCAAAAACGCTCCATATCACCTCCCAGGAGATCCGCGAAGCGCTTGCGGACACCGTGAATGCTCTCGTCGAACTGGTGCGCAACGCCCTCGAACGCTGCCCGCCGGAGCTGTCCGCCGACCTCGTCGACCGCGGTTTCGTCCTCGCTGGCGGCGGCGCCCTCGTGCGCAACATCGACCGCCTGCTCAGCGACGCCACCGGCCTGCCGGTCATCATTGCCGACGATCCGCTCAGCGCGGTCGCGAACGGCACCGGGCTCGTTCTTGAAGATCTCTCGTTCGTCCTGGAGCACGTCTCTCATTATCCAAAAACGTAATTCCCTTTGGCCAAGCAACGTTTTGTCCAGGCCAGACCGTTCACCGTCTTGGGCATGATTTTGCTCACTTGGCTCGTCTTGCCGGGAATTATCAAATCGTGGCTCCAATACAGTTTTTTTGAGATGCAGGCCCCGTCGATGCTCGCCGCGTCCTACCTGCGCGACGTGCAGGACTACTGGGCACTCCGCGCGCGAAGCAAAACCGAACTGATTGAAGGCATCCGCGACCTCGCCCGCCTCAACGCCGCCTATGAAGCGCGTCTCCATCAAAACGACCTTCTCCGCGAGGAGATCGCGCGCCTCGAGCAGATCCTCAATCTTCCGTCCATTCCCGGCCACCGCTACGAGGTCGCGCGCGTCGCGCGGCGCGACATCAATGCCTGGTGGCAGCAGATCGTTATCCGCAAAGGGTCCGCCGACGGTATTCGAATCGGGCAAGCTGTGCTCTTCAGCGGCGGTGTTGTCGGGCGCGTGCGCGAGGTCTACGCGAACACGGCGATTGTCGATCTGGTCTCCAGCAACCAGGTCCGCCTCGCCGCCAGGATAGAAGGCGACGAACGCCCCGTCAGCTATCGCGGCGGGATCAACCCGTCGCTGCGCGCCCCCCGCGGAACCGTCGAGTTTGTTCCCCCCGACATCGCCGCGAGCCCGACGGAACCGAAACGGCTGCTGACTTCCGGCCAAGGCGGTGTTTTTCCGGCGGGCGTGCTAATTGGCGAAGTCCGCGCGCTCGCGGTCAGTCCCGACGGACTTTTTCAATCCGGCGAAGTCATTCTCGACAGCCGTTTGAACACACTGAAGGAAGTGGCGGTCTTGCTCCCGCTGCAGGAAGGAGACTCATAACATGACCTGGGATCCGCGGTCGATCCTCGTTGTTCTGGCGAATCTGCTGATAATTTTGCTGACCGCCGAGCTGAATCATTATCTCTCCCCGCTTTCGGTGTACATCTACCTCGGAGGCGCGCTGCTGACGTTTGGCATCCTGCGCATGAGCCTCCGGCAAGGTTTGCTCGCCAACGGACTGACCGGCCTGGTGCTCGATTCGCTCGACCCGTTCCCTTTCGGCCACACTTTTCTGCTGGTCGTCGCCTGTCATGCGGTCGTATTCAGTATTCGAGGACATTTTGCCCGCGAAAATGTGCGGTCCGGCGTCCTGGTCGCCATCGGCGTCAACGCCGTCATGATGACGGTCTGCACCATTTACGCGGCCCCGGAAGCTCCCCTTCCCGGCATCTTCTGGCAGCGCGCCGCGATCGACGGGCTGTTCTCCCTCGCCATCGTGGCGGCAATGACTCCTTGGTACCTTTCGCTTCAAAAATCGATGCTTGCGTTCATCGGCATCGACCTCGACGCTGAACAGCGGGAGGCTCAATGAGCGTCGTCGAAAGTCATAAAAACTACGACCCGCGCCTGCGCGTGTTTTATCTGATGGTCGCGGCGATCGTGCTGCTCCTTCTCGGCGGGCTCGCGCGCCTCCAGCTTTTTCACAGCGCGACCTACAGCGAAAAAGAAAAACAGCAAAACCAGCGGCGGGTCCTGATCCCCGGTCCGCGAGGAAACATTTTCGACCGCGAGCGCCGCCTCCTCGTCGGCAACCGGCCCCGCTTTTCCGCGGTCATTTACCTCGCCGAATTGCGGCAGGAATTTCGCCTCGAATACATCAAACTCGTCCGTGACTACCGCGAAGCGGGCATCGAAGAAAATGAGCGTGCTCCGTGCCGCGCTTGCTCTGAAACCGAACTCGAAGCGCGGGCCGGCGTCGTGCAGCGCTACCTCGACAAGATCAACGAAGCCACGGGGCAAAATCACCGGGTCGACCCGATCGACCTCGACAAGCATTACCACCAAAGGCTGCTCCTCCCCTATCCGCTGGTCAGCGATCTCAGTTCCGGCGAATTCGCCAAAATCATCGAACAGATTCCTCGCGAGTCAAAAATCCAGCTTCACACCTCAAGCGCCCGCTACTACCCGCACGATTTCGCCGCGGCTCACGTGCTCGGCTACGTCTCCTCGACCGATGAGCTTCCTGAGCGCGGATTGCCGGGCGAGAACCTGATGACGTTTAACATCCGCGGAAGCGTCGGTCGAACCGGACTCGAGCGGTTTTACAACCAGCACCTCCAAGGGCGGACCGGCAGCGAGATCTGGATCGTCGACCCAAGCGGATTCCGCTACGGCAAACCGGTCGAACAACAGCCGCCGATCAAGGGCAAGGATCTGATGATCAGTATCGACGTCGACCTGCAAAAGGTCGCGCAGCGCGCGATCGGCGCGCGCACCGGGGCCGCGATCGCGATGGATGTGCAAAGCGGCGAAGTCCTCGCCCTCGCGAGCAAGCCGGATTACGATCTGAATGACCTGACGCCATACATCCCGACCAGCGTTTTCCAGGAGATTGAGGAGAGCGGCGGCTGGCTCAACCGCGCCGTGCAAGGCGTTTATCCGCCAGGATCAACGTTCAAGATCGTCACGGCGATGGCCGCGCTCCGGGCCGGGGCGATCACTCCAGAGACAACCTCCTACTGTTCCGGACGCTACCAGGTCGGGCGGGCATCGTTTCCCTGTCACAACCGGGCCGGTCACGGTCTCGTCGATCTCGCAGAAGCGCTTCGCGTCAGTTGCAACGTCTTCTTCTACGAACATTCCCAAGAGGCGACGATCGACGCGATCGCCGCGGAGGCCCGCCGCTTTGGTTTTCACGAAAAAACCGGCATCGAACTCCCGTCCGAAACCGGGCGAATGATCGTTCCCGATCGCGACTACAAACAGCGGGTCCATGGACAAGCCTGGTTCCCGGGCGACACCGCCAACGTCTCGATCGGACAAGGCTTTTTGCAGGTCACGCCGCTGCAACTGACCGCTTTTACCGCGTCGCTCGCCCGCGGCGAAACCCGCACGAAACCGACCCTGATCCGCCGCTCGGCCGGCTACCTGCAAACAAGCGAACCGATCGGCCTGTCCGCTGCGGCGATGGAGGAAATCCGCTCCGGCATGGCCGCGGCGGTCGAAACCGGAACCGCCCGCTACGCGCGAATGGACAATGTCGCCGTCGCCGGAAAAACCGGAACCGCCCAGGTGCGCGCCCGCGGCGGCACCCTGCACCTGGCGTGGTTTATCGGCTACGCCCCGATCGAAAAACCCGAAATCGCGGTCACGGTCTTAATCGAAGGGACCGACCTCCTCGATAATTACGCCGGCGGCACAACAGCCGCCCCAGTCGCCCGAGAAATCTTCGAAAAGTACTTCGCAAAGAATCCCCCCTCCCCCGAACTCGCCGCCAACCAATAGGCAAGAGTTCTGGAAACCAATCTGAAAATCCCCCGCCAGCTTCGATAGCATACCAATAAGCTGGCCCTTGAGAAGCCGGCGGGCTACGCCATCCACCGCCGACCTCACCAATGTGATGCTTGAAGGTAATTGAGTCCAGGACACGTGTCGGCCTTGTTCAGTCAATTGCCCTTGACATTCGCCTGTACGGCCCAATGCTGCCGCAGCAGAACCTTTTTCACCCAAACCCTGGAGCGTCGCCTTCTCAACCCCTTTAGCTTTGAGGATGCTTTCCTCCCGCCTCGCGTCGGCCGCGCGCGGCCGCTCATACCAAATCCATGAACCGACCCAACTACATCCTGCTCCTAGCCGCCTCAATTTTTCTGATCGCGACCCTCGCTTCGTCCGGTGCATCCACGCTTCTTCTCGAAGAAGATTTCGAAAGCTACGCTGACGACGCGGCCCTGGATGCGGTCTGGCCGAAGGTCGGGAATGCGACGACCTATTTGGCGGACGCTCCCGATGACAGCGGGAATGCCGTCCTCTATTCGAAAGGCGATCGGCGCCATCGAGCGTTCGGACCGGTGACGCCCACCGATGAGGATCCTCTGTATTTGCGCGTTGAATTTTATGACGATTATCAAGTCAATGTTCCAGGGCGCGACTACGTGGGGCTGTGGGGCGGAGCGTCCATTCACGACGGCCGACTGATCGAGGTGGGCCTTTATAATCATGATCCAGCGCTGGCGACGGATCATTACAACGCGCGAGTATTTGGCTCTGTCCACGGTTTCAATTGGTTCGATCTGCAGACCCAGCGGTCCGCCGGTTGGCATGTGATCGAGATCATTGTTTTCAGTGACACGGCGGAAATTCATTTTGACGGCGATCTTGACACTGTTGTCGATTGGGCCGGCGGCGAGCTCGGCGCCGTGCGGCTGGGCTTCGGAGCGGGCGCCTCGCAAACCGGCGTCTATTACGATGACTTGCTGATCGAAAGCCGGAAGGACTTTCCACTCTACAGCACGAACTTCGCCGCATCGGAGGGATTTACACCGGGCGATTTAAATACCCAGGATGGATGGGCCGTCGAGCAGGGAACCGCATCAGTCACGGCGAACGGACCCGATGATCACACTGTCATTCTGCAATCCGGATCGCCCCGCGCCCGGATCTCTCGGAATTTCACTGAATTCTCCTCTGAATCGGTTGTTTTCCTGGATTTCAGCGTCAGCGGCGGTGCCGGCGAGCCGCCGTCGAACGCGCCTGAAGCCTCGTCGCCCGACGCGTTTTACGTGGCGCTTGTTAAAGAGGAAAACCTCGCGCGATTTTATGTTTTCGCCGGCGACGGAGCAGGATCGGGAGAATGGGTGCCGAGCAACGCGACCGCGCCGGTCGATTCCAATGGAAACCTGCTTTCCTGGGTCGTGGTGACCGTCCGGCTCGATTATGTAAGAGCGACGTTCGATCTCTACGTCGACGGCATCCTCGCGGGTCACGATTACGGACTGCTGTTCGATGACGTGACACACTTTTCAAAATTCGCGCTCCACGGGAATCCCGAGATGGACGTCGTTCTAGACGACTTCTACGCCTCGCCGGTTCCCGTCATGTGGGAAAATCAATCTCGCGACGGAATCACGGACTGGTGGAAGGAATTGCACGAATTTTCGCTGACGGGAGATATTCGCGACGACGATCCGTATCAGGAAAACCTCTCGAATATTGAACGCTTTTTATTGCAAACCGGATTCGAATTCGATCCTGCTGGCGCTACCGTTTTTCACGATGATTTTGAGTCGGGCGACCTTTCCAACTGGACGGAATGGTCCACCGGCTCGGCGCTGACGGTCTCGACGGGCGAGAACCGCACGCCTCGGGGTTCGTACAGCGCGGCACTGAACAATTCGAGCCAGAAGATGTACCGCGATTTGGGAAGCGGTGTCGAAGGCGCGGCATCCTTTACGTTTTGGATTTATGATGACATGGGGAGCCAGACCCGCTGGTTCGGCGAGGCCCGGACCGGCTTTCAGCAGATTTTCGCCATCGGACATTACGGCGTCTCTTTTGGATCGGGAACCGGCAA
>CAZYAN010000039.1:34831-39828 GCA_964645585.1 uncultured Opitutales bacterium
CAATCGGAACGGGAATCGGAAGTTCGAGCGGAAGCGTTTGGTTCGATGAAGTCCGCGCCGAGTATTCAGAAGTTCCGGTTATCGAGTTCCAAACTGCCTCCGGGATTCGACGCGCAGGCGGCCACTATGGCTTTAGTGTTGCCGCGACAGGAAATGTCGAAAGTTACCAATGGTTTTTGAACGACGAGGAAATATCCGGAGCGGAATCGTCATCGATCGGTCTGAACGATCTTGGGACCGAGGACGCGGGCGAGTATCGGGTCGTGGTCTCGAACGGTGTCGGCAGCGTGACGAGCGACCCATTCTATCTTGCCGTTGTGTCGGGTGAACCGTCGCATTCGACAGTGGACCCGGGTACCGCGGCGAATTTTACCGTCGATGTTCACAGCCCCCCGGGCCTGAGTTTTCAATGGCGGAGAAACGGTGTTCCCCTCATCGGCGGCGCGCGCATATCCGGCGTGAATACATCGACACTGACAATCGACGCCGCGAACCGCGGCGATGAAGGCGCCTATACAGTATTGCTCTCTCTCAATGGCATAGAGTTTGAGACAAAGCCCGCCGCTCTTCGAGTGAATGGAAACCAAGTCTTCCACGACGACTTTTCGTCGGGTGATCTCGAAAACTGGACGCATGTACCCGGCTCGACCAGCCTCACCATTTCCGGGAATCACACCAGACCGGGCAGCGATTATGCGGCCAAGATTTCCTCCTCAACGGACAAGATGTACCAAAACCTGCAAACCGATGTCGGCGGACACGCTCGCGCGGTCTTCTGGATTTATGACAACGGTGAGAGCATTGATGTTCGGTGGTTCGGAGAGGTCCGAGCGTATCAAACCGACGGATTTTCCGTAAATGGAAATGACGATCTCGAGCAGGTGTTCGCGATCGGGAAATATCACAGCAATTTTTCGGCTTTCAACTTTTCAACCGGCTCCCTGATCGGCGAAACGGTTAACCTGAACAAATACCAGGGCCGCGTCGGATACGGCGAGAATACCGGCTGGTTCAATCTCGACGCACCTGGTTCTCCCAATGTGTCGATCGGCTGGCACAAATTCGAGATCGAACGCATGGCCGGCGGCAGTACAATCAATTTTTATGTGGACGGCATCCTATCGCGAACCATCACCGACGCAGATTACGCGGAATGGGATGTCGCGACAATCGGCTCAGTTGGCCATTTCAGCGATCAAAATCCTGTGGACCACGACGCTTGGTTTGGGGGGCTGACGGTGGAGTATATTGAGCCGTCGCTTGAAGAAGGCTTGCAAGGTCATTGGCCGCTGATTGGTGGAAGCGGAACGACGGCAGAGGATTTTTCTCCTTTCATGAACCATGGTGAGCTTTCGTCATCCGGCGTCGACTGGCGGTTTGACGGCTACGGTATCGCTTTCGATAGCACTGGAGAGGTGACCGTTGGCAACCCCGCGGACGGCTCTCTGGATTTCGGGAGTAGATCGGTTTCTATGACTGCATGGTTCCGGACGACCGCCATTGGGTGGCAGACATTTTTCTCTAAAGGAACGTACGGTTTTGAACCCGGATACAGCATCGGCATCGCGGACGGACGTGTTTTTGCCACGATTGGCGGGGAAATTGAAGAGCTTTATATGCGGACGGCCGATAACTTCAACGACGGTCAATGGCACCATGTTGCGGCCGTGTTTGATCGTGACCGGCAACGCGGATGGATCTTCATCGACGGTGTCGAGGAGGCACTTGCCGACGTCTCCGGCGGAGCCGTCGTTAATGACATCACACTCGATTTTCTCGGGGTGACTGAACCCAGCGCCAGCAGCGATCGAATGTTTTTCATCGGCGCCGTAGCGAACCCCAGCGACGAACCCACAAACCGCTTTACCGGGGATCTCGCTGATGTCCGTGTCTATAACCGCGCTTTGTCTAAGGCAGATATCTGGTTATCTCTCTTGATCGACGGACCGGAGCTTCCTGAACTCACGGCTGAAGCCTCGCCGCAAATTGTCTGCGTCGGCGAGACCGTAACTTTTACAGCAACCGCTGGAACGGAAGGAGGATTTTCCTGGAGCGGCGCTGTGAGCGGCGACAGCGATACCGTTCAAGCACAATTCTCCACGCCAGGGCTGAAGGAGGCGACCGTCACCTACACCATCAACGGTATCGGAATTTCAGAAACGATTACTGTCGAAGTGCGCGAGATCGTGCTGACCGCGAGCGCGTCGCCCGCAACCGCCTGCGCCGGCGAGGAGATTGTTTTTTCAGCGTGGGCTTCCGGCTGCTCGGGCGATTATGACTGGACCGGCGATGCTTCCGGCAACGAAGCGATTGTCTCGCAGGTCTTCAATGAGGCCAAAACGTATCAGGGCGTCGTGCGCTTCTCGCGCGGAGGCACGGAGCTGTTTGAAACAGTCACCGTGGTGATCACCGAACCCGAAATCGTCGTGACCGCGCATCCAGCGGTTGTCCATCCGGGCGAGACGGTGACTTTGTCCGCGTATATCGCGTGCGGCGGAGGCGATTTCGTCGAATGGACCGGTGACGCAACCGGAACCAATGCGGTGATGGAAATGAGTTTTGCAGCCCCAGGCGTCCACACCGCGACGGCTGAATTTGTAATCGATGGAAAAAGCTATACCGAGGATGCGACGGTAACCGTGAAGCCGACGGTCGAGATGTCTGCGAGTGCCGACGAGGTTTATCCCGGCGAAACGATTACCTTCACCGCCTTTGGCCAGAGTCCCTCCGGCGGATCCCACCAGTGGTCTGGAGATGTTTCGGGCACAGGAAAGACAAAGTCGATTACCGCAAAGGCCGATCGCGACTCCTACACCGGAACCGTCGTGTACAAGCGCAACGGCCTCGAGAGCAGACCCGTGAGCGCAACCGTGCAAGTTAAACGTCCGACGCTGACGACGTCGGTCAGTTCACCAATTGTTGCGAAAGGGGAAGAAATAATTCTCACAGCTGAAGCCACCGGAGGACCGGGTGGAAGCTTTTACTGGTCGGGGCATGTCACGGGGTACGGTCCAGAGGTTGCGGCGACGTTCAATTCATCCGGAAGACGGAAGGCACAAGTAGAGTATTCTTTTCCCGGAGGGACGATTGTGCGCGATGTTTTCTTCGCAGTAAGTCCGGACGGTCCGGATCCGCTGGAGTGCGAACAGCCCGGAAGCAACCTTGGTCAGATATGGCTCCCTAACAGCAATTTCGATGAAGTTACAGTATTGATCCCCGTTTCGGACCCCACCGAACCCAATTGGACTTTCGTGCCCGTTTTCGCCGGCATCGTCACTCGTTGTACGCCCGAGGGCCGAAGTCTGTGGGGTGAGTTTCGATGGAGTTCGAACCTGGCAAACATTAGTGGCCCGATCGAATTTACGCTGGACGGCGAACCGATGGCGCCTCCGGATGCGCTTAATGAGAGCGACAGGATCGAGAAAGAGATCGGTGGACATGTAGGCGACGGCGTTCATGACTGGCACACCACGTCCGTGGAGCTTGGCTTTCTCAGTACGGGCAGCGGCGCTCGCGTCCATAATCTGCTTGTTCAACCGATACCCGATCCTGACCCCGACTCGGTTTCGGTTCCTCAAGATGACGGGGCGGTCGATCGCAAGCTCAAGGTCACGGTGATGGCTTGCGAGATCGCCGGCATCGGCAAGGATGAAGTGATCGCACAAGGTGACATCCGCCAAGTCACGCTGCCTTGCGCCTCGTTTTGGCCGTACAACAACCCCGCCTCGGGCCTGCCGCCCCTCGATGTCCAGAGCGACTGGCACGGGAACGCCGAGTTTGACACGATGCACCATGACCCCTCGAGCGCCGATGCGTTTTTCGATCAGCCGGGAGAAAACCTCACAATCACTGTCATGCTCGACGGACACTTCGAGGGAGAAACGACGTTTCACTCCCAGCCGTTCCACGTCGCCCGGATCGATCTGGACGTGATCCCGGTCGGCCAGACCGAGCCGCTGCCGGAAGAGGAAAAGAACGATCCCGGCGCGTGGGTTTTAGCCAAAAATTCAGCGGAGGCTCCCGAGCCGCTGGCGAAGGCGACGCTGATCGTCCGCCCGACGGAGGTGAGCGGTTTGACACGGGAGCTTGAATGGGACGAAGATAAGCTCATTGTGCGGGACAAGGCGACAGGCGCGCTCGTCGAAAGCGGACTCGTTCTGGAGGAGAGTGACGGCCTGCGGGAGTTCACCGTCACCGGAACCGAAGAGTTCGAGCCCGGAGACGAAGAAGAAATCACACTGAAAGTGGAAGAGCCGGACGGATCGGATGTGGGCGAGGATGCGATACAGCTCGTTCATCCAAATCTGGCGATGAGCGTGACGTGGGAATCGCTCGATGAGGAGAATGAGATTGAGGATTTTCAACTTCCGGCTTACTTCAGCGAGTTCACCGATCTGGATCTGACCTGGCTCGAAGGCTGGCGTTATTTCCCATGCGCGGAAGAGCCGGGCGGCGATTACAGAGACATTGTGGAGGTGAAGGTGGAAATGCCCGGATACGAGGGACGGCAAGTTCGCCTGAAAGCGTTCGATGTCGATGACGCCACGCCCGAGTGGTTCGATCTGGAAGGAGTGATCGATCAGCACCCCAGTGCCGGCGACGATAATGGCGATTCGCTTCAAGGAGGAAAATTTGCCGATAATCTGAAGGATATCATCACTGTGACTCTTGATGAAAATGGGGAAGCGGCCGTCAGGTTCCGCGTCGGGTCGCGGCCCGGCAGCAACTACCGTATCGCCGCCGTGCTCGACGAATTCGCGGACTATCTCGATGTCTTGCAAACGGCCGATGAGGAACAGCCATTCTGCGTGCTAAACGGCAATGCGCCGCTCGATGAAGCAATACCGGGCGCGGTTTCCCCGACTCTGACCATCTGGCGAAAACTCCATTTGGAAGTCGATTCAATGGATGAGGTTCCGGAGGAGGGGCCACAGAAGAACGCTTATACGGGGACGGTCACGCGTTTGGGAGAGGTAAAGCCGGAAGGATACACGACA
>CAZYAN010000040.1:0-12476 GCA_964645585.1 uncultured Opitutales bacterium
AGCGAATCTGCCTCGCAAGATTCGACAGTCGATGAAGGCGCGGCTTCATCGCTACGGCAAAGAAACTTTTTCTATCGACCGACAGGCGATCCTCCCTAGGTTCGGCCCCGTGAATGCGTACAATGACTGGCTTCTCAAGATCGGTGTCCCTGCCGACACAGTTCCACCCGTCGTGCTGATTACCGGTATCGTGATCATCGGGATCGTCGCCTTCGCGGCCAATTTCGTCGCCAAACGCGTGATCATCCGGCTCGTTCACGCGTTTATCGAACGCTCGCGCATCGACGGCCTTAAGCTCCTGCAGGAGAAGAAAGTCTTCACGAAACTTTCCCACATCGCGCCGGCGATTGTCATTCAGCGACTTACCCCGCTTCTCCTCGCTGGCTGGCCGACGCTCATCAGCGCGGCCAGCACCGCCGTCGTCGTGTATCTCATCGTCGCCGGAATGATCGTCGTTTTTTCGCTTCTTGACGTTATCCAAACCGCCTCGGAGCGCTCTCCCGCCACGCGGAAAATTCCCGTTAAAGGCTTTGTTCAGGCAATCAAACTAATCGTCGTTCTGGTCTGCCTGATCCTGATCGTCGCCGTGATTATCGGCAAATCTCCCCTGATCCTCATGTCGGGACTCGGCGCGCTGACCGCCATCCTGATGCTGATTTTCAAAGACGCCATTCTCGGTTTCGTCGCTGGCATTCAGCTTTCAGTCAACAATATGGTCCAAACCGGCGACTGGATCGAAATGCCGAAACAAGGGGCCGACGGCGACGTGATCGACGTCTCGCTCACCACCGTCAAGGTGCAGAACTGGGACAAGACCATCACGACCGTCCCGTCGTACATGCTGATTTCCGACTCCTTCAAGAACTGGAGGGGCATGACGGAATCCGGCGGGAGACGAATCAAACGTTCGCTCTACATCGACATGAGCACGATTCGCTTCCTCGACAAAGAGCTTCTGGAACGCTGCAAGCAAATCCTCCTTCTCCAGCCGTACCTCGAACGGGTTCTCGCCGAAATCCAGGCGCATAACAGCGAGCGCAAACTTGAGATGAACGACCTGCTGAACGGCAGGCATCTCACCAACATCGGGACCTTTCGCGCCTATTGCGCCGCTTATCTCCGGCAACACCCGAAGATTCATCAGGAAATGACGTTTCTCGTGCGGCAGCTCCAGCCAACCGCCCATGGCCTGCCTCTCGAGATCTACGTCTTCACCAACGACGTCAGGTGGGCCGTCTACGAAGGCATCCAAGCCGATATCTTTGATCATTTGCTTGCGATCATTCCGCATTTCGGACTCAGGGTCTTCCAGGAACCGAGCGGCCGCGATATCGCCGAGGCCGGCGCCGCGCTCGCCACCTCCCAGCGGACCGCGCTGGACCAGCTCGCGCTTTCGGACGATATCGGGCTCGACCAGCGGAGCTGACGGGACAGAACAAGAGGGGGACAGTAAGCGGAAATCGAAAATTGCCTGCTGGCCGCTGGCGGTTTATCCTTTTTCCATGACCAACGAAGACCGTCCCGAAAACCCGGTGCGCAATCGCAATCAACCGGCTGAAACATCCGGGAAAGGCGAAACGGGCATTCGCCGCGGCTCACCCGCTTTGCGACTGACCGCATGGATCGCCGCCGTCGTCCTCCTCCTTTTTGTGTTCGGCTGGGCTCTCAGCAGCATTCTTAAATAATTCGGGCTCCTCCAGATTCTCCTTTCTTCCATCATTCAAAACCTTTCCACCAATCGTCTGATTCACCATGAAAGTTCTTCTCTTTTCTCTCCTGTTCACCGCGAGCGTCTCCCTCGCAAATGCCCAGGCCGATGCCAGCGCGATGCACCCGCATCACACGGCCGAGCGGCAGGTGCTTACGGTTTCCGCTACCGGATCCGAACGAATTGAAACAACCGTCGCGGAAGTCCGTCTCGCGATTGAAGAGCGCGGCATGTCGGATGAGGAGGCGCGCGATCGAATGGCGCGCCGTTCCCAGCGACTGCTTGAATTTTTGCGCGGGGAAAAAGTCGAACGACTGGAAACGGCATCCCTCCGCCTGCATCCCATTTATGACTACACCAAAGGCGACCGGCAGATTGTCGGTTTCCAAGCGATGAGCGTCGTTTCGTTCCGGACGGGTGTCGAACGTGTCGCCGCACTGATCGATGAGGCGATCCAGCGCGGGGCCAACCAAGTGCAAGACCTCGTTTTCACCGCGCCGGAAGCCACCATCGAGGCCGCCCGCCAGGAAGCGCTTCGAGCCGCTACAAGAACCGCCCTCGCTCGCGCCGACGCTGTGCTTGGAGAACTCGGTCTTGAGCGCCAGCGAATTATCCGAATTCATATTGGCTCGCACGATCCGCACCCTCCCGTCCCTCTCATGCGCGCCGAAGCGCAATCCTTCGCCGCCAGCGATCGCGCTTCCACCGATGTCGAAGCCGGCGAACAGGTTGTCGAAGCGACCGTCACCCTCGAAATCTCGTACTGATCCGGCGGCCGTCGCGCCGCCCGATGGATCAAAACCGGCACGCGTTACCTTCCCTATACAAGGGATCAGGAACACTTGGAACTGTACGGATTTTTACGTCCGCTTTACCGTATATAGCCTTTTATTGGCTGTTGCGACATGCTACGGTTACCCGTCAGAATCTCATGAAACCTGACAAGATCCAGTTGCCCTGTCTGTCGCGCGCCGCCAAGTTGCCGGCGGTGTCGTACGATAGCCGCTGCCAGACCAGAGCATTACCCTGGATGAACGACCGCGGTTCGGTTCTGGCGGTTGCATTAATCTTTGGTATGGTCATGGCGATGGCCGTCGCGAGTTTCCTCAAACTCGCTAATCACGAGGCGAAACTCGCCACCCGAATGTTTTATGCAAACAGCAGTCTCAACCTTGCGGAAGCCGGTGTCGAAAAGGCCCTTTTTGCTCTCAATCATAATGATTGGAGCGGCTGGAACCGCACAGGAAATGAGGCGCTGATGATCGACGAGGTCATTGATCTCGGGCGAAGCGTTCAAGGCGTTATTCAAGCCCGCGTCCTCAGTATCAATAACAATCCAATTGTACAAGCCGGCGGTGTGACCCAGATCGCCGGTGCGCCCGATCTCGTTCGGCAGATTGAAGTGCGGCTGAACAAACGAAGTTTATTTGCAAACGGGATCACCACGCGCCGCGGTGTCCGGTTCAACGGCAACGTCGACGTCGACAGCTATAAATCCAGCCTCGGTCCGCCTTCAGGGTCGAACCGCCGCGACAACGGCTCGGTGGCAAGCACCTCGGTTGAAATGAACCCGATCATTCTCACCGGAAACTCGGAAATCTGGGGACGGGTGGCCACCGGGGGCCAATGGCCGAAACTGACGCCGAACGCCAAGATCCGCGGCGAAGACACACCGTACGGCGTGAACGTCGACCCGAATCGCGTCGCACTCGATTTCGCCGCCGATTTTCCCGAGGTCGATCCTCCAACGACGTTCAATAAATATATTCCTTCCATCAATGTGAAAGGTAATGACAAGAGCGCCACACTCGGGACGCCCAATGTTCTCGAGGTGATCAAGATGGACAGCATCTCCGTGAAGGCGAACGGTCGGCTGACTATTGTCGGTCCGGTAATTATTCACCTCACCGGAAATCTCGAACTCGGCGGAAATGGTCAGATCGTCATTCCAAAGACCGGCAACGCGGGCGCCATTATTTATATCGACGGCGACTGGTACAACGGAGGCAACGGTGTCGCTAACGAAACGAATCTTCCGGCGAATCTGGTCGTCTTCGGGACAAATCGTGTCTATCAAAGCATCGACCTCGGCGGTAATGCCCAATGGAACGCCGCCGTCTACGCGCCGAACGCCGATTTGCACATCGGAGGCAATGTGGAGATGGCCGGAGCGGTGGTCGCCGACCAATTGCATGCCGGCGGCAATTTCAATTTTCATTACGACGAGGACCTCGCCGATCAGTTCGGATCCGACAGCTACCGCATGGATCGCTGGCGCGAGATCTTCAACGTCGCCGACCGCTTTACTTTCTGATCGGTCCTCCCAGGCGTTGACCGCTTACGGCATGTCACTCGACCGGCTTTGTGTCGCCCGCCACACGGTTTTGATCGTCCATACAATCACGTAGGCGGCCGCCAACAGGACCACCGTCGTCGGACCTACCGGAAGGTCGAGAAAATACCCGGCCACCAATCCGACCCCCGCCGCTGTGACCCCCGCGAGCGAAGCCGCCAGGAAGAACAGCTTCATCCCGCGCGTCACAAGCAGCGCAAGCATCGGCGCGAGCACAAGGTGCCCGAAAGTTGTCACCGGCCCCACGGTCAGCACACAAAGCGAAACACCGCACCCGGCCAGCACATAAAAAAGGAGGTCGTGCCTGGCGGCCGGTTTGCGGAGCGTCACCGCGAAATCCCGGTCCAGCGAAAGGAGCAGAAAATCTCGCTGAAACAGCGCGAAGCCGCCGACAATCAGCATCCCGAAGAGCACAGCCCCGGCGGCGTCACGGTTGCTCGTCGCGATCGATTCCCCTTTCAGCAGGTTGAGCATATGCGCCTCCCCGACCGGGTTGGGCGCCAGCAGCAAAATGCTCAGCGCTCCGGCGGCGGCGAACACGAATCCCACCTGGATATCGGCGAACTCCGGCCGGCGGTTGACCAGCGCCCCAAGCACGACAATTCCGCCGATCGTGAACAGCAGCGCTCCCGCCATCGGAACCACCGGCCCCGCCTCCATCCCCGCGGTCAGCCCAAACCATCCCAGCCCTTGGACGAGCAACGCGCACGCGATGCCCGCCGATGCCAGCTGCGGAATGGCTATCCCAAGAAAGACAATTCGCCGCAGGAGGAAATGCGCCCCGATCAAGGGTGCCACCAATCCCGCGAGCATACCCGCGATCATCGCGTTCCGGAGAAAAGGAAAGACGTCAAAAAACTCCTGCACCATGTGATGTTTGTACCCGGTATTTGCTTACAATCTTTCTTCGCCGCCAGCCGTCGCGCTGACCGATTGAACAATCTCATCGGCCGGTCCGATCTCGGCGCCGCCCCCATGGAACCAGGCCGCCTGGTCAGCGAATTCCCTCACAAGAGCGAGATTGTGACTCGCCATCAGCACCGCCACCCCGCGACTGTTTACCTCAGCGATCAACTCGACAAACGTGCGCTCCGCCTGCCGATCAATCCCCGACGTCGGCTCGTCGAGCACAAGGAGGTCAGGCTCGGTCGCCAGCGCGCGCGCAAGCAGCACCCGCTGCCTTTGCCCGCCCGACAGCTGCGAAAAGCGCCGTCCGGCTGCATCCTCCATGTCGATTCGCTGTAACGCTTGGCGTGAAAGATCTCGCTCCCGCGAACCGATTCGCCGCCAGGCCGGAAGGCGCGCGCTCGCCCCAAGGAGCACAACCTCTTCGACCGTGACCGGAAAGATCACATCGAATCGCTCGGTCTGCGGAATGTATCCAATTTTTGGACGATCCGCACCGGACCCGGGAAAGGCCAGAGTGCCCGACACAGGCGGCAGGAGTCCGGCAACAGTTTTCAGGAAGGTCGACTTTCCGCTTCCATTGGCGCCGATCAATGCCCAAAACGCGCCGGAATCGAGAGAGAAATTGAGATTTCGCACGATCGCGGTTTTCCCGTACCCGCAGGCGAGATCCCGAAATTCCGCCAGCGCTTCCTGACTCACAGCCGCCATCACTCCGCCTCCTTCATTGCCTCGACGACCCGCTGGGTAATGACTTCAAACAGCGCCGCGTAATCTCCGGCACCCTCGACCGATCCGACCTGTTCCGGAATCGGCGTCAAGCGCGCGCCTGTCTGTTCCGCGACACGCGACGGCGTGCGGCGCGGACGAAAGGGCTCGATCCAGATCATCGGCACGGGCCGCTCCCGCATCGACGCGATCAACCCGACAATGTGTCGCGGACTGGGTTCGACGCCTGCCAGCGGCTCGATCTCGCCGACGAGTTCGAATCCGAACCGGCGAGCCAGATAAGTATAATTTTTGTGGTACGTCACGACGCGCGTGCCGGCGTACGGCACGAGCGCCGAGCGCCATCTCTCCATCCCCTCGTCGAGACGGGTGACAAAGCGATCGAGGTTGGCGGTGTAGACGTCACTGCCCGCAGCATCGAGTTCGCTCAGACGCTCCGTAATTACACGCGCCGCCACCTGACCATTCTTCGGATCAAGAAGGAAATGCGGATTTCCAGCGGCATGCACATCACCCATGCGGCGGTCGATCGGTCCGTCCGGAACCTCGAGCAGTTCCACGTGCCGTGCCAAAGCGAGATGACCCGCTCCGCCCGGCAGGATCGCCCGATTGCGCGCTGACCGGACCAGCGGCGGCAGCCAGCCGGTCTCAAGATCCGCACCGCCCTCGATCAAAAGATCGGCCCGATTGAGAACCGGAATAAAACTGGGACGCGGCGTAACGAAATGAACATCTTCGCCCGGCCGCGCCAGGACGGTCAGACGGATCCGGTCGCCGCCGATCTCCTCGACGATGGCACCGATATTCGGTGTTGTTGCCACGACATTCAGCCGCGCCCCGAGTCCGTTGGATACGGCCAGCCACGCGAATGTCAGGAAAAACGCGAGCCGAATTCGTGAACCGGATACGTTGGTTTTCATTGATTAACTCCTTTTATAAGCGGTTAAAACGTGTGCGCGCCGTGCGGCCCAAGTGAAAATTCAACCTGCAGCCAAACAGTATGGTCATCCCCTTCCCGCTCGCGGCGGTCGTAGTTGTATTGCAGCCGGATCTTCGAGAACTCGGATGGATACCAAGTCAGGTTCGGCGAGAGACGCCACCGATCGGAAAAGTGCAGCGGGTCTCCGCCGTCATCAACGGCATCGTCCATATCGCCTTTGACCCAGTCGTAGCGGAGGCCCGCCACCCAGCCGCGCCGGAAGCCGTAATTGATCTGCGTGTAGAACCCGTAGTCCTCAAAGGTCGCTGACGGATTCCGAGCGTGAAAGCGCCGCAGCATCGCTTCGGTTTGCCACGACACGAACGGGAATCCCATCACTTGGTGAACCGGCGTCCAATGCCAGTAAAGATCGGCGCCGTAGATCTCGGTTCGTCCGGCGCCCGCGTTCTCGACGGGAGCATTCGGACCCAATGCGGCTGAAACACCTGCCAGCACCGTTTGACGGTCGGTCAAATCCGTCGATGCCGCGTATCGCATGGCATACAAGAGATCGCTCAACGAACGCGTTTCCTCCGCGGCGTCTTCATTGATCAGGCTGCCGCGATAGAAAACACCGTCCGCGAACCCTTCCGGGTTCCGGAAACTGTAAGCGGTCTCCCCATTCGCCGATTGCACCGTGAAAAAGAGCTCCGAGTAGAATGGTGTCGGCGCCAGCCACGAAAGCCGCGCCCCGGGATTGCGCAATCCTTCCGGCCCGAACATCCGCGTGCTGATCAGCGGCGCGTCGACGAAATCCCACGTATGGAGGTGACGGTTGTTGTGACGGCCGAATTCGGTGAGGAACAGCCCGGCGCGCGCCTGGAGGTTAGCCGGCAGCGCCAGCGTTTCCAAGAATGCCTCTTCGAGCTCAACCGAGGAACCTCCCTCATGTCCATGACCGTGCCCGCTGCCCGTGAAAGTGATGTTCGCCTGCCCCCGAAAATACGGATCAACCGCGCCGGAGAGCACCAGCTCGAGACTCTGCACGTTGAAACCGCGCTCCCGCGGATCGTGTCCGCCCGCCTGAAGCTCGTCGACATGACGTTCTGTCGACGCTCCAGCCGCGAAGGTGCCGATGGCGGAAACATCAATCCAGGGCCGCCCGGCGAAGCCGCCGGGGCGAATCGGCGTCGTGGCGGCGGGCGGCGACGCCGTTTCCCGCTCGGCCTCCAGGAGGTCCAACCGCATTTGCAGCTCTTCGATCCGGCGCTCAAGATCGGCGCGCGGAGGCTCTCCGCTCGACTCCGGGGTCGAGAGATCTCCCGGAAGCGGGTCAGCCGAAAGCGAAAGGAGCGGAACCGTGAAAAAGACGGCCGCGCGGAAAAAGGGAAAAGAAAATTTCATCTGTTCTGATTGGTTTGAGCGGCAAGCGACGCGCTTGCGCTCCAGGATGGGCATGCGTGCGTTTACGGCCGCGCGGCCGCAAACGGACCGGCGCCTTACCAGTGGAGAGATATCAGAACAGTGCGAGGCGGGCCGCGTGCCGTCGGACGGTGGATCGTCTCGTCTCCGGCAACCGCGGCGACCGAAGGAAAAATCGCATCGCGGGTAAAGGTCCGCGCCGGGATAAACTCGCTGTCACCCGATCCGGCACAAATCGACCCGGCGCCGAAGAGACCAATCACACAGGCGGTTTGGCTCTTGCACTCGAGCCCGCCATGCACCGCGTCATGCAAGCGAGCGCTCTTGCCCGCAAAGCCGGCAAACAGCACGGCCCCGATCAAGGCAAACGCCAGGAACCGCAGGTGAAAGAGGACGGGCTCTCGGCTGTCGATGCGGTTCATAAAAACGTGCGGTTTAGCGGACGGCATGAGGTCATATTTGCAAACGATTGTCAATAGCCAGCTCCGCGCGGGTAACGCAACGGCCCGAAGCCCGCCGGCGAACTATCCGTTTACTTACTTTTGGATTTGACGGAAGTCCCCGCCAGCGGCATAAAGAATGCCCACTGATTACAATGCCGTGCATTCGTTCTGCTAAGTATCATGCAATGGTTGGTTTCCCGCCCTCCTAAACATCGGATGTCTTTGTTCGGAACAAGCCGCACGCGGTGGCATCAAAGAATTCCGAGGTTGCCGAATGACAGCTTGTAAACGCGCTTCCCAGTCACTCCACGTTTTCGCAGCAATGCGGCCGGCGCAAACCGAACCGCATTTCAACGAATGTATAAAATGACAAAAAGGTTACTATGACGCTCTCTGCCATGACTTCATTCACTCGCAAATGCGCCTTACTCGTGCCTTTGCTCCTTGCTCCGGGCCTCAGCCTGACGGCCCAGGACATTTTCTGGACGGAATACGGCGGTTCCCCGGGAACCGCGGCGATCAAAGGCGCGAATATCAACGGCGAAGACATCGTTGATGTTTTCACCGGAACCGAGATGACGAGCTTTATCGTCGATCTCGACGTCACCGACACCCATCTCTACTGGACCGGCCACAGCGGCGGCGATGTCTGGCGCCAAACTCTCGGCGGAAACGATGCCGCGCGGATTATTGATCAGACGGCGGGGCTGCTTTCGGTCCATGGGATCGAGGTAGACGGTGCCGCAGGCAAAGTTTACATCGCGGACCATGGGAATATCACTCTCGATCCTCCCGTCGTGGGTGGAATTTATTCCACCAGTCTCGATGGAACTTCTGGACTGAACCCCCTGTGGACCGGCCCCGGCCCCTGGCACTACACAGGAGTCACACTCCGCGGCCAGGACCAGCTGCTTTGGTTCTCCCGCGCCAGCGACCTCCTTTACATCCAATCGACCAGCGGAGGAACGCCTGACTTCCGAACGCTGGCCAATGCCGGTGAGATCTACGGTATCGCTTACGATCCTGCCACCGACATCGCCTATTACACGAATATCGGCACCGACACGCTGAACTACTACAATCTGTCCACGGACGAACAAGGCACTCTATGGACTCCGGGCATGTCGAATCCACTCAGTGTGAAACTCAGCCCCGGAGGCACACACCTCATCATCGCCGAGCGCGGCCGGGGAATTTCGGCCTACCAATTGGATAACGATGTTTACGTGCTTTTGGTAGAGGCTCCCAACGTTCATTTCGGAGTAGCGGTTACAGCGGATCCGGGCCATCTTGAGCCGCCGCCGCCATTGGAGGACGGCGAGGTTTTGTTCTTCACCGATTTCGAGGCCGACACGCCGGACGAGGCGCCGAGTAAAGAGTGGGGCTCCGTTAGCGGAGCAGGCAAGGTAATCGTGGATGAGGGAAATGTGTTCGGCTTTGGAACGGATAATCAGTTTTTCCGGGTCGAGAGCGAGAACGGCATGAATTTGGAAACTCCCCAGTTCCGTCTTCCCGCCGAAGTGCTGACTCTCAGTTTCGACTTTATCGGGCGAGTCAACACGCCGGATACGAACCGCTGGCTGAACATCTTTTTCCGGGTCGGAGGCGCCCGGACCCACATTACTTCGATCCGCATGTGGAACCACACGATCCGCAGCGGAACAAACCCGTCTTACGGGGAGAATGATATCCCCATCCGGATGGATACGATTATGAACAACTCGCCGGAGACGATTACCTACGAGGATCCGGAAGGCAGGATCCGGAGTCTTCCCTCCGGAAGAGCGACATTGTGGGTGTATGATTATGCGACACAGCTATGGAACCCGCTCGAGTTTTCGTACGTTTATGAAGGAACCTTCACCACCCGCGGAGCATTCATGGACAGCATACTTTTCCAGCTCGACTCAAACGCTCCGCTTCGTTCGTTCGATTTGGATAACATAAAGGTAACGGTCGGCGCTCATCTTTCGGATCTTGAAGGCAGCCTTCCTTTGATTCCCTATCCCGAGGTTCCGCAGCTGGTGGCGCACGAGGACTTTGAACAATATGACGGTCCCCGGAATATCACGGTACTCGAGGATTATCTGGGAACGTTTGCAAACGGTCAGCTCGACATGGTCCGGATGCCTACTGCCGGTACCGTGCAAATCGTGGAGGACACGGAAAACCGGTTTGGCCGCGGAACGGACAATCTCGTGATGTACTGGGACAAAGCCGTGAGCGCCCAGTTTGATATTCCTATTGGAGGCTTGCATACGGGCGTGGCCACGGTCGCATTCGATATGTATCATGAAGGCAAGTTCGAAACGTTAGTGGAAAGCACGACGAACCGCCTCGGCGCCCGATTCCACGCCGGTACTTTCTCAACCGCGACCGGCTCCAGCGGAATTGTGAACAACTTCGGTCTTGAGGGAGATCTGGCGGCGGGCACCTACTTCGTCCGCGGGATTACTTCGGCCAGCAAACGCGTCGATCCGCATTACGTGCAGCGCTGGACGCTGGTGAGAAACAACACCCGCGATCCGATAACCTACGATTCGCCGCTCGGACCGATTCAACTGGACGCCGGATTCAGCCATGTCTGGCTGAATGGCTTTCTGTTTAACGAGCAGTACGGTTATGGCGATACCCAGGAAGAGAAGATAATCGACGGATTCCGCTTCGATGCCTTCAACTCCTGGACCGCTTACTTCGACAATATCCGCGTTTGGGAAGGGGCAATCGTGCCGGATGCGGACATCCAGCGCGACGTGGAACCGGCGGAGCGCGACTTGCTGGTCTACGACGGTTTCGACTACTCCGAAGGAACCGTCGACGGGCTCAACGGCGGCATCGGATGGGCCGACGGATATCTCACATCCGACGGTTCCCCCAGCGCTGAAGTAATCAGCCCAGGCCTCGAGTGGCCGGGACTGGCAACATCGGGCAACGCCTTGAGCGCGGTCGGACCGGCGCCGGACAATAACGGCACCCGGAACTTCCGGCTCATCGACATCGACGGCATTCACTCGTCGATGCTAAACAAATACAGTCCAACTCATATCGGACCTCAGGGCGGATCGATTTGGCTGAGCGTTGTCGGACAAGGAAATCCCGAGCAGGCCGGAACTTTCTGGGGGTTGAGCCTCTATCGGGACACCTCGGAGCAGAGCGGCGAAGTCCTCTTCCTTGGAAAGGGAAGCGCGGACACTGAAGAAGATGGCTGGCGCTTCACCGGCGGGCAAGGCTCGTCCACGGGAGGCACTATTCGCACAGGCTTGTCGCTGACCGACAGGCATTTCTGGGTGATTCGCATCGACTACCACGATGACGGCAATCAGGTCGCGCACCTGTTCCACAACCCGGATCCGTTTGGACCCGCTCCGACCGAACCGGTCCTCAGCCGCGAAACGCGCCTCGGGTCGTTCGGCTTTGACCGCATCCGGATCGCCGGCAATGGCGCCGGTTTCGTGATCGACGAAATCCGAATCGGAACCTCCTGGGAAGCGGTTGCTCCGCTCGGCGAGTTGCCGGCCTACCCGGAAGGCTATGCCAATTGGGCTGCCCTCCATTTTCCGGGCGAGACGCATCCGGGGATCATCGGCCCGGAGGCGGATCCGGACGGTGACGGCGTGACCAACCTGATCGAATACATGATGGGGATGGATCCGACGGAAGCCTCGCGCGACGGCCTGCCGGTCCTCGGCGAAGTCGAGATCGAGGGACTCCGTTACCTGACGTTAACCGGAACGCTTCCGGACGGCACAAATCTGGATCTTGCCGTGGAAGCGACTTCCGACATCGACGACTGGTCCAATCCGGATTCCGCCCTGCCGATTGCCGGAACTCCGAACGGCGACGGCACAACGACCTACACGTTCCGCGATGTTCAGCCGATCGATTCGAACAGCCGCCGGTTTATGCGAGTAAGCGCGGCCTTCAAAGTCGACTGACGCGGGTCGAATTCTCAACCTTCCACACGGGCCGCGAGCGTTTGCTCGCGGCCTTTTTTTT
>CAZYAN010000040.1:12576-37319 GCA_964645585.1 uncultured Opitutales bacterium
CCCAGCGCCATCGGCGCGTCATTCCTCAGCCGAGGGCAACGTCCTGGGACCACCCCGGAAACACCAGTGCGGCCTGAAGGGGCGCGATAACGAAACCCCAGCTATGCTCCAATCGTCGATCTCACCCGCGCCACCAAACGATTCCGAAGCTCTGCAACTCGAAACCCCGAACCCTGCCTCAAGCCGCCCGCGAGCGCGCCACAAGGTCCTTCAACTTCTCTTCATCGACTTCAATGCCGAGGCCGGGGCCTTTCGGGACACGCACACGGCCGTTCTTGGGCTGGAACGGTTCCGTGATGATGCTTTCGCCGAGGAATTGCGGTCCATTCAATGCCGCGGGCCGGTTCAATCCAAACGCGCTGTAAAGAATCAGCGAGGCCGCGAGCGAGATATCGGGATCGGTCAGGCCGCTCCCGAGAAAGATCAATCCCGCCGCCTCGACCAGTTCGATTTGCTGCCGCGCGGCCATCAGTCCGCCGGTCCGCGCCGGCTTCATCGCAATGCCATCGCAACAGCCGAGTTTAATAAACTCAAAAAGTTCCGTCGGACTGACCATGCCCTCATCCACAATAATCGGCAGCGCCTGCTGCTCAACCAGCCTGCGATAGCCCGAGATTTCGCGAATCGGTATTGGCTGTTCCAATACAGGCACTCCTTCATCCGCAAGACGCGGAGCGGCCCAAAGGGCGTCGGCAAGTGTATAACCTCCGTTGGCGTCAGCCCACAAGAAACCGTCCGGAACGCGCTGTTTCACGCGCCGCGCCATCTTGATGTCGTAGCGCGGGTCGGGTGCAACCTTCACATTAAAGTTCTCAAAGCCTCGTTCGAGGCCTTCGTCGATCAGCGCGTCCAGTTTGTCGAACTCATTCGTCTGCAACGTCCAGCTCAACACAATTTCGTCGCCGGTCGGCCGCCCCCAAAGGTCAGCGATATTCCGCCCGGCGATTTTTCCCGCGAGATCGTGCAGCGCCAGATCAATTCCCGCTTTCGTGATCGGCATTCCGACGGTGAACGACGCCGTGATCTCCCGGTTCATCGCCTCATGCGCGCCTTTAATATCGAACGGGTCGCGACCGATCAGCGCGGGCGCGAGGTAACGCTCAATCGCGTCGACCGAAGCTTGAGGCGTTTCATAACTCCACCGCGGCACCGGCACGCTTTCCCCCCAGCCGATCATGCCATTGTCGGCCGTGATCTTGATAATCACCGCCGCTCGTCCCGTTCCTTCGGGGCCTTCAAAGAACTTAAAGGGCATCACGGTCGGATAACGAACGGGGAAGGCTTCAATGCGTTCAATTTTCATAGCGCGATTTCCATTACCTCCGCTCAGTGCGCCGAAGCCCGCGGACGGCATGAACAGCGTTCCGGCAGCCGCGGCCGCGGCACCGGAGAAGAACTCCCGGCGGCTGATCGTATTCATGCCCCGTTTCTCCCGAAAATTCGGCCCCAGTGCAAACAAAAGCCGCCGCGCGAATTTCCGTAAGAGCGGGGGCTTCATCCCCTTCTCAAGGCCCTGAAGGGCCCACTCTCACCCGCGCGCGTCTCTACAATTCCGCCGCGGCCGCATCGTCCACAAGCCAAGTCACGCGATCGGAATGTTCGCGCAGAAGCTGCACCGGACGGAGTTCCGGGTCGTACAGCTCCTGAAAAACAAGAGACAGCGGGGTCGCCTTTTTCGCCCCGGTCACCATCACCACGATCGCTCCACATTTTGCCAGTCCGGCGCGGGTAACGGTCAAGCGCGGCCCTTTGCCAGGAACATCGACATGCGCGAAGAATTCATCCGGTCCTCCGCCAATAAGGGGGCTGCGCGGAAAGATCGACGCAGTGTGACAGTCATCCCCCATCCCGAGAAAGCACAAGTCAAAACAGCGCTGATCCGAGAACCGGCTTCTCCACAGATCATTAAAAACGACGGCCGCCTGTTCCGGCTCATGGTCGACCGGCCACGGGATGCGGCGCTCGGCCGGAATGGCAAGCGGGTCGAGCAGCATCCGCGCCGCATTGCCGAAATTGCTCTCTTCACTCTCGAGCGGCACCATGCGTTCATCGCTGGTAAACCACAGCGCGGCAGCCGCCAATTCCGGAGAAATCGCCTTTTTGGATACGCAATGCCGGTAAAACGCGGCCGGAGTCGATCCGCCGGTCAGCGCCCAGGTGAATTCCTCGCCGGCCGCCTTCGTCCGCTCGCGATCCGCGATTGCCACCGCCTCGTTAAAAAGCTGCTCTTCGCTCCCGACACAGAGCATCCCGTATTCGGTCTTCTTTTTCTTCATAGCAAGAACAGGGGTTACAACCAATGAATACCAAGGCGCACCATTTAGAAAGTAGAATTCCAGTCCGCGTCGCCAGCACAGGCCGAGAAGCGGTCGCGATGATCGGTCAGTCACGCTGAGCGAGGCAACGGCTCCCATTGCTGACCCGCGGAAAAACCTTACACAGTCGCGGCCATCTCGGCGGCTACAGGCTCATCCTTCTCGCGGTTGAACTTCATCGAAACAACTTTCGAGACGCCTTTCTCCTCCATCGTCACGCCGAAAATCGCCGAGGCTTCGGCAATGGTCCGCTTGTTGTGGGTGATGATGATGAACTGCGAGTTGCTCGTGAACTGCTTCAGCATCTTGGTAAAACGGCCGATGTTCGCCTCATCGAGCGGCGCGTCGAGCTCGTCGAGCACACAGAACGGACTCGGCTTGACCATGTAGATCGCGAACAGAAGCGCCACGGCGGTCATCGTTTTTTGTCCGCCGGACAACAGGAAAATACTCTTCAGCTTGGTTCCCGGCGGCTGCGCGACGATGTCGACGCCCGACTCGAGCGGGTCGTCCGCCTCCAGCAATCGCAGATCCGCTGTCCCTCCTCCGAAAAGAGTATCGAACGTGTAGGTGAAATTCTTCCGGATCTGTTCAAAAATCTCCTGAAACTGCTTCTGCGACCGGCCATTGATGTCGTCGATCGCCGCAACCAGCTCATCGCGCGCCTTAACCAAATCTTCGCTCTGTTCCGTCAGGAAGGCGAATCGATCCTTGAGCTCCGAATATTCTTCAATCGCCACAAGATTCACCGGACCCATCGACTGGATCCGCGACCGCAATGCCTGGACTTCGACGCGGACCGCGTCCCAATCCGTCTTCTCCAGCTCCTCACGGTCCTCCGGCGTCAGCGGAGGCTTGCGCGCCGGCTTCGACTCCTGCTTTTTCTCTTCGCCCTCCTCTTCGTCGAGATCGAGCGGATGGGTGCCCTCCGGTTCATCGTCGGCGTGCCAGAGCATCGCCTGCCAGTCGATGCCGCTCAGCTCGACTTGGTATTCGCGTTCCGCTTCCTCTTTAATAAAGCCGAGCTTCGAGCGCTGCTCCGCCAGCTTCACCTCAATTTTATTGAGCTCCCGCTGGTCTTCTTCGGTCGACGATCGTGATTGCGCGATCTCGCCTTCGATTTCCGCGATCCGCGCGTCCAGTTCCGCGAACAGCGCCCGCGCCGCCTCAACCTTTTCCTGCATTTCGCCAAGTTTGGCAGCGGCTTCTCGAGCAACTTCCGTCTCAACTTCCTTCTCGCGGCCGAGCGCCTCGATCTGTTCCCGCGTCACTCGAATCTCGTTCCGGCGGCTTTCGAGCGCTCGCGTAAGCTCGGCTTTGCGCTCTTCCATCTCGGCCAGCCCGCGATCGAGGACCTCCAGCCGCTGGCGCTTTTCCGCGAGTTCAAACCGAATCTCAGAAAGGCTCTCGCGCTTGCGCTCCCGTTCGGCGCGAAGTTCTTCCAGCCGGGCTTCGCATGTTCCGATCTTTCCCCGCTGCCCTTCAAAAAGTTCCTGGGCCTCTTTCATCCCGGCCTCGATCCGCTCGAAATCCTCCCGCGACTTTTCCCGGCGCTGTCCGATTGTTCCACGCTCGTCTTCGAGCCTCTTCAACCGGTTCTCGACATCGGCGCGACTCCGTTCCAAGCCGCGCTCTTCCGCCTGCAGACTCGTCCGCTTCTCCCCGGCGGCCATCAGATTCTTCCGCGCGGTCTCGACGCCGCGCTCCGCTTCGTTCAGCCGTTCCTGTTTGGCTTCGGCTTCCTCGCGCAACGCCTGAAGTTTCTTTTGCTGCTCGGCAACATCGGCGGTAAGCTCCTTAATCTCGCCGCTCCGCTCAAGAATTCCGCTGGTTTTGCCTTTCGAATACCCGCCAAAAATCAGCCCGCGCCGGTCGATCAATTCGCCTTTGCCGGTCGCAACGTGCGTAAACGAAAAATCCGGATTCTCCCGCCAAAACGCCAAAAACTCGCCGGGACTTTCCGTATAATAACTGTCCGCCAGCAGATTCTTGACCGGATGGATCGCGCCGTCTTCCTCGTCACACCGAATCAGCGAAGCGGCCGGCTTCAAAAAAGCGGGAAGCTTCGATCCGTCCCCGTTGCCAGCATGGGCAACAGGAAACTGGATACACGCCTTGCCGAGCTTTTGCTGCTCGAGCAGCTCCACCACGGCAAGGGCAGCCGCCGGATCCTCGACGGCGACAGCATCCATCGCCGCGCCGAGAAGCGCTCCGATCGCACGCGTGTATTCGGCCGGGACCTGGACGTTCTGCGTGACCGGCCGCCGGAAATTTTCTCCGAGGGCATGGTCGAGTTTGCCCTGTAAAAAGGCCTTCGCACCGTCGCTGAAACCTTCCAGTTTCTCATCGAGCTGCTGCAACAGGCGCAGCCGCGCACTGCTCTGCGCCAGCGTCCGGTCCGTCTCTTGAATCTGCCGCTGAACTTCGCGAAAGGCTTCTCGCGCCGCGGTAACGTTCTCCTGCGCGGCGGTAACACCCGCCTCCGCCGCGGCGACATCCGCTTCGGCGCGCGCAAGGTTTTCTCGCAGCGACTCCAGGCTTTTCGCGATCGCGTCCCGGTCAGCCCGAACGTCGGCAATCTCGCCATCAAGCGCCGCGTGACGCATTTCGTCCGACTTGAGATTCACCTCGATCATCGAGAGCTGATTCCGGCACCGGGCGACATCGTTTTCGTAGCGCAGCAATCCGTGTTTCTCGCGCTCCAGCGTCTGTTCGGCTTCCGTCAGCTCCTGCTGAAGCGCCGCGAGTTCCTGGTTGCGAAGCTGAAAGACTTCGTCGGAGCTGCCGACCAGGTTGAGCTGCTCCTGTTTAACTTCAGCGCTGCCGCGCGCCCGCTGCTCGATGTCAGCCAGCTGGTTCTCGATCGACAGGATCTCGTTGCCGGCCTCTTCGATCCGTTTCTCGAAATCGGTCCGCCGCGCGTCGGCCAGTTGAATTTTATTTTCCGCCTGCTCCTTGCGCGACCGCAGATCAAAGACCGCCTGCTGCGCCTCCTGAAGGCGGCTGTTGGCCGCGGAGCGCTCCGCCTTCTTGCGTGCGCCTTCTTCCTCGCGGCCGGTGAGGTCGCGGCGGCTGCGCTCGACCTTGCCGGTCAAGCCGCTCATGCGCTCCTCCATTTCCGCGATCGAGGCGCGCAAAATGTTGTATTGCCGACCGCTCTGGGCGAGATCGAGATGCTGAAGCCGGAACCGGAGTTTCTTGTAACGCAGCGCTTTGCTGGCTTGGCGGCGAAGAGAATTGATCTGCCGCCGAACCTCGTCGATGACGTCCGTCAGCCGGTTCAAATTTGTTTGAACAGCGTCGAGTTTGCTGAGCGCCTCCCTGCGCTGGCTCTTGTATTTCGTGATTCCGGCCGCCTCCTCAAAAATGGCCCGACGCTCGTTCGGGTTCGACGACAGGATTTGGTCGATCTGGCCCTGGGCCATGATCGAATACGAGGTCCGGCCGACGCCGGTATCCATGAAAATCTGCTGGATGTCCTTCAGCCGGCACGCTTTGCCGTTGATGAAATAATCGCTCTGCGCGTCGCGCGAAACCCGCCGGGTGATCTCGATTTCATTGAACTGCATTCCGAGCTGTTCCTCACAGTCGGCAAACAGCAGCGAAACCTCGCAGACCTGGAGCGGCTTTCGCTTGTCGGCACCCTCGAAGATGACGTCCTGCATCTTGCCGCCGCGCAGCGCCTTCGCGCTTTGCTCGCCCAGAACCCAGCGGATCGCGTCGGCGATATTGCTCTTGCCGCAGCCGTTTGGCCCGACGACCGCTGTTACTCCCGTGTCGAAATGCAGCTTCGTCGGGTCGGCAAAGCTCTTAAATCCGTTAATCTTGAGTTCCTTGAGATGCATGCGCGAAAATCCGGCAGTCCGGAGGTCATTTTTTGCTCTCCACGAAAACCGGACGCCCGCTCAAAAACAAGTCATTAAAGCGAAATCGCGGGCGGACGCGACCCCGGCGCCGGCCAAATCCAATAGGCCGAACACCGGGGCGCGTCTTTCTATGCCACAAGCAGGCGAGCGACGAACCTGGTTATCAGTCCCAATCGATCATGACCCGATAAAAGCGGGTTTCCGGTTCGCCGGGAATCAGCCAAGTGAGCGGGTTGCCCCCAACCGGATACGCGGGGGCATCTTCCCATGTGATCAGATCGCTGCTCCATTGAACGCGGTAGGGCCGGCCCCCGGAACTGATGGCGATCTCGACGGCGTTGATTGGGGGACCATATCGGTTGAAGCGAACGATCTCGAAGAGCGATTGAGCGTCGTTCGGATCGGTGTTCGCCACGTATTCTTCCCAAGTTGCCATGCCATCGCCATCCTGGTCGCGGATCACCGCCTGCTCAAAATTGTCCTCAAATCCGTTCTCCGCCAGCCACCAGTGCGGCACGGCGTGGTTCTCCGTCTCGATCGGCGAAAAATGGGCCACGATCTTTTTGTCCTCGTCCATGGTGATCACGAGCGGATTCTCCGAACCGGATTCGTCGCCGCTCCAGCGGTCGAATTCGAAGAACGGCCCGCTGGTCGCGGTCAGGGTCACTTCTTCGTCCACCGCGTATTCCCCGGAACCAGGCGTCACCGAGACGTAACCCGCATCCAGGATGTCGTGAGTTTCCGGGAGAGCCTCCACGGTGAGCTCCATCCACTCGCGGTACTGATAAAGCCGGTCGAGTCGGATATCGCCCCGCTCCGCCGTCTCGATGATAATTTCTCGTTCGCCCGGTGAGTCGGCCGATGGCATCGTAAAGATGACTTGATCCTCTTCCTGCGCGGTGATCGCCGCCTTGATCCCGCCGATCGATACGCCGGTGACGGGGCCGAACCCATGATCGAGCACGATGGATTCGCCCCCGGCTAAGGGTCCGGACTGATCGCTAAGGCGGTAACCCGCGCCAGTCACCCGCACGCGGAACGGACTGCCGGGTTCATTCGTATGAATCAAAAACTCCGCGTCATACCAATCGACGCTCCATGGATCCAGGATGATTGAAAGATCCAGTTCCTCGCCCGGCTGAAGTCTGGCGATTGACGGTATTTCCCGTTCCCACTCACCATGGTTCCCCAAGGTTTCGATCGCCTGGGTGAAGCGAAGTTCATCTTGCCCAACATTCACCAAGGTCAATGTGAGGGTCTTCAACTCGCTGCCGGCATGAAGTGCGCCAAATTCCGTTCCCGCGCTGACCGACGGGTCCGCGTCGTTTTCCAGCGGAACTCCATCGATCCCGATCACCCGCAGCCGCGCCCCAATGTAATTGAACGCGTCTTCCTTCACGGTTTCACCGCGGCTTCGGGAGACGACTCGGACATCGCCAATCCCGTCGGTGCCCTCGCCGGGATGCACCCGAACAAAGTCGGTTCCTTGCGCCAGAATCGTCGCTTCTACATCCTTCAGGTAAACGTGCGTGATGTCGGTGCCGTCACCGAGATTGACGCCGCGGATCGTGGTCGTGAAGCCCGGATCCGGATATACCGGACTTTCCGCGGGACTGACCGCTGGAACGATATTGAAACCGGTATTGGGAACCGGTCCCGGAACGGCATGACTACCGTTCGTCCAGGTCAAAAGTTTGCCGCGGTTCGTCACAGCTCTCACGGGAAAGGCGCTCATGGAGACCGTCACAAATCGCTCGCCGGGGTCCAGCGACGGCGAATATAGCTCATAGTTCGGGCCGGCAGCTCCCCAAAACACGAGGGATCCGCCCTCTTTCAAGCCGACACAGGCCTGGCGACCGGCCGCGACCTCGATGAAATTCTCGTTTGGCTCCGGGACATCGAGCTGGCCAAAATTGTTCATTCCCCACCCGATGACGGACCCTTGATCGGTCAGTCCCAAGCCATAGGCGGACCACGCATTCCCGGACCCGTCGAGCATGACAAAGACAGAGAAATCGACAAACCGCCTGCCGGACGCGTTCGGAATGTTCAGGATGTCTCCGTCGTTGGCTCCCCACCCGACAATCTTGCCGGTTTCAAGCAGGGCGAACGCACTATCGCCAGCCGCGCGGACTTGAATCGCATTGTGTATGACCGGGCCGTTCAGCACGCCGTTCTTTTCACGATCCCACGTGAAAACGGAACCAAAACGATCAACGGCCACGGTGTGATGCCGCCCGACCGCCACATCGACCCAGTTCAAGTGGAGGTCTGTTGTGCGCCAGTTGTTGCCCCATTCGACAATTTCACCCGATGATTTGAGTGCGCTTCCGTGACTTGTGCTGAGGGAAATTTTGGTAAAACCGTTGCCAGAGGGGACTGAGGTCAGCCAGGGAACCGACCCCCAGTAAACAATCGTGCCGTCGCTTCGGAGGGCCGCCGAATCGGACAGACCCGCCTGACCCATGGCCCAATCCTCAATTCGGCCGGGCTCATTGTAGCGGAACGCCTGTGAGATCACGATTTCACTGCCATCGGCGCGAATCAGCACCAAGCTCTTCCAGCCCGCGGCCTCTCCCGGCGGCACGGAAAGGCTCAGCTTCCACCCGGCCGCGCCGCCGTCCAAAGTCGCGGACGCAACCGTCACAGGATATTCGTCCGTCCCGAGCCGCGCCGTGACAACGTCCTCCAAGGGCGGTTCTCCCGGAAGGGTCAGCTTCAAGTCTCCGCCTGCCAGCGGCGCTCCCGAACTGACCAGCGCGGCGATTTCCAATGGCAGCCGCCGGGGAGTCGCGGACGCGTTCGTCGCAAGCACCAGCGCCGGATGATACATTCCGGCTTTGCCCGCGAGAAAACGAATATGAATGAATCCGGATGCGCCTGGTGACAATGATGACACATAACCGGCAAGAGAGCCTTCCCATGCGCCATCGTTTTCAATGGTGATATCCTCGATTTCGAGTTGCTCGTCGCCGGTGTTAATGACGGTGAACGAGAGATTGAGATAGTCGTCGGCGTGGGTGACGTGTTTGGTTCCGAGCGCGTCCGAGGGGACGGCGTCCGGCGGAATTTCTTGCCCGTCGTATCGCAGCGCCAACTGGGGTCCGGTATACGTGAACGCGTTGGCAAGGGTCGCGATTCCATGACTGGGCGACCGCACCGACACAGCGACCGGACCGATTACGTCCGTCGCCGGTACCGCCACTTCGACATGCCCGCTCGACTGGCTCAGGATTGCCGTCGCAGGCTGGTTTCCGAAGTAGACTTCATTGATATCGGAACCATTCCCCAGATTGCTTCCGTTGATCGTCACCGCGTACCCGCCAAACAGGTTCCCCGACGGCGGCGTCACCGCCTCCACCGCCAGCCGCTCCGGCGAGTAAACCGCGATCTCGCCATCGCCGGCGAAGTAAACCTTTCCGTCGACCGCGGCCTCGACTGCGCCAAAGTCACCCGGTCGCGAGTCGCCGGCGGAGCTCCAAGTACTCCCGTCCCAGACCGCCGCGCCAACGGATCCACCCAAGCTGAAGCTTCCGGAGGCCAAAAGATTTCCCTCATCATCCAGCGCCAAACCGGTAACGGGTCCGGCAAGGATTCGGTGTAGTGAATGTGCCAATGCACGACCTTCTCCTGATCCGGTCCGACGGGGACTACAGCAAGATCCACCTGGAGGACGGGCAGGTTTTTTACCAAAAGACCACAATGAAGGAATGGGAAACGCTTCTTCGTCCGCCGCATTTTTTGCGCGTCCACAAAAGCGCGATTGTCGCCTTGCCCAAGGCGATCGCCATCGATCGCACGGGAGGAAACTGGACCCTGCAAATTCGCGGATCCGACCAGCTCGTCCCGGTCGGACGCTCCTATCGCCCCGCCATTCGGCAGCATTTGCAATTTTAGGACCGTCCCAATAAACCCAGCGTCGAATTTCCGCAAAAAATTCCCTGCCAGTAACAACAAACACCCAATAAAAAAGAACAGCAGACAACCAACAACTGACAACTGACCTCATGAACGCCTCTCCCTGCCGCTGCCCGTGGGTTGACCTCGCGCGACCCGATTACGTCGCCTATCACGACCAGGAATGGGGCGTCCCGGTCTTCGACGACCGCCTCCTCTTTGAGTTTTTGACACTCGAAGCCGCCCAGGCCGGCTTGAGCTGGTACACGGTTCTGCGGAAGCGGGAAAACTACCGGCGCGCGTTTGCCGGATTCGATCCCGAAGCGGTCGCGCGGTTTAACGACAAGACTGTCGCCAGGCTGATGCGGGACGCCGGGCTGATCCGCAACCGGCTGAAAATCGAATCGGCGATCAGCAACGCGCGCCGATTTCTTGAGGTGCAAGAAGAATTCAACGGTTTCGCTCCCTACATCTGGCAATTCGTCGAAGGCGGCCCGATTGTCCATGAAATCGCCACCGCCGCCGATTATCCGGTCACCAGTCCGGAGGCGGCTGCCCTCAGCAAGGATCTTCGGCGGCGCGGATTCCGTTTCGTCGGACCGACCATCTGCTACGCGCACATGCAGGCGACAGGAATGGTCAACGATCACCTCATCGGCTGCTTCCGGCGGCAGGAAATCATCGAAAGTTATCGATCTGCCGGCCTGCACGCGCGGACGCGGAATCCCGCGCGGCCCGATACCAGCCGGTAAAAACACCGGCGGCGGCTATTCTCCGATGATCTTTACCAGAACGCGCTTCCGGCGCTTGCCATCAAACTCGCCGTAGAATATCTGCTCCCACGGACCGAAATCGAGTTTGCCGTCCGTCACAGCGACGACGACCTCGCGGCCCATGATCGTTCGTTTCAAATGCGCGTCGGCATTGTCCTCGCCGATGTTGTGGGCGTACTGCTCATGCGGCTTCTCAGGCGCGAGCTTCTCCAGCCAGCGCTCGTAATCCGCGTGCAGCCCCGACTCATCGTCATTGATGAAGACACTTGCGGTGATGTGCATCGCGTTGACCAGCACGAGACCTTCTCGGATCCCGCTCTCTCGCAAACAGTCGTTCACCTCGGGAGTGATATTGATCAATTCACGCCTCGACGTCGTTTCAAACCAGAGTTCCCGGCGATACGATTTCATGGAAAGCAACGGTAACGGATTCTCCCGCGCCTCACAACTCCCCATGGCCCGTCGCGAGAGCGTCGTGTTGCTCAACAGCGTGCTCAAGTTGACGCTGGAATCGTGCCTCGGCGCCTGGCAGCGCGCGCGCTCCCGTTACAAAAAAAGCGCGGCGAGTCCCAACGACCCGCCGCGCTCCAATCCTCAAAAAGAACTCGCTCGGTTCCGGCTCTTTACAGCTGCTCGCTGTTTTTCGCCAGGTAGCCGGCTACCCCTTCAGCGGTGGCTGTCATGCCTTCCTGGCCGGACTGCCAGCCGGCGGGGCACACCTCCCCGTGCTCCTGGTGGAACGCGAGCGCGTCAACCATGCGAAGCATCTCGTCGATGTTACGGCCGAGCGGAAGGTCATTGACAATCTGGTGACGGACCACGCCCTCCTCGTCGATCAGGAACGAGGCGCGGAACGCCACACCCGCCTCCGGATGCTCGACGTCGTACGCCTGACAGATTTCATGCTTCACGTCCGCGACGAGCGGATAACCGACTTTGCCGATTCCGCCCTCTTGAACGGGCGTGTTGCGCCATGCGTTGTGAGTGAATTGGGAGTCGATCGACACCCCGATCACTTGCACCCCGCGCTTCGCGAACTCCGGCAGCCGGTTGTGAAACGCAATCAGCTCCGACGGGCACACGAACGTGAAATCGAGCGGATAAAAGAAGAGAACCGCCTTCTTGCCTTCGATCTGATCGCTCAGCGTGTATTTATCCACGATTTCCCCGTTGCCAAGAACGGCAGCGGCAGTGAAATCAGGTGCTTTTCGTCCGACTAATACAGCCATATCAATCTTCTAAGTAAAGTGCGCGGCCCTGTTTGGCCGCACGGTTGGAAGCAGAAGACGTTAGGCCCGGGTCCCCAATCCATGCAAGGGGATTCCCTGAAGTTGACGGTTTAGAAGGCAAGGCGAGGGAGCCTAGTAGCGAATCTTCCACCGAAGATCCACGGGGATCGCGCGGGCATCTCCGAATCCGGGCAACGAGGTGCCGCGCCGTCGGGTGCGGCGCCTCGCGAATGCTCACGCCGTCATCACGAAATAGGCGTTCTGCACATCATGCTCGAAGCGGTGAATGGTCACTTCCGGGAAACCGGCCTCACTCAGCATCTTCTCCGCGAGCTGGACTCCCCACGCCGCGCCGAGACCCATGCCTGACTGAGCGAGCGAGACGGTCATGCAATGCATGCAGGAAACTCCGTAGAGCAGCGCCCCCAATGGATGTTCGATGTTCTCGTTCGGCTCACTCGACATATCGATGTCCTGCATCAGAAACACACCTCCCGGCCGAAGCGCCACTCGGATCGCCCGCAAAACCTTGTCGGGCCGCGCCTGATCGTGGATGGCATCGAGCGCCGTGACCCAGTCAAAGGCGGCAGGTTCGTCCCAATCCGTCAGATCTTTCTGAACAAACGTGACATTCGCCAGCGATTGCCGATTCGTCTCCTCCGTCGCCCAAGCGATCGCTTCTCCGCTCAAATCGTAGCCGCGGAACCGGCTCTTGGGGTAACGCGCCGCCAGCTTCATCAGCGCCAGCCCTCGCCCGCAGCCAACGTCAAGCACGTCGATTCCCGTCTCCAGCCGCTCGTGGAGGCCAGGAATCAGCGGCACAAGTTCCTGAACGATGATCGGGACGATCGATTGCCCGCTGTCTTCCATCATGACGTCATGAAAGCGTGGATACGCCTCGTAAGGAACGCCGCCGCCATTGCGGAAACAGTCAAGAAGGCGGTCCTCCACTTGCGCCAGTGCCGGCACGTACTGCGCGAAAACAGCCATGTTCGCGGTCGGCGACTTCCGGCTCAGCCAATGCGCATGCTCCGGCGGGAGCCGGTGTGTACCGGCCGCGGCATCGCGCTCAACGATCCGCGCCGCCACCATGCCGCTGAGCCATTCGCGCACATACCGTTCGTTCAAATTCGCGTCAGCCGCCAGCTCTTCACTCGTCCGCTTTCGCCCGTCCGCCATCATATCAAAGAGCCCCGTCCGGTGCCCAAGGGAGATCATCAAGGCGATCATCCCGCTGTTGAGAATGCCCAAGAGGCGTTCCGCGAACGCGTCGCGCTTCTCTCCGTCCATTACCGCTGCTGTTTCACAGGCTATACACATCGTCGTCTTCCTCGCAGTTGGCTGTGTCTATTATTTTTTGTTCAAACAGAACAGAACGTCCTGTCTGTTTTGAGAGATGAAAAATGCCGTTCTTGCTCTTTTGCTTCCGGTCCTATTCGGCCCGCCCTTCGACGCTTTCCTGCAGGATCCTCCTCGCTTCCTCAATCGGCCATGTGTCGCCGAACGCGACCGAACTGGCAATCGCTCCCTCGAAAGCGACCAGGTAACGATTGGCGATTTTGTCAGGATCGATCTCCGCGTACGCAGTTGCCGAATGCTTTAAATCGACCGCCAGCTCGCGTAGCAGCGCCCGGATGGCGTCACGATGCCGAGCCGCGACCGCGGCCGCGGCCGGCACGTCAGCCGGACGCTCCGCCATAATGTTCTGAAACGGGCAGCCGCGATAATTTGTTTCGGCCAGCCAGCCGGGCAACAGGTCGAACAGCCCGAAAAACCGCGCGCGCGCGGTCGGAAGAGCCTGGACGGCTTGCCGGATCTCCGCGATGTCGCGCCGGGAGAACTCAGCGGCATAGGCGACGTACAGATCAGCCTTTGATGGAAAGTGCTCGTAAAACGACGCGCGCGCGCAATCCGCTTCCCGGATGATCTGATTGATCCCGGTCGCGTTGTAGCCTTGCCGGTAAAACAGATCGAGGGCCACCTCCAAAATCCGCTCTCGCGGCGAACGCTTGTCGATTTTTACCACACTCACGAGTCCAATCTACACAGACCGATCTGTCTGTCCAGATTTTTTTTCTTCCTAGATAAGAAACCCGCGCACTCGCTTCTCCAACAACCAATAACCATTCAACCGCTCCAGCTTGTCATGGACGCGTGCCCGGTACCGCCGTTGGCGCTCCGCGTCCGTCTCACGCGGCCGCGCGACGGGAGACTTTCGCGGCATCGCTGGAAGATCAGAATGCACCCCCGATCATGATGAAACGAGGACAGCCGGCCGAGGTAAAGCTGATCGGTCCCGGAGGTGCGACATCCGAGATCACCGCAACCTAGATCGTCGGGCAAAGATCACCATGAAATCCGGACGCGACACTTGCACGCCGGTTTCCCGGTCAGCGTGCAGTTGCCTCGTTTGCCCCACGCCGGTACCTTTGATTCCAACCATCCGAATCTATCGAAAGCGGAATGGTTAAAGAATGAGCATCGCTTTGCTGACGGATCAGTACGAATTGACGATGGCGGAGGCGTATCTCCACGACGGGCGCGCCTCCGAGACAGCCGTCTTCGATTACTTCTTCCGAACCCTGCCGTTCCAGGGGGGATACGCCGTGTTCGCGGGGCTCGGAACGCTGGTCGACCTCCTCGGCGAGTTTCGCTTTGACTCCAGCGATCTCGCCTACCTGCGCGGTGCCGGCTTCCGGCCCTCCTTTGTCGACTATCTGGAGCAGTTTCAATTGAGGCTGAATCTTTTTGCACCCCCGGAAGGCGAACTGGTCTTCCCGTTCGAACCGGTCGTCCGAGTCGAAGGCTCCTTGATCGAAACGCAGATCATTGAAACCCTGCTGCTCAACACACTCAATTTTCAGACGCTCATCGCCACCAAGGCCACGCGAATCAAAGAGGTCGCGGGCGGCGGCGCCGTCAGCGAGTTCGGCCTGCGGCGCGCGCAAGGGCCCGCGGGACTCTACGCCAGCCGCGCCGCAATCGTCGGGGGATGCGACAGCACGTCGAATGTCGAAGCGGCGCGGCGCTTTCAGGTTCCCGCCGCCGGAACGATGGCCCACAGCTTCGTGGAATCGTATCCGGAGGAACTGACCGCATTCCGGCGCTTCGCCGAGGTTCACCAGTCACAGACGGTCTTGCTCCTCGATACCTACAATACCTTGGAATCGGGTTTGCCCAACGCCATCACCGTCGCCCGCGAGCTCGAACAGCGCGGCGAACGGCTCAAAGGGGTGCGTCTCGACAGCGGCGACCTCGCCCAGCTCGCCCGCGCGGTCCGCGACGAACTCGACCGGAACAGTCTTTCTTACGTGGCGATCGTCGCTTCCAACCAGCTCGACGAACACGTCATTCGCAGCTTGCGCGACCAAGGCGCGCCGATCGATTTCTACGGTGTGGGGACGGCGCTCGCGACTGGTTCCCCGGACGCTGCCCTCGACGGAGTTTACAAGCTCGCTGAGGTGACCGGCCGCCCCACCATGAAGCTTTCCGAGCGACTGACCAAATCAACGCTTCCCGGACGCAAGGAGGTCGGACGCCTGATCGGACCTGACGGCTCCTTCGCGGGCGACGTCATTTACCTGGCGAATGAGGAAACTCCACCGTCGATGATGACGCATCCGTTCGAACCCGATCTCTCGATGTCCCTCGACGGTCTGACGGCCGAGCCGCTCCTGAAACCGGTTCTCACGAACGGCCTGCCGGTCGGACCGCTCCCCGAGGCGCGGCAGGCGGCGGCGTATTGCCGCACCCGCCTCCAACAGCTTTTGCCCGCTCACCGTCGCTTCGAGAATCCCCACATCTACAAAGTCGGAATCTCTCCGGCATTGAAAGAGCTGCGCGACCAAATGCGCGCCCGGCATTTCCACAAGGAATAACGTCGGATCGCGGTTCCCCTTCCGCGGGGACGTGCTTGCCACCTGTTGAGCGCATCGTCATTCTCCGGCGCTGATGAGCAAACTTCCCCTGATTTTCCTCGCCTCGCTGCTCGCCGTCAGCGGGTGCGCCAACTCTCCTTCCGCCTCGACAGCCGATCCAGTCCCGGCGGCCGGCTCTCCTTCACAGCCGGCCGGTGAACCAGCCGCGAAACCGCCGCCGCTCGACGCGAATGCCGAGCAGATTGCCGACCGGCTGGGCCTCGACAAGGCACAACTTGCCAGCCTCATTGCGACGCCGCTGTATCAGTTTTCTGAAGACGATGTTCATCTCTACCTGCAATATCTTCACGAGGCGGTTCCGGATCCGCGGGACCGCGTCGTTCACCTCGCCCGCAAGAACATCGGCCAGCCGTACGAACTCTACCTTCTCGGCGAATTTCCCTTTGAAACCTATGACGACCAGCCGCTGTATGATTTAACGAAGAGCGATTGCGTCGTCTTCGCCGAACACACCTACGCCATGGCGCTGGGTGAAGACTGGCCCGCGTTTTTCCGGCTGCTCCAGCGCATCCGCTACTCCGACGGCGAGATCGGCGTCGCCACCCGCAATCACTACACCGAGGCCGACTGGAATCCCGGCAACGCCTGGCTCGTCAAGGACATCACCCGCGAAATCGGCGGCGAGCATGCGCTTCCGTTCACCCAGCGCGTCGACCGGGCTCGTTTCCTCAAAAATCGCTACCAGATCGACCGCGATATCCCAGTCGAAGTCATCCAGGAAGTTTATCTGCCATTCGAACAGGTCGACCTCGCCCGGCCGCACCTTCGCGACGGCGATATGTTCAACATCGTTACCGGCCGCGGCGACGGCCGCTGGGTCTCCCATGTCGGCTTAGTCGCCATTGGAGAAAATGGCGCAGTCAACCTCATCCATTCCGCCAGCCCGCGCGTGCGCGAGGAATCAATCGATGACTTCGTTCGGCGAAATACCGCGCGAATCGCCGAGCGCGACGCCAATGGCCAATCCCGCTTTTACGGGTTCAAATTTCTCCGCCTCCGGTCCAACCCGCTCGCCAACCTTGCAGCCGTCGACAGTCGCGGCCAGACAGGGCCGGCCGTCACGCCCGGTATCGACGTTCTCCTGACCAGCCGCAGAGACTTGGTCGACGGAAAGCGCATCGGACTGGTTACCAACCCGACTGGAATTCTAGCTGACGGACGACAGAATATCGATGCTCTCCATGCGGATCCGGAAATCGAGTTGGCCGCTCTGTTCGGTCCTGAACACGGCGTACGCGGCCACTACTACGCCGGCGACAAAGTCAGCGCCGAAACTGATCCGGCAACAGGGGTTCCGGTTCACTCGCTCTACGGCGCGACTCGCAAGCCGAAGCCGGAGTGGCTGGCCGATCTCGATGTTCTCGTGTATGACATTTTGGATACAGGCAACCGGTCTTACACGTTCATCTACACCATGGCCTACGCGATGGAAGCGGCGCGCGACGCCGGGATTCCGTTTGTCGTCTGCGACCGTCCCAACCCGCTCGGCGGAAATCTGGTCGACGGCAATATCCTGGATGAAAGCCAAGGGACCTCGTTCGTCGGACTCTATCCGATTGCCTATCTCTACGGGATGACCCCCGGCGAACTCGCTCGCTACTTCAACACCGAGTTCGGCATCGGCGCCGATCTCTATGTCGTTGAAATGGAAGGCTGGCGGCGCGATATGACCTTCGGCGATACCGGCCTGCCGTGGGTTCTCCCGTCGCAGCATGTTCCGCGCTGGGAAACGGCCTGGCACCTCGCGATCACCGGGACAATAGGCGAACTGCACACCATCAACGAAGGCGTTGGCTTTACCCTTCCTTTCGAAATGGCCGGCGCACCATGGATCGATCGCGACGAACTCGCCGCCGAGTTAAACAGTCGCGGCCTCCCCGGCCTCTTCTTCCGTCCGCACACCTGGGTCCCGCGCTACGGGACGCACAGCGGCCAGACGGTCCAAGGCGTGCAAATTCACATTACCGACGCCGTTGCGGTCCGCCCGGTTTCCGCCGGGATTCATCTCATGCACGCGCTGCAAAACCAATATCCGGACCAGCTTCCGCTTGGCGACGAAACTGACGAAAAATCCAGCGGCCGCATCTCGATGTTCAATAAGGTGATGGGAACCAATGCCGTGCGCCTCGATCTCTTGGCAGGCAAATCCGCGGAAGAAATCATCGCTTCCTGGCAGCCAGCGGTGGATGAATTTATGGCGAAGCGAGCCAAGTATCTCCTTTACCGGTAATCCTCAAAGACCGGCTTCTCACTCTCCCGCCCCGCCTTCCTTGGCGGCCGTCAGCGAGTTATCGCGTTCGCCGGGACGGTAGCGGCGGATCAGCTTTTCCTGGATCTGCTTTTCGGTGAAGGCAACTTCCTTCATCCGATTCGCGGCAAACATTTCCGCCTGATCGCTGTGAAAGGGCGAATCGCCCCGGCTGCTCTGGCCGTAGGCGAGAACAGAATACGCGCGGGGCGGATCGGAAAACTCGACCGCCAATACCCAGCAGTCCCCGCCGTTCACCCGCCGCTTCCCGTCGTCATCCTCCCGAAAAGTCAGAACCCGGTAAAACCCAAGATTGCCGGACCCGCCGCCGACCGGAACATCGACTTCGCCCCGCCGCACACGGTGAACGTCGCCCCAGGCAACATCCCAGCTCCCAAACGTGTCTCGCACCTCCTCGACCGCGCGTTCAAATGCCGCAACGGCCGCGTCGGGTTTTCCGAGACCCCGCGGCGTTGCCGTCGGTTCGTCCGCCGTCCACGGCCGGCGAAACCGCTCGCTCGTCCGCACCGCGTCCTCATAAAGATTCCACCATGCCGCGAACAGAACCGCGCCGCGGCTTTCACGGGCGCCGGTGTTGTCCCAGCGTTCCAGCAAATCCGCAGCGGCGGCGACTTCATCGGACGGGCGCGAACGCCGGACCGCCGCGACAAGGTCTTCCTTAATCCGGTCCGCCAGGAGCATCCGCATGCTGTGTTTCAGCTCGACGGCTTCCTCCAAGCTGAATCGTTTGTCGTTGTGCAGCAACTGGAGTCCATGCTGGCTGCGCAACCGCAAACGTATCGATTGCACATTCGGGGCCAGCTCTTCGGGACGCATCACTTCGTTCAGGTTCGTGAAATGCGGCGAATCGTTTTCGTTGCGAACGTATCCACCTTCTGGATTCAGCAGCTGCGGCAACTTTTCGAACGGCACAAGTTCGGTCCAGATGTCTTCACTGCCATCGGCGAAAAACGCGGTCTCGTCGTTCCCTTGTTTGTGGGGGAGCTTGGGAAGCGCGGCGTTCCAAACGTAGTAAATGTTCCCGTCGCCGTCAGCGTAGGTGAAGTTCGAAACATGGCGCGCCCGCAGCTTCATCGCGGCCAGCCATTCTTCGTGGTTCTTCGCCTGCATCATCCTCAAAAACTGTTCACCGAGCCGGAACTCGCCTTGGTTAGCGGCGCGGATAATGTACAGCCGCTCATCATCACGATGAATCACCGGCCCGAGCGGCGTGTGCAAACTCTCGCGCGTCTCTTGCCTGACCTCGCTGCCGTGGCGGTAGCGCAGGGTAATCTCCCGGCGGCTGATCGGTGTCAGGACCCCGTCGAAGCGGAAGTGATCCGGATGTTCCGGATCCAGCGCGAGCGCGTAAATTTCATAAACACGCGCGTCGTTATTGGTCGTCGACCATCCGAGGTTTTCGTTGAAGCCTCCAATGATGCCGAACGGCCCGCCGATCCGGAAGTCGCCATAAAAATTGAGCTTTCCCGGCACGGTCACATGCGCCTCGTAGTAGCCAGCCGTCCAGGAGAGGTGCGGATTGCGCATCAAAATGGCATGCCCCGATTTCGTGCGCTCCGGTGCCAGTGCAAAGGCGTTGGACCCGTCTTCCGGATTCGGTTCGGGCTCTTCTGGGAAAACCGTCACGGCGTCAGCGCCCCTCCGCTCGAGGTTCCGGACGAAACGCGAAGCGGCCGAACTGCTGTACCAGCCGATGTCTCGGGCGGCGACATCGTGGCCGGTAAAAACTGGTTTCGCCCACGCGGGCACATCGTCCGGATTCGTGCGAATGTAGTGGTTCGCTCCTTCGGCAAAACCTTCATAAACGTCCCGAACATCCGAAGGGAGGCGGTGCCAGGTCTCGACGGCGCGCGTGTAGCGTTCCCGGTTTCGGGCGTCGCTCGCGAGCCGGCGGCGTCCATCGATCAGCGCAAGTTCTCCGCGGGCTTCGACAAGTCCTCGAATCACCCGGTCCCCGTAATCTTCGATCTGGGCATAGGCGAGCGCGAAGGACGCGGCCCGCAAATTCTCTCCGCGAATATGAACCACCCCATGCTCCGTCCGCCGGATTTCTGCCTGCTTAGCGAGTTTGAGAGCCTCGCCTGCCGGCCGGGGATCAGAGGGCGGCACAGCCGCGGGAAGCGAGGCTGGCGCGGATCGTGCGAGCGGCAAAACGGGCGATCCAAGGGCGAGCAGAAAGACGATGAAGGCCAGCCGAACACGGGATAGATGCGGAATCAACATGGCAACGAGAGATAGAGGCGGGTCCCCGCGCGAGCAAGAATCGATCGATAAACAAAGCCCTCTAAACAGCAACTCAGCTTTACCGGACGAGGTAAGGGCTGGCGCTTCAGCGCCCCAAAAAGGGACTGAAGCCCCGACTCTAACCGCACGAATCCGGCGATGAACAGGCTCGCCGGTGGCGCCGGAAACTCATGCTCGTGCTCGCCGGTTCGGGGAATTAGCGGCTGATACGAAAGAAGAGCCAATGCTTTTCAACCTTGCAGAAGCGGCCTGGGTCTCTTCGATTTCACAGATGGATATCTGGTTCAATCTTGCCGGAGAAATTGACAAGCGGCTTCGATCGGCCGCGGCCGGCCTGGACGATTTTGACGATACATTCGCACCGGAAGTGCGGCTGGCCGATCCCCGCTTCGGCGATTTTCAGGCCAACGGCGTTCTTCCATTCGCCAAAAAGAACCGGAAGAATCCGCGCGAGCTCGCCCAGCGGCTCATCGAAGCGCTTCAGCGGACGGACATCGATGCCGATCTCTTGAAGGTGGATATCGCGGGGCCGGGCTTCATCAACTTCACTTTTTCGCCGCGCTTTCTGACGGAATGGCTGAAGCGGTTCCGCAGTCGCGACGACCTTCACCAAGCGGCTTCATCGATGCAGGCCGGGCGCAAGGTGGTTGTCGATTACTGCTCGCCCAACACAGCGAAACAGATGCATGTCGGCCATCTGCGTTCGATGATCGTTGGCGAAAGCATCGCGCGGCTGCTCGAGTTTTGCGGGGCCGCGGTGATTCGTGATAATCACATCGGCGATTGGGGCACGCAGTTCGGCAAATTAATTTACGCCTACAAACGCTTTGCCGATCCCGTTGCCCTTGAGCAGAACCCGCTTGAAGAGCTGGAACGGCTTTACAAGGAGGGAAATGCCCTATCCGAGCAGGATGAAACCGTCCTCGCGGAAGTTCGCCAGGAGCTGGTCGAGCTCCAGCAGGGTGATCCTGAGAACCTCGCTCTTTGGAAGCGGATCACGGAGCTGAGTTCCAAGGCGTTCCACGAGATTTACGACAGACTCGGCCTGCGCTTTGATTACGAGCTCGGTGAAAGCTTTTACCGCGACAAGGTCGATGAGGTGTATGAGGATCTGCAAAAGGCGGGGATCGCCGAGGAAAGCGAAGGCGCGCTGGTGGTTTTTCATCCCGAACATCCGCGCTTCAAAAAGCAGCCGTTCATCATCCGGAAGTCCGATGGCGCAAGCAATTACGCCTCGACCGATCTTGCCACCGTCCTCTACCGGGTTCGCGAATTTGGCGCGGAGACGATCGTCTACGTCACCGACGCGCGGCAGCAGGACCATTTTCAGCAGCTTTTTATGACGGTGCGCAAGTGGTTCCCGTCAAAGGGCCTGACGGTTCCCGAACTGCGCCACGTTTGGTTTGGCATGATTCTGGGTGAAGACGGAAAGGCGATTAAAACCCGGAGCGGCGAACCGATCCGACTCAAGGACCTGCTCGACGAGGCTGAGGAACGGGCGTATGCGATCGTGTCGGAAAAAAATCCGACGCTCTCCGAAGAGGAGCGCCGCAAGGTCGCTTCCGTGGTTGGCATCGGCGCGGTTCGCTACGCTGATCTTTCGCAGAATCGGACCGGCGACTACGTTTTCGAATGGGACAAGCTTCTCAGCTTCGACGGCAACACAGCTCCGTATCTCCTCTACGCGGTCGCGCGAATCCACAGCATTTTTGGCAAGCTCGGTGAGTCCGATCTCGAACCGGCTGCGGAGAATGATGCCACGTCTGTCGAAACCGACGCGGAAATTGCGCTTGCGCGGAAACTGCTAAGCTTTGTTTCCGTTTTGAAAATGACAATCGACGATTTCCGGCCGCACTTCCTTTGCACCTACCTCTTTGAGCTGGCGGGGACCTTCAGCAGCTTCTACAACGCTGACCGGGTTATCGTGGATGATCCCGGTACGCGCGCGCGGCGGCTTCTGCTCTGCCGTCGCACCTTGCTGATCCTAGAAACCGGCCTGCGCCTGCTCGGCATCGAGCCGCTCAAGCGAATGTGAGGCAATTGAAGGCCGGGGTGCCCGCACCTGCCACCTGCCACTCAGACAAGACCCGCCTGCCTGACGCGCTCAATTGCCGTGATTACCCTCGTCCCCGGTACTGGCGGGATAGTAATTCCAGTCTGGCCGCCCACCAGACCATTTCGCGGGCTTCAGGTATTCGAGATGGCCATCGAAGAATGCGTAATTCCGGCCGCCATCATGCGCCATATCCAAATCGACGGAGGCGTCTCTCCCGTAGTACACCGTATTGTAACGGTCAATATCGGAAACCATCCAAATTTGGGTGAATTCGGTCGCTTGCCGGCTAAAGAATCCCGTCCCCGCCGCCTTGATTTGACTAAGACTCTTGGGTTCCTGCTGAACTCCCGAGTCTGTATCACCAAAAAAGGAAGGGGGACTCGTCCGAACGTTTCGCATGATGAGAAAGACCGGAATCCTCGGGTCACTTTTGGCGTTGGCTTCGTTCGAGGGACATTCAAACGGCCCAACGTCGCCCGCATTTGTGATGCCGACATAACTCTCTAGCAAAATGCTTAAATCAACATTCATCGTCGGCCAGACCTCCTTCGGTGACGTTGCCCCGGGACGAGCATCACCCAAAAGGGGACTTCTAATTTCTCGTTCCGTGGGACCAGGCAATACGCCATTTTCCGATTCATAAGTCAGCACCGCTAAAGCTACTTGACGCATGTTGCTGCCACACTTCACACGCCGAGCATTTTCGCGCACCTTCCCTACAACCGGTATGAGGATGGAGGCGAGAATGCCGATGATCGCGATCACCGTCAGCAGTTCTATGAGGGTGAACGCGCGAATGCCCCCACGGGGGCGGGATAGGTTTTGAATAATCATAACACGGGGGTCTTCACTTAGAAGGAAAGTATACGTGCCTAAAGCATCCTTCCTGACCCTATCACTTTCAAGAAGAAAAGGTCCCGCTGGAAACATGGAATGCGAAATGAACGGGATTGCGGCGTCACCTGCTCCAGTAAATTTTTCAATTCCTTACCTCGTTCAATGACGCCACTACGGGACGTTGATCGCGAAATGAACGGATGTGATTCCCGCGGCCGAGCAGGCGTCCATCACCCGCACAATTGCCTGATGCTCCGCCTCGTCCTCCGGCTGAATCGTCACGACCGCTTCGACCCGGCTCGCCTCGCTCGCCTGCCGGAATCGCGCAAGGACAGCGGTCAGCTCAAGCAGCGGAGCACCGTCCGGCGCCTGGTAAGCGTATTCGTTGACCACGACCTGCCCATCCGCATGCACCTCGATGATCTGCTCATCCGGCATCTCCACCGGTTCCGCTTGCTCGACGACACCGGGAAGCTGAAACGAAATATCAGCCTCCTGCCGCTCCAGGGTCGAGCTGACCATGAAGTAGATCAACATCAGAAAGACGCAATCGATCATCGGCGCGAGCGGCACTTCAGGCTTTGGACGAACACGTTTGCGGACTTGAACGGCCATGACTTCCTCCGATTTCCGGTCGTCAGTGCGCCTGGTGGGTGGAATAGATCACATCGATTGCCCCGGCCTCCGCGCATGCGCGCAAGGCTTCCCGGACCTCGTGAAATTGCGCCGTCCGGTCAGCCCTCACCTGAACCCGCAACCCGGGCGTTTCCCCTAACGCCCGCTTCACGGCCTCACCGAGCTCCTCAACGGTCACCTCACGAGCACCGAAGTAGAAGCGTCCATCGGCCTTCACCGACACGATCCCCCGACCTGAGAGATCTTTGGGGACTTCACTCTCCGCACTCTCCGGCAGGTCGACTTGCACACTTTTGTCCGCCTGCGCCAGCGAGCTGACACACATGAAGAAGACGAGCAGCAGAAACACCATATCGATCATCGGCGCCATCTGGAAATCTTCGACCTGCCGCTTGCGACGACGGAGCTTCATTTTCGCACCCTCCGCGATAGCCAAGTTCGCGTTAAAGACCATGCGCGGCGGGCACGTCCTGTTGTTGGGGCAAGGAGCAACATGCACTGCCAAAAAAACCGAGGCGGACCCGCGGGACAAGCCGAAATTTCAGGGCCCGTTCGGTTGCAAAGAAAAAGGAGCGGCTCCCGAGGGGGGCCGCTCCTTTTGCAATCACTACCTCAACGATCGTTTACGTCTTAGTCGTCAAACGTCGAAATACATGTGAAACTCGTACGGATGCGGCCGAACG
>CAZYAN010000041.1:0-35905 GCA_964645585.1 uncultured Opitutales bacterium
ACTGTTAATCACTTGGTCGCAGGTTCGAATCCTGCCCGGGCAGCCATTTTAGCTGTTACCCCCTCGATGTTTCACGTTTACGTCCTCCAAAACGAAAGGGGCCGGTTCTACATTGGTCACACCGACGATCTGGAACGGCGACTGCGTGAGCACAACGAGCCGGAAGGCAAGTCGCATCTCGGCAAATTCACCCACAAGAACGGTCCTTGGAAACTTGTCTGGTCGGAGGCGCAGGCCAGCCGTTCGGCGGCGATGCTCCGCGAGCGCCAAATCAAGTCCTGGAAGTCCGCCCGCACCATTCGCGATCACCTCCTTCTCTAACGCGTCACGCGCAGTGGCAGAGTCCCGGCGAGCCGGGATTAATCACTTGGTCGCAGGTTCGAATCCTGCCCGGGCAGCCATTTTAGCTGTTACCCCCTCGATGTTTCACGTTTACGTCCTCCAAAACGAAAGGGGCCGGTTCTACATTGGTCACACCGACGATCTGGAACGGCGACTGCGTGAGCACAACGAGCCGGAAGGCAAGTCGCATCTCGGCAAATTCACCCACAAGAACGGTCCTTGGAAACTTGTCTGGTCGGAGGCGCAGGCCAGCCGTTCGGCGGCGATGCTCCGCGAGCGCCAAATCAAGTCCTGGAAGTCCGCCCGCACCATTCGCGATCACCTCCTTCTCTAACGCGTCACGCGCAGTGGCAGAGTCCCGGCGAGCCGGGATTAATCACTTGGTCGCAGGTTCGAATCCTGCCCGGGCAGCCATTTGGGAAAAAATTGTGCGATGCAAATTTTTTCCCGCCCGCAGGATTATGGCGGATATTCGATCAATCCGGGCAATCGGTTTTGCTGGAAACGCTTCAGTTTTGGCAGGTCTGATTCCTCAAGGCCAGAAAAGGGTTCCTGACGTGGAATCTGAAGTCGGGAGAAGACGTTTTTGCCTTTCTTCGATTGGACAATCCCAAACGCGCCTTCAAGGTAGTTGATCAGGACTCGCTCCGTTAGCTCGCCGTTTTCCACTGCTCCGATCACGTCTCGCCAGTAGCCGGGGAGTATGCGAGCCAAAATCCGAACGTGGCGTTCGTCCTGCCGCCCCTCTTGCTTGAAATCAGCCGCATTTGCGACCTTCGCCTTCAGCAGAGCAACCGGTCCTGGAACGCGCACACGAGTTCCTTCCGTTCCAATCTCAAAGATGTATTCCGGCTCTTGCAGTTCCTGATTGCTGACTCCGTGGACGTATCGAAGAACTTCGATCAAAAGAGGCTCGTCGTTTCGATCTCTGGCAATGACCACCCCAACTTCGTTGCTCGGCGGCTTCAGGGGAAAATACTGCGGCTTTCTCCCGGCGCTCCGTGCAATCTCCTCCAGAACAGCTCGATCCCCAAGAATATCGACATCGCGCGAAACAAAAGGCGCCAGTTCCGCCACTCGATCGAGGTAGTGCAAGGCCCAAAGATTGACTGCTTGACCTCCGACAATCAGGACGGGGGTCGCGGTCCGCAGGAACGAGGCAACTGCCTCTGGTGCCGAGGACTTTTCTGCCTCAGGCATCGGCTATTTATGGCTGACTAATCGGACGAGGGTGCGGTTCGAAACCAAGGAATTCCGCTCCTGAAGCTCGACCGGGCTCACAAGATGGAGGCGCTTTACCAGTTCGTCGAACTGGCGTTGCTCGCGCTTGAATCGCGACACTTGAGCGCTGGTTTCGAAGTTTTCAGGAGGAGTCGGCGCATGCGCCAAAACAACCTCACGGAGTCGCCGGGCGACTTTTTCATCTTGAGCCCTCCTCGCAATCATCTCCCGTGCCCCTTGCCTGAAAAGATCGGCAACAGTAACGCCATCCTCGCGAGCAAGCTCCGACAGGAGGGCCAAAACGGCTTTATGTTCGGCAAGGCTTGTCCGTTTTCTGAACTGGGCGAGTTGATTAGGCATTAAGGTTGATTAAACCTTCTCCCAAAACCGGCCGCTTTTCAAGCTTCATTTGAACGGAAGCGAAACTTGGGCTCCAACGACTTCCTGCTCTGACGATTTTGAGCGAAATTTTTGATTCTCTTTCGATCAAATTGGGGCTCCACTGCGGGCGAGCTTTCCGTTCGACTTGATAAACTGATTCGCACACAGATTGCGGGTGGGTTCAATGGAGAAACTCAAGCGAGTTGAGGAGATCGAAAGCAGGCTGGAGGCGATCGATATCGAGCGAGCTGGTTTGCTGAAAGAACTCCGTGATTTACGGGCAAAGGAGCGTTCGACGAATCCATCGTTTGCTTTGGATGAGCGAACCTACCCCGAAACCGCTGCGGAGAGGGTGGCGATTTTTGAGCGTCTCTTTGTCGCGCGGAAAGACGTTTACCCTCAAATGTGGGAGAATGCCCAAAACGGCCGGAATGGCTATTTCCCAGTGTGTGAAACGATCTGGGACGGGGGTCGGCGACTCAAGCCGACTGAGATTTTCGCGCGTTTTGAAGCACGGAAATTTGAACGGTTGTCGCTTGGGGTTGTTGAAGCTCATCTGCGGGGCCAAATCGTCGCGGGTACCTACGCGATTCGATCGGACAACACCTGCATATTTCTCGCGGCCGATTTCGACGGGGACGGCTGGCAGGGAGACGCGGGAGCTTATCGCGACGAAGCTTCGCGCCTCGGCATCGAGTGCCTGGTGGAGATCTCCCGCTCGGGAAACGGCGCTCACGTTTGGATTCTTTTCGCGGAACCGGTGCAGGCGGCGATCGCGAGCCGGCTGGGAAGCCTGTTGTTGGCGAAAACCGCCGCGCGTCACCCACATTTGCGGCTCGACACGTATGATCGGTTTTTTCCGAACCAGGATTTCTTGCCCAAAGGCGGGTTCGGCAACTTGATCGCTTTACCGCTCCAAAAAGAACGGCGTGCCGATGGATGCACGGAGTTCGTTGACGAGTTCTTCGTTCCGCATCCGGATCAATGGCAGGTATTGAGCGCGGTGAGACGCTTAAATCCTGAAGATCTGCGGGCCATTCTGGATGAACATCTTGCCGTCGATTCATCCGACGAGATTCCGGCGTTTGAAGTGGAGGAACAAGTTCTTCGTTCCTCGCAGGACGATACACTTGAATTGCCTGTTCTTCCCGATTGGAAAGCGTGGTTCGCCGAAAATCTGATCATTCCGACGGAAAACCTTTCCGACAGAATGGCGGGCCGGCTGAAGGCCCTGGCAACAATTCCCAACCCGGAAGCGCGAAGCGGCTCTTGCCGCTTTTTCCGGCGCTGTTCTGGAGAAACTCCCCGCCTGCCTCTTCGCCACCAGTTCGCTGCTGGGCGAAGGCTTTGACCTCCCGATCCTTGGTATCCTCTTCCTCACCATGCCGATTTCATTCAAGGGACGGCTCGTTCAATATGCCGGCCGCCTCCACCGGGCTTCCCCCGGAAAAGAAGTCGTTCTGATCTATGACTGCTTTGATGAACAACTCCCCCTCGCGTGCAGCATGTATAGAAAGCGGCTCCCCGCTTATCGGAGCATGGATTACGTGGTCGTCAAAGATGAAGCTGGAAAGCTTGACGGGCGATCGAAATGAGCGAAATGGTGCAGGCTATTTGGCTCTTCTATTGCCTCCGTTTTGAATTGAAAAATCCGCGACAGGCCGAAACCGTTCAAAACGAACTCAATGGGGGTGCCGCACCTACGGGACCGGATCGGGCGGCGAAAAAGCGATCACCCTCACGCTCCCGCAATTCGCCGCGGCCGCCGCCCACTATCGCAGCGCCGCGTCAATTATCGTCGGGAAAGCCGCAATCGCGCGAGCAGCGTTCGGACGGAGGGATCGCCGGGAATCCGAATGACGTTGAACGTCAGGGAACTCCCGGAACCGTCCGCGTTCGGAAAGCTCACCCGCTCCGGCGGTTCCCACAGGATGTCGTCACGGACGCTCCAAGGACCGCCATTGACTGAAACTTCCACTTCACCTCGATAGCCGATCCCCCGCCGGAGCAGCGGGACGAACAAGCGCGCCGATCCATTCTCGTCCCGCTCGGTGAGGAAAGGCCGGCTGCCGCGCCAATCAAAGGTGCCCCACGAATCATCCGCCGAAGCGGGATCCTGGCCCATTATCCATTCCGCGAGATTCGAAATGCCGTTGCCGTCGCTGTCGTCCACCGCCAGCACGGTTGTACCTTTCTCCAGCGAAAGTTCCGTCAGGTATTCCTGAAACGGGTCTTCGATAAATTCAGGCCAAACGTGCAGAGCAACGCGGCCAGCGAGCGGATGATCTCCATCGCGGGTATAGTCCGGGACAGACACAGCCGTTTCACTCTCCGACACTTGCGCGAGGGCAAAGCCCCAAGTGTGCGGGTAGCCGGTATGGACAGGGTCGTAGGTCATATTCCGCATAAAGGCCCAAATACCGTCCTCAAGCCGATAAAGAGTCAGCGCTCTGCTGGCACCTGCACTGTCCGGATCCGCGCCCGGCAGCCTGCCGGGCGCGGATACCGCCAGAATATCCTCGCGCCGGTCCAATCCCACTCCGAACAACGAGCCTTGGGACACGAACGGATTTTCCAGGTTTTGCCAGTAACTCCACACTCCTTCCGTTTCCTTGAAAACATACACCTCGCCGGTGTTTGCTTCTTCGCGGAACGCGCTCACGAACAGCCACGGCCCCTCCAGATGAATCCGTTCGCCAAAAAGCGCCCCGCCCCGCGGTCCCGGCGCCAGCAGCTTCTGACGATGCACGAATTGATCACCCGCCCGCTGAAAGAGATGCACGGCACCCGCGTTGCCCCCCTCCCTCATCATCTTCATTCGCGACGGCCGCGATCCATTCGCCGTGAATGTTCGACGGATAGCTGAAATAATCCCCCCATTGGGCATCCGGCGCGGTCAGCGTCTGTGAGATCTCCCAGGTTTCGCTGTCCCGATTAAATTCGAATACCGCCAGCGCCCCTGTGTTGATTCCTTGCGAGGAATGACCTTCCATGCTGGCGATCAGCGTTTCTCCCGACAGATCGACCCAGCCTCCAAAATTCCACCACGCGAATGGCATATTTCACGGTCTTTCTGAACACTTCAGTCCCGCCTTCCGTGACGATCGTTTCCAAGTCGCACGATACTTCGCTTCCGGCGGGAAGCGGCGGTATCCATTCCAGCAGACCGTCGCGGGTGACGGTCATTCCGTCCGGTCCGTCCAGAAGCGAAATTTGGTACTCATAGTTCCTCGGCCCCTGCCCGATCGGAAGCAGATCCGAGCTGAAATAGCGCGGCCTGAGTTCGTGCCGAAAACCCATCTCAGCGATCGCGAACGGTGGAGGCTGCCGCAGGACGAGGTCCTCCCGGGGAGGCTGCACGATGATGACCGACGAAGCGAAGGATATTATCGTAACGAAGCAGCAGGCAAACACCGACGCACACAGAGCACGGAAAGAAGCAACCATTTCCCCTTCCTTGTCATCCCGTCACTCGGATGTCAAGGAGGGGCGGTCGTGGCGAGACGCACGCGCTTTCAACTCTCTTGAAAACAGAATCTCGAAAACCGCAGCGCCCCGCGCCTCAATGCAACATCCGAGATCTAGAATCCAAAACAGCAAAAAGCCGCCTCCCTGCTTGGGAGACGGCTTTATTACGTATGATGCTCAACCCTTGTCCGTCGGCGGACAAGTATTACTTACGGTAACGCATGGTCCGGATGCCCGGAATCGCATGTGGGTGTCGTTCCCGGCTGAAGGGAACCTGGATAGTCCCCCCCGATCGGACAGATCGGCATCGCCTTGATGTATCCGTCCGGCGCGATCAGGTTCGCCAGAGCAACCTCCGCCGCACCGCCGTTTTCCAAGAAGTATTGATCCTGGGCATAGGCGATTTGCCTGAGGTTGTTCACGCATGCTTTGCCTTGTGACGTTTCCCGCACTTTATTGAACGCGGGGACGGCCATGGCTGCGAGCAGCGCGATAACGACGACCACGACCATGATTTCCACAAGCGTGAAACCATGCGATGGTCTTTTTATGATGTTCATGATGTATCCATCGATTAACACTGCATGAACCTCCGTATACGGAGGTTCGGCAAGCCTGCGATAAGAAGGCAATAAGCACAATGATTGAGTTATCAAAATTTTGTAAAACAATCTGTCTATAGAGTGAAACTCGAGATGAGTAAAAGAAGGGAATAAAGCCCTAACTCTTACATTTTGCATCAAACCAAAATGGCGCTTAAGCGCCTCCGATCTTGTCTTATTCCACCTGACAACTGCCTCGATTATAAACAAAGAAGCCGCCCTTCATTACGAAGGGCGGCTTCCTATTAAACGTAACTTAAAGAACGTCTGCGAGGCTACTTACGTCGTCGGAAGTTCGTGGCCTTCCTTGCCGCTATCACACTTTGGCTCCTCGTCAGGAGACAGTGGCGTCGTATAATCTCCACCGGCCGGACATTCGGGCGTAGCCTTAATATAGCCATCGGAAGCTCCAACGAGAGCTGACAAAGCGACGCTGGTCTCTCCCCCGTTCTCGATGAAATACTGGTCCTTCGCCGAGGAGATCTGGCGGAGGTTGTTGACACAGGTCTTGGCCTGCGACGTTTCGCGAACCTTGTTGAAGGCTGGGATCGCCATCGCGGCCAGAAGGCCGATGATCACGACCACGATCATGATTTCAACGAGCGTGAAACCTTTTTGGGACTTCTTACGAATATTCATAATACACAATCAGGTTGAATGTTGATAGGCTCCAATCGGAGTGACCGGAACATTCGGAATCGTAATTTGTTTGACAAGGTTTTTCAGTGTCAAAGGAGTGTAAAAAACCGGAGCCGGTTTTTACAGTTCTTGGTTCTTAGTTCTTAGTTCTTGGTTCTTGGTTCTTAGTTCTTAGTTCTTGGTTATATGGTGTTGGTTTATCGAGATGGCGGGTGGGGTGTGCCTAACAGCAAAGGACACAACAAGCGCAAGGGAGGCCTGATGAAACCTCACCGTTTGTGCGACATGGCGGGAGCGGCCAGTCCGCGGAAGAAACGCGGGCACATTCGTAGCGCGAGCCTCCGTGCTTGCGGGATTTCAGGATCCCAGAGTTTCACTCGGTGTCGTTCCCCTGCCCCGCCAAGGCCGGAGGCTGCCGCAGTGACGACAAGAAACGACTCCAAAATCTTCGCGCTCATCGCGGCCTTCGCGGTGAAGTCCGTGCGGTGCCTTCTTTATTCTCACGCCCGCTTCGCTCAAGACGCGGAGACGCCAAGAATGTTCGGAGCGGCCGGCTATTAAACCTTATCTTTGTGTCCGTGCGCCTTTGCGCGGGAAATCTCCTCCGAAAGTTTTAGCCGCCCGCGGACTTCAGAAAATCTTGGATCACCTCATAGGATTCGCGCGGTTTTGTTTGCAGAAGAAAGTGCGGCGCTTCGAAGGGGATGATCGGGAGGTCGGGCCGAACTTTCCGGACGTGACGCATCGCGGACCGCGAAATCAACCGGTCGCGCATTCCTTCCAGGAACAGCAGGGGCAGTCGGCACGCCTTGAGCGCGTCTGTTTTATCGACTTGCAAGGCGGCTCGGGCGCGATGGGCGAGAACGTCGGGCGGCGAGTAGCGCATCACCCGGCAAAACAGGTCATATAAATCGGCACCCGAGCCATCGCTATTAGCCAGAAGAAAATTCACGACCGGCCGCGGAAAACGCATGCCCAAAACCCTCTCGGCCGGCAAATGGCGCAGCCCGCGCGGCAGGGGATTCTTGACGAAGGAGGCGCTGACGACAACCGCCTGAAGGCTGGCGGGGGCGTCGGCCGCGATCTGCACAGCCAGCGGCCCGGAAAAGGATTCGGCGATGATAACGAAGGGCTCCTGACGCGGCCAGCGATCGCGAAGCCAGGAGCGCAACTCCTCGTACCCCATTTTCTCCGTCGCGGGAAACGCGATGGTTTGCGCGGAAATACTCGGAGAGAGAACTTGGAGGAATGGCTCGAAGAACGCTCCCGACCCGTCCATTCCCGGTAAAAATATCCACTTCATGGATTCTAAATTTCAGATTTTAGTTTGCGGATTTTAGATTTACTTGGCGGGAGAGATTTCTGGATCGGGAGAGGGCAGATGAGAAATGAAAAATGACAACGGACTTCGGGTTTGCCAAAGCGCTGCGGCTTTGTTCAAGTTTCTTACGCGTAGATCCCGATAATTTCCAACTTTTTAGATCGTATGGTGCATCTCTACCTGTCGCTGATGCCGGAAGCGTTGGTTTTTTCCATGCTTGCTCCCCCGGATTTTGGCCGTTATCTCGCGCTCGGCGCCGAAAAACGCACGCGCGGCGAGGCTTTGTTTATCGAGGTGGATATCGATGCCATCCCGGACAATGACAGCTTGAAAAAACTTCGCGACCAGTGCCAGCCGCACGCCGACGGCCGTCCCCGCAAATCGAGTTACGTGTCCATTTACCGGGTACTCGAACGAGTCCCGACCGCCGCGCTCGGTTCGATGTTCCTGATCACTCGCGACGGCACGAGTCTCGAGCTTAAAAAGAGCAACGCTGTTCCGCCCTCCGCCAGCGACTCGATTTTCCATTTGTACCAAGAATTCTGTCCGGTTTCGCCCCGCGTGGTTTCCCGGCTCGATCCGGTCGCATTCGCGAAGTACATCACCCGTCCCGGCCAGCCGATTTCCGTGCCGCGGATTGTGTTCGCCGAATTCGAACTGGGGCCGCTCGCGCACGACCCCGATTGTCCGGCGCCGAAGCTGCCTTACCGCAACCTCGACCACCTGCGCTACTGTATCCGCGAATTGCAGGCCGCGCCGGAAAAGGCTTCGAAGATCGTGTTGCGCGAGCTGCAAAGCGACGCTCCGTTCTGGCTGATTCAGGGCGGCGTGTACGTTGGCGATCCTTCAAGCGTCGTTTGCTACCCGATGCCGTCCGAAGACGAACTGCGCAAGACCGACTTCAATTGGTGGAGCTCCGCCCGGGCCGTGGAAGTGCTTTAGGATTTTAGATTTTAGATTGCAGATTTTAGATTTGGAGAGCCCCCGGGCGCGGTAACTCCGGAACGGCTCCCACTGCGAAGAGATCTAAAATTTAAAATCTAAAATCTAAAATCACCGAATTTCGATCACGAACGGGGCGAAGCGTTCCCGTCCGGCGATTTGCACTTGGGCCCAGACCGCGTAGCGGCCGGGTTCGTCCGCGTAGAAGATGAAATCGAGCCCGGGTGCGAGCGGATCGAGCTCGAATCCCGTCCCTTCCCGCACCGGGTGCATGTGCGCGAATCCGCTGCGCTCGCTGTCAAACGCGACCATATGCGCGTACGCGCCCATGATCGGTTCGAGTTTGACCGGATCGTCCCCGACGGCATCCCGCGTTTCCAACCGCACCAGCGCCGCCTTTCCCGCGCGCAATTTCTCGGGCGGTTTCACAAAGCGGAAAGTAAAGTCGTCGACCGTCGTCTCGACCGAACGGCTTTCAACCGGCGCTTCCTCATGGCCGGCGACCTCCAGATCCGCCACGGCCTGCACCGGGCGTGCGGTAGCAAGTGGCACCAGGTCGGCAAAAAACCGGTAGACACCGCCGTACTTGGGCGTGAAGGAAACCGTGTATTCCCCGGGCACGACCCCCGGCTCCGGGTGTTCGTGATGGTAATCCCGCAAACCCGGATCGATGATCAGCAAATGAAACTTTCGCTCATGAATGATCGCCAGATCGTTAAACGTCACCGGCACGCCGCCCGGCCTCTGCAAAGCGATCGTCACGGTGACCTCCTCGCCGGCCTTGGCGGGACCGGAGGGCACCAGCCGCATCACAAGGGGTGATCGATTGGCGTTTACGCGAATAAAACCGAGGCTTTCGACGTCGCACAGCTCCGGCGATGGATCTCCGGTAACCTTTCGCAGCAGCGTTTCAGGGCGCTCCGGCGCGAGATCCGGGAGCCAAAGAAAGAAGGCGAAAATCCCTGCCATCAGCACGGTGATCCGTGCGATCCGCGCCGCCGTTCCCGCACGGAATCGCTTGCCCGCGCCGTTGGCTCGTTCACTCGAAAGGTTCTCTCCGTTTCCCTCGCTCATTGCGACGGATCCCCTTCTCCGGGCGTTTGCAGCGCGGCGAGAAAATCGCTCACCAGCCAATTCGAACCGAAGACGCGGTGGCGAATCGTCCCCTTCTCGTCGACGACGATCGTTCCCAAGGTGTGCGCCGAAAGTCCTTTCTCTCGGTCGACGAGGATGCCGAATTGGTCCATCAGGTTCGCAACGGCCATCTCGGGACCGGTCAACAGCGAAAAGTTCGACGTGTCGATTCCATAACTTTCCGCGTACTCCCGCAAGACGCCCGGCGTGTCGTACTCGGGATCGAGCGTGATTGAGATCAACTCGACATTCTCCAAACCGGCCTCCCTCGCCAATGCCTGCAACTGGATCATTCGCTGCGTGGCCGCCGGACACATATTTGGAACGGGACAGCGGGTATAAATAAAGTTGATCACCAGCTTTTTGCCGCGGAGATTGTCGATGCGAACCACGTCTCCCGTCTGATTGTAAAGCGCGAAATCGGGGATCGACTCCCCCACTTCCCGAAACGACCTCGACCCGCGCACCATCGTGTCCTGCATCAGCCGCTTGCCCTTCTCTTCAATAATCCCTTGGGACATCCGGTCATCCGGCCAAATTCTCTCAAGGCGAAACGTGCCTTCGGTTTCGATCAGCCGTGCCCGGATCCGCTGCCCAACCACGGCATTCGCGAGATCACCGTCGTCGACTTCAAACTCCATCGTCATCGCCGGCATGTAGCCGGGAATCTCCTCGTGCCGCACCACCAGCACCTTCCGCTCCGGAACCACATCGACGATTTCACCAGTCAACGGATAGCCTGGCTCGCCGTCGCCTTGCCTGGACGGACAGCCGGTCAGGCCGACAGCAAGGACCGCGAGAGCCGCTGCCCGCACGAGTGAAGAACCGATGAACCGGCCCCGGATTTTCCTGCCGAATCGAGGGATCATGGGCTCAACCTAGCCGCGTCAGGCATTTCCGCAAAAGAAAATCCGTCTTGAAGGTTCACAACGGCCGCGCAATTTAGCTCCACTGTCCCTGTCGGCAACCGAAATTAATAGACGGCGGGATCCGCCGCGGATGGTTGCCAGACTTTTCCATTGCCATCAGAGTTGACGTCTACTGACAGTAGCACCCTTTTAACACTTTCCGTTCATCCGCAGAACTGTTTCAAGCAAAGCATGGCATTGGTTTCCAGATCCAGACGCACCGCCGGCTACAAACCATACTTCGCATGGTATTGCTGCTTCGCGCTGCTTTGGACCCTGTTCCTGCTCTACGCGGGCGGGTTCACTACCAGCATTCAAGCCGGGATGGCGTTTCTCGACTGGCCGCTCTCCAACGGCTCCGTCAATCCCGACGGCTGGCTGACCGATCGCGACATGCGAGCGGAGCACAGCCACCGCCTGCTCGGGACCAAGGTCGGCCTGCTGACGCTCGGAATTTTTATCTGGGCAATGGCGCGCGAAGCCCGGCCGTTCGTCCGCCGGCTCTCGGGCGCCGCGGTCATCGCGGTCATCCTCCAAGGGCTGCTCGGGGGCGCCCGCGTGAAATTCGACCAGTTGAACCTGCTGACCGACAATAACGTCATCGCGCAATCCTTCGCGATCGCCCATGCCTGCCTTGCCCAGATTTTTCTCTGCATCCTCGTCACCATCGCCGTCTGCGCCTCGCGGCCCTGGATCGAACGCCAGGCGGCGGGAGCGCGCGACCCGCTGCCGGGCAAGCTGACGGCGCTCGGGCTCGCCACGTGCGGCGCCCTCTTCTTCCAGCTGTTGATCGGTGCGATCGTACGGCACAATCACGCCGCGCTGGCGATTCCGACCTTTCCCTGGAGCACGCCGACCGGCGGAATTTTACCACACGCGTGGACCTTCCCGATTTCAATTCATTTCGCGCATCGCGTCGGCGCCGTCATCGTGACCATTTTGCTGCTCGCGTTTGTCTGGCGGATCTTTCGCGCAGCCGATGCCGGCCGCGGCATCAAGACAATCGCCGGAGCGGCCGCCGGACTGGTTGCCGTGCAGATCGCGCTCGGCGCCCTGACGGTTTTGACCTTGAAAAACGAATACGTGGCGACGATACACATGCTGACCGGCGCCTTTTTGCTGGCAGTGACGTGGTTGCTGACCTTCATCAGTTTCCGCTTTCCCGCCACCCGTGAGGGAACGGTTCTGCCTCAAACGGAATCGCCGCAATTGGACAGCGGCACAAGCCACGCTCGCGCATGAAGCCGGTTTCTCTGCAAAACACCGAAGGTCGTTCGAACGCAAGGACCGCGGCGGCCCCGGGCGATTTTCGGGCGCTCGCGGCGGCCTATATCGAACTGACCAAACCGCGGCTCAGCACGCTGTCGGTGATCACGGCACTCGTCGGCTTCTTTGCCGCGCGACCGGCAGATGCCTGGTCCGGCGGCTTGCATGTCTTGATTGGAACCGCTCTCGCGGCCGGCGGAGCCGCCGTCCTGAATCAATGGCTGGAACGGCGGACCGACGCGCGAATGAGCCGAACGATGGACCGTCCTCTTCCCGCCGGCGCCGTGTCACCCGGCGCCGCGCTGGTCTGGGGAATTGTGCTTTCGGCCGCGGGCGTCGGCCATCTCGCCTTCTGGTCCCATCTCGCGGCGGCCGGCCTCGCGGCGGCGACGATTTTGATTTACGTGCTCGGCTACACGCCGCTGAAGCGCTGTTCCGGTCTCAGCCTCGAAGTCGGCGCGGTCGCGGGAGCGCTTCCGCCGCTGATCGGATGGGCCGCGGCCGAGGGATCGATTTCGACGCTGGGCTGGCTTTTGTTCGGAATCCTCTTTTTTTGGCAAGGCCCGCATTTCCTGGCGATCGCGTGGATGTATCGCGACGATTACGCGGCGGTCGAGTTCCCGATGCTGACGGTTGTCGACGGCTCCGGAAACCGCGCGGCCCGGTATGCGCTCCTGTATTGCGCCGGGCTGCTGGCAGTCTCGGTGCTCCCGTGGTTTTTCGGCCTGACCAGCGCCGTTTACGGGATTCCGGCGGCGTTTCTCGGAGCCTACTTTCTATGGAATACCTGGCTTTTTCTCCGCCAGGACGACCGTGACGCCTCCGCGCGCAAGGTTTTTCGCATTTCGATTCTCTACCTGCCGGTCCTTCTCGCCATCCTCGTCGCGGATCGCTGGCTGTTTTCCTTTTGAAGTTCGAGCTTCGAATTTCGAATGTTGAATGGGTATGAATCTGGAACTCTTCCCTCCGCTCAACGCGACGCTGAACAGTATCTCCTTTCTTTTTTTGACCGCTGGCTTCTGCTTTATCCGGTTCGGCCGAAATCCCAAAGCGCACCGCGTTTGCATGGGGCTGGCGTTTCTGGTTTCGGTCGCGTTCATGGCCAGCTATGTCACCTACCATTCCCTGAAAGCCGGGACGCACACCCGTTTTGGCGGGGACGGCTGGATCGCCGGCGTCTATTACGCGATGCTGCTGTCGCACATTCTGCTGGCGATGGTCAACCTGCCGCTGGTGCTGATCACGCTCGGTCTTGCAATAAAAGGACGCTACGCGACACATCGAAAGTGGGCCCGCTGGACCTTCCCGATCTGGTATTACGTTTCAATCACCGGCGTCTTGGTTTATTTTTTTCTCTACCAGTGGTTTCCGGGAGAAAGATTGTAGATTCCAGATATTGGATCGCGAATTTTGGATCGACCGGCGCGGTTCCGGGATCGGCCCGGCAAAAGACCAAAGGCAAGGACCAAAGACAAAAGACCGCTTCCCCGTAAAAACGGCTTAACTAATCGGGGGGACAAGATATTTTAATAAAAACCGATTTTCCTTTTCTGCCCGCAAATATGTCTGTAAGACCCGAGCTTTGTCTTCGTAAAATAGGTTTTGCATCGGGTAAAACGCCGTGCTGAATGTCGGCTGTTTCGTGTCCGGATTCAGACCAATCATCTTCGATCACGCATGCTTGCACGTTTATTTTCCAGGAAAGCGCTCCTCCTGCCGGCGCTGCTCGCCTGCCTGTTGCTGACAGGCTGCGAGCTGTTCACTACCGCGCCGCAAACGACGTTTGACGTCAAAGGGCCGGTTGCCGCTGAGCAACAGAAGCTGTTTATGCTGACCCTCTGGGTGTGCTCCTTCATTTTCGTCGCGGTTGCGTCCTCGCTCGGCTACGTCGTTATTCGCTTCCGCAAGCGCAAAGGCGAGAGCGACAAAGAGGGCGCGTCCGAGGTTCACGGCCATCCGCTCGTGGAGGTCAGCTTGATCGCCGCTTCCATTCTCCTCCTGGTCATTATCGCGGTGCCGACCTACTCGGTCGCTGTCTTCACTTATCAAATACCCGAAGAATACCAGGATGATGTCGTTCAGGTGACGGCGACCGGCTACCAATGGTGGTGGCATTTTGAATACCCGGAACTCGGGATCGTGACCTCGAACGAGCTTGTGATACCGACCGGGCGGGCCGTGAACATCGAAGTGCGCAGCCAGGACGTGGTTCACAGTTTCTGGGTGCCAAAACTTGGCGGCAAGCGCGATATGGTGCCGAACCGGAACAACAACCTCTGGCTCTTGGCCGATGAACCGGGCGAATACCACGGTCAATGCGCCGAATACTGCGGCACTTCGCACGCGAACATGCTCTTCCGTGTTTTCGCTAAAGAACCGGCGGAGTTCGACGCGTGGGTCGCGGCGACCGCGGAACCTGGCAAGGATCCTTCGGCCGGCCTCGCACTCGAAGGCAAGAAAGTTTTCGAGGCAAAAGGCTGCCGGCAATGCCACAACGTCACCGGGGTGGCCGCGGGAGGACTTCTCGGCCCGGACCTGACCCATTTCGGCAGCCGCACAACAATCGCGGCCGCCATTCTTCCAAAAACCGAGGAGAACCTGACTCTCTGGCTGACGGACCCGGAACGGGTGAAGCCAGGAAACAAGATGACACCGGGGATCGCGCCCCAGAATCTGACCGAGGCTGAGATCGAACGCCTCGTTGCCTTCCTGCAGTCTCTTCAATAAGATTTTCCCATGCAGAACGCCATTACCACCCAGGCTCCCGCACATCACGAAGAAACGCGGACCGACTCGAAGCGATGGTTCGCCCGTCCGACGGCGAAAACCGGCTTTGTCAGCTGGCTGACGACCGTCGACCACAAACGGATCGGTATCATGTACGCGGTGGCCGCGCTGTTTTTCCTCTTGGTCGGCGGTGTCGAGGCGCTGCTGATCCGCATCCAGCTTGCGGTTCCGAACAATACGTTCCTCAGCGCCGACACATTCAACCAAATGTTTACGATGCACGGCACGACGATGATCTTTCTCGCCGTCATGCCGCTGAGCTCCGCCTTCTTTAATTATTTTGTGCCGCTGATGATCGGGGCGCGCGACGTGGCATTCCCGCGCCTGAACGCCTTCAGCCTCTGGATGTTCGTCGCCGGCGGCATTTTCATCAATTCGAGCTGGTTTTTCTCGCATGTGCCGGACATGGGCTGGTTCGGTTACGCGCCGCTGACGTCGAAAACGTACACGCCGGGTCTCGCCGGGGATTTTTGGGTATTCGGTCTGCAGATTCTCGGTGTCTCCTCCGTCGTCGCCGCATTGAATTTTATCGTGACGATCGTCAACATGCGCGCGCCTGGAATGAAGATGATGCGCATGCCGCTGTTTCCGTGGATGGTGCTCGTCACCTCGTTTTTGATTATTCTGGCGTTTCCAGCGATCACTATCGCCTTGGTTTGCTTGATGATGGACCGCATGGCCGGCACGCATTTCTTTGAACCGCTTTTTGGCGGTCAACCGATTCTTTGGCAGCACCTGTTCTGGGTCTTTGGCCACCCGGAAGTGTACATTCTGATCCTGCCGGCAATGGGCATCATCTCGGAGATCATTCCGGTATTTTCACGCAAACCGCTTTTCGGTTACGCAATCATGGTTTTTTCCGGGATCCTGATCGGGGTGGTCAGCTTCGCCGTTTGGAGTCACCACATGTTCTCCAGCGGCCTCAGCCAGGTCGCCTTCATTGCTTTCGCGTTCACGACGATGGCGATCGCCGTTCCGACCGGGGTCAAAATTTTTAATTGGATCGGAACGCTGTGGGGCGGCCAGATCCGGTTCACGACCCCGCTCCTTTTCTCGCTCGGCTTTATCTGGATGTTTCTGATCGGCGGTCTCAGCGGCATCACACACTCCGCGGCGCCGGCCAACATGCAGCACACCGACACGTATTACGTCATCGCGCACTTTCACTACGTGCTGATCGGCGGATCGCTCTTCTCGCTCGTCGCCGGGATCTATTACTGGTTCCCGAAAGTGAGCGGAAAGATGATGGACGACAAGCTCGGCAAAGTTGTCTTCTGGCTGATGTTTATCGGTTTCAACGTCGCCTTCATGCCGATGCACTGGCTCGGCCTCGGAGGGATGCCGCGCCGCATTTACACGTACCAGGATAACATGGGCTGGAACGAGTGGAACATGGTTTCGACGATCGGCGCCTGGGTGCTCGGCATCGGTATTGTGCTGATGATCTACCAGATGATTCAAACGGCGCGGAGCGGAAAGCCGGCTGGAAATGACCCATGGGATGCCCGGACGGTCGAATGGATGATCCCGTCGCCTCCGCCAGTGTATAACTTCGCCCAGATTCCGACCGTGACCCATCGCGATGAATTGTGGCATCGCAAGCATACAGACGCGTCTAAATTGCCGCCCGATGAAAAGATAAGTTCGCACGGCATCCACATGCCGGACGCGTCCTGGTTCCCGCTCATGGCCGCGGGCGGCGTTATGATCGGAAACTACGGTCTCCTGTTTATCGACAAGTTCGTCTTCGGCCCGATCATCGGCCTGGCGATCCTTATCCTCGCTATCTACGGCTGGGCGCTCGAAGGTCCGGGCGGCTACCACATCCATTTGAAAGAGAAGAATAAATGAGCAACGCGGCCGCAGCTGTTGAAGAACACGGGGGGCACCATGCTGAAGTGACCAGCACGGGCATCCCAAACAAGAAGCTATTGTTGTGGGCTTTTCTCGCATCCGACTGCATGTTCTTCGGATGCCTGATCGCCAACCATATCGTCTACCGGTCGAATCCTCCTCCCGGAACTCCTGACCCGCGGGCGGTCTTCGATATTGAACTGACCTCCATCAGCACGTTCGTCCTGCTGATGAGCAGTCTTATGATGGCGCTGTCGGTCGCGGCAATCGAGAAAAACAATCTCAAGAGCTTCCGTCGCTGCATCCTGACAACAGTTTTCTTTGGCGCGATCTTTCTCGGCTGTCAGGTTTATGAGTTCAATCACTTCATCCACAACGGCCTGACGCTCTCAAGCAGCATCTTCGGCTCCACCTTCTACGTGCTGACCGGCACCCACGGCATCCACGTCGCCATCGGTGTGATCTGGCTCCTGTCATTCTATTTCTATTCCTTCAGCGGAAAGCTGAACCACGAAGGGGCGATCAACGTCGAGTCGGCCGGGCTGTACTGGCACTTTGTCGACATCGTCTGGATTGTGATCTTCACCGTTGTCTATCTGCTCGAATACGTCTGATCCCTCCCCCAACCGGGGCTTCACCATGGAGAAAGCATTTCCCAACACACCCGAAGACCGGAAGAAGTTCTTCACGTTCATCTATCTCGCGATGGTTCTCGCGCTGATCACCGGCGTGGAAATCGTGCTGATCTGGATGCCGCTTTCGGTCTGGTTCCTGTATACCACGCTCGGTATCCTGTCGCTGGTCAAATTTCTCGCGGTTATCTGGTGGTTCATGCACATGCGATGGGATCGCGCCCTGATTGCCGTGCTCTTCTTCTTGGGGCTCGCGATCGGCGGCGGAACGGCCGTCGCACTGTGGGCGATTTTCCATTACGACCAGTTCGAGCCTGTCTGGGAACAGGAGGAAGCAACGGCGCTGCACGCGCCCGCTTCCCTGGAACAGGAGATCTGAGCGGGGGCTTGCTTCCCCCGCGAAAACACCCACGTTGAAAGCGCGGGGTTTCCGTGTGAAAGAAGTTTCTTCTTTCGTGTCAGCTTTTCCGACCCGCATTCGCCATGATTTGGTGGCACTGGCATACAGAACCCGAACTGATCGGCGGCCTCCTTCTCATCGTGTGGGTCTACGCGGTCTTCACGGGCCCCCTTCGCTCTAAGCTCGATCCTCAAGCGCCGTTTCCCCTGCGCGAGGCCATCTGTTTCTACTCCGGAATCGCGCTGTTCTACCTGACGGTCGGCAGCCCGCTGGATCATATTGGCGAGGTGTACCTCTTCGCAGTACACATGATTCAACATGTGCTGCTGATGTACTTCGTGCCGATCCTGCTGATCTTCGGGCTCCCGGACTGGCTGACCCGCCCCGCCCTGCGGAATCGAATTTTCGGTTCGGTCTTCCGGGTGATGGTAAAGCCCCCCGTCGCTGCCGGGGCCTTCTTATTTTTTATGACAGCTTGGCACGTGCCGACTTTTTACGAGGCGGCTCTTCGGACACGGTGGATTCATAATGTCGAGCATGTGACGATGTTCCTCCCGGGATTCTTTGTCTGGTGGCTGCTGTTCAGCCAGTCGACCGTTGTCCCGCCGCTTCGGTACGCCGGGCAAATTCTCCTGGTTTTCGCCCTTTCCCTGGGAAAAATTCCGATCGCCGCCTTTTTGACATTCGCCCGCGAGGTTCTCTATCCAACCTACGAATTCGCCCCCCGGATCACGTCCATGAGCGCGCATGACGACCAAGTCCTCGGCGGGGTCATCATGGCCATTATCGCAAAATTCGCCGGTGTTTTCCTGATCGGATACAGCTTTTATCGCTGGTACCGTCTGACGGATCAAGAATCACACGCGGAAACGGCAGCCGAGCCCGCTCTCAAAGCGCCGCAAAACGTCCACTAACGCCGGTGATCGCTTTCAAAATCGAGGCATCGCTCCTGTGGACTAATCTGGATTCCGCCGGGCACTTTCCTGTTCGGTCTGATGATTTTCCGAATCGCCGGACCGAATGCTCGACGCGCTGCTTTTCGACCGTCAAAATTTGTCGTTTTCGATTTCACATGGACGCTTCCGTCACTCTGAGTGTGACGCGTTCGGTTTACGAGTGACTGTTTTGCATCGGCTCACGCCATCATGGAATTAACTTGGCCAATCCTCCTCATCTTTATCCTGCTGTTTCTAACGCTGGTCAGCTTCGTCTTGGAAAAAATTCCGGTCGATCTGACCGCGATGGGCCTCTTCGCGGCCCTTCTTGTCTTGGGCCTCCTGCCGGTCGAGGATGCTTTCAGTGTCTTTTCCAATCCGGCGCCGATTACCGTCGCCGCGATGTTCATCATCAGCGCGGCCCTTGAACGATGCGGAGCCATCGACGCGCTCGCGATTCGCCTGAAGGGAGCGACGCGCATTGGCTACGTCCGGTTCTTGTTCGCGATGATCCTCACGGTGGCTCTCTTCTCCGCGTTTATCAATAACACGCCTGTCGTCGTCGTCTTCATGCCGGTCGTTCTCGGGCTCGCGCGCAATCTGAATGTTCCCGCGTCCAAGCTCCTGATTCCTCTCTCCTACGCCTCAATTTTCGGCGGCATCTGCACGCTGATCGGGACGAGCACGAACATCATCGTCAGCGGTATGGCCGAAGCACAGGGGCTCGCTCCGCTCGGAATGTTCGAGATCAGCAAGGTCGGCGTTCCATTGCTTCTGATCGGGGCCGCCTACCTGGCGATCTTTGGACGCCGCATCCTGCCCGAGCGCGAAACGCTGACATCGATGCTGACCGAGGACGAACGCCGGGAATACTTGACCGAGGCATTCGTTCAGCCGGATTCGCCGCTTATCGGCAAAACGCTGGAGGAAGCCGGTATTCTGAAAGCTCGCGGCTTGCGCGTGATCGAGGTGGTACGCAGCGGTGTCGCGGTCCATGCGGACCTGAAGACGATTAAACTTCTCGCGGGAGACCGTCTCGTTATGGCCTGCCGCCCCGCCGGGATCGCACGCGCGCGGAGTCTCGAGGGCGTCGATTTCACCTCGGAAGCCGGGTTGGGACTCGAACAGATTGCCGCGCACGAGGGGCTGCTGGTCGAGGCGGTCATTCCTCCCAATTCACCCGTGATCGGCCGCACCATTCGCGAGCTCAATTTCCGGCAGCGTTTCCGCATGACCATTCTCGCCGTCCATCGGCGCGGAGTAAATGTCCGGGAGCAGCTCGACACGCTCCGTCTCGAGTTCGGCGACACACTGTTGATGATGGGCACCGAGCAGGCCGTGCAGTTTCTCCGGTCGAGCGAGGAAATCCTCCTTCTTGATAAACCGCAAATTCCCGCACACGACACGCGGAAGAAAATGCCGCTCGTGCTGGCGACAGTGGCGGGCGTAGTACTTTCCGCCTCAGTGTTCAGCGTGCCGATTGTCGCCTCTTCGACCGTCGCGTGCATCTTCCTGTTTGTGACGGGCTGCCTGAAACCAAAAGAAGGCTACGACGCGATTCAGTGGAACCTCCTGTTTCTCATCTTTGGCATGCTCGCGATGGGGCTGGCGATGGAGTCGACCGGGACCTCCCTCTACATCGCCAGCAAAATGACCGCACTCGTCGAAACACTCGTCCCGGGCATCTGGAAACCCCTGGCGATGCTGGCTTGCGTTTATCTCGTTACAAGCATCCTGACGGAGGTAATCTCCAACAATGCCGCGGCCGTGCTCGTGCTGCCGATCGCACTGGGAATCGCGACGACGCTCGACCTGAATCCGCGACCGTTCATGATCGCCACCGCGGTCGCCGCCTCCGCCAGCTTCGCCACGCCGATCGGATATCAGACCAATACCTACGTCTATGGGGTTGGCGGATATAAGTTTGCCGATTTCCTCCGAGTCGGCATCCCGATGAACCTGATCTACTTCGTGTGCTCCATGATCCTCATCCCGCTGTTCTGGGAATTTTGATCGCGCCGCGCCGCTTTCCTCCTGCATCGGCGCATCTCCGTTTCAGGCGGGAGCGCTCCCTCAGGTGCATTCTCGCATATTTTCTGCAAACAACGCTCGACCGGAATCTTGCGCGCGTTTACCGTTCAAGGCTGTCTTCAAAATCGAGCGGACCCGGGGGAACTTTCCGCCCTGTCAGGTTACCCTCTCAGGACAATTCTCACAATGATTCAGGAAGAAGGCTCAGAAATCGTCGATAAGGTTCGCCTCGCGCGGGAACGCGTTTTCGAACAGATCCGCAAAAGCATCATCGGTCAGGACGCTGTCATCGAGGAGATCATTATCGCCTTGCTGGCCCGCGGCCACTGTCTCCTGATGGGGGTGCCCGGCCTGGGGAAAACATTGCTGGTCAAATCGATTTCCAGACTTTTCTCCCTTTCCTTCAAACGCATCCAGTTCACGCCCGACCTGATGCCGGCCGACGTTGTCGGCACCGAAGTGATCGAAGAGGATCCTGCCACCGGAAAACGCCACTTCCGTTACGTGAAAGGCCCCATCTTCGCCAACATCGTGCTGGCCGACGAAATCAACCGCACCCCGCCAAAAACCCAGTCGGCCCTCCTCGAGGCCATGGGCGAAGGACACGTCACAGCCGCCGGAATCACCCACGAACTCGAGCCGCCGTTTTTTGTGCTCGCGACACAAAACCCGATCGAGCTCGAGGGCACCTACCCGCTGCCCGAAGCCCAGCTTGACCGGTTCCTTCTCAATTCGGTCATGACGTACCTCGCCCCGGAAGACGAGGAACGCATGGTCGCGGCGACCACGTCGCCCGAGGTCTCGGAACTCGAGCCGATCTTTACTCGCGACGAAGTGATCGAGCTGCAACGCCTGGTGCGCGAGGTTCCCGTCTCCGAAAATGTCATTCGCTACGCGGTCCGGCTCGTCGGCGCCACGCGGCCTGACAGCGCAGCCGCCCCGGCAAAAGTTCGCGAAATGATCAAATGGGGTGCCGGCTCCCGCGCCTCCCAGGCGCTCATCTTGGCCGGTAAAGCCCGCGCACTCCTGGAGGGGCGTTACAACGTTTCCTGTGAAGACGTACGCGCGCTCGCGCTTCCGGTCCTGCGCCACCGGGTGATCACCAATTTCCACGCCGAAGCCGAGGGCATTCGCTCCGAAGACATTGTGCGCGAACTGCTCGACGAGATTCGCGAATGATGACGCCTTTGTCCGATCTCCTGTCGCCGGCCACCCTGGCGCGGATCGACAATTATTCCCTCCTCGCCAAAATGGCGGTCGAAGGTTTCCTCTCCGGCCTTCACCGCAGCCTCTCACACGGAACCGGCGGCGAGTTTCTGCAATACCGCAACTACACCCCCGGCGACGATCTCAAATACGTCGACTGGAAGGTCTATTCCCGTCAAAACCGCTTCCACACAAAGGTGTTTCGGGAGGAAACCAATATGAACCTGTCGCTGGTCATAGACGCGAGCGCCTCCCTCAACTACGGGGGCGAACGCGCCGCCTGGGGCAAATGGCGCTACGCCGCGATGCTCGCCGCCTGTTTCGCCTACATGGCCTCGCGACAGGGCGACCAAGTCGGCCTCTACGTCTACAACGATCGCATTATCGAGGCCCTCGAACCGTCGCGCGCGGCCGGCCAGCTCCAACGCGTTTTCGGGATTCTCACCCGCCAGCAGCCAGCTGGCCGTGCTGATCACGAACACGCATGGAACTACCTGACCGGCCACTTTCGGCGACGCGGCATGGTCGTGTTCCTCTCCGATTTTCTCGAAGCCGAAGATTCCCTTCCGCCGCTCCTGAAACGTCTCCGGTTCGCCCGCCACGACTGCCTCGCGATCCAGGTGCTCGACCCGGACGAGATCGATTTGCCGTTCGACCGTTCGACCGAGTTCATCGACTTGGAAAGCGGCCGCCGGATCGACACGTGGCCGGCCGGCATTCGCTCGTCGTATTCGCGGGCAATGAACGATTTTCTGGTTCGGCTGTCGGAATCGATGACCGGTGCACAGGTCGATTTCTTAAGGATGGTCACCTCCGATTCCCTGGCACACTCCCTCGCCACCTATCTCCACAAACGCGATTCGCTCCGCTAGGGTATTATGGGGATTCACGTTCCGCCGGCACTATTCAGCCGGAATGGTCATAACAACTGCCGACAAATTCGGATCTTTCCAGTATCTTTCTCAACATGCTGACGTTCGCCAACCCGCTCTTCCTCTGGGGCCTTCTCGGGCTGGCAGCGCCTGTACTGATCCACTTGATCAATCGCGACCTCTTCCGGCCGGTCCTTTTTCCGTCGATCCGGTTCATCTTCCGCGGCAAACTCCCCGTTGAACACAAGCGCCGGCTTCGCGACCTCCTCCTCCTGGCGCTGCGAATGCTCCTTTTCGCCGCCGTCGTGAGTGCCCTTGCCCGCCCACAATGGCAACCGTCCCTTTTGGCAGCCTCCAGCACGGATTCCGGCGCGGAATCGCTGGTAATCGTTGTCGACGGCTCCGCCAGCATGCAGGGCTGGGGCTCGCGGGATGCCGCCGTTGCCAAGGTCGAGGAACTTCTCGACACCCACGGTTCGGCACCGGCCGGACTCGTGATTTCCGGCGCGGGTCCCTTCGTCGTAGAGGCACTGACGACCGATCATGCCCGCCTGCGCGCGGCGCTCCGAAATTACTCGCCGCGACCGGTCGCGGGAAACCATAACGAAAGCCTCCGGCAAGCCCTTCGCCTGTTTAAGGAAAATGCTTCCGGCGTGATCGCGGTGGTCTCGGATTTCCAGCAGTCGGATTGGTCGCCCGCTTCTTTCTCGCCGACTGGAAACCATGTCCGCGTCGAGTGGCACCCAGTCGCGACAACCGAACGCGCGAACGCCGGAATCGTCAACGCGACGTCGATTCCGCTCCTCGCTGGCGGCCGGCAGGTTATCGCGCAGGTGCGCAACTTCGGTTCCGAACCGGTCAATCGCACGGTAACCGTCCGCGCGGGTTCCACCACGCTCGAGCGCGCGCTCGATATTCCTCCCGGCGCTAGCGGGTCGGTCGCGTTCATTCTTTCCGATAGCGAAGCAGCAAGCGCGGAGATTCTGCTCGATCCCGATGCTTACCCGGGCGATGACCGGTTTTTCCTGTGGCTTTCCAAACCGCCGCCAGTTCCGGTGCTCGCCATTATTCCAACCAGCGACGAACCGGAGCGAGCCGAAGAACTTTTCTTCCTGAGCCGCGCCCTCGGCACCGAAACTGAAACCCAATGGCTCCGGTTCTCAGTCGCCGCGGCCGAACCGGGCGGCATCACTCCAGAAATCCTGCACGACAAACAGACCATCTTTCTGCTCGGGGCCGCCCCGTATCTCTCCGACGCTGAATGGGCACTGCTTTCGGAAAAAGTTCGATCCGGCACGCGGCTCATCGTCACTCCCGGAAACGCCCCGGCCCGCCAGTTCCAAACCTTGGCCAGCCAGGAACTGATCGACCTCCAGTACGACGGTCTCGCTGGAATCGACCACCGCCAGTTCCGTCCGGCTTACATCGGCGAGGTCGAGCCGTCCAGCGCACTCGGCGAGCTTTTCAGCGGCGACGCCGCCAACAGCCTCTCTCATGTGGCGATTTACCGCCACGCGCGGCTCCGCCCAAACGAACGAGAGAGCAGCCGCGAAGAAACTTCAACGACGGAGATTCTGCTTCAAGCGGCAACAGGCGATCCGCTGCTGTTTCGCGCGATGGCCGGGTCGGGCGAGGTGCTCGTGTTCGCGTTTCCTTTTGCCACCGGCTGGACCGACCTGCCGCTCAGCACCGCCTTTCTTCCCATGATCCGTGAGCTGGTCGGCGGCGACCTTCCTCCAGATTATGGTATTTTAAATTTGGATACCGGTGTCGACCGTGCAACAATTGCCGCGCGCTTGAATCTTCCTTCCGACGCTCCAGGCCTCGGCGCAATCGATACCTTGACACCCGGCGTTCATCTGGCTGGCGACGTTCCCATCGTTCTCAACCTGCCGCGCTCCGAATCGCTGACCGCGACAACGCATCCCGTTGATCTCGCCACCGCGATCACACCGGCAACCGCGGCGGATGGATCCGGCGCCGCCACTGCGGCTTCCGCCGTTGCCGGTTCCCAAGATCCCCGAATTCCGCTTTGGCCATGGCTCGCCGCCGCCGCCTTCCTTTTCTTCCTGATTGAAATGCCGCTCGCCGCCCGATTGCGGCGCGAACGCGCGCTAACCGTGACCGCACCGCCCGCTATTCCGGCGGAACCTTCATCCAATCCGTCATGAGCGCCACGTTGAGCGAAAAATTTCTTCGGGCACGGCGCGCGCTCCAGCGACGGCGCTGGCTGGCGGCCGCCCTCACACTCGCCGCCGGGGCTATCCTGTTGCTATGGGTCCCCGCCGCGATCAACCGCGCGTCACCGATGCAGGAGCAAAACGCCTTCCTGGTGCTCGCGGCAATCCTCACCGCGGGCGCGGGAGTTCTCGGATGGCTTTCGTGGCGCATTGGGACGCGCCCGCCCGGTTTGCCAGACTTGGCTGCCCGCCTGGAAGACAAGGATCCCAAATGGATGGATGCCTTGATCTGCGCGACCGAATTGGAACAAAAACCGGAATCCGAGCGGCGTTCGCTCGAACGCGCGCTTATCGCGCAGGTACGGAGTCAAAGTGCCGAAATCGACTTTGATGCGGCCTTGATTCCACCGCGATGGAAGCCGAAACCGCTGTTCGCCGCTTTCGGCGGAATGGTCGTGCTCGCCGTCCTTCTGACTTTCACCGGTTTCTTCCAAAAAGGCCGCGCCTACTTCGGCGATCTCGTGAACGGCGCGTCCACCGGCTTGCTCGTGTCTCCGGGCAACACCGAAAAGCCGATTCGATCAGACGTTTCGATTCACGCCAAAATTCGCCGCTGGGAGAAAAATGCCGAGATTGAGTATATCGACCAAACCGGGCGTCACCGGTTTCCGATGCATCGGAACGCGGACGGACACAGTTTTACGTTCTACGATATTCAGGACACAATTCAGTACCGGGTCATCACACCTTCGCTGAGGTCGAATTGGTATCAAGTTGCTTCATACATTCCGCCGGCCATTGAGAACATTCAGGTTCGGGTGCAGCCTCCCGCTTATACCGGTTTGCCCGAGGAAACCTACGACCGCCTCGACGATCTCGCTCCCGTCCAAGGCAGCGTGATCACTTGGGAACTGACTTCTCCCACGGCAGCAACCGCTCAACTCCGCGCCGGCAGCCGCTCGCTGGCAGCCGAATCGGATAGATCTGGACGTTTTACCTTAACGCTGACGGCTTCAGAAAGCTTTCAGGCTTATTTTGTCATTGCCGACGTTGAGGACCGGACGGCCCGCACGAACGAGTTTCAGGTCCAAGTGCGGCCCGACCAGGCGCCGACTGTTGAGATCACACAGCCGGGACGGGACACACAAGCTCCACCCGATGGCGAAGTTTCGCTGACAGCGCTGGCCGCGGATGATTTCGGCCTCACCAGCGCCGAGCTCCATGTTTCGGTTTCCGGAGAACGACAGGAACCGATTCGGCTCTTTCACCAGCGACCGGACTCGCCTGAGCGCGTGACTGAGCAGACCCTTCAATCCGTCCTCGACCTCCATAATCTTGCGGTTCAGGAGGGCGACGTCGTGGTCTACTTCATCACAGCGACCGACAATCGCGAGCCCGATCCGCAGCAGGCCCGGTCCGAAATCTATTTTATCGAAATTCGCGAACAGGTCACGCCCGATGAAATGGAAGGCCAGCCGATGGAGCTCGAGCAAGTCGATCTCAACGCCCTGATCGTCGAAATGAAACGTTTGATCCGTCTCAGTTGGACGGCGGCCGCGGAAAAAGATGCGCGCTTGGAACGCGAGATCGTCGCCGCTCTCGAAGAGGCCCGGCTCGAAACCGCGAGCATCGAGCAAAAGATTATCGAACAAGTCGGGGCCGAGGCTGCGGCCCCCGCTGTCGCGCTCCTGAACCGCGCGATGCAGCGAATGGAATCCGCCGGAAACCTCGTCGACCAATCGCTCGTCGAAGATGCGATCCCGTATGAGGAAATGGCCTTGGCCGACTTGGTCGCTATCCAGACCGCCCTGGAGAAAAATCAGTCGCGTTCGCGGCAGCCTTCAGAGAGTTCCTCGGGCGGGCAGCCTCCGCCTCCCGAGCCCCCGCGCGAGGAATCCCTCGAAGCTCTCCGGGAGCTCGTGCGCGAAGTCCGGCGGCTCGCCGACGACCAGGCTGTCCAAAACAGTGCGATGCGGCGCGCCCCTCCGGGCGGTCTTTCCGAGGAACAGCGCCAAGAGCTGCGGCGGCGCCAACAGGACATCCAGCAACGTGCCGAAAGGATCACTCGGAGCGCGAACCAGACACCGGGAGGCCAAGGCGCGCTCGGCGATTTGGCAGCCGCGTCGTCCTCGATGGAAACCGCCGGGACCCGCTTGGAAGCCAATGACCCATCCGCGGCGGCAGGGGCCGGCGACAGGGCGCGCGCGTCCCTGCTCGCTGCCCTCGATTCACTGGAACAGGCGGTAAACGACGCGGCCGGCAACCAGATTTCTCAACTCGCGCAACAGGCCAGTCAGCTTGCCCAGCAGCAATCCGCCGCGGCCGGATCCACCCGCGGCCTGGCCCAAAGCGAATCCCCATCTCCCGAGGAGGGCGCGGCCTTGCGCGCGGAACAGGAATCGTTGCAGCAGCAGCTCGAAGACCTGCTGGGCCAAATTGCCGACACCGCCAATCAATTGCGCTCGGAGAATCCGGAAGCCGCGCAGGCACTCGCGGAGGCCGCAAGCGGTATTCAAGAAAGGAATACGGTGGCGGAAATGGGCCGTGCCGGAAACGCCCTTCTCTATCGCCGCTACGACCGAGCGGCGGAAATTCAGGAAGGCGCCGCGGCCAGTCTCGGCGATTTTGCCAATGCGCTCGATGAGTCCTCCCGCCTTCTCCCCTCGCTCTCCCGTGAACAGCTGCATGAAATGCTCGCCCGCGTCCGACAGGCGGAACAGGAAATGACCGAAATGTTCGGCCAGTCGCCGGACCAGATTGCCGAACGTCTTCAGCAAATGGCGGAGAGACTGGGAAGCGGCCTTGACCGCGCCGCGGGAATGCTTCGGGATCAAACCTTGCAAGAAGTATCCGCCGAAATCGGTGCCGCGGCACGAGGCGAAACGGGACCGAATCTTTTCCGAATGACCGATCTGCTTCGCGCGGCGGGGCGTTCCCTGGAGCAGCACATTCTCGCGCTCGAAATCGAACGGCGGACTCGGCTTCAGCGACAGGTTTCAGAACCGCCCGAGCGTTACCGGACGCTTGTGGAAGAGTATTTCAAGGATTTGAGCGAGACGCCATGATCGGAATCGATACGCCCATTCCTGTTGCCTGGATCGCGGCCGCCGCGCTGGCCGCCATCGCCATTCTCGCGTGGATTTCCCTCCAGCTGCGGCCGGTGCTCAGGCCCGCCTATTTGTGGACTCTTGCTGGATTGCGCGCCGCGGCTTGCGGTTTGCTTGTGCTGTTGCTGCTCAACCCGTACCGGTTGGACGAACAACCGGATGCAGACGGGTTTCGCGTCGCCGTTCTTCTGGACGTATCCGGCTCCATGGATACAGCCGACATCGAGCGGGGACAACGGACACGATTCTCGGTTGTTGAGGAATGGCTGACCGAAGAGAAATCGGGCTCGCTGATCAACGCTCTGCGTGAGATGGGTTACCGGCTCGACATTTCTCTCTTTGCGCAGGAATCCATGCCATACACGGGCGGCCAGGTTCTCCCTTTGCCGGGCACGACCGGGATCGGTTCGGCGCTTGGCGAGATGGCCGGGCATCCGGATCTTGGGGCGATCATCCTCGCGAGCGATGGTCAGTCCAATACCGGCCTTTCCCCCATTGAGGCGGCCCAGCGGATCCGGAGCAACGGCGTGCCTATCTCGACGATCGGCATTGGTTCCCGCGCTCCGCCCGGTGAGGTAAAAGCCGGTTTCTCCCGTCCTCGGTTCGAAGGAGAAAAAGGCGAACCCATGAAGATCGATGTCACGGTTTCCAACAGTCGCCGCGAGGATCAAATGGTGACATTGAGCCTCTACGACGGCGACCGGATGCTCGAGTCGAAAGAAGTCCAGATCAATGCCGAGTCGGAGGAGAGCGTCTCGTTCTCGGTCACGCCGTTTCAAACCGGCGGGAAAGCATACCGATTGGTTGCCCGTGCGCCGGATTCGCCCGAGCAGGTCGACGTCGCCGCGGTGGAAGTTCGCGAACCGGATCGATTCCGCCTGCTGTATCTCGCCGCCCAGCCATCGCTCGAGTTCCGATTCCTCCAGCAAGCCGCCCGCGAGGCCGAACAGATTTCCCTGGAGGCGATCATCAGGACCGGGCCGGAATCGTTCTTCCATCAGCTCGGCGCTGAACAGGAAAGCGAGGTGCCGATCGCGAGTTTTCCGCGGGAAGCCGAATTCTTCCATGTGTACGACGCGATCCTCCTCGATACACGTGCACTCGGCGAACTTGAGGAGGCGACCGTTGTTCTGCGTGATTTCGTCGCCAATCGCGGAGGCGGACTGTTGCTGATGGGCGATGTCGCGAGCCTGCCCGAGACCTTGGCAACTCTCTCGCCGGTCGTCGCCGTCGAAGAGGTTCGTCCGGGAACACCGCGTCCCCTCGCCGTTGCGCCCGCGCCGATTTTCACGGAGGTGACCGGGGGAGCGCTCTTTAACCGGCCAAGCGTTTTCGTTCCGGAAGAACTCCCAGCTTGGATCGCGACCGAATGGAAACGCGGGGCGCGCCCGATCTTGCGCTCGACCGAAGCGGGCGACCGGGCATTGCTCGCCGTACAGGCTTACGGCGCCGGCCGGGTCGCCTGGCTCGGCACGAACGCCACCTGGCGCTGGCGCATGAGTTCGGCTGTCGGCTCCGATCAGCACCGGCTGTTCTGGACCAATCTGATGGCCTGGCTCGCGTCGACCGGGAAACCGCGACTTGCCGTTCCGATCGAAGGCTCGCGTGTTGCCTTGGCAGAGGAAACCAGCGCGGAAATCGATGTCATGGGTTCGGATTTTCGCCCGTCCCAAGACGCCACCGTGAGCGCCGTCGTCACCACTCCCAGCGGAGAAAACGAAGAGTTTATGCTCCACCCGTCGTTTCGCCGGCCGGGCCGTTATGAATCAAACTTCCGTCCGGACGAAGCCGGCGAATACCGGATCCGCTACGAGGTGGCGTTTCCAAACGGCGAAGAGCTGACGCGGGAATCATTTTTTATCGCGTCCCACAACGACCGCGAGCGCGAGGAAACCGCCTATCGCGAAGACCTGCTGCGCGACCTTGCCCGGATCACCGGCGGCGAATTCCGACACTACACCGACGTTGCGAACTTCAAGGCGATCCCTCTTCGCGAAGGCATTCCAACCCGTGAGAACCGCCGCTACTTTGCTGGAAATCCTCTGTTTCTCCTCTTGCTCGCGCTCCCCTTATTCGGGGAATGGTACCTTCGCCGAAAAGTCGGACTCAAATGATAAGACCAACGAGCCAAACGTCCATACACGAGCGGATCGCGCCGCGGCCGCGAATTGACCGCAAGCGGTTCGCCCGCCTGTGCGCGGTTGTGCTGCTGCTGGCGGGCGGGGCGATTCCTCTTGCGGGACAGGAGACGAGTTCCGAGGCGGATTCACGCGGCCAGATCCGTCCACCGCCTCCTCAAATACCCGAGAATCTGAGGCAACGAATTCAGATACCGCCCCCGCCTGCCAACCCCGCAAATCTCGAAGGCCGCGCTCCGTCCGTCGAGGAGGATCCGTATTGGCGTGAGACCGTTGAAAGTGCCATCTCACAGTATCGTGAAGGCAAACCGGAGGAACGCCGTTCTGCCGTGATGCTTCTGGGGAAATACCCGGTTCCCCCGGCTCAGTCCGTTCTAGCAGAGGCGCTGGAAGACCCGTCGGCCGATGTTCGCCAAGCCGCTTTGGTTTCCGTCCTCGAAGAACAGATGAGGATCGATCCGATGTTTCACGACAAACTTCTCCCAATGCTTGGAGACCCGGCTGTGTCGATTCGCCGCATCGCCTCGAGTTCCTTGCCCATGATCATCAGCAGCTATCCCTTTTCGGTTCAGGGACCGGCTGGACATGTGCAACGCCGGCTTCCCGAAGACTCGACTGACATTATTTTGCGGGCTTTTCGTGACGAAGATGCATCGGTCCGGCGAAATATGGTTAACAGCTACGCCATCCTGCGAATTCCGCTGCCGGAGGAAACCTTGGTCGCGCTTCTTCACGACCCGGATCTTCAAGTCGCGATTCACGCGCTTCGCTGGGCTCTGCCCCTTTTACCCGCGCCCGCTTTCGACCGGGAAATTCGCCGTTTAGCGAAACACGACGCGCCCGCTTTCCGTCTCGAGCTGGCACGCACGCTCCAAGGGCAGCCTGGCATCCGGTCCGCTGAGGCGTTGAAACTGCTGCAGGCTGACGCGAATCCCGCTGTGGCTTTGGAGGCGCTGCTTGGCATTTTCCAACAGGAGCGGTCAGTCGCCGTGTACCAGAAGATGGTCGACCTGTATCAGCAAAGTGGTGGCGCGGACGACATTGGTCGCCGCATCGTGTTCTCGGCTCAGTTGCTCGATGAACAGGCCGAGCCTTTCCTGCGCGACTGGATTGAGCAAGACGATCCAGCTCTTCGCCAACAGGCACTGCAGGTTTATCTTTCGCGATTCGCAACGGATATTGAAATCGACTTTCTTCTCACACTGATCGAAGACCCGGTCCGCGAGGTCCGACAGCAGGCGGCACGCGCGATGATGCAGGCTTCGCGCCGCCTGACGATCGATCATGTCCGCCAAGCGGCCGCGAGCCGTCACATCGATGTTCGCCGACTCGCTCCCGACCTCACACGCACGCTTTCCGACGCCGACGCGGAGTCGATTCTCCTCGATTTGCTGCTCGACAACGAACGCGATGTTCGGATCGCAACACTGCGCCAAATCGGCCAGCGGCGGATCGATGGCTGGGAGGAAATCTTAGGAATTTCCCTGCGGGTGAATGATCCGTTAATCAGCCGGACTGCCCTGGAAGCTCTCCTGCGGGAGCCTACGTCTGGCGCGATCGAAATTCTACGGACCTACCGGCAGGAAACGCCGCGCTCGCCGTGGGCCCCGCAAATCGATGCGTTTCTCCAACGCCTCAATGCCGCCTCTGCACCTGGACCATCATGAACCGAACTTTCATCCAGCACCTGATGCTCCCCGCGATGCTCGCCGTCGTTTTGCTTGTCTCGTCCACTGCGAACGGACAACAAGAAGTTCCCGCCGACGCGCCGCGGATCGTGCAGCTTGTTCAAGGAAATCCGCTTCATCGCAATAATCCCGCTGGACTCCCGAGCCTGATCCAGCACATCAATGAAACCACCGCGCTCCGGCTTCACCCGGATCCGGCATTCATCACATCCTTTGAGGACGAGAGCATCTTTCTACACCCGCTTCTGTATGTCAATTTTGGTGACATCCAAGACTGGAATCTCTCAAACCAGGCGCGCGAAAACCTGAAAAGCTTTCTCGATCGCGGAGGCTTCCTCTACATCGACGCGGGGATTACGTCAGAATTCCTCCGCGGCGACGTACAGTTCGGACAGCGCCACAGTTTTGCCGATTGGGAGATTCATCCAATCCTGGAGGAGCTGTTCGCGTCTCTCTACCCCGATAAACCGTTTGAACGTGTTCCGCGGTCTCACTCGCTTTTCCGGATTTTCTACCGCGGCCTGCCGCCAACTGACGAACTGCCGGCGCATGTTGTGGATTATGTCGTCAATGAGAAGTGGCCCCAGGGAACCTACTCATTTCTCCAGTTGAAGATTGACGATCGAATCGCCGTTTTGGCCTCGCCGATTGTATCCATGGGATGGGGACGCAACCATCTGGGCGCTTGGGCGAACAACATCGCTTTCCGGATTCGGGAAAGCGGCGAAGGACTGGAAGACCAGCTTCGCGAAGCCGCTTACCAAGGAGAGCGGTTTGAAGCCGTTCGGGAAGACGGCCGCGTTGACATCATTTACTCCCAGCAGCCGGCGCGTCCGAGCTGGGTCGAGGAGCCGGATGGCACCTGGCGAATTTTTCGTTACTATCACAGCAGCGAAATCAGCGATTTCGCCCACCAGTTCTACACTCAGCTCGGTGTCAATATCTTCCTTTACGCACTCAATCAGTGAGCCGGTTTCATAACGAGCCGGTGGTCGCGCGCACGGTCATTCCAAAAGCTCCTTTAAGTCCGCGAGTGTAATGCTGCTGCTCGCCGCGTCGCTTTCCTCAAACAGATCCGTGAGCAACACGCGTTTCGCATGCTGCAGTTTCAGCACCTTCTCCTCAATGCTGTGCGCGGCGATCAGCTTGATGCTCGTCACGACGCGCGTCTGTCCGATCCGGTGGGCGCGATCGGTCGCCTGCATTTCGACCGCCGGATTCCACCAAGGGTCGAAATGGATGACCGTGTCGGCACCCGTTAGATTGAGCCCAGTCCCGCCAGCCTTCAGCGAGATCAGAAAGACCGGGATCGACGAATCGCGATTAAAACGATCGCAAACCGCGAGACGATCGCGCGTCTGACCGTCAAGATAGGAATAAAGCAAACCTTGTTCTTCCAGCTCGGAAGCGAGAAGGCGAAGAACACGGACGAACTGCGAAAAGACCAAAAGCCGATGTCCGTCATCGATCGCCGCCGCCAGGACCTCGCGAAACGCCTGCAGTTTTCCGGAATCCGCGGCGGCCGCCTCCTGGTCGACAAGCCGCGGGTCGGTGCAAATCTGCCTGAGTCGCAGCAAGCGCACAAGCAGCGCGTTCCGGATCGCACCGTCCGATTCGCCCTGGGATTCCATCGCCAGCATTTCGTTCCGCGCCTCACTGGCAAATCGCTCATACAGATCCCGCTGTGGCGGCTCCATATCGCAAAACAGGGTTTGCTCGATTTTTTCCGGCAACTCCGGTGCCACCCACGCCTTCGTTCTTCGAAGGATGTAAGGTGCCGCCCGCTTCCGCACCCGCTCCTCGTGCCAAGCGCGTTCCTCGCCCCTCGCCTCGGATGGCACGTCCGTAAGGTAGCCCGGCATGAGAAACGCGAACAGCGAGACTAGATCGTTCAAGCTGTTCTCGACCGGTGTACCAGTAAGAACATAGCGGCCGCGGCTCCGGAGGGACGCGAGCGCGGGAAATGTCTGCGTTCGCCGATTCTTGATGTGCTGCGCTTCGTCGGCAACGATGCACCCCCATGTGAGTCCGCTGAAAATCTCTTGGTCGCGCACGAGCGTCGAATAGGAGGTAATCACCAAATCAAATGCCGAAAAGCCATCAGGAGCTGCGACCCGGTTCTGGCGGTAATGCAAAAATGTCCGCATGCCCGGCAGAAATTTCTCCGCTTCCCGACGCCAGTTTTCAACAAGCGATGCCGGACAAACCACAAGAGCCGGCCCCGCGCTCGGCCGGGACCGGCCGCTCCGCCGAACCGCCTCGATCAAGCAGAGAGCTTGGAGTGTTTTTCCCAGTCCCATTTCGTCAGCAAGGATTCCCGCCAGACCGTGGCGGTAAAGGTGCAGCATCCAAGCGACACCAATTTTCTGATACAGCCGAAGCTGCTGGTCGACCTCTTCCGGAAGCGGCGGCGGGGTAAGCTTCGATATATTTCCAAGCGCTTCCGCTCGCTCCCGCCAAGCCGAAGGAGGCTGAAACCCGGGCAGGAGCGAGTCCAGCACGCTTCCGGCGACCGCGAGTTCCGCGCCGGAGATCCGGTGAATGGATCGCGCCGCCACATGACCGCGGTTTCGTCCGGCACCGTTGCCGGACAGCAGCCGCCGTGCCTCGTCCAGCTCCTCCAGCTTTCGCTTTGGGATCAGCACCACCCGGCCGCCACGTTCCAGATACGGCCGGCCCTCCCGCAGCGATTCCTCGATTTCACGCCGGTCGACGCCCTTCGCTTCGATCCGAAGCTCCAGCTCGTAACCGTCAGCCGATTCCACCGTCCCGCCCGCGACGCCCGCCTCAATCATCTTGCCCAGGTTTTGGGTAAAGTTGGACGTAAACGTCGCACCGAACCGATTCCGCAGCTCGCCGAGATATTCCGAAAGAAACACGAGCGTCTTGTGACGGTCGCGCAACCACCATTTGCGGTTCGACGGTTCGAGAATGAAGCCGCGGCTCTTCAAAAGTTCGACCGCCTCCCGGTAGAGCGGATGTTCGCGGGACGGGAGACCGATCGCCAAATAATGCTCCGAACCGTCAACGGTCATCGGTGTGCCGTTCGTCACTGGACGTTTTTTCTCGGGCGCGGCCGCCGGTTGAGGCGTGATTTCTGGCGTTGCGGCCTGTTCCTCCGCGGGCTCCGCTAAATATTCCGAAACGCCCACCAGCGTCTCTGAGTCCTCCCAAGCAATCGGGGAGCCGGGCCGGTTCACCAGAAAAAAGGCGGGTACTTCCGAGAGTACGCTCACGAGTCGACGAAGTTTCTCGCGACTCAACTGCATGAAGGCAGCTGGCTTTCCGCCGCACCAGTCTTCGATCAATGCCAGCGCTTCCGCCTCCCCTTCACTCATACGAAAACGCTGGTCGCGCGAAATTCGTTCGGGTGGCAGCGGCTTCCGTCCTTCCGGCTCGAGCTCGACTTTTACGGGAATCGCATCGCGCGGCGCGGTCGTTTGGAGGTTCGGCGGAAGCAGCAAGCGCAGCCGCAGCGCGGTTTCCGCATCGGGAGTCAGCGTAATCGTGGTGGGAAGGTCGGCCATACCTCACCAATCAGAGCCAATCCGCATCTTTTTTCGAGCCGGAACTCAACATGGGGGAGAGCCGACCCACGCGAAGACGCGAAGACGAATCAGCGAACGCGCCTTTCACCAGCCTTTCACGGTGTTTGCGTATTTCGTGACTGAAGGTTTCAGGCGAGTCCTCCAAAGGATCTCTTTCCCTCCGGATGTCGTCGGATCATACCGGCGGGCAACGAGGTCAGGGCGAGGGTTTGATCTCTTCCATGTCACTTTCTTCCAGATCTTCCGATTCAAGGCGAAACAGAGCGAGTGCAGAGAATGCTGATGAAGACGTCATTTCTCTTA
>CAZYAN010000042.1:0-30598 GCA_964645585.1 uncultured Opitutales bacterium
TATTGGATTCAGGGATTCTTTTTACGGCGGCGCAAGCGAGAGATCGCGCCGTTGCAGGAGGATGAAGCGCCCGGATTGATTGCCGACGAGAAGGTTCAGGGTTCCTTGCCCGCCCAATAATGCAGCTGCCGCGGTGACGGCATGGCCTCCGCCAGGGTACAGAATGTCGGTTTTGTAACGGACGGGACGGGGATGTTCAAATACGGGCGCCTCATTGCTCCCGGCATTCCGCATCACGAGAACCGCCCCCGCCCGCCTCGGGAGAGCCGGGGTCGGAAATCCCGTCACTTGATTTGGAATCGCGTTGGGGCTGGCAGTTCCGATGAGCAAATCGAGTCGGCCGTCGCCGTCCCAGTCGGCAAAGCTCAGTTTCCCGCGTCCGGTGTGCCCGGAGAATCCTCCGCTCATCGAAACCAGGGTTCCGTCCGTGAGCCGGAGCTTCCCGCCGCTTTCAAGATTGAAGTGATCGATTTGCCAGTAGAGGTGAAAATGATCGTCGCCGTCGGCGATTACGATCGCATTGCGTCCTTGCAAGCGTCCGACCGCCGGCTGCACCCGCCATTTACCGTGAAGATCCATCCCGTCCACGAATAGAGGACGCGCCCGGTCGAGCACCGGATTTCCCGGCGTTCCTCGATTAATGTAAACGGTGAATCCGCCCCGAATGTCGCCCATTAAAAGATCGGGCAACCCATCGCCGGTCCAGTCAAAAGCGGTCGGCGCGCTGTATCCCCAGCGAGCCTCGCCCACGCCTTGCACGCTGCCCCGGTAGCCGGCTTGAATGTGGATTTCCTGCCCGCCCGCCCTCACAGGAACTCCTGGCAGGAATCTCGGGGAGGCATCACTTCCGATGTTCTCGAAAAACAAAACTCGCCCCTCGGAATTTCCCGAAATCAGATCGAGCCTTCCATCGCTGTTCCAATCGATCACCGACACCACCGGCAGACTTCCCGCGTAGAGATCGGCGTTTTCCTGCAAAACCGGCGCGGGGTTCTCATAAACGGGCCTGCCCTCCGCCGTCAGTTCACCGGTGAACCGGTAAAAATAGAGAGCCCCCTCCCCGCCCGCGATCAAATCCGCCCGTCCTGACGGATTCGGATACGCAATCACCGCCGGTCCAATCGTCGGGTGACGCAGCAAATGTCCGTCCGGGCAAACGATCGCTTTCGCTGCTCCTAGCCGCGCCGCGTGGAAGTCGCCCGGGAAAAAATAAAGATTCCCGTAGTGCGAGCCGGTCATCAAACCCGGACCTCCCGGCTCCAGGACGACCGCCGCCAGGTGGCTCATGGTGCCGCGCACTTCATTCTCGCCCGAACTAATCTGTCGGACCTCGAACGCCGGACCCTGGGCAAATCCCGGGAGCGTCGCCCCGAAAAGATGGCGATAGGGAAACCCGCCCCGCCAAATTCCCCCGCCGTCGTAGGGCTGAAAACCCTCCTCCCAGCGTCCGGGCCCCGGAACTCCGCCGGCTGCCCCGTCCGGCATCTCGAAAAAAGCCCGCAACGTGCCGTCCGGCAATTCATGCACCGCCACCCGGGCGGGATTTCTCGGCAAACCGGGGATCTCAACTCCGTTGATCCTCGAAAACGTCCGGGCCGAGCCAACATACTTGGCGAAAACCAGCTGCCGCCCTTCCATCCAAACCGCGCGAACTTCCCCATCCGCGCTCTGGTAGATGGAGCCATTGGCACCGACCGGATGTTCCGGATCAATCGCCAGCGCCTGTGGAGTCCCGAATACCGGAACCCCATCTTCCGTTCTTCCGGAAAAGGGATACAAATAAATTCCCAAGCCCGGAAACCCGGTCGTGCGAACAAACAGATCGGGCTCCGCGCCTCCTGTCACGAAGGCGATTCCCCGAGGCTGATTCCAAATGCCGGGAAGTGCCAGTGGTCCCCGCCGGTCCGGAGCGTGCGACTTCAAGAACGGATTCCGGCCGTCCCATTGTTCCCACCACCAGCCGGACGAACTTCTCGCCGGGCGAAATTCCACCGCGGTCCGCGCCTGCGACGCGTCATACCAAGCCGCAAGTCCGTCACGCACCGGGACAGCGTCCGCCCCGGTGCATGCAAGAACCGCCAGCAGCAGAAACGCCGCGATCGTCGAACACGCTTTCACCCGCTCCTTGGAACTTTATTCCGCCGGCTCGATTCTGAGACGCATGAAACCGCGGGCATTCTCGCCGGGATAGTGAAGCGCCATCACGGTGACGAGTTCATGATCGCCGCGATCCTCCGCGTCGATCTCCTCGACATGCTGCGGTCCGCTGGACCACTCGCTGAGATCCGGCGACACTTCCACAACGAAGCTCGCTCCGTCCGCGTTTTTGGCCCGACGGTAGGTCAGAAGCAAGGCATCCTCCACAATCATGGCGGCAGGCAAATGCTCCCTTCCGGTTTCCCAAGGCGACAGTGCCATCGCGTATTTCAACAGGTTGGAAATCCCGTCGCCGCTCGGGTTGGCACCCGGACCGGTCAATTCTTCGTTTTCCCAGTCGGCCGGATCAAAATGAGCCTGCACCCATTGGTCGTATCCCGACGAAGGCAGATCCCCGAGATGCTTCTCGCGTAAATATTCTTCGACCAGAAGCTGCTCTTGCTCCGTCAGGAGCCGGTTGTAAATGAGGATCTCGGCGATCTCACCGGTAAAGTAAGTGTTGGGATTCGGTGTAGCTGTCCCCGAACCGGCACCGATCCGAATAAAAATATTATCCGTCGGCACGCCGTCCGCGCCATCGGCCGTGACTACCGCTCGCTGACCCGCGCCGTCCACGAGAATCGATGTCAAAACCGTGGCCGACGAATCCCACATCGCCCCGCCGATGACAAATTCACCCGCGCTCATGGTGCCCGCGTCCGCGGAAACGAAATTGCCGGTTTCGCTCGCCCGCCGGCCTTGGACCCGGAACGCGCTGTTGCTCCCCGGGAAGCTGCCCCACGCCGCGTAGTTGGTCATGTAAAGGCCGGAATCGGGGGCGATATCGCCGTAAGCCGCGTTGATCAGCCGTCCGTTATTGAGAGCCTGTGCGCGAAAAACCACGTACCAAGTGCGTTCCGGACCGTCGAAATCGGAGTGTCCCCAAACTTCCATAAACTCCGAGCTTCCATCGAAGCTGACCGCGTCGCCCCCGGTCGGAGTCACCCCTTCGAGCAGGCGCGGGAACTGGTGCTCCACCGGCGCGCCCATCGCGTGATGGAAGTTTCCGGAAAGGTCCGTCCATTCTGTCACTCGGGTCGTCGGCTGAGGGGGCTCGGGTTCTTCAATCTCGGCCATCGCGGCATCCAGCCAGAGAATCAGATCATCGGTCACCGCGAGTTCCTGGGAGCCGGTCCCGGTAAAATGCCTGGCAAAGAGATAATCTTCGACCGCCTGTTGCTCCTGGCTGGTCAAGATGCGGTTGAACACCAGTAATTCAGCGATGTCTCCCGAGAAGAACGCGTCGTGCGTGGAAGTGTTCGGGGACGCCCCGGCGCCGATCCGGGTGAACAGGTGGTCGGCCGGAACCGAATCGGCCCCGCTCGCGCTTCCGGTTTCACGCTGGCCGGACCCGTTGATCACAATCGCCGTCACCTCGCCGGTGGTCGCGTTCCAGGACCCTCCCCCGATGAAGAATGTGTCGGGCGAAACCGTGTCGTTCGGCGTGCCGGCCGCGACGAAGGTGTAAGCGGTTTCGTTGGCATGGATGCCGCGGGCCTGGAAGCGGAAGTTGCTCGTACTGTTCGGGCCGGGCATCATCCCCCATAGCGCGTAGTTGGGCTGATCCCCCTCTGTCTGCGGAATGGCGTCCAGATAAGCCGAATTGAGAATGCGTCCCTGGTTCATCGCGGTCGTGCGAAAAACCGAATACACCGTATATTGGCCGCTCGAAAAATCGGCGCTCGAACCGACGTCGAGATATTGCCCATCGCCGTCGAAGGTCACCGCCGCGCCTCCCGTTGGCGTAGCCGAGGAAGCAAAGCGCGGAACGTCGATCGACTCGACCGCGACGGCATTGTTCTGCCTTCCCGAACGGTCGGGCCAGGCGGTCACCAGCGGAAGGGTTTCCTCCGGCGGTTCGACCACCGTCTGCATCGCGGAGGTGTCAAATTTAAGAACAAGTCCGGTCTCAACCGGCGCGGCATGAACAGTAAACGCAATCAGCGAGCTGACAGCCAGGGGAAGAAGCGATTGTTTTCTTTTCATTGAATCAGATAAAAGGGTCGGAGCTTTGAAAAATGGACGAATGAAACTGGTGCGCGGGTGTCCAATTAATACGCGACACTGAGGTGGCGCTCACGCACGTCACCTTTCGCGATCGACTCGACATGGCCGTCCACGAAAAGCAGATTGGCCCGGCCATTGTGCCGGTAACGAATGGCGCCTCCGGCTAAATCGGCGTCATTGGCTGTTGAAATCGGAGCGTCTGCCCGGGTCGGAAGCCCATTCCCGTAGATCAGAGCCGGCAAGAGCGAATAAGAAGGATAACCAATCCCACCCCCGTAGCTTTGCTCCCGCTGGGTCGCGTCGGCCATCATCATCACTTGGGAAGGACGCTCAATTTCGCTCAGATAAACCGGGCTCTCCTCTCGGCCATGCACCATGACGAAGCGGTTGGCGGAATAGTTGGGCATAGGAGTTACCTCGCCCTGCAGCGCCTCGGGGCAAGCCACGATCTCGGATGGCGGGAAGTCGGCCCATTCCTCGAGACTGTACAAGCGACCCTCCGAATGCGCCGCGCTTCCCATGTAGGGCTGAAGCGTGACTGGCCACATGGCCAAGCTGCCCGGATAGGTCGGATGAACTCCGTAGGGTATATGCCCGTTCTCCGCCTCGTACAGGCTGCATGCCTGCCCGATCTGGCGAAGATTGCTGATGCATGTCGACGTTCTCGCCGACTCGCGCACTTTTCCCACTACCGGAATCAGAATCGCGGCAAGAATGCCAATAATGGCGATAACCGTCAGCAACTCGATTAAAGTGAAGGCTTGGGTACGTTTAGGTACTCGGATCTGTTGCAAAGAGTGCAAGGTCATTTTGCTACAACGTTATTCCTTTTCGCGGTGAACTGGCAAGTCTTTTCTCTCCGTGACTCTGCCCGCCACATGCGGATCGCACCTGTATCGATTATTGTTCCTATGGCGTAAGATGCTCTCCTCGAAGCAAAAAGAATCGTCCAGTTTCATTGCCGACCAGCAGGTTCGGCCCTGGACCGCCGCCAAGTTCGGTGCCTGTCACCGTGCAGGCGTGGGCGCCGCCCGGCTGAACGATGCCCCATGCACGGTGAAAGAAAGGCCTCGGATGCTCAAAAACCGGCTCCTCCGAGGTGCCGACGTTTTTCATGAACAAAACGGTGGCTGGCGGGCTTGCCCCGAGCGCCGGCTGGGGAAAGCCGGTTTCCTTGTTCGGAATCGCGTTCCGGCGCGAGGTGCCAATCAGCAGGTCGAGCGCGCCGTCACCCGTCCAGTCATAAAACGTCAACTTGGCACGCCCCGTCCCTCCCCCGGGCTCATGGCTCGCCGCGATCAGCGAACCATCGTTCAAACGAAGTTTTCCCGCGCTCTTCACGTTGTAATCGTCGATACGCCAAAAGAGATGAAAATGATCGTCACCGTCGACAATAACCATCGCGGTGCGGTTTCCTACTCGCCCGACTGCCGGCTGCACCCGCCACTTCCCGTGCAGCTCAAGCCCGTCCCAATAGATCGGCCGGGCCGCGTCCAGGAGCGGTTCCGTCGGAGTCCCGCGGTTGATGTACACCGAATACGATCCGGTGATGTCCCCCATGACGATGTCCGGCAACCCGTCGCCGTTCCAGTCGGCGACCGTCGGACATGCGTAGCCCCAGCGAGCTTCCTGCACTCCTTGGATGCTTCCTTTGTAACCAGCTTGAATGAAAACTTCCTCGCCCCCGGCAAAAACCGGCTTCCCCGGCAGAAAGGCCGGCTCCTCGTTGGTGCCGATGTTTTCCATGAAAAGAACCCGCCCTTCTGAATTGCCCGCCACAATATCGAGCAGTCCGTCTCCGTTCCAGTCGATCACCGAAACGACCGGCAGCGTTCCCGCGTAAAGATCCGCATTCCGCTGCAGCACGGGCCGCGGCACCTCGAAAACCGGCGCTCCGCCCGGTGTAAATTTTCCCGTGAAACGATAATAATAAAGCGCTCCTTCCCCGCCTCCGATCAGGTCCGAGAGTCCCGTTTCCGGATTCGGATAGCCGATCACGCCTGCCGACGAGGTCGGATGGCGCAGCCCGTTGCCGTCCCTCCCCGCGATCAGTTTCCGCCCTTCCAGCGTCAGCGTTCCCGAGCCGCCCTCCCGATAATAAACAAATGCGCCGAGCCGCGACCCGGCGACCAATCCGTCCTCGTGTCCCGGCCCGAAATTGACCGCGGCCATTTGATACAGTCCGAAAAAGACCTCACGCAAGGTGGGCGACACCTGCCGAACCTCGCGTGCCGGCCCCGTCAGCAATCCGGGAAACCGAGCCGCGTAAAGGTAACGATAGGGAAACCCGCCGGTCCAAATTCCCGATCCGTCAAACGGTCGCCAGTCCTCGGACCATGGATGGCCACTGCGCATCGCGACCCCGTCGGGAATCTCGAAAACCAAATCGACCTCTCCGCCGCGGCGAAGGAAAACCGCCAGACTCGCCGGCGTCCGCGGCAGGCCGCTCACCTCCAAGCGCCCCACTTCTTCAAAAGCAAGCTTCCCGGTATCCAAAAGGGTATGCACGACCTCCCGGCCATCGAGCCACAGCCCGTGAATGACACCATCCTCCGTCTGAAAAATCTCGCCGCGATCCTGATAGGGCGAGGAAACCACGAGCGGCTCCCCAAACACCGGCACCCCGCCCCGCGCGGTCGCTTTCCATGGAAAGACATACAGCCGCCGCGGTCCGCCAAAGCCGCTGACGAATAAATCGGGCTGAGCCGAGCCGAACACATGAGCATGACCGATTGGCACATGCCGGAGATTTGGCAGGGCGAGCGGTCCCTCCCCTCCGGGAGCGGCCGACCGCAGCGCCAGTCTGTCCGCCGCCGCTGGAACAGGATCTTCAGCCCGCGCTTCCGCCGCGCCTGCAAAACCAGCTGCTGCAAGCACAATCGCTCCAATCCATCGGGCGTTTTTGCTTCTCACATTCTTCATCGACTTCCGTTCGTGTTCTCGGGTTCTCCAAGTATGACGATACACGCTTGGGGTTCTCAGCCCGACTAGCTTCGGCTGATCAGCGGCCCGCGTCCCTGGAATCGTATTTCATCATCTTCCGAGCATGGAATCCCCAGATTTGCACCAACGTTACAGCAGGGTCAAGGAAAGCATCGACTCTTTTCGCGCTGAGACAGGTCTCGGCTTCGACCTCAAGCGCAAGCGGATGGAGAGCCCCTGCCAAAACCGGACCATCCACGCTCCAGGAACCCGAAGTGAAGCTGGAGCACCCACTCTCCCGCCGACCGTGAAAATCCGATTTTCTCGGTTCCCTTGGACCCCCGGTGCGCCGGCCCGCTCTTAACTGAACGATTTTCCGCAACCGCAAGTGTTCTGCGCATTCGGGTTGACGATTTCAAAGCCTTTGCCATGAAGGCCGTCGTCAAACTTGATCGAGCAGCCTTCCAGGTAGACTTTGCTCGCCGGGTCGATCGCAATCGTGATCCCGCGGCTTTCCACCACCGTGTCATCCGGTTTGATCGCATCAAACGACATGCCGTACTCGAAGCCGGAACAACCGCCTGGCTCGACTAAGACCCGCAAGACCTGTGATTTGTCTTCAAGCTTCTCCCGCAGCGTGTTTACTTGAGCCGCGGCTGCTTCTGTCAACGTGATCATTGCGCTCAATCTAGCGCCCTCCTTGCCGTTCTGTCAACCGGGGTTGGGCTGTCCGCCCCTCGGTCTTTCCCTGTTTTTGCGTCCCGGATTCGCGCGTTTGATCAGGCCTGGATATACTTTGGCTCTCGATGCGGCGCGGCGAACTCGGGATGGGGAAGCGGGGGTTGCCTGAATATCCTTTCCACCCGTTTTGCCCGGCGCTAAGATTTTCCTGATTTCATTGAGCTACTATTCCGTATGCCGTTTCCTTCGCAAAGTCTCCAACAGGTTCAAAAGCAGAGTCAGCAGCTCGTCCTGGCGCCGCAATTGCGTCAGTCATTAAAGATCCTGCAGGTGCCTGCGCTCGACCTGCGGGCGGCGATCCAAGAGGAATTGCAAAGTAATCCGCTGCTTGAAGAGCTTCCGATGAACACTCCGAGCCTTGAAGCCGAAAGGGATGGCGCCGAGCCGGATTCGACTTCAGCAACTGACCATGACAGCGACAACGAGGGCGGGGACAACGGCGACAGCGATCGCGAGTCCCCGGCAGAGGACACCATCGAACGCGATCTTGAAATCCTCCACCAGCTCGACGATGACTGGCGCGATTACTATTCGAGCAATGGAAGCAACGGCGACTATTCCGCCGACGCCCTCAAACGCCGGCAGCACTTCTTTGACTCGTTGGTGAGCGAGACTTCGCTCCAGGAGCACCTGATGAGGCAAGCCGACCTGACCGACTGCACGCCGGAACAGAAACAAGCGATCGAGTACCTGATCGGCAATCTCGACAACCGCGGATTTCTCGCCTCGCCGCTCCCTGAAATCGCATTGTTCTCAGGCCTGCCGCTCGAAACCTTGGAGTCCGCCTGGCAAATCCTCAAAACTTTTGACCCGCCCGGTATCGGCGCCGCGGACATTCAGGACTGCCTCCTCCAGCAACTTAAACTGATTGGCAAAGAAAAGTCCGTCGCTGCCGCCATCGTTCGCGACCATTTCAATCTTTTACTGCGCCGGCGGATCCCGGAGATCGCCCGCAAACTCGATTTGAAGGCCGACGAGATTGAAGCCGCGGTCGCCGAGATCGCCGCGCTCGATCCCGCCCCGGGAAGGCGCTTCGGAGAGGACACCAACCGAATCATCGTTCCCGATGTCATCGTCGAAAAAGACGGCGACGACTGGATCGTCACGTTGAACAACGACTACATTCCGAAGCTCCGGATCAGCAATACGTACAAGGAGCTGATCGCCAGCGGCCGCCTTTCTCGCAAAGAGAAGGAATACATCCACGATAAGATGCGCTCCGGGAAGTTCCTGATCAGCTCGATTGAGCAGCGCCAGGAGACGATCGAGAAGATCACGCGCGAGATCCTGCGCGTTCAGCGCGGATTTTTCGAAGAAGGCGTCTCTAAGCTGCGCCCCCTCACCATGGTCCAGGTCGCCGATGCCGTCGGCGTCCACGAGACAACCGTTAGCCGGGCGATCGCCAACAAATACATTCAGACCCCGCACGGGGTCTTCGAATTCAAATTTTTCTTCACACCCGGGTTTCAAGCTGGAAACGGCGAAGCTGTCTCCAACAAGACGATCAAGGAAATGATCGCGCACCTGATTGAAACCGAGTCACCTCGCAAGCCGCTCAGCGACGAACAAATTACCCGCATTCTCGCGGAGAAGGGCATCAAAATCGCCCGCCGCACCGTCGCCAAGTATCGCGAAGCCATGGGTATCCTTCCAACGAGCCTCCGCCGGCAGTACGGGTAGCCGATACCGCCACACATTTTTCCACGCTCTCTCTCACGAGCGCGACCGGGCTTGCGCGGAAACCTCGCGGCCGCCCGGCGTGAGCCGGTGAAGCAGACCCTAGACAAACACAGGACCGCAGCTCTCGATTCTCAAAACACCCCAAAACAGTTGAAACCTGGCCGGTTTGCCCCGAAAAGGTAAGCCGCATGCTCCGGTTTTCACTTTTCCACTTTCCCGTTCGCGTCCATTGGACCTTCGGGCTCATCGCGTTCTTGCTCGGCGGCGGCCTTTACGCGACTTCTCCCGAGCATCTGCCGACGGTGCTGACCGCGGTGACGGTCATCTTCCTTTCCATTCTCGTCCACGAACTCGGCCACGCGTTTGCCGGACGGCGCTTCGGCGCGCACCCGTCCATCCTCCTCCATTCGATGGGCGGTCTTTGCTACCTGCCCGGCGCCCGATTGACTCGCCGGCAAAACATCGCCGTCAGCCTCGCCGGACCTGGGGCCGGTTTCATGGCAGCGGGCATCACGCTTCTGCTCCTTCGCTATCTGCCGCCCGACGCTCCCCTGCTCTACTACGCGCTTGAAGTCAGCCTCTTCATCAACTTCGTCTGGTCGGCCTTGAACCTCCTGCCAATTCTTCCGCTTGACGGCGGCCAAGTCTGTCGCGATCTCCTCGGCCCTTCCCGGATCGGTCTCACGCGGAAGATCGGCATGATCACCGCCGCCCTCGCCTGCCTGGCCGCCCTGGCGGCCGGCCATTTCTTCAGCGCCGTCCTCGCCGCCAGTCTGGCAATCATGAATTATCAAGGGTACGCGATCGACCAAGGCGGTACCGTTACCGCGCCTCCGCCCGACCAGTCGGCTCCCTATGGCCGCGGATTCTGATGCGCAAAACGCCCGAAAAAGACCCGCGGCCGCCGCGCAAAGGCAACGTTTAAGCTCCCCATTTAGTTACTTGAAAATCGCGCAGTCCCCGCCTACGTTTTCAGGTGAAAGGAACACGCGGGGAATCCGCTCCAATCGGTCTCCGCGGGTGTCCAGAAAAAATCTGACAACAGCGGCCGACGGTCCTTGACTTTACAAGAAAAACCTGAAGAAACTTCGCGATCTTGCATCCATGCCAGCAGATGTCATTCGCCCCATGCACCATGGGCAGTAACCGGACCGTCATCCGGTCCAGGGGTCGACGCCGTTTGAGCACTCGTCTCATGGATTCCTGACTCTTAAGTCGGGGGGATCCTTGCCTGTTTTTCCGCGGCCAGGCCAACCGTTTTTTTATTCGTTTATTCAGCCTCATTGATCGAGCATGTCCAACGAGATCCATACCAAGAGCAATGTTGTCATCCGCTTCGCCGGCGACTCCGGAGACGGCATTCAGCTAACCGGGACCCAATTCACCACGGCGGCCGCGATCGCCGGCAACGACTTGGCAACGTTCCCCGACTTCCCAGCCGAAATCCGGGCGCCCGCCGGCACCCTCGCTGGCGTGTCAGGGTTTCAGCTGCATTTCGGCGACCACGAAATTTTCACGTCAGGCGACTTGGCCGATGTCCTCGTCGTGATGAACGCGGCCGCTCTTAAGGGAAATCTCAAGCAGCTCAAGAAGGGCGGCATCATTATTGCCAACGAAGACGGCTTCGATGAAAAGAACCTCCGGCTGGCAAAGTATCCGGAAGACGCGAACCCGCTCGCGGAGAAAACCCTCGAAGATTACCTGGTTTATACGATTCCGGTTACGAAACTGACCCGGACGTGCCTCAAGGAAGCCAACACAGGCCTCAGTTTGAAGGAAATGGATCGCTCGAAGAACATGTTCGTTCTCGGCTTCCTTTTCTACATGTATAACCGGCCGCTCGATTTCACGATCGAGCAGATCCAGAAGAAATTCGCCAAAAAACCGGAAGTGGCCGACGCCAACATCCGGGTCCTGAAGGCCGGCTACTCGTTCGGCGACACGATCGAAATCCAGCATGGCCGCTTCGAAATCAAAGCGGCCCCGATGGCGCCGGGCGTCTATCGGAGCATTATGGGCAATCAAGCGACCGCTTACGGATTGATCGCCGCTTCAGTAAAATCCGGTCTGAGCCTTTTCTACGGCACCTACCCGATTACGCCGGCAAGCGACATCCTTCACGAGCTCGCCCGCCACAAGAATTTCGGCGTCGTCACTTCGCAGGCGGAGGACGAAATCGCCGCCATCGCTTCGGCGATCGGCGCGTCCTATGGCGGCAATCTCGCGGTGACCGCTTCCGCCGGACCCGGTATTGCCCTGAAAACCGAGGCAATCGCACTGGCGATCATGTACGAGATCCCGCTGGTCATCTGCAACATCCAGCGCGCCGGGCCTTCTACCGGATTGCCGACCAAGATGGAGCAAGCCGACCTGATGCAAGCGATTTACGGACGCGGTGGAGAAGCGCCTCTCGCGGTGGTCGCAGCCTCCACACCGTCCGACTGTTTCCACGCCGCGTTTGAAGCCTGCCGGATCGCGGTGGAACATATGACGCCGGTTTTCTTTCTCAGCGACGGTTTCCTCGCCAACGGCGCCGAACCTTGGCGCTTCCCGAAGAGCAGCGACCTTCCGGCGATCCGCCCGCTTTTCGCGAAACCGGAAGATGCGACCGACGGAAAATATCTTCCCTACAAACGCGATGAACGCCTCGTGCGCAAATGGGCCGTCCCTGGCACACCCGGCCTCGAACACCGTATCGGCGGTCTTGAAAAAGAGGACATCACCGGGAACGTTTCGTACGACCCGGATAACCATGAAAAGATGGTCCGCATCCGCCAGCAGAAGATCGACAACATCGCCCGTTCCATTCCGGAACAACAGCTCGATTCCGGTCCGGAAAAAGGAGACTTGCTCGTTCTCGGCTGGGGCTCCACCTACGGGATCATCAAAACGGCTCTCATCCAGCTGCGCGACGAAGGCGTCGATGTCGCGCATGCGCACCTCCGCTATCTCAATCCGTTCCCGCGCAACCTCGGTGATCTCCTGTCCAACTACAAAAAGGTTCTGGTTCCGGAAAATAACGCCGGCCAGCTGGTCCGTATTGTCCGCGATAAATTCATGATCCCGGCAATTCCGCACAACAAGATCAAGGGCCAGCCGTTCACGGTGACGGAAATGAAGAATAAAATCTGGGAAGTTCTCAAACAAAACGACTGATCACGGAAATGTCACAAACCGAAACTTTGCCAACCACGACCGCGTTCACGAGCCAGGACCTCGTTTCGGACCAGGATGTCCGCTGGTGTCCCGGTTGCGGCGATTACTCGATCCTGAAGCAAATCCAGAAGGTGCTGCCGGAGTTCGGCCTGAAAAAGGAGAACATCGTCTTCGTGTCAGGCATCGGGTGCTCCTCACGCTTCCCGTACTACATGAACACGTACGGAATGCACTCGATTCACGGGCGCGCCCTGTCAATTGCTACCGGATTGAAAATCACGCGTCCGGAGCTGAGCGTCTGGGTGATCAGCGGCGACGGCGACTCCCTGTCGATCGGCGGAAACCACTTTATTCACACGCTCAGGAAAAACCCCAACCTCAACCTGATTATTTTCAACAACCAGATCTACGGGCTGACTAAAGGCCAATTTTCGCCGACTTCAGAACTTGGCAAAACAACCAAGTCGAGTCCGATGGGCTCGGTCGAGCATCCGTTCAACCCGTCCGCTCTGGCTTTGGGCGCCGACGCCACCTTCGTTGCCCGCTCGATCGACCGCGATCCGCTTCATCTCCAGGAAATGATCCGCCGCGCCCAGACCCATCAAGGCACGTCAGTCCTCGAGGTCTATCAAAACTGCAACGTCTTCAACGACGGGGCATTCGCCACTTTCACCGAGCGGGGAACGAAGCTCGATTCCGTCCTTTCTCTTGAACACGGAAAGCCGCTCCTCTTCGGAGGCGACCGCCGCAAGGGGATTCGTCTCGACGGCTACAAGCCGGTCATCGTCAATCTCGACGAAAACGGTGTCAGTGAATCCGACCTATGGATACACGATGAGACGGATCTCTTCAAAGCAAACCTGCTCGCCCGTTTCTTCGACGACCCGAGAGTGGAAGGAAACTTCCCTCGCCCGTTCGGCGTTCTCTATGCCGTCGACCGCCCTCGCCTCGAAACTCTGGTTCAAGCACAGCTCGATGAGGCCGAGCAACGGAAGGGTCCCGGCGACCTCGACAAACTCCTCCGAGGCGACGCCACTTGGGAGATTCGCTGAGCTGCCTGCCACCGGCCGGCTGCGAATCAACAGCCAAGAAACAGGAAGGCAAACGGAATGGTTCACCCAGTAACCGAGGTGGATCACTCATTCGTGTCCACTCGCGCTATTCGTGGTGAAAATCTTCCGTTTGTAACCTGGATTAACAATCACGGCAGCAGCCTCGGCGCTTCCGATGAGACGCCGTTCGACCGCGATACTCGGACGCCCGCTCCGACTCGCTCGGCGGCGAACCGTTCCGACACGGTGGCGCCTAGTCCAGCTCCAGGCCAAAATAGTCGCGGGCGTTCCGGAAGGAAATGTCCCGCACAAGGCCGCCGAGCAGTTTCATGTCGCGGGGCAGTTCTCCGTTGATCACGTCGCGTGCAATCAGATTGCACAGAATCCGCCGAAAGTATTCATGGCGTGAAAACGAAAGAAAACTGCGCGAGTCGGTTAGCATTCCGACAAACCGGCTCAACAGCCCGAGATTGGACAGGGCGTTCAATTGCCACTCCATCCCTTCCTTCTGGTCGAGATGCCACCAGCCGCTGCCCAGCTGCATCTTGCCGGGCGTCCGGCCGTCCTGGAAACTCGCGATCACCGTCGCAAAAATGTAGTTTTCCGCGGGGTTCAGATTGTAAACGATCGTCTTCGGCAGCTCATCCGTCTGATCGAGCAGATCGAGATAGCCGGCAAGCGTTCGCGCCTGCGGAATATCGCTGATCGAATCAAACCCGGTGTCCGGACCGATCTTCCGAAACATGCGCGTGTTATTGTTGCGCAAGGCACCGATATGCAATTGCTTGGTCCAGCCTTTCTCCGCGTCCAGCCGACCAAAGAATACCATCATGAAGGTCTTGAACTTCTCCCGCGCAAGGACGTCAATCGCTTCGCCGCGTCGCGCCAGGGCATAGATGCCAGCGGCCGCCTCTTGATCGCAGGGGTCCGCGCTGCAGCGCTCAAGTCCATGGTCCGAGAGCCGGCCGCCAAGCGAATGAAAGAAATCGTGCCGCTGCCGCAGCGCATCCAGAAACCCCGTGAAATCCGCACAGGATATTTCGCTGACCGCCTCGATCCGGTCGACCCACTCATTGAAAACATCCGGCTGATCGACCGCCAGCGCCTTGTCGGGACGAAACGTCGGGTACATCCGCGTCGAAAGCTTCCTGTCCGTCCGAAATTTCCGGTGGTGCTCCAGCTCGCTTGTCGGGTCATCGGTCGTACAGACCGCTTTGACCCGGTTCCTTTCGAGGATGCCATGAACCGACATCTCCGCCGACTGGAGACGCTCATTCGCCTTCTCCCAAATTCGCGGAGCGCTATCTTCATCAAGCAGTTCGTCGATCTCGAAAAAGCGCCGCAGCTCGAGATGCGTCCAATGATAAAGCGGATTCCGCAACGTCCGCGGCACCGTGCGCGCCCAAGCGAGAAACTTGTCGTAATCGGAGGCATCGCCGGTGATGAATCGCTCATCGATCCCATTGGCTCGCATCGCGCGCCATTTGTAATGATCGCCCGCAAGCCAGACTTCATATAAGTTGCGGAACCGCTTGTTCTCAGCAACGTCCTCGGGCGGCAGGTGACAATGATAATCGAGGATCGGTTCCTGGCTGGAGTGGACATGATACAGCTCCCGCGCCGTCTCCGTCTGCAGGAGAAAGTGTTCTGTTATAAACGGTTTCATCGTCCCCGCCCTTCTGTTTTGTCTTTCTTCCTCCGCTTTCTATTCTCAAATCGTCATCGCGGCGAATCCACCGTCGACAACAATCTCACTGCCGGTGATAAACGAACCAGCCTTCTCCGAAGCAAGCAAAAGCGTCGCGCCGATCAGTTCATGCGCCTCGCCAAAGCGCTTCATCGGCGTGTGCCCCATGATGCTGTCGACGCGTTCCGGCGTAAGAACTTTTCGATTTTGTTCCGCGGGAAAGAAGCCTGGCACGATCGTGTTCACCCGGATTCCTCGCGACGCCCATTCACGGGCAAGATTCTTCGAAAGATTGTGGACCGCCGCCTTCGTCATCGAATACGTGAAGACCCGTGACAGCGGAATGATGCCGGACATCGAACCGACATTGATGATCGAGGCCGGCTGTCCGCGCTCAACAAAGTACGCGCCGAAGACCTGACACGCGAGGACAACCGATTTCAAATTCACATCTAGAATTCGATCGTATTCCTCCTCCGGAATTTCCACGAATGGCGTCGCCGCGTTTACGCCCGCGCCGTTCACAAGAATATCGACTCCGCCCGACCGTTCAACCACCCCGTCACGCAGCGCTGTCAATCCTGACTTCGCCGTTACATCACACGAAAGAAAATATCCTTTGCCTCCGCCTTCTCGAATACGCTGAAGCCGCCGCTCCGCCTTCTCCTCGCTGCGCCCGACCAAGACAACCTCGGCCCCGGCGTTCGCCAAACCTTCGGCCATCGCTCCGCAAAGTTCGCCGGTCCCTCCAATGACAACAGCCGTTTTTCCAGCCAAGGAAAAGAGTTCCATCAAGTAATTTTCGCTCATAAATGCTGCAACGCCAGTTGACACAATAGCAGGCCGATTCGTTCAGATCCGGCCCAGTTCCTGGCACCCTTCTTATTCGTGCTAATTCGCGTACATTCGTGGTTAATGACCGTCATCAAAAAGAACATTATCCGTTCTTTTGGGCGTTCAGTTTCTCGCGGAGGATCGTGTCGACGATCTGCGGATTCGCCTTCCCGCGACTGGCTTTCATCACCTGACCTTTCAAGTAATTGACCGCGTTCTCCTTTCCGCTCAAAAAGTCCTCGACCGACTTAGGATTGTTCGCAATCGCCTCATCGCAAAACGCCTCGATCTCGCCCGTATCCGTCGACTGCTTCAGGCCCTTCTCCTCGACAATCTGCTCCGGCATTTTACCGGTCTGGAACATTTCAATAAAAACCTCCTTCGCAATGTTGTTCGAAATCACCCCTTCCTCGACGATCTTCACGAGCGCCGCGATATGGGCAGGCCGGACCTTCGATTCGTCGAGCGATTGACCCGCCGCCGACAGCTCGCGCTGCAGATCATTCGCGATCCAATTCGCTGCCGCCTGCGCGCGAGGATGGATCGCGACAGTCTCCTCAAAATACTCCGCCAGCCGAGGATCGGGAACCAAGACCGACGTCACCGTATACGGCAGCTCAAACTTTTCGAAATAGCGCCGCTGCTTTTCAAATGGCAGCTCCGGCAAGGTTTCCCGAATGCTTGTCAGCCACGCTTCATCGACTTCAACCGGCATCAAATCGGGATCTGGAAAATAACGATAATCGTGCGCCATCTCTTTGCTTCGCATCGATGTCGTCGTATTCGTTTCCGCACTCCAGCGACGTGTCTCCTGAATGATCGACTCACCCTTCTTGACCGCGCGAACCTGGCGCTTCACCTCATAATCGATCCCGTTGCGCACCCCGCTGAAACTGTTCAGATTCTTCAGCTCCACCTTCACCCCGAGTTCCTTTTGTCCTTTTGGACGTATGCTGATGTTCGCGTCGCAGCGCAGCTGCCCCTTTTCCATGTCGCAGTCGGAAATCCCGCCGTAAATCATCAGCTGCTTCAACGCCGTCAGGAAGGCAAATGCCTCCTCCGATGAATGAATCACCGGCTCGGTGACAATCTCCATCAGCGGCGTTCCGGCCCGGTTGTAATCGACCAAGCTGTCGTTCTCAAAATGATTCAGCTTGCCGACATCCTCCTCAAGATGAATGCGGGTCAGTTCGACAAACTTGTGTTCGCCCATGATGTTGCGGGCCGGGCCGGGAAGTTCGATCTCTACCCGCCCTCCCAGACAAATCGGTTTGTCATACTGGGAAATCTGATAGTTTTTCGGGTTATCCGGATAAAAATAATTTTTCCGGTCCCACTTACAAAACGGTGCAATCTCGCACCCAAGCATCAGCCCCGCGCGGATGATCTGGTCGATCGCCTTTTTGTTCATCACCGGCAGCGTTCCCGGCAATCCGAGCACAACCGGATCGGTCAAAGTATTCGGGTCCTCGCCAAACCCGGTCGGCGCCCGAGTAAACATCTTCGACTCGGTCTTGATCTGAACGTGAATCTCCAGCCCGATAACAACTTCGTATTCCATAAAAATTGGTTCTAACAGAAGGTAACAAAGGCAACGAAGAAAATCATTCGTATCCGCTTATGGCTGATTGGCTCCAGGCAAAATCAATCGAGCCATCCCGTTCCGCAGGTGTTCTTCGTGAAAATTAAAAAGTATTCCCAAAGGAACAACCTAGAGTTCCGGGAACCGCTTATAAAAATCGTGCGCTTGCTCGTATTGGTGAGCGATCGCCAAGAGATCGGCCTCTTGGAAAGGCTTTCCAAGAACCTGCAAGCCAATCGGAAGGCCCCCGGTCGTAAATCCGCAGGGAACCGACACTCCCGGAATTCCCGCGAGATTCGCGCTGATCGTAAAAATGTCGCTCAAATACATCCGCAACGGATCCTTTGAATTCTCCCCTTTTTTGAAGGCCGGAGCAGGCGAAGTCGGCGTCAATACCGCATCGACCGTCTCATAGGCTTTAAGAAAATCATTGCGAATCAGCGTTCTGACTTTCTGAGCGCGCAGATAATAGGCATCATAGTAGCCGCTGCTGAGTACATACGTCCCCAGAATGATCCGCCGCTTCACCTCTTCCCCAAACCCTTCCGCGCGGCTCTTAGAATACAGGTCAATCGCGTCAGTCGCTTTGCTCGACCGATGGGTGTAGCGGACACCATCATAGCGCGCGAGATTCGACGACGCTTCCGCCGTCGCAATGATATAATATACCGCCACCGCGTATTCCGTGTGCGGCAAAGAAATCTCGACGATCTCAGACCCGGATTCCCGATAAAATTCAATGGCTGCACGAACGGCTTTCTCCACTTCAGGATCCAGTCCGTCCGTAAAATATTCTTTCGGAATCCCCAGCTTCCACGGTCCCTTCCGCTTTTCAAGTTCCGCCCGGTAATCCGGAATCTCCACCTGGAAGGAGGTCGAGTCGCGCGAGTCGTGGCCCGCGATTGTATTCAGCAGCATCGCCGCATCCTCCACGGTGCGGGCAAACGGACCGACCTGATCGAGCGACGAGGCAAACGCCGCCAGACCGTAGCGGGAAACCAAACCGTACGTTGGCTTCATCCCGACCGTGCCACACAGCGCTGCCGGCTGACGGATCGATCCCCCTGTGTCACTCCCCAGGGCGAGGATCGCTTCCCCCGCCGCAACCGCCGCGGCGCTCCCGCCGCTGCTCCCTCCGGGTATCCGTTCCAAATCCCACGGGTTCGAGGTCGTATGGAACGCCGAGTTTTCAGTCGACGAACCCATCGCGAACTCATCCATGTTCAAGCGTCCCCACAAGACCGCGCCGGCACCCTTCAGCTTCTCGACTACCGTCGCGTCATACGGCGAAACATACTTCTCAAGCATCCGGCTTGAACAGGTCAGTGGCTGGCCCGCAACCGCCAGCACGTCTTTGAGCCCGACTGGAATCCCGTCCAGCGGCCCCTTCGCTTCCCCAGCCTTTCGCCGTTCGTCAGAAGCCTTCGCCTGCGCCAAGGCATCTTCCGCGTCGAAACTGACAAACGCCCCGACCCGCGGTTCAACGGCCTCGGTCCGGTCGATGATGCCGCGCGTCAGCTCGACCGCGCTGATTTCGCCTCTCTCCAGCATGCCGCTCAACTCCGCGGCCGTCTGAAAATAAAGTGGCTCGCCCATAATCCCAATCCAAAGTCTAAAATTTAAAATCTAAAACAGGAAATCCCTTCTCACTCGACGACTTTCGGCACCACGATCATGTTGTCTCGCTTGGCCGGTGCATTCTGCAGGGCAACGTCGACCGGCAGCGGAACGGCGGCCTTGTCGGCACCCCAGACATTCGTCGATGAAAACGCGTGGGCCATAGGCTCAACGCCATCGATATCCACCGTATTCAGCTTTTCGATATACGCCAGAATCTGATCGAGCTGAGAGCCGAAGAGAGTTTTCTCCTCCTCGGTCAGTTCGATCCGGGCAAGATTGGCAACGTAGTCGATGTCGATCGTATGCGATTTGGCCATGGCTGGTTGAATTGAGAAACAGAAACGGGTCTAACAGAAGCGTGCCAAGGAAGCAAAGACCGGAACCAAAAAAGGATTCGAATCTTTTCCTTCTTCCTCCCTTTGCTTCCTTCTTTTGAATTACTTTCGAACCGCGTATCCGGTTTCCTCAGTGACTCGCTCCTGGATAGCGGTAAAAACCTGGTTCACTTCATCGTCGGTCAATGTCCGGTCCATCGCCCGGAAGGTCAGCGCGAACGCAAGGCTCTTTTTCCCTTCGGGCAAACCTTTGCCTTCGTAAACGTCAAACGGCACAACGGACTCCACGCTGAACTTTTCCCCGGCCGCCTTCTCCGCCACTCCGGCGAGGGCGCGACGCACGGCTTCCGCGGGCATGTCCCGCGGAACGACCAGCGCGAGATCGCGTTCGGCGGCCGGATACGCGCTGACGCGACGGAACTGTCGCGGTTTCTCCTCAGGAAGTTTGTGCGCGAGAAAAGTGAATACACCCGCCACGACCGTGCCGTCGATCCCGCGTTCTCTGAGCAGAAACGGACTGAGCAAGCCCATTCTCGCTTCGAATCCTTCCGCCAGATTGCTCACCGATGCTGAATGTCCTTCCTGCCAAGAAAGATTGCTCCCGGGCACGGGCCCGAAATCACACCGCGACAGGTCAAACCCGGCAATCGCGGCCAATGCCTCCACATGGCTCCGCGCATGGTAAAAATCGGCCGGCTCGCGCCGCATCCAAAGGGTCTGCTTTTCGTCGTTTACAATGCAAAAGGCAACCGCGTTCAGTTCGCAGACCTTCCCTTCGCAATCCCGGAAAACGCGCCCGATCTCGAAAAACCGGTTCGCGCCGGTTTTCCGCGCCTGATTGAGCTGAATGTTGTCGAGGAGGCCGGGAATTAATGACCAGCGGAGATGCGACTGGTCGGCGCTCAGCGGATTCGCAAGGCCGAGCGTCATCACGCCCGCCTCCGAGAACCACGTTTTCATCTCGTCGGCCGACCGCAGCGTATAGTTCACGCACTCCACAAATCGCTGCCCAACTAAATAATCCGCCGCACGGGAATTGTACCGGAACATCGGATCATCCCGGGCAATAATCCCGGGCGCGCGGACCTCGGAAGCAGGAATTTTATCCGTTCCATGAATACGGATCAGCTCCTCGACCAGATCGATCGGCGCCTCAAGGTCCGATCGGAATCCGGGCACCTGCACCGTCCAATACAATCCTTCCTCGTCGTCCATCCGCCGCCGGGCTTCGAGTTCCAGAGCACGAAAGATCTCGCTGACTCGCTTCTCTTCAATGGAAAAACCGGCCTTCTGTTCAATAAAGCGCTGACTGATCTTGATCTCGCTCCGCACAGGGGGCTCGCCACCCACCTCAATCATCGGTCCGGCCAGATGACCGCCGGCAATTTCAAGAATAAGATCCGCCGCGCGCTGTGCCGCGAACACGAGATTGAACGGGTCCACCCCGCGCTCGAAACGATACGAACTGTCGGTTGACAGCCCGAGCCGGCGCGACGTCCGGCGAACCGACCGCGGCTCAAACCACGCTGACTCCAAGGCAATGTCGGTCGTCGTTTCGTCCACCTCCGCGTCAACGCTCCCCATCACCCCGGCTACCACGAGCGGCTTCTCCTCATCGGCGATCACCAGCATCCGCTCGGACAGCGTCCGCTCCTTTTCGTCGAGCGTGACGATCTTCTCGCCGTTTTCCGCACGGCGAACAATGAGCTTCCGGCCGGTGATCTTTTTGACATCAAAAGCGTGCAGCGGCTGCCCAAGTTCGTGCAGCACGTAGTTCGTGATATCGACAACGTTGTTGATGGGACGCAGCCCGATCGCTTCAATCGCACGCTTCAACCAATCGGGACTCGGCCCGACTTTCACCCCGGCGATCAGGTGAACCGTGTAATGCGGACAGCCATCTTCCGCCTCCACCGCGACGGAGCGCAGCAAATCGCCCGCTTCCGACGTTTCCGCCGACTCAAAATTGTGTCCGATTTCCGGATACCGAAGAGGAAGCCCGAAATACGCGCTCAGCTCCCGCGCAATGCCAACGTGACTGAGACAATCCGGCCGGTTCGGCGTGACTTCGACATCAAAAATAACGTCGCCATCCGGGTAAACTTCATTCAGCGGCGTCCCGGGCTCGGGCCGCTGTTCAAGGATCAGCAGCCCCGCGCCGTCCTCGCTCAAGCCAAGTTCCTTCCCGCTGCACATCATGCCTTCCGACACTTCGCCGCGCAGCTTCGATTTCTTGATCTTGAAATTCCCGGGCAAGACCGCCCCGGGCAGCGCCACCGGCACCCGGTCGCCGACCTTGTAATTCGTCGCGCCGCAAACGATGCGCTTCTCGGTTCCGGCCGAATCGACCTGCACCTGACAAATGCCCAGCCGGTCGGCGTTTGGATGCGGTTCCCGGGAAAGGATTTCGCCAACAACGACATGCTCCAGTTTCGGCAGTCCTTTCTCAATGACCTCCTCGACTTCAAAACCGATCAGCGTCAGCGCCTCTTCGATCTCGTCCGGCGTGCGGTCGAGTGCGATATACCGTTTCAACCATTCGTAACTTACTTTCATGCTTCGCGCTCCCGATCAGGCAAATTGCCGCAGAAAACGGTGATCGTTTTGATAGAAGTAACGGATGTCGTCGACGCCGTACAGGATCATCGCGATCCGCTCGATCCCCATGCCAAAGGCATACCCCGAATAAACATCCGGATCGTAGCCAACCGCTTCAAAAACCGCCGGATGAACCATGCCGCAACCGGCGATCTCAATCCACCGGCTCCCGACTTTCGCCAGGTGAGCGGCCGAGAAATCAACCTCAAAGCTCGGCTCGGTATACGGGAAAAAATGCGGTCGAAACCGTGTCTTCGCGTCGCTCCCGAGCAGCGATTTCATAAAATAGTCGAGCAGCGCCTTCAGGTCCTTTACCGAGACATTTTTGTCGACATACAAGCCTTCGATCTGATGAAAATTCGCGCTGTGGGTCGCGTCAGCCGTGTCGCGGCGAAAACAGCGGCCGGGCGAGATAATCCGTACCGGCGGTTCCTGCCGCAGCATCGTCCGGATCTGCACCGACGACGTATGCGTCCGCAGGAGGTAACGTTCCTGATCCTTCTTCGAAACGTTCCCGAAATGCGCGTCGTCCGGAAAATAATAGGTGTCCTGCAAATCCCGGGCCGGGTGATCGGCCGGCGTGTTCAACGCGTCGAAGCAGTAATATTCCGTTTCGACCTCCGGGCCTTCGGCGACCGTGAAACCGACCTGACGCAGAATCCGGCAAACTTCGTCCCGCACCTGCGTCAACGGATGCAGGCAGCCGGGAGCGCCATCCGGACTCGGCAAAGTGACGTCGACCGGCGGACCGAGCCGCGCGAGAAGTTCACGCTCTGAGATCGCCGAAACGGTTGTTTGAAACAATTCCTCGAGCGCCTTTTTAACCTCGTTGATTCGGCGACCGACGATCGGTTTCTGCTCGGGCGGGAGTTTGCCCAGCTCCTTCATCGCGGCGGTCAGGGATCCGCCGGGGCCGACAAACCGCGCCTTGAACGCCTCAAACTCCGCCCGGGTCGTGACCGCGCCGACTTCCTTGCGGGCGGTTTCCAAAATCTGTTGCAACGTCTGTTCCATCGTCTTCTTCCGTTCCGTTTCCCCCCTGCCATCCAGCGGAAACCTCCGTCACCTTGCCGGAATCCCTGCCGTTTCCCGGTTCACGAATAACCGTGAAGCAGTTCGGTAATCTTCGACAATCCCGCGCGCCCCGCGGCAGTCCGATCGAAAAGCCAGCCGCCCGCGCGAATTGGCGGAAATCCAGCGCAAACATGAGCCGCTTAGCCGCGGCTGACAAGCTTGATACCGATTCGCCCGAAAATCCGCGGCATAAACCGGACCCGGGCGAATGCCTTGAAACGAAAAAAGGGAGGACGCCTCGACGGCCATCCCCCCTTTGAAAACCATTCGTCAGCCGGCCTTCTTTGCTTCGAGCGCGGCCTTCGCCTTGTCGACAATCGCCGTGAAGGCGACCGCGTCCCGGACCGCGAGGTCGGCAAGCGCCTTCCGATCGAGGGCGATGCCGGTTTCCTTCAATCCTTGCTGAAAGCGGCTGTAACTGATCCCGTTTTCGCGGCAAGCCGCGTTGATGCGGACAATCCAAAGGGAGCGCCATGTGCGCTTTTTGAGCCGACGGTCCCGGTAGGCGTGCTGCAGCGCGTGGTCGACCGCTTCTTTTGCGTAGCGGAAGAGCTTCGATTTGTTCCCGCGATACCCCTTGGCCATCTTGACCATCTTCTTCCGGCGGGCGCGGGAGGCGGGCGAGTTTCTTGTTCTAGGCATGTTTTCTCCTTGTGTGAGTTACGATCATGGACCGGCGGGTCGCCTGGTAATGTATTCACCCTGCCGGTTCCTGGACAGATCTCCGACGGCACCAGTCCCTCGGAGAAAAAACGACAGCCCGAGGGCCAGCAATCAAAGACCGAACGGTGTCGCCTTCTCGATCGCCCGCGCCTGTCCCGGGGCGACCTGCTTGTCGCGGGTGTTCCGGCGCTTTTGCTTCGGCGACTTCTTGGCCAGCAAGTGACGCTGACCTGGACTGCGGCGCATGATCTTGCCGGTCCCGGTCTTCTTGTAACGCTTGGCGATGGATTTCTTGGTCTTTTGCATGACGGTTTTGTTTGAACAACAAAAAGGGAGAAGCGAACGGAAACCTGACCGCGTTGTAAAGCGAATTGTGCGAAAAAGGTGCCGAAGCTGACTCCCCCGGAAAAATGGAGCCGGCGATGGGACTCGAACCCACAACCTACGGTTTACAAAACCGTTGCTCTGCCAATTGAGCTATGCCGGCAAAGTGATTCTCTGGCAATCGGTTATCCGCCAGCCGCGCCGTTTCCGCAACGCCGCTCCGGAAAACGATCGCAGAACGAAAGGCGAACAATTTCGCACAAGCCCCGGAACCGTCAAGACCAAAGCCGCATTAACCGCGCGAAAACAAATCGATTCCATGCCGTTGCGCCCCGGTCTCTCGTGATCTTCGGTCTTGTGTTCTTTCGGTTCGGACCGATTGATTAGCGCATGTTTCGGAATCTGCTTCTCGCCCTGCCTTTTGTCACGCTGCCTCTCGCCGCCGAACCGTCGCCGTGGAAAATGGAGTTTCATCCGTATAGCGGTTTGCAGCTTGCCTATCACAACGTTCCGGTGATTCGAAAATCGACGCTTGCGATCGTTTCGCCCGGATGGAACCCGGTCCTGTATCACCAGCCCAACATCCCGCAGGAGGTCGAGGCACTCGAAAACGGCAACGGGCAGCGCGTGCGCGGAGAAAACGAAATCTTTGCCGCCGCCTATCACTTTGAAGCGCTCGACGGGAACCGGTTCCGCATTCGGTTCAAAGGGGAGCTCCGGAAAGACGTTCCGGCGCTGATCGAATACGCGGCCGGGTATTTGAATGCCAACCTGATCGCCGGCGCCCCGTTCCGCGGCGAAAACACCCAAGGTCCGGCAAGCGGCCGCGTGCCGGTGTTCCCAACGAAAAAGGGCCAGCAAGCCAACGATCTTCTCCCGGATTTTCGCTGGCTCGAATTCGACAGCCGAATCGGCAAGCTGCGCATCGAGGTGCTGGCCGAAGGCGAGCGCGTGATGTTCTTCGACGCGCGAAACGACCCGCAGCCGTGGGCGCGTTTCGCCCCCGTTTTCTGGTCCGGCCTCGGCAGTCCCGCGCGTCCGCTGCGCTTCGGCGAACCTGTCCAGTTTGAAATGCTGATCACCATCCGCCCCCGCCCGCGGGAGAAATTTAACCAAGCCGTGCGGGCACAGCTGCCGCTGCGGAAAGTCCCGGCCGCGTATACACCAGACCGGCCCGTGCGGATTATCCCGACACCCAAAGACGCGCAAATCGGTGAACGCGCGTTTCCCGTTTCCCCGATGAACCGCTGGACGATTCGCCAGCCGGATGCGGATCCGCGGCTCCATGCCGAGCTGATTTCCTTGTTCGAGCGCTTCGGGATGACTCCGCCCGAGATCCGTGAGGAAACAGGTGACTGGGTGGAGATCATCGCGGGCAGCCCGCTTCGTGACGAAATCGAGCGGCAAAGCTCGTGGTTTTCGAACCCCGAAGGCTACCGCCTGATCGCGGCCACGGATGGAATTCGACTAACGGCTTCCACCGCGGCCGGCGCATTTTACGGGCTGCAAACGCTTGCCCAGCTTTGGCGACCCGTCGGGGGAAACGTGCTGGGTTACACCGCGCGAATCGAGGATTGGCCGACGATGAAATTTCGCGGCGCCCATTGGTTTCCGAGCGCCTCCGGCGTTCCGTTTCATGAAAAGCTGATCGACCGAATTATGGCGCGCTACAAGATGAACAGCGCCGTCATCCAGTGCGAAGCCGCCATCTGGGAAACCCATCCCGCCATCGCAGGACCGAATTCCATCGCGAAGGAGGACTTGCGGCATCTTGTGAATCTCGCGCGGTCGAATTTCCTCGATCCGATTCCCTTGATCAATGTTCCCGGCCACGCCAGTTGGATTTTCCGCAATGACCAGAACCTCGCCTTCGCGGAAGACCGCGACGCTCGTTACGCCTACTGTGTCAACCATCCCGACAGTTTCGCATTCATCCAGGACATCCTGAACGAGGCGATTGAGGTTTTCCGCCCGACGTGGTTTCATCTCGGTCACGATGAAGTGACGCTGAAAGGCCAATTCCCGCATCCGGACTGTCCGCGCTGCCAGGGTGAAACCGTGACCGATCTGGTCCTCGGACACATGAACCGCATGAAAGAATGGCTGGAGGACCGCAATATCGGCATGATGGTCTGGGGCGACATGATGCTCGCGCGCGAGGAAATTGACGATACGGCCGCCTTCGCTCCGACGGTTGCGATCGCGCGGGAGCGGCGGGCGCGGATTCCCGAGGGCGTCGCAATTGCCGACTGGCATTATTACTCGGGAAAAACGTACCCAAGTTTGCGCTACTTTCACGACGAGAGCCTGCCGACGATCGCGTCGACCTGGTACGCGGCAAACAACATTTACCATTTTTCCCAGGCGGCACTTGAGGAAGGTTCGCGGGGATTACTTCAAACCACCTGGGCCGGATTTTTCCCCGATGAGACGGTGCTGAAAGACGCGCTTCCGCAGTTCTCCGCCTTCATTCTCGCCGCTGAATACGCCTGGTCGGGCAATCCCGCTCCACCGGCGGAACTTCCGTTCGAGCCCGGAGCGGAATTCTTGCGATCGTATCACGGAACCGGCGACCGGGAACGCCCGGGCCGCACGGTCGACCTCTCGACGATCACGCGGACGCCGCGCGAAGCCTGGCACGGTTTCGGCGAAGACTGGAACTTTGAGGGTCTCGGTGCGGGCGTCATGCGCGCGGGCCAAGTGCTGTTCGACGTACCGGAACAATTCGTCGTCCTCGGCGGCTGGCTCACGCCCGACACCGCCGTCCAGGAGGCAACGATCGAAATCGGTGTTCGAGCGGAAGCGCTCGCGCTGCTCAACGCCGCGGCCTTCGACGCGCCGCACAGCGCGCCTCCGGCCGCGTTCACCGTCACGTACACCGACGGCGCCACAGTCACCGAGACGCTGCTGCTCGGGACAAACACGCATTACTGGACGACCGCCCTCCCCGCGGTTTCGGCGCCGGTCGCATGGGAAAAGCCATCGCCGATTGGAACGGCAATCGCCCTCCGCGTGACCCGCTGGGAAAACCCGCATCCGCGGAAGGTGATTGAAAAAATCACCTTCACCCGCGTCGCCGAAGAGCAAGCCTGGATCCTCGCCGGCCTGACGCTGCTCGGCGAGTAGCGGCGCAGCGGTCGCGATTGTTAGGTCACACTCGGGACGTTGCCGAGGGCTGCTGGAACCCTCGGCCGGCTCGCCCGTATTTTTGAATGAACTGCTTAAACCGCGACGCCTTTACAGCGCGGCGAGGAGGCGTTCGATTTCCTCTTTCTTGCCGCGGAGTTTGTCGAGCTGGCGGCGGGCGCCCTCGACGACTTCGGGCGGGGCCTGGCTCACGAACTTTTCATTGCCGAGGCGAGCTTCGGTGGAAGCGATTTGCTTGTCCAATTGCTGGAGCTCTTTGCCCATCCGGGTTCGTTCAGCGGCGACGTCAACCGAGCTGGCGAGATCGAGGTAAAGGGTACCGAGCGGCGTCACGACCGCCGGAAGACCGTCGACTTTTTCACGAACGGCGATCTCCTTCGCGCCCGCGAGCCGCTTGAGTTTGTCGGCGTTGCCGGCCACCGCCTTTGCCTGCTCGTCGGTGGCAACGAGGAAGAACGAACTGTCGCGCTTGCCGGCGAGGTTGTATTCCGCCTTCAACGCCCGGGCGCGAGTGACCAGCTCCTGCAGGGCGGCGACTTCCTCACGCGCTTCCGCCTTGATCTCCAAACGGTGCTTCTGCAGGGCGGCCGCGAGCTTGTCGGCGCTTTCGAGCGGCTGGTTGAGAATAAACGTCCCTTCCGCGCCGTATCCTGCCGAATGCCAGAGTTCCTCGGTGATAAACGGCGTGAACGGATGCAGCATCAGCAAAACCTGACGCAGCACGAGGTCCTGAATAGCCAAACAGGTGTCGCGGGCAGCCGGATCCTGAAGTGTCGCTTTGGAAACCTCGACATACCAATCGCAGAAGTCGCTCCAGAAGAAGCCGTAAATCTTTTGCGCAGCCGTGTTGAACTCATACGAGTCGAGCGCTTCATCGACCGTGCGTGTCGCTACGACAAGGCCAGCCAAGATCGCATGGTCGTCACTGTCCATCCGCGCCGGATTGATTCTGCCAAGGATGGAATCGACACTCGAGTTGTCGCCCGCGTCGCCGGACATCTGCCGAAACCGGACAGCATTCCAGAGTTTGTTGCAGAAGTTGCGACCGGTCTCGACCCGGTCTTCGCTGAAGCGAATATCCTGCCCCTGCGGCGCGATCAAGATCACTCCAAGGCGCAAGCCGTCGGCCCCGTATTGCTTGATCAAGTCGAGCGGATCGGGCGAGTTGCCGAGCGATTTCGACATCTTGCGCCCTTGGATGTCGCGAATGATTCCGGTGAAATAAACGTCCTTGAACGGAATCCGCTCCTCAATCGGCGCGTTCGGGTTCATGAACTCCAGCCCCGCCATGATCATCCGCGCGACCCAGAAGAAAATGATGTCCGGCCCGGTCACGAGCGCGGAGGTCGGGTAAAAATAATCCAGCCCTTCTTCCTTCTGCCGCTGCTCATCCGGCCAGCCCATCGTGGCGAACGGCCAGAGCCATGACGACGCCCACGTGTCGAGCACATCCTCTTCCTGCTCCCAGTTTTCGGCGTCGGCCGGCGCCTCAAGGGCGACATGCCAATTCGCCGGATCCGAACGATCGGCCCCTTTGCGGTACCAGACCGGAATGCGGTGTCCCCACCAGAGCTGGCGGCTGATGCACCAGTCCTGGATGTTGTCGAGCCAGTGCAAATAGACCTTTGCCCAGCGCTCGGGATAGAAACGAATCAGACCGTCGCGCACGACCTGCTTCGCCTCCTCGACCCGCGGGTATTTCAGAAACCACTGCTCCGACAGCCGCGGCTCGATCGGCACGTCGGCTCGCTCGCTGAAGCCGACACTGTTTTCATACGGCTCCTCGGCGACCAGCAGCCCGAGTGCCTTCAATTTGGCCGCCGCCTTCTTCCGGGCCTCAAACCGGTCCATCCCGGCGAAATCCGCCCCGGCGAGTTCGTTGAGGGTGCCGTCGGGGTTGAGCACATCGACAACTTCAAGATTGTGGCGACGGCCGATTTCGAAGTCGTTTTTATCGTGCGCCGGAGTCACCTTCAGCACACCGGTTCCGAATTCGCGATCAATATAACTGTCGGCGATAATCGGGATTTCCTTCCGGGGAAACGGCCGCCAAACGGTTTTCCCGATCAGGTGCTTGTAACGGTCGTCTTCGGGGTGAACGGCGACGGCGGTATCGCCCATCAGCGTCTCCGGCCGGGTCGTTGCGATCTCTAAGTATTCGCCCGGACGATCGGCGATCTCGTACCGCATTTTGTACAAGATTCCTTGCTGCGGCTTCATGATCACCTCTTCGTCCGAAAGCGCTGTCAGGCTCGCCGGACACCAGTTGACCATCCGTTTGCCCCGGTAAATATAACCGCGCCGGAACAGCTCGACGAATGCGTACTGCACGGCCCGGCTGTAGTCGCTGTCGAGCGTGAAGACCTCGCGGTCCCAGTCGCAGGAGGCGCCCAGCTTTTTGAGCTGCTCGATAATGATCCCGCCGTGCTTCTCCTTCCACTCCCAAGCGCGCTCGACGAACTTCTCGCGTCCGAGATCCCGGCGTGTTTTTCCTTCGCGCTGGCGGAGGTCGCGCTCGACCCGCGTCTGCGTCGCGATCCCGGCGTGGTCGGTTCCCGGCAGCCACAGAGCCGCCTTCCCCTGCTGGCGCGCGCGCCGGATCAGGATGTCCTGCAGCGTGTTGTTGAGCACATGGCCCATCGTCAGCACGCCGGTGACATTTGGCGGCGGAATAACGATGCTGTAAGGTTCCTTCGCGGAATCCGGCCTGCCCTGGAAGCACTTGCTCTCCAGCCAGGCCGCATACCACTTCTCTTCCACATCGTGCGGTTCGTAAGCTTTGGCGATCGTCGACATGTCAAAAGAGAAACGAATAAACCGCCCGCCCGAATCCGCAAAGGGAATTTCAATCCAATTTCAAAATCACCCACCTTCAAACTTTCCAGCAAAAGAGTCAGGAGGATCCGGACCTACACCCCCAATAACTAATAACCGAATTACCAATAACTCCCTTCCCACCTTCCCGCCTTCCCACCTTCCC
>CAZYAN010000042.1:30698-35269 GCA_964645585.1 uncultured Opitutales bacterium
CCTTCCCACCTTCCCACCTTCCTTCCTTCCGCTCTTGCAGCCAAACCTTATTTGGTGAAGATAAAAGCTTCATGCTCGGCCGAATTCAGAAGCACGCGAACCGCCGCCTCAACTTCCCGGAGGGGTGCGCCAAACCCGAGCGCCTGGCGATCTACAGCCGCTTTCTCAAGCTCGAACACGAAATGATGCACCGCCGCCACCGGGCGGGCGAATCAGGTCTGCGCATCGTGAACCTCCGCGCGACCGTCATCGATCTCCTGCTCGAACACCTGTTCACGACCGCCCTGACCGACCTCGAACGGGCCGGAGGAACGCCCGCCTCGCAGGTCTGCATGATCGCCCTCGGCGGCTACGGCCGCGCCGAACTTTCTCCGCTGAGCGACATCGACTTCATGTTCCTCTTCCCCAGCGGCGCGACGGGCGACGAGGTCAAGGAGTTTCAGAAGTACCTGACCGACGAAATTCTCTACCCGCTTTGGGATCTTAAACTGAAGGTCGGCCACTCGACTCGCACGATCGATGAAGCCGTCGAGGCGGCGCGGAACGACATCTGCACGAAAACCGCCCTGCTTGATTCGCGGCGAATTGCCGGTTCCGCCGGCCTCTTCGATATTTTCCGGCACGCCTACAAGAATTTTTACCGCAAAGAACGGCCGCGCGAATACCTGGAGGCGCGCCTGCAAGACCAGGCCGAGCGCCGCGAGCGCTACGGCAACACGGTGTTTCTGCAGGAACCCGACATCAAGAACGGCGTCGGCGGACTTCGCGATTACCAGAACACGCTCTGGATGGCGCGGATAAAATTGGACATCGATCGGATCGAAGAGCTGTGCGAACACAATTATCTGCGCAAAAATGAACAGGTCGATTTTGTCCAGGCCTACGATTTTCTCCTTCGCGTCCGAAACGATCTCCATTTCACGTTAAAGCGCCCGTCGGACCTCCTCGATCTGGAAAAGCAGCCTCTGGTTGCCCAGCATCTCGGCTACACGCAGAAAGATCTTTTCAAGCGGGTCGAGCGGTTCATGCGCGACTATTACAGTCACGCGCGCACGATTTTTCGGATCTCAAATATCGTCGAAAAACGTCTCGCCCTTCGTCCAACGTCAGGCCAGCCGGCGCCGCTGAGTTTTCGCGACGTGATCGCCGCACGCAAACACGAGCGTCAGCAGCGGATCGACGGATTCGTCGTTCGCGGCAGCGAAATCACCTACGAGGCGCCGAACGTTTTCCGCGAAGATCCGGAGCGCCTGATCCGCGTTTTCCGCCACTGCCAGCAGCTGAAGTGTTCGCTCGATTTCGAGCTGGAATCGCTTATCCAGGAATCACTTACGCTTATTACCCGCAAGGTGATCAACTCATCCCGGGCAAACAAGAGCTTCCGCGCCATCCTCCAAGAGCCCGGGATGGTGTACCCGATTTTCAGTCAGATGCATGACCTTGGGGTGCTTGGACGCTTTGTCCCGGAGTTCGACCGGCTCGCCTGCCTGGTCCAGCACGAATACTACCACCGCTACACGGCCGATGTTCACACGCTCAATACGATCCGCGAGCTCGACGACATTTTCATCGCGAAGGAGCCGGAGATGGAAAAATACCGCGACGCCCTGCGCGAGCTCAGCCATCCGACGCTTCTTTATCTCATCCTTTTCCTGCACGACACCGGCAAGGCATTCGGAATCGCCGGACACGCCGAAGCCGGCGCGGAAATCGCCGGAGGAGTCTTGGCGCGACTCGAAATTCCCGCGCAATTCTGGGATTTAATCATCTCGATTATCCGCAACCACCTCCTGATGGCACGATTCTGGCAGAAGCACGACCTCGATGATCCTTCCACCATTGCGTCGTTTTGCGAGCAGGTCGGTGACGTCGAGAAGCTCGCCTTCCTCTACGTCCACACGTTCTGCGATGCCCGAGGCACGGCGAAGGGCCTTTGGAACAGCTACAAAGACATGCTCCACACGACCCTTTACAAGAACGCGTTCGAACACCTCACGTACGGCGATCGCCTCGCCGCTTCCCAGCGTCAGAAAAAGGAAATGAGCTACAACGAAATCAAGACTCGCAAAATACCCGGCGTCACCGCCGAAGAGATTGAAGCCCACTACAGCCACCTGCCGGAAAAGTATTTCCGTCATACCGACACGGATGACATCATCCTTCACATCCAGATGGTCCATCGTCTGCTTGCGACAATCGCGCACGCGGACGCGGCCGGATCGCTGAAACCGATCATTGACTGGAAAGACGATCTCGACCGGAGCCTGACGATCGTCAATGTCGTCACCTGGGATCGCGCCGGACTCTTTTCCAAGCTCGCCGGCCCGTTCGCGCGGGCCGGTCTCAATATTCTCAGCGCAAAAGCCATCTCCCGAGCCGACCACATCGCGATCGACACGTTCTACGTCGTCGAACCGGCGCGCGGCGCCGTTCAAAGCGAGTCGGCCAAAGCAATCTTTGAAAAGGCTCTCGAACAAACGCTCGTTCATAACGAAGACCTCCTTCCAGAGATCGAGGCCGAGGCGAAACATCACGCGCTCCGCGAATGGGGCCGGGAAAGCCAGTTCCTGCGCGCACCCATCCAGCCAAACATCCGGGTTTATCAGGATTTGAATCTCGATCGCACGGTTGTCGAAGTCAGGCTCAACGATCAGATCGGCTTGCTCTACCGCCTCTCCCGGATCATCTACGACCACGGTTTCAGTATTCGCTTTGCCAGAATCGCCACCGAGCGCGGCGTCGCCGAAGACACGTTCTATATAGAGCCCCGGACCGATCTCCGGGGCGAGGGAACAGGAGATGCCGACCTGCAAAAACTCCAGGATGATCTCATATCGGCGTTCGCTCCCGAACCCGACGCAGCGCCCACATCGGAAGAATCCGCCTGATTCTCGGCGATTCCGCCGTCCGGCTGCCAGCGTCACTTAAAACGCCGATCTCAAACCATGAATAAACCCGAATCGACACAATAAGAAATGTAAGCGTGTAATCTTTGGATGATGGATTTCAGCAATCGGGTGAACAAGATTATCGGGCCACCGTTTTATCATTCAGCACATGCCTGTTCATTCGTGGTTTCTCAAAAACTTTATCCGCGTCGATTTAGGGTAATTGCCTGATGCCTCCGTCTCTGACCGAATCCCTCTATCGCATCAGCAGCCTCGCCGCGAAGATCGGCGACTCCCGACAGGCGCCGGCGCTGGTTCTCGACGAGATTCTCGCGGCAACCGGCGCACTGAGCGGTTCAATCTCCTTAATTGATCCCGACTCGGGCCGCCTGAGAATCGAACATCATCGCGGCCTCCCTGACGACTGCGTCGACGCGCCGCTGAACGTCGGGAGCGGGATTACCGGCTGGGTCGCGCTTCACGGCAAGCCGGTTCTCGCGCCCGATGTCTCCAAAGATTCCCGCTACCGTCAGCTCGCCGAGAACGTGCGGGGCGAAATGGCCGCGCCCATGCTCGAACGCGGTCAGGTGGTCGGAGTGATTTCCGTCAACACGGATCAAACCGGCGTCTTTTCCGAAAAGACCTTCCACCAGTTTGTCCGCCTCACCGAGGAAGCCGCGGCGGTCTTTCGCCAACTTTGGTTGATCGATCGGCTGCGCGAGAAGGCGAACCATTTGGAGGCGGTCGTCACGGTCGGGCAGAAGATCGCGGCTCGCGTCGACCAGCGGGAAATTCTTGAGAACATGACCCGCGCGACTGTCGCTCTGAGCGGCTGCAGTTTCTGCGCCGTCCATCTGCTCGACGGCCGCGGTGCCGAACTGATTCCCTTTGCCACATTCGGCGGCGCCGGCGCCCGCGAGCACCCGGCGCTGCCCATTGGTGAAACGTCGGCAGGCGTTGCGCTCGGCCGGCGCAAACAGATCGAGGTCCCGGATATCCTCCGGGTCGAAGGGTGGATTCCGCTGCTCGAATTCGCGCGCGAAGAAGGGCTCGTTTCGCTCGTTTGCACCCCGATTATTTATGAAAACGAGGCTCGCGGCATCCTGAGTGTGTATTCCGAAAAGCGCCGCCGCTTCAGCGACGCTGAGCGCGATCTCTTTCGCGCGTTGGCCGGACTCGGCGCCGTCGCCATTCACAATGCCCGTCTCTATGAACGGGTGTTTCAATCCGAGGAAACGCTCCGTCAAAATGAAAAACTGACGGCGCTCGGCCTGCTCGCCGCCGAAATCGCTCACGAGGTTCGCAACCCTCTGACCGTGCTCAAACTTCTTTTCCAATCCCTCGACCCGCGCTTTCCTCCCGACGATCCGCGCGCGCGGGATGTCGAGGTAATCGGTGAAAAACTCGATCAGCTGGAGGAGACGATCGGCCGGATCCTTTCGTTCGTCCGCCCTTCCGAACGCCCGCACTCCCGCTGCAGTCTTTTCGAGACTGTTGATGACACGCTGCAGCTTCTCCGCCTTAAACTGGCGCACGCCGACATCACCGTCGAGACCGACCTCGCACCCAATACCCCGGCGGTCTCGGGCGACAAAGGGCAGCTCCAGCAAATTCTCCTCAACCTTCTCCTCAACGCGATCCAGGCGCTCGAAGGCGGCGGACGGATCACCATCCGCGCCGGCG
>CAZYAN010000043.1:0-34542 GCA_964645585.1 uncultured Opitutales bacterium
CAGGAAACTCGAATAGGCCCATTTGAATAGGATTTCCGGCCGAACGGACGAATCGACGTCGAGCTGCAGCAGGCGCCCGAAAAAAACACCGGCCTCCTTATGCCTGCCCATGTCGAAGTAAGTCTCCGCAATCTCGATCTGCGCCTCCAGCACAGTCTGCCGATAGTCCTTGAATTCATCGGCATTGAGCCGAAGGCTGGAGTTCATGACCTTATAAAACTGGGCGATCGCCAGCTCGGGCAGGCCCATCTCACGATACAGAAGGCCCGTTTTCATAAAGACAGAGGGCAAACGGAGGTCGCCGGGAAACAGCTGTCCAAACTTCTCGTAAATCGCGACGCTCTTCACAAAGTCTCCAGTGGCTCGCCGCATTTCAGCCATTTCCAGCAACGCCTCCTGTCGCGTCGAAACCGGAACATCGAGCAACAGGATTCGCGCATACGCGCTCTCGGCATCCGCCCAGCGTCCCGCCCGTGCGCGGTGCCTCGCCATCCGCATCAGCAGGTCGGCCTGGTCGCTGTGATCCAGGTCGGATAAGACCGGGGTCATGGCTTCCGCCTCGGCGCTCCCAGCCTCAATGATCGGATCCGCGCCCGCGGCGGACTCATCCGCGGCAACCGGTTCCTCAGTTACGGTGTCGGCGTCGCCGGTTGCCGAGGCCGATGGGACGCTGAACAAAAATCCCAGTGAAGCAAAAGCGATTCCCCATCCGAAGGTGACGCGGCGGAATGCCGAATTCGGCGAGCAAAATCGCGATGGATGTTTACCAATCTTCGTCATGATTAGTCTACCCGGCGATACGTCGCCCGGCCCCGCGACACGTCTTGGGGACGCGGAGGCTCGAATTGGAGCGGCAACAGCACGCGGATTTCGCCTTCGTCGCCGCGGGGACGTTCCACGCCAAGGTAAAACCGGATAACCTCATCTTCCCAGCGCGGATCGAGATACCGCGCTTCCCACGAAGGGGATGGTCCGGACGATCTCATCGTGGAGCTTTCCTTGTTTTCCGCTTTTCCCTCTTCTTCCGCTCGCGAAGGCGGCGCAGTTGCTTCGCTTGGACCCGTCTCTTCATCCGTCCCTTCCGAAGGCGCCTCCTCTTGCCGCGGCTCCGCCGCCGGTTTTTCCCCCGCTTCGGACGGTTCCGCTTCCGGCGATTTCTCTTCCACAGGATCGGGAGCCACCACCGCTTCCCACTCCTCCAGTGAAGGCGGCGCCGCGGAAAGCCGCGGTTCCTCCGTCACGATGATCAAAGGTTTCGCACCGGCAGCGGGAAGATACTCTTTCGCGGGGCGTTCCGCCGCTCCCGCCAAACAAGGCAGGAGCAAGAGGCAAACCAGGCAAAATTTTCCGATCAGACGCATGCGGATCATCTAAGCATGAAGCGGGCCAATTTTTCGCGGTAAAGTTTTCCGCCAAACAGCCGATTAAGAAGTGAGAATGCCGACATGAACGTAACCCAACAGGATCCAGCCGTTCGCGCATCGGTATTGCGCGAATTGAAGCGATCGTGGAAAGATTCCGCGCGCGCCGACGTCCTGGTGTGCCCCGGCGCTTCCGGAACGGCGTTCGAACTCGGCCCCGAGGTGATCAATTGGTTAATCGCCGCATCCGTTCCGGCGCTCTACGGGGCGATCCCAGCCGCTTCGTCTCCCGAAGCCTTCTCGGAGGAATTGGTGGAGGGCCTCACGGCAGTGCGGGAAGACGGGCGGCAAACTCTTTCCCTCTTGCGCGCCGAATACAGCACCGCCCTGTCTTCTCTGCGGGAGAAAGCTGCCGCGCGTGACACGCTTGATGTTTACGCGCCGCTACGGCGGTTTGACAAACCGGGCACGCTCGAGGAGTCAGCCACCGCGGAAATCTGTCAGCTGCTTGCGGAATGTTTTGCCGCCGCCCTTGTCCCAAGCCGGTACCGCTCCCACCCCCCGCTCGTCATCCTGATGGGCAGCCTTGAGAAGCTCGATCATGCGATCCTCGATTTGCTTGGGAATTTTGTCTGGGTGGCTAAACACAGAAAGGGACTGGACGTCCGCCTCCTCCTCGCCTCTCCCAACAAACCGAACCTCGGTGCCGTGAGATCCCGGCTGGGCAAAGGCTTCCAACTCACGATCTCCGAGATTTCCAGCCCGGCCCAAGGCGAGACAAAGGCGACTCGCGGAGGTCCCACCCCTTCGTCGGCGCAACCTCTCCTTCCTCTGCCGCGAATCCTCCGACGCGCGGAAATCCAGGAGCGCAAGTGGCTCGCCTGTTCTTGTTTTCTGCCGGTTCCTACCCGCGATTACTTTGAACTTCTCCTCGGCCGGGACGATGGTCGGGCCGCCTTTTCCGCACTGCGAAGACTCACGTCTTCTCCTCCGTATCCACCCGACGAATTCAGCCTGCCCCTCCCGCCGCTGCCAGCCGAACAGCTCCGCAACGAACTCCACAGTGAGGATCCCCTCCTCTATGACAGACTGCAGGTTCGCGAAGGTAAACTCCGCCAGATCCAGGAGCATGTCCCACTGTTCGAACATCGCCAGGCGCTGATCCTGTTGTCCCTCTTCCACAGTTTCACGTTCTCTTTGATCGATACACTCTACCCGCGTCAGGCTTCTTCTCTGATTCGCTTCGTTGAAAACAACACCCACTATTTCTCTGCGGTCCACGGATGCTATCGTCTGCTCCATCCATTCCAGGAGCTTTTTTCCCCGGCGCTTTCCTGGCTTTCACCGAATGATTTTAAACAACAACAGGCGCTCCTTTCCGAAGCCTGGAGAGAAGAATATTCGCGCCTCCAGAACGAGCTGAAATGGCTTTACTCTCTGGCCGAGGAGAAGGAGGCGACCCGGAAGGAACTGGAAGAAAAGATCCGCGCGACCGGCACCCGCCTGCAAAGAGTCAAGCACAGCTTCGCCCGCCAGCCGCGTCCGTCTCGCAATAACGCTGACAACAAAGGGAAGTGGGCACGGATGAACCTGCTCCTGGTGCGCGGCGTTCAAGTGATCGGCATTCTGCTCCTTTACCTGGGCATATTCGTGCGTGACGTGTTCTTCCTGGTTCTTCTCTCGATCAGCTGCTTGATAGTGGTCACCGGTTTTCCCCTTTCAAAACCGCGAACAAAATTGGTTCCGCGCACGGATTCAAAAGAACCGTCGGCCGACCGTCCACCCGCGGTCACCGTGCCGCGAAGCGTCCGTCTCGCCAATGTATACTACGAGAATTTGATCAACCAGAGTCGCACGCTGACCGTTGCCATCCGGGATATCACCCATAATATCGACCAGCTGGAAGCTCGATTGGAAGAACCTTTTCTCCTAGAGGTCCCCCCGCCCAAACGATAACGGTTCTGTGTTCCATTACCCCCGAGCCCCTTCCCCCCGCGATTGCCGGCGGATTCATTTATAAGGAAGAACGACGTGAAGAATGGGCACCAGGGAAAGGTCAGGACACCAAGTGGAATGAGATCCCTCAATAATCGGATCGGTTTTGCTTCTTGCGTTTGACCGGGCTGGTCTTTGGGCTCGAAGGCGCAATCGATGAAAACGTTCTCCCGACTTGTCCTTCTTGTTTCAGTGATCGTTTGTTTGCGTGCGCGCAGCGGCGCGGAAACCGCGGAAATCGGGATCACGGTTTTGCACGATGTCCCGTATCTCGGGGCGGACCGGGAAGAGAAGCTTGATGCTTACCTTCCATCGGACGAATTTGTCCGGCCCGTTCCGGCGGTGGTGCTGATCCACGGCGGAGGCTGGGGCGGCGGAAATAAGCGGGCGCGACGGGAGATTACTATTGGCACCACTTTCGCCGCCAACGGATTCGCCGTCTTCTCGATCTCCTACAAGCTGAACAGTAAGCTCGATACGGGAGAGCTGGAAGTTGCCTGGCCGCGGAACCTGTATGATTGCAAGTCGGCCGTCCGCTACCTTCGCGCCCAGGCGGACAAATACGGAATCGATCCAGAACGCATCGCGACGATGGGCGGATCGGCCGGAGGTCACCTCGCTATGCTCGTGGGCACGACGGCTCATGTCGATGAATTTAACCAGGGAGGTCTTTACACAGATCAAAGCAACGAGGTTTCCTGCATTATCAATTTTTACGGACGGCACGAGCTGAGCGACCGGCGGCGTCATTTTGCCGGAGCAACCGAAGCGGAAACGGACGAACGGGTGCGGCTGGCTTCCCCGGATACATGGCTCGGGGAGAATACGCCTCCCATGCTCGTCGTGCAAGGAACTGAAGACCGGTCCGTGCCGCCGCGGATCGCCCGTGCCCTCGTGCAGCGGCTGAAAGAACTTGATATTGAGCACGAATACATCGAGATCGAAGGTGCCGGGCATTCCTTCCACCTGCAGCCGAGTCAGATGGATCTGCGTCCGGCGGTACTGGCGTTTTTGAAAAAACATCTTGGGGAGCCGGAGCGGAAACCCAAGTGAGCAAAAACTTCCCGCCGCTCCAATCTCCGAAGCCGACGAAAGCGATTCCGCGCGTGTCTGTACCGCCGTCCGCTGACAACGGATCTGTTCGCACAATTGGCACATGTACCGATCATCGGTTTCCCCGACTGCACAGAAAATGTGTCAGGAAATTGTAAGAATGGAAAAGCGGAGCGGAGTCCTTGACTTAATCCATGATTTGGATAAGCAACGGCAGGCAATACATTGTTCGAGTTGCAGAAATGAAAAAACTTGTTTTGCGAATAATTCCTGTTGCTCTGGCGCTCACCGCCGCCTCGCCTTCTTTGGCTGAGATTCACTTTTTCGATTTGTCGGACCCCGCGGGGGAACAGGCTTTTCAGGAAGCGGTTGCCGGCCTGAATTTGCTGACTTCCGACGTATTCGGAGATTTCGTCCCCGAGCCGGAAGCCACCTATGACCTTGAGGCCAAGCTGGCGCCGGGCGAGAGCAATGGACCGCTCTTTCCGAACGGATCGCCAACGGAGTTCGGGCTGACCATCCAGGTCAATCTCGATCACAATCCGGACGCACCGAATCCGGCCGGGCTTTTATTTGCCCAATACCGTCCGGAAACCGGCCATCTGCATTTCATGCCCTACTGGAACTGGGACAGCCTGGATCTGATCGTCGAACCGCCGGGAGCTCCCGGTGGAGCGCGGGCATTCGTCTTTGATACCTACTATGTTCCGTTCCCTGATGATCCGGAACTGGGGACAGGAGAATTGCGGGTTTACAATTCCGAAAATGAATTGCTCGGATTTTCCGTATTCGAGAATCTCGAACATGCACCCGCGCCGAGGCGAATCGGGATTGTCGCAACGGATGGATCGTCACTTCACCGCGTCAATTGGTGGACCGGTGACTGGTCTTGGCCCGAGGTCAGCAACATCGGAATCTACGTGATCCCCGAACCGGCGACGGTTGCGCTCGTGACGGGCCTGCTGGGGGTTGTTTTAATCGCGGTTCGCCGCCGGAAACCTCACGACAGCTAATGCGGAAGGAAACAAGCTCCTGACGGCGGCACCAACGTCCCTGTTACCGGAGCCCCATTTGATAAGGCTGGCAACGTCTCGTTCGTCGATTCCCAGCGCCAGCGGCGCGTCATTCGTCAGCCGATGGCAGCGCACTGGGTCCGGGCCCAAATACTACACCGAGGCCTGAAAGCCGCAATAACCTCCGGCTGGCGGCCCCACCGTGGCTCAATTCTCCGAAATATAGTCCACGCGCATCCCGCGAACCGAAACCAACGACAAGACTTCACCGAAAGACCCGTAAGCCCAAGCACCCGCGCAACGAGTGCAGCCACGTCCTTACCACGATTTGAACGTTGCCTCCACGCCCTCTCACGCCTTTAACGTTTGGGCCACGCTTTGCCTAATGAAAAAGATCACCCTCTCTCTCCACTGCCTGCTTTTGATCGCAGTCGCCACCGTTCTTCCGCTCCAAGCCGATGAGTCGAAACCGGCTTCTGACGGCGGCACCACCCTCCTGATTACCGGAGCCTCATTTGCGACAGCCGCCAACGGCTGGTTCGAGATCGGGTGCGAGATCCTTGGCGTCAACGGGATCAATCGCGCAATCGGCGGTGAGGCAATCGCCGATACCGCGAACCGGATGGCGGAGGGAACCCTGTATTCGGCGGAGGAACTCGAAAACATCGATGCGCTTGTCATCATGCAGGTGCATGAAAGAAACGTCTTTGAGTCCGAAAACTTTCAGGAATCGTGGGAAGATTATGAAATCCCGTTCGATCGCTCCGACTACGCCGCCGCCTTTGATTACGTGATCAAACGCTACACTTCCGAATGCTACGAGCTTCGGAACAACCCGGCGTCGCGTTACTATAATACTCGTTCAGGAAAACCGGCCGTCATTGTCCTGACCACCCACTGGCACGACGCCCGAACGACCTACAATACTTCGATTCGGCAACTCGGCGCAAAATGGGGATTGCCGGTGGTGGAATTCGATAAAAAAATCGGTTTCTCCAAAGATACGCTCCATCCGGTCACGAATGATCAATACAGCCTGATCTACGCGCAGGATACTCAAAAAATCAGAGACGTCACCTACGGCTGGCATCCCATCCGAGGCAAAGATTCCTACATCCAGCAGCGCATGGGCGCAATCTTCGCCGACACCATGCGAAGCATACTGCCCGCCCGTCAGTATTAAAGAGTAGAAGTCAGCATCGTTCCCCAGTGTCAGCGTCCGGCTCCCCAGCGCCATCGGCGCGTCATACCTCAGCCCAAGGCAGAGCGTTGGATCCTGGCCCCCGAAAAAACCGGGGCCTGAAGGGCCGCAACAATCTTCGGCCGACGGACGAACACGATCCGGTCGAAAGCCGCTACTTTATTGAAACATGAGAAAAACAGTACCTCCTACCGGTCCTAACCCCGTCCGTTTGCTCGTTTGATAAATAAGTCACTCGTCGCCCGACCCTGCCGTGTCCGTAGCTCGACTCGGTTTGACACCGGCCAATTCGAGACGAAAGCGAACGTTTCAATCGGACGGATCCGCAAGCTCGGAGGCTCGCGCTACGAGTGGCGCGGTCAGCCCACTGGAACGGATATGTCACCCTGGCAACCGAACGGACGCGCCCAGAGGATGTTGTGCTTCGCGGGACCGAGACGTCGCCCGAGGTGCTTTTCGTCACCCTCTTCTGTTGCTTGCCGTTTGGCATCGTGACGATCGTTATGCAGCCCAAGTTCCGCTGTTGCGGAAACACGCGAGCCACCCTTGCGCTTTTGGAAGGGGATATGGTTCGGGCGCTAAACCACAATTTCCCAGGAGTCCCGGTGATTCTGGCTGGGGTTGCGCGAGGGGAATAGGAGATGGTGGGGACAATCGGTTTTGCTACCCGTAGAGCGATAGGAGCGTGAACGGGGGACGGCGTGAACTTGTTCCCTAAAATCAAAGGAAAAAGGTTGGCAAGTTCTTCGGTTGAGGCGCTGAATTGCATCAAGCACCACGGCTCGTCCAAGAGTGAAGGCGACTGGGTGCGCTAGCCGCAGTGTAAAACGAATTCAACGATACCTCCATCAAGTGACTTCTGAAAAGCAACAAAGGGAAAAGGTAATTCTCTGCGGGCTTGTTCTTTCAAAATATGGAAAACAGGCACTGGATTTGCTCGGTTTCTCAAATTTTTCCGAGGCATACAACGCTTTCGGAACAGCCCTCAAAGCAAAGCCGGCGTCGATAAAAAACTATCGCGATGAGCTCGATCCTTATTTTCCAAATGAGCGAGCAGGATGGCACAAACGGCCCCTGCGAGAACATTGCAAGCAGGTATTGGGCGAGTACGGTGCTGCTTCTCTCGAAGAACTAACGGAACAGATCGGAAGCTTTCTTGATCCAGAATTTGGACTCGACCATCTTTCATTCGATACGAGTGCTGAAGAAGAGGGGGAATCCACGTTCGCACGTCGCTTAATAACGGGGAAAGCGGCTGAGGCATTCTTCGAGGCTAATTACCGCGCACACGAAGAATTTTCAGGCGGCGAAATTGTGAATACCACTCATTTTGGCTGCGGGTTCGACTTCAGAATCAATCTCCCAAATCGAAACTTTTTTGCCGTTGAGGTTAAGGGCCTTCGAGAACAAAAGGGACGAATCAATTTGACTTGGAAAGAATACATGCGAGCCCACGAGATGGGCGACCGATATTTTCTCTATGTGGTGAGTAACTTCCGAGAAGTTCCCAACGCTTCTATTTGGCGAAACCCAATCCGGTCTCAACTGGCATGGGCCAAGCAGGAGCAGGCGGTGACCATAACTAACTGGATATCGTCGATTTGAGGAGACCACCCGCTGATTTCGAAATCAAATTGCGCGGATCGAGCCCTGAAAAACGCCAAAAGGAACCATTTGGTTAATTCTTGCGTCGAATTGGGGTTTTCCTGCACGATGATCGGCCATGAAATTGTTTTGGACTACTCTTCTGCTCATGGGATCGCTGCTCACCGTCCCGGCCACGGCCGATGAAATCCGTGTCGGATTGATCGGTCTCGACACTTCGCACGTCACCGCCTTCACGCGAATCTTGAACGACAAGGATCATCGCGATCACGTCCCAGGCGGCCGCGTCGTCGCCGCATGGAAAGGCGGCAGCCCCGATATCGAAGCGAGCTACTCCCGGATCGACCGCTTCACCAATCAGCTCAAGAACGATTTCGGCATTCCGATCGTCGACACGATCGAGGAGCTTTGCGAACAAGTGGATGCCGTGATGCTGACGAGCGTCGACGGCCGTCCCCACCTCGAACAGGCCCGTCCGGTCATCAAGGCCGGTCTGCCGCTCTTCATCGACAAGCCGATCGCCGGCTCCCTCGCCGATGCCATTACCATTTTCCAGCTGGCCGAAGAGGCGGGCGTTCCGGTTTTTACCGCATCGTCCTATCGCTTCCACCCGGGCATGATCGAATTGGCCAAGCGTGACGTCGGTGAGCTGAAAGGCGCCATTTCCTACGGTCCTTCCCACAAGGAGCCGCACCACCCTGATCTTTTCTGGTACGGTGTCCACCCGGCCGAAGCACTGTTCACGATTATGGGAACCGGCTGCCAATCCGTCGTCCGCACCGCGACAGAGGATACCGACGTCGTAACCGGCGTCTGGGAAGGCGGACGGGTCGGCACACTGCGCGGGCTGCGCAACGCGAAGACGCCGAGCCAAGTGATTGTTTTTGGCACAAAGGGTGTCGAGGCGAACGAGGTTGGCGGAAGCTACGCCGGGCTCGCGCAAGAGATTGTGAAGTTCTTCAAAACCGGGGTTCCGCCGGTTTCCGCTGAAGAAACCTTGGAGCTGTTTGCCTTCATGGAAGCTGCCGACGAAAGCAAACGCCGCGGGGGAGAACCCGTATCTATCGCGGAAGTACTCGAAACAAATCGCACTGCATCACGATGAAAAATCCAGCATTCACTCGCCGTCATTTTATCAAACAATCCGCCCTCGCCGGCATTGGCCTCGGGCTCATGAGCAGCACCGGATCGCTGCGCGGCGATCAGGCTCCGAACCAGCGCATCCGCACCGCCGCGATCGGCGTCAACGCCCGCGGCGCACGCGTGGCGGACGCGTTCGCCTCCCTGCCCGGCTCCGAAATCGCCTGCATCTGTGATGTGGATTCGCGGGCGATCGAACGCGCCCGTAAGGTCTGCGCCGACCGGCAGGGAAAAATGCCGCGGGGCGAAAGGGATTTCCGCCGGGTTCTTGAAGACCCGGAAATCGACGCCGTCATGATCGCTACCCCGGATCACTGGCACGCGCCGATGGCCATTCTCGCCATTCAGGCCGGAAAACACGTTTACGTCGAAAAGCCGTGCAGCCACAACCCGCGCGAGGGTGAACTGCTTGTCGAAGCGGCTCAGAAGTACAACAAGGTCGTGCAAATGGGCAACCAGCGGCGCTCCTGGCCAGGGGTCCGCGAAGCGATCGAGCTCGTGCAAAACGGCGAAATCGGCGAGGTCCACCACTCCCGCAGCTGGTACGCCAACGCCCGCGCCCCAATCGGTATCGGCAAACAGACCGCCGTCCCGGACTGGCTCGACTACGAGCTCTGGCAAGGCCCCGCGCCCCGGCGGCCGTTCCAGGACAACATTCTCCATTATCATTGGCACTGGTTCTGGAACTGGGGCACCGGCGAAGCCGGCAACAACGCCATCCACTCCGTCGACCTTTCGCGATGGGGACTCAACGTCACCTTCCCGACCCGAGTCACCTCATCGGGCGGCCGGTATTACGCCGATGACGACTGGGAAACGCCCGACACCCAAATGATTTGCTGGGAGTTCGAAGGCGGCAAACAGATCACGTGGGAAGGATTCAGCTGCAACCGCCTCGGCGCAATGGGAAGCGGTTTCGGCGTCAGTTTCCACGGCGACAACGGCTCGATTGTCATTGAAGGCGCCAACGATTACCGCGTGTACGACAAGGCCGGCAAGGAAGTGCGGCGGGTCTCGGGCGAAGGCCCGCCGAGCGGAGTGAGCTGGAATCTCCACCGCGAGGCGATCCACGCGGCCGACTTCCTCAATTGCATCCGCAACGGAGGACGGCCGGTCAGCAACATCGAAGAAGGGCACGCGAGCACGCTCCTGGTTCAGCTTGGCAATATCGCCCAGCGGGCCGGCGGCAAAATCACGTGCGACCCGAAAACCGGCCGGATTCAAAACAACGCGGAAGCCGTTAGATACTGGTCGCGCGAATATGAACCGGGCTGGGAACCGAAGGTCTGATCCATTCCCCGCCGCCTGATTCTCACGGCTTTCCGGCAGGATAAGGATGAGGCGGCGGCAAGAGCGACTGGCGCCAGCAGCAAAAAGACCAGACGCACCACTGCCGCCGCCTCAAAGCGGAATGTGAAAAATTCGTAAATCCTTACAATGGGACGTTTCTTCTGAAGCTCCAGCAGAAAAAACGCCAGGGTGCAATTTTCGCGAAGCAGAAAAATCGCCGCTAAACTCGAATGACACGAAGCGGGGACGCCGGTGTTTGCCGCTTTCCCGCTTGATGCTGGGAATGAGCAGCTGGAAACCGCCGCCGGCTTAGAGGTGCAGCTCGTAGTGGAGAATGCTGGCCGCATACAGGGCGGCTGTGTCACAGCGCAAAACAAGCGGCCCCAGCGTCACCGGTTCGAAGCCAGCCGCCTCAGCCGCCGCGTATTCGGCTGCCGTTAAATCACCCTCCGGTCCAACGAGCCAAATGGCAGTCCGCGACTGCTCCGGCCCCGGCTTTTCTGTTTCCTCAAGGACGCGACGCAGCGGACGGGCGTTTTCCTGGAGACTGGCGACCAGCCGAAGATCGAAGTCCCGCGACGTCTGGAGAAAGTCTTCGATCGACTGGACCGGCGCGATCTCCGGCAAGAAGGGATTGCCCGACTGCTTCGCCGCCTCAACGGCCGTCGCCACCCATTTTTGGCGTTTCACTTCCTGACGGGCCTCGTCGAGCCGCACTTCGGTTCGTGCCGTGACAAGCGGGCGGATCGACGCGACGCCGAGCTCCGTCGCCTTGCGGATGATCGCCTCAAAGGTTTTCCCCTTCGGCAGCGCCTGCGCCAGCGCAATGCGCACAGTTGACGGCGGCCATTTTCGGTGAGTCACGACTCGCAGCCGCGCGCCGCGCCTGTCGGCGTCGAAACATTCGCACACCCATTCATCGCCGCGACCGTTAAACGCCACCACTGGATCGCCCGCCCGGGCCCGGTTCACCCGAATGAGATGATGGCTTTCCTCCGGCGTCAGCGTGATTTCAGCATCACTGGCGTCGGCGTGCGGCGCATAGCTTCGAAAATCAGCCATCCTTCAAGTAAAGAAGCAGAAGGGAAACGGGGCAAAAGCAAATCCCGAACAAATAGAAAGGCGCCGCTCGCGCGGCGCCTTCCCTGCTACAAACTACAAACAAACGTACTGAAACTATGAACAAACTCTCGAACGAAAGTCGCTCGGTAATACGTTGAGACGCCACCATCTCAAGAAACGTTCAAAAAAAGCCGATCAAGGTTCCGCCTTCCCTGGATTCGGCTTCCTTACGGCCTTTTCCGCCATCAGCCTGGCGGCCTGCTTTTGAATCTCCCCTTCCGCCAGAATCCGGTAAAGACGATCGCCCGGACAGGCTGTCGCCGCGAAATCCCGGTGACAGCGGAGCGTCGAGATTGCAATGCCGTACTTCTGGCTCGCCCACGCCAGCAGCCGAGCGAGACTGTCCAGCTGCCGCTCAGTCGGATCCTGCTCGCCGAAGTTTCCCAAAAGGTTGATCTGCAAGTGTCCGGCTGTCTCGTAGGAAGTGTTGCTCTCTCCTTCCGTCAACGGATCGCGTCCCTCGTAAATGTCGCCCTTTGGTCCGATGATAAAGTGATACGGAATGTCCGCCCACTTGCGGTCCTCGCCCATCCCCCAGCGCTGGACGTTAGCGAGGTGCTTGGCCGCGTCGGCGTCCGGAGCAAAAAACACCCCGCTGTGGTGGATGGTAAACCGGACCGGCGTCTGGCTCGCGTAGGGGCGGGCTTCGGCCGCGTTCCAGTCGGCCCGCGGGATGATAACGAGTTCGTCGGGATCGGACGCTCCCGCGATGCCCAGTGAGGCGGCGAGAATCGCGGCGGCTGCTGCGGGAAAAAATCGCATAACTCGCCATTGAATCGGGGTCAAAGCCGGCAAGCAAGCCTCCTTCGATAAACTCGATGGAACCCACACGAACGATCGGTCGGCTCTTGTCGGCGGCTCGATCAACGGATACACTAACCCTCGCGGCGTCCGGATGCGATCCCCCGGAAGGACCGCTTCTTCCCGATGATTGCAGCAATCCGATGGTCAACAACCCGCAAAAGAGGAATTGCGCGCGACCGAGGAGGTGCTTCGGGGCCGGACTTGGGTCGGTCAAAAACGAGTGACGGCCGAAAACAGTCTTGCCCGACTCACGGTCGCAAGGCTTTGTGGAACGCAGCCATGAAATACAGTACGATCATCGGGATCCTGGCTTTCGCCTCCACAGCGTTCACAATCGCCACGTGCGCCGACGATGTTTCCGGCATTGAGCCGCCCGTTGGTGTCGTTTCGCACGAGGGAATCGAGCACGGCCGCGTTTTGTGGATGGGCGATCCCGCGCGGGAAGCGGTGGTTTCCTGGACAACGCGATCCGAAGGCAGCCAGCACCGGGTCCACTACGACACCGAACCGCGCGGCGGCGACCCGGAATCCTACGCCTTTACGGAAAACAGTTTCAAGGATGGCGCCTACACCTTGGTTGAAGCGGACGCCGAATGGTCGGAGCCGGGTTACTACCACCACGTTTACCTTTCCGGCCTGCAGCCGTCGACGACCTACTACCTGATCATGCGAAGCGACGGCAATGTTTCGCGGGAGTTTCATTTTCGGACGGCTCCGGCCGGTGACGAACCGGTGAAACTTCTCTTTGGAGGCGATTCGCGACTGGGGAAGGTTGAGCCCTACGAGCACAACGACCGGCAGAACATGAACCTGCGGATGGCCGATTTTGTCGAGCGGAACCCGGAAATTTTGGCCTTGGTGCACGGCGGCGATTACTGCGTCCGTGCCGAGTGGCGCTACCTCGACGGCTGGCTTTCCGATCACGAATTGACGACGACGGAAGACGGACGGTTGCTTCCGATCATTCCGGCCCGCGGCAATCACGATCGCCAGATCGGATTCGAGGAAATGTTCGCCTGGCCGGAGCCGACCAATTATTACTACACCACACGCATCACCGAAGAGATCGCCGTCGTCACCCTGAACACCGAAATCAGCCTGGCCGGCGATCAGCGCGAGTGGCTCGAAAAGGAACTGGCCCGGCTCCGGGAAGATTTCCGCTGGGTGTTTGTCACCTACCACCGCCCCGCTTATTCCAGTGTGCGGTCGCTCCAGGACGGTGCCCTGCGGCGCGACAACTGGGTTCCGCTGTTTGAGCGCTTCAACGTCGATCTCGTTTATGAATCCCATGACCATGCGCTCAAACGCACGCTGCCGATACGGTCGCACGCGCCTGATTTCGAAAACGGCATCGTCTACATCGGCGACGGCGGCCTCGGCGTGCCCCAGCGCGATCCGGATCCGACCCGCTGGTGGCTGCAGGAACCCGGCTTCACCCGCCCGGCCCATCACTTTCACTTTTTCGAAATCTCCGATGATTTCGTTCGTGTTCGGGCGATTGGCATGGACGGGAGCACGCTCGACAACTTCGTGCTCACGCCGCGGACGACGACGGCTGGCCAATAACAGGCATGCAAGCGGAGGCGATCCACGAACGAAGCGTGCGCGGCGGTGCGACCGTGAGCCCTGAAACGATTGCCATTCGGGGCAGCGCGGCGAGCGCGGCTGACTGGCTCCTCCGCGCGTCGCTTTTTCTTTTCGCCCTCGGAACCGCCGTTGCCCTGATGACCCGGGCCGGCTCGTCGATCGGAGAAATCGCCCTGATGGACTGGGGCGTCTCGCACAGCACGATCTTTCTGGTCGAACGGGTGACAGGTGCGGCTTTTCTTGTGCTCGCTGCCTCGATGTTCGTCTTCCCGGCCGTGTTTGCCGCTCTGGTGATCGCGGCCGTCACTTTTGCGGAAGCGTATGCCGGCTACCTCACGGGCGGGCACGCCTTTTATCAGCTCACCCCTTTTGCGGAAGCGCTTCGCTACCTTGCCCCGCTCGCCTTGGTCCCGCTCGTTGTATCGAGAAAACTCCTGCCGCGAGATTCGTGGCGAAACGGGTCGGCTGCCTGGATCCTGCGCGTCGGTCTCGCCATTGTCTTTTGCGCTCACGGACTCGAAGCACTCGGCAAAAGCGCCGTATTCATCGACTTGATACTCGGAAGCATGCGCGGCTTTGGCCTGTCGCTGTCGGAATCGGCAGCCAGTCAACTGCTGCTCGTCATCGGCTGGGTCGACATCGCCGTCGCGATCCTGGTGCTGGTCCGCCCTTCCCGGCCGGTCCTCGCATGGCTCTGTTTCTGGGCGGCCATCACGGCATTCTCGAGACCGCTGAGTCTTGGCTGGGGCTCCTATCCCGAAGTTCTCCTGCGCGCCTCGCATATCCTGGCACCGATCGCACTCGGATGCCTGCTCCAGTCGAATTGGCGAGAAACCGCCGCCAGCCGAAAAGCCGCTTCCGTGGAACCCGCGACCTCCGGCGCCGGCGCCGTTCAGACCAGCAGCTCGGCAGGAAGCTCGACGGCTTCCTGAAGCTCGCTCGGGTCGACGCGGATCGGGTAGCGGAACAGTCGGCCCTCATAGTTCCGAAACACGATTTCCTCCTCATTGATTGATTGAACGTATTCCGGATTGATCGGAACCTTTCCGCCGCCGCCGGGCGCATCGATCACAAACTGTGGAACCGCGTAGCCGGTCGTGTGCCCGCGCAGCCGTTCAATGATCTCCAGTCCTTTGCGGACATCGACCCGCAGATGCGAGCTGCCGGTGATCAGATCGCACTGATACAGGTAATACGGACGAACCCGCATGCGCAGGAGACGGTGCACGAGCGCCCGCATTACATCGGCGTCGTCGTTGACGCCTTTCAGCAGCACCGACTGGTTCCCCAGCGGCACACCGGCCCGGGCGAGCCGGTCACAGGCTTGCTTCACTTCCATGGTGCATTCGCGCGGATGGTTTGCATGAATGCTCATCCAGATCGGCTCATGCTTCTCGAAGATCGCGCACAGTTCCGGAGTAATTCGCTGCGGCAGGAAAATCGGGATCCGCGAGCCGATCCGAATGAACTCGACATGCGGGATCGCGCGAAGGCGTTCGAGCAAATAGTCGAGTTTGCGGTCGGCCAGCAGGAGCGGGTCGCCGCCGCTCAACAGCACATCGCGCACCTCCGGGTGCTCCTCGATGTAGCGGAGCCCTTGTTCAAATTCCGGGTGAAAATCGTAACCCTGACTGTTGCTCACCAAGCGGCTGCGCGTGCAATAACGGCAATAGGCGGCGCAGCGGTCGGTCACGAGAAACAGGACGCGGTCCGGATAGCGATGCACGAGCCCAGGCACCGGCATGTGACTGTCCTCCCCGCACGGATCCTTCATCTCCTGCGGCGACACCGTCATCTCTTCGATCCGCGGGATCACCTGACGGCGGATCGGGCATTCCGGGTCATCGCGGTCGATCAGATTGAAGAAATACGGCGTGATCGCCAGCGCCAGTTTTTTATTGGCGAAGTAGCATCCCTGTTTCTCTTCGGGCGTTAGCGTCAGATACCGCTCGACCTGCTCGACTGAGATCAGACGGTTTTTCAGCTGCCATCGCCAATCCTTCCAGTTCTCCTCCGGGACGTGCTCCCACAATCCCCGGCCCTGATACCATTCCTGCCGGTCTTCCTGGTAAGACATATTTCGATAAGCCAACCTTCCAAACGGCTCGCTGTCAAACGTGCCGGTTACATTCACCGGCAAATTACAAAAGCGGCGGTGAAAACACCAACAATTTGTTTGCAGGCCGGATTAAATGCCGTTCCCTTTGCGATAATGGCCAATTTGAAAACAGGTGTCCTCGCTCTCGAGAATGGCGCCGTCTTTCGCGGGCTTCCCTTCGGTCACGAAACCACGGTCGTTGGCGAAGCCGTTTTCAACACGAGTATGACGGGTTACCAGGAGGTCCTCACCGACCCTTCCTACTTCGCCCAGATCGTGACGATGACGTCTCCCGAAATCGGCAACTACGGGATCAATCCCGAGGATCAGGAATCGGACGGACCGAAGGCAACCGGCTTTGTCGTGCGCGAATTAAGTCCGGTCGCCAGCAGCTGGCGGAGCCGGCAGACACTCGACAGCTACCTGAAGGAGCACAAGATTCCCGGTCTCCAAGAGGTCGATACCCGCGCGATCACAAAGATGCTCCGCGTTCGCGGTGCCATGAAAGCCTGCTTGAGCACGGAGGAGATCACCGATGAGGAAGCCGTCGAACGCGCGCGCGGCTGGCCCGGCCTTCTCGGAGTTGATTTTGTCAAGGAGGTCACCTGTCGTGAGCCTTACCAGTGGGATCCGGCCGGGATGCACAGCAGCCCGTTCACGGTCGAAGGGACCAACCTGAACCAGACCCCGCAACCGACGAAGCGGTTTCGGATCGCCGCCTTCGATCTCGGCGCGAAACACTCGATTTTCCGCAAACTCCGCAGCCACGGTTTCGATGTGTTCGTCGTGCCGGCCGACGCCTCGCCCGAACAGGTCGAGGAGCTCAATCCGGATGGGATTTTCCTTTCCAACGGGCCCGGCGATCCGGCGGCAATTCAAAAGATTCACAAAAACGTCGCTCGCCTGATTGAGAAGCATCCAACCTTCGGCATTTGCCTCGGCCATCAGGTCGTCGCGCACGCGATCGGCGCCGAAACTTTCAAACTCAAATTCGGACATCGAGGCGCCAATCAGCCGGTTAAAAATTTGGATACAGGCGTGGTCTCCATCACTTCCCAGAATCACGGATTTGCCACCGATCCCAAGAGTATCGAGAAACGCGGCGCGTCCGTGACGGAGATCAACCTCAACGACCAGACCGTCGAAGGACTTCGCCACAACACGCTTCCGGTCTTCACCGTCCAATACCACCCCGAAGCGGCCCCCGGCCCCAACGATGCCGATCCGCTTTTTGTCGAATTCTACCGCCTGATCGAACGCCGGAAAGCGGGGAAGATTTAGGTTTAGTTATCGGTTCGTGGTTATTTGTTATTGGGTTATTCGCTATTGGTGATCTTTTAAGCGGTGTCCGAGAATTTCAATCGAGTCCCGATTTGGCGCTAAAGGGGCATGCAAAGCCGCCTGTTTTTCGGGGCCTTCCACCGGTTATGATTTACTTACTAATAACAAATAACCAATAACTAATAACTACTAACAGATAATACCACCAGAATGCCCAACAGCTTCGGCAAGTTGTTCACAATCACCACCTGGGGCGAAAGCCACGGAGGCGGCATCGGCGTCGTCATCGACGGCTGCCCGCCCGGGCTTCCGCTCAGCGAGGCGGACATCCAGCCCGAACTCGATCGGCGGCGTCCCGGGCAAAGCTCGATTGTGACGCCACGCAAGGAAAGCGACACCGTGACCATCGTCTCCGGCGTTTTTGATGGCCGCACGACCGGCACGCCGCTCACGATGACCGTTCCCAACGCCGACCAGCGTCCCGAGGCTTACACGGAAATGAAGGAGAAATTCCGCCCGTCGCACGCGGATTTCACTTACCAGCAAAAATACGGCCTTCGCGACCATCGCGGCGGCGGGCGTTCCTCGGCACGCGAAACCATCGGCCGCGTTGCCGCCGGTGCCATCGCCCGAAAGATTTTACAGACGTGCGGCAACGTTGCGATCGCAGCTTTCGTCACCCGCGTCCACGATATTGAAATGCCGGATTTTCCGGATTTCCCTTCCCGCGACCAAGTCGACGCGACACCGGTTCGCTGCCCGAACCTCGCGACCGCCGAAAAAATGATCGATCGCATCAAGGAGGTTCGTAAGCAAGGCGACTCGGTCGGCGGCGTTATCGAGTGCCGCGTCCGCGGCTTGCCAGTCGGCCTCGGAGAGCCGGTCTTTGACCGCTTGGAAGCCGACCTCGCCAAGGCGATGCTCTCCCTCCCGGCAACGAAGGGATTTGAAATCGGCAGCGGCTTCGAGGGCACCCGGCTGAAAGGGTCCGAACACAACGATCCGTTTATCATCCGCGACGGTCGCGTTCGCGCCGAAAGCAATCGCGCCGGCGGGGTTCTCGGCGGAATCAGCAGCGGCGAAGACCTGGTTTTCCGGGTCGCCTTCAAGCCGACCGCCACCATTCTGCGCCCGCAGGACACGGTCGACGTCAAGGGACAGGAAACCGAGCTCGCGGCGCGCGGCCGTCACGACCCATGCGTTCTTCCGCGCGCCGTGCCGATCGTCGAAAGCATGGCCGCGCTTGTCCTTGTCGATCACTGGATGCGTCATTTTGCCCAAACCAAAACCTTTTCGTTTGATCTTTGAGCCATGGCGGAGAAGCCGTTACTTTATCTGGTGCTCGGCGCGCCGCGATCCGGTCGCCGGGAGCTGGTATTCGATCTAATTCGCGGGGGGCTGGACAGCGACGCGAAGCCGGTTGTGATTATTTCCGACCAAGAAGCTCTGGCGGACGCGAAACCGGAGGCCAGCACGGCCGTCGCCGCCTGGACTTGGAACGGAGTCAATCTGGACCTGGATGTTCCCTCGGAGTTTACTCACATTTTCCTCCTGGCCGACGGCCGCTCGAATCCGGTCGACCAAGTCGAGGCGTTTGCCGCGTGGCTGCCCGGTCAGGAAATCGAGCTCGCGCGCATTATAACGGTCGTGAGCGCGCAGCTGGCTTTCGAACACAAAGAGCTCTTGCGCTGGTATGAAGCCTGTATCCACTTTTCGGATGTTGTATTGATCAACCGGCGCGAACAGGTAGATCCCAAGTGGATCGCGAACTTTATCGATCATTTCAAAAAAGAGCAGCACTACCCGTGTCACTTCGAGCAGGTCAAACAAGGAAAGGTTAAGAATCCGCCGCTCCTTCTCGAACCGGAACCGCGCCGCATCTCGCTGATTTTTGACGAACTTCCCGTCCTTGAGGAAGATGAGGAGGACGAGACGGATCTCGATTCCGAAGAAACGGGGGATCCGTACATCCGCCGCCTCCCGTCGGGCCGCCGAGAAAAGCAAATTCCCGAAATTACCCGCTACATCGGCGAGTGAAGGCAGAGCCCGGGAGCGATCGTTGGGTCGCCCCAGCAGGACTGATTGATGGATTCACGCTTACCCGCGGCAGCGCCCTGGCGGATCCGGCAAGCATACGCAAAGCCCGGAAAGGGCGAATAAACGGCTACGTCGACTTCACCGTTCGCAGCACCCTTACCTACGCTCGCTCAATCGATTTTCCGGCCCGCTCCAAAAAGAAGTTCTGGGCCGAAAACGGATCGCAGCCGCCTTCGCGCTTGACCGAAGAATACGCGCCGGACGGCTCCAGAAGTTTCGCCTCCGACGTATCGTCGAGATAGGTTTGAAGAATTACCTGAAGCTCTTCCTGCAGACGCGGATCTTCAATCGGAAAAACGACCTCGATTCGCCGGAAGAAATTGCGCGGCATCCAGTCCGCGCTCCCCGCGTAATAAAGCGGTGATCCGCCGTGATTCCCGAAATAATAAATCCGGCTGTGCTCGAGGAAGCGCCCAACGATGCTCCGCACGCGGATATTTTCACTCATCCCTTTCACACCGGGAACCAGACAGCAGGTTCCGCGAAGAATCAGGTCCACCTGCACCCCGGCTCGCGAGGCTTCATACAACCGGTCGATCGTCGCTTTGTCCGCCAGGCTGTTGAGCTTTGCGATGATTTGTGCGGGATTCCCCGCTCTCGCATTTTCCGTTTCCCGGTCAATCATCGCGAGCAGTCGCTCATGCAAAGTATACGGTGCGACCAGCAGGCGCTCGAACGCGGGAGTGAGTCCGAAACCGGTTAATGTATTAAAGAGGAGCGCGACCTCGGTGGTTATTTCATCGCGAGCCGTGAAGAAACTAAGATCAATATAGAGCCGAGCGGTCTGCGGATTATAGTTGCCAGTGCCGAGATGGACATAACGCCGAAGCTGGTCGCCTTCCCGGCGAACGACTAAACTGCATTTTCCGTGAATTTTGAGGCCGACCATCCCGTACGCGACATGCACACCAGCTTCTTCCAGCTGCTTCGCCCATTGGATATTCTGTTCCTCGTCAAACCGCGCCTTCAGCTCAACAAGCGCCGTCACTTGTTTTCCATTTCGTGAAGCTTCGATCAGCGCCCGGACAATCGGAGAATCGCCGCTCGTCCGGTAAAGCGTTTGTTTAATCGCAAAAACCCGGGGGTCGCGCGCGGCTTGCTGGATAAATTCGACGACCGGCTGAAAGGATTCGAATGGATGGTGGAGCAGGATGTCACGCTCGGCTATCGCGCGAAAGATAGACCGGCTTTGTGCGAGCGCCGGACGGATCACCGGCTGGAACGGCTTAAACTTCAGGTCGGGACGGTCAATAAGCTCATAGACGCTGTTCAAGCGCATCAAGTTGATTGGTCCGCGAATCCGAAAGACATATTCAGATGGCAGCCGGATGTATCGAAGAAGCCGATGCAGAACCGAGTGGGGCACCCCCGTTTCAATCTCGAGCCGAACCGCGGCGCCTTTCTCCCGGTGCTTGAGCTCCTCCTCAATCTCCTTGAGAAAATTTTGCGCCTCCTCCTCGTCGATATAGAGGTCGCTGTTCCGCGTGATACGAAATGCCTGCGCGCACTGCACCGTAAATCCGGGAAAGAGGAAACTCGCATTCAGTTTGATGATGTCACTCAGGAAAATGAAGCGGTAGTGCTTGCGGCTTCGCTGCCCAATCCGAACCACGCGCGGCAAAATCCGCGGGACCGGCAAAATCGCCATGCGCAGTTCGGCGTCCGGTTCCTCCGGATGCTCGAGACAAACGAGGACGTTCAGGCTCTTGTTGACGATCTGAGGGAACGGATGCGCCGGGTCGATCGCCCGCGGCGTCAAGACCGGAAATACCTGCTCGATGAAATACCCTTTGATCCAGGCGAGATCGGTGTCTGTCAGCTGATCGACTGACAAAAACGAAATCCCTTCCTCACGCAGTGCCGGGACAATCTCTTCCTGAAAGCAGCGATGCTGGTCTTCAACCAATGACGTCACGACATCGTGAATACGACGCAGCTGTTCACGCGCTCCGAGGCCGTCCATCGCCGTCTGCACGGTTCCCGACCTCACCTGCTGGATCAGACCGGCAACGCGGATCTCGAAGAACTCGTCGAGGTTAGAACTGACGATCGCCAGAAACTTGAGGCGTTCGAGCAGCGGGTTCGCCGCCAGTCGGGCCTGTTTCAGAACGCGCCGATTGAACGCAAGCCAGCTGAGCTCCCGGTTGAAGTACGCCACCCGGCCAACGGGATTTTCCGTCACTGCCGGATCGACTTTGGCCGCCTTGATCATCGTGAACGCTCCAATAAAACGAAAGTTCGCCCGTTTTCGAGATTTTCCCCGCGACGACACGAGGATTCTTCCCGAGTCGCTCGCGCGGAGCGCGCCCGGTGAACAGCATCGGGGTTTCCTGAGCCTTTTGATTTGTCACACTTTTCTTTTCGACATATCGTGCTCCGTGTATGATCAAGTTTCTTCACACACGGATCCGCGTCGGCGACTTGGAACGTTCTATCGCTTTCTATGAAACACTCGGTTTTACGCTCACGCGCCGGACCGAAAAATCGCCTGCCGGGAATCAGCTCGCTTTTCTCGAGCTTCCAGGCAACCCGCACTTTCTCGAACTTGCCTATTCGGCCGACTACGATCTCAACGTCCCGGAGGATCTGATGCATATCGCTCTCGGCGTGGAAAATTTGATCGAATTCTGCGACCGCCTCGAAAAACAGGGCATCGAAATCTGGCCGGACGGCTGGCGCGAGAAATTTCAAACAGAAAACAAAATGGCGTTTGTGACCGACCCCGACGGATACGAAGTCGAGCTCCTTGAGAAAAAATGAAAGAAATTCCTTTGCCCGAAATTCCCCTCGAGGACGACTTCAACGACATCATCGGCAAGGCCCAGCGCGGGCTCGGCATCGGTAATCGCGAACTTTGCGAAAAGGCCGGGATCACGGAAGACGCGTTAAACAAAATCAAAAACGGCACTTTCGATGAAGAGCCCGTTCGGCTGGTAGCTGACGTGCTCGCCCTCGGTGCCGACGCGCTCGTTGCCATCGGCCGCGGCGCCTGGTATCCCAAATTACCTGACCCGGTCGGCGGGCTCGCCGTTTCCAATACCCGCTACGACGACATGACCGTCAACTCGTGCGTCGTATGGAGCCTCGCCACCCGCGACGCTTTCGTCTTCGACACCGGCGGCGATTGCACTCCCCTCCTGAAGGTGATCGAAAGCGAGAACCTTCAGGTGAAGGCGATTCTCCTGACCCATACCCACGTCGATCACGTCGCTGACCTTAGCCGCCTCCGAAAGGCAACGTCGGCACCGGTCTTCGCCCATGAACTCGAAGATTTTGCCGACGCCAACGCTTTCATCGAAGGACGAAAATTCACCGATGGCGACCTGAAGATCTCGACCCTTCTCACCTGCGGCCATGCCGCGGGCGGCGTCACCTACCTGATCAGCGGACTGGAGATCCCAGTGGCGATCACCGGCGACGCGATTTTCGCCGGATCGATGGGCGGCGGCCTCGTTTCCTACCAAGACGCTCTGCGCACCAACCGAGAGAAGATTTTCACCCTTCCCGACCACACTTTGCTTTGTCCCGGTCATGGTCCCGCGACAACCGTCGGACAAGAAAAACAGCACAACCCGTTTTTCCCGGAATTTCAGTCATGAGCGAGAAACCGACTATCGGCTTCGTCGGCGTCGGACGCATGGGCGCCAATATGGCACGGCGCCTCCACGATAAGCGCTACCCAATCACCGCGATTTTCGACGTCGACCAGAAACTGAGCGAAGCAGTCGCCGACGAATTTGGCGCCGAGGCATGCAAAACCTTGGAACGAGTGACCGCCCTTGCGGACGTGATCATCACGGTCGTCCCCGATGACGACGCGATGAAGCGCATCTTCTCCACCCAAGAGCAGAGCCTGCTGACGAACGCCAAGGGCAAGCTCTTTATCAACTGCGCGACCGTCTCACCCGGCATTCACAAGATGATCGAAACCGCTGCCGCCACCCGCGGCGCGGATACGCTTGAAGCCTGCATGGCATCAAGCATCACCCAAGCGCGCGAGGGAACGCTCTACCTGATGTGCGGCGGTCTCGAAAGCGTCTTTAACCGCGCCCGGCCAATCCTCGAGGATCTCGCCAGTCAGGTGCGTTTTATCGGACCCGCCGGCACAGCCGCCCAGGTCAAGGCGCTCGTCAACATGGTGATGAACGCGAACACCGCGGCCCTTGCCGAGGGTCTCGCGCTTGGTGACGCGCTGGGAATCGACCTCACCCTTCTCCGCGAGGTCTTCTCCCAAACCGGCGCCGCGTCACGCGTTCTCGAAACCGATGGCGAAGACATGCAAAACCGCGAACACGATTGCTATTTCTCTGCCGCGCACGCGGCCAAAGATAGCGGGATCGCCCTTGAACTCGCCGCGGAGCAGCAGCTCGACCTGCCTGTAGCACGAGCGACCAAAGCACAATACGACCGGATGGTTCAGCTCGACCTCGGACATCTGGATAAGTCCGGCATCGCCGAGATCACCTTCAAGAACCGCCACAAATAAACGGAGGATCGTGCTACGCGGCGCAAGCTTTCGCGCTTGCGGAGAGCCACAGGGCCGTCCCGGCACGCGGCCGCTACTCGTTTCTCTACTCGCCCTTTCGGGGAGCCACCCGATGGCAGAGCGAGCGGGCAGCTTCTATATTCTACGTGTCGGTTGTCCTCAACCATCGCCTTTAAACCGGACAAGCACCAGAACAGAAATGGAAATCGCAAACCGGTTAGTTTCACGCGGAAATTTCTGGCCGAAAGAGGAGGAGAAGGCCAAGCGCGCCGGTCCGTCCAAGCGGACGAATCGGTCCGCGAACGACGCCCAGCGCGCAGGCGACACGGCCGGAGGTTGAGTCGTTGGGAGAGACGGAATGGGAGTGGCAGCCGTCCTGAAATCGGGACGGCTGCCTTCTTTTCGGAGCATTCGCAAATCCCCGGCTTTTCGTCATTGCCCCATCCAGTCATCCACCATACTTTGTTCACCTTCGTGCATCGGAATTTCTCTCTCCCGCGGCACCGTTTTCGCCAAGTTATCAATCAGGCAATATGAAGAAGATCGCCGTCATTAACGGTCCCAATCTCCATCGGCTCGGCAAACGCGAACCAGCAATCTATGGCGCCCAGACGCTCGCCGATCTCGAACAGTTGCTCCGCGATCATGCGCCCGCCGGCGAGGTCGAGCTGCTCTTCATCCAGTCAAACCATGAAGGTGTGCTGATTGACAAACTTGGGGAGCTGGCCGACGGTGCGTGCCATGGTGTCATTATCAACCCTGCCGGTCTCACCCACACCAGTGTTGCCTTGCGCGACGCAATCGCCGGGAGCGGGCTTCCCGCGGTCGAGGTTCACATCTCGAACATCTACACCCGGGAGGAATTCCGCCATCGATCCCTGACGGCCGGCGCGTGCGTCGGCGTCATTTCTGGTCTCGGTTTTCACGGCTACGTCGCCGCTTTGCACTATTTGCTGTCACATAATGTCCATGGATAACAACGGGGATTCCCATGAACTGAAATGGTTTGTTTGCCATACGAAACCTCGCTGTGAAAAGCGGTTCGCCGCGCTCATGGAGCGCGAGAAATTCGAGCATTATCTGCCGCTGACGCTCAGCGTTCGCCGGTATGGCACGCACACCAAAAAGTTTACCAAACCGCTGTTCCCAAGCTACGTTTTCGCGCGCTTCCCCCCGAGCGAAAAGCGGCGCGCCCACCAGCAGGATCACTTGGTCCGGGTCATTCCTGTCGAGCATGAGCGCGCGTTCCTCGATCAGCTCGACGCCATTCGGGCACTGGTCGATTCCGGCGTCGAACTCTCCCTTTGTCCGCCGTTGAAAAAGGGTACGCTGGTTAAGGTGACCGGCGGTCCGCTTTGGGGCGTCGAAGGAATTGTCGATGACCCGAGCAACCCGCGCGGTATCATCATTTCGATTGATGTTCTCCAACAGGGCGTGCGGGCCCGGATCGCACCCGAGTACCTGAAGCCGCTCGAAGTGTAGACGACACCGGTTCGCCATCCTAAGGAGGACACAGGCGCGCGGCTCGTCATCGCAGCGTGTACAGGTACGACGCGATATCCCGGGCATCCTGCTTAGTCACTCCCAGATCCGGCATGACCGTTCGGGGATCGGTCGCCCGAGGATTTTCGATCCACGACACGAGATTCTCCGGCACATTTGGCACCCGCCCCGCAATATAGATTTGGTTGGCGAAATCGTCGAGGCGCGGCCCCACGCGCCCAACCGCACCCCGGACTCCCGGCACCGCATGGCAGCTTCCGCAGCCATAGTCGCGAATCACCGCGCGACCCCGCTCCGGATTACCGCCATCAACGGTCCATGCGGGCGCGACCGGAAATCGCTTCATTCCCCGCCAAACAGCAAAAACACCTGCTAGAGCGACCCCCGCTGCCGCGATCGCGATCGTCACCCTCACCCATCCCCTTGTCTCCTTCAACATGGACGATCTCCTCTTCAGCAGTCCCTCAGGTAATACAGGATCGGCGCACTCCCCACGACGATCACCAGCAAAAAGAAGCCATTGATCACGATTCCGGTCCGCGCCGTGAACCGCCAGGCATCGCCCGATGTAAAACAGGTGCCTTCACCCTCGCCCTCGATCGATTCGCCCCGCCATCGTCGCCAAGACGATCGCAAAGCCAGGCCGGCCCCCGCGGCCGCGAAAAGTGCAATTGCCAGCAGCATCCACACCACACCCGTCATTCCGGCGAAGCGGACTTCACCGAGCCGGGTGAGGCATCCGAATTCCGCCGCTAGATACGACAGCGCCAAGTGCAGAAACCAGGCAAGTCCGCCCCCTGCCAAATCGATCACCGCTCCAAATCCACGCGCACCGTCTCCCGTGCTCCCCTCGACCTCGTTTCCTTCCTCCTGCTTCATCCCGGTCCTTGCAGAATGTATGGTGACAGATACAAAACCGCGAATACCACGATCGCCGCCGAACCGACAAAATACCAGAACATCGCCGTCACCTGTATTTGCAGCGTCATCGGCCCCGCCTCCGTGCTTCCGCGATGCCACAGCCGAAACATCGCCGCCGCTGCCAGCACCACACCAACGAACACAAAGATGAAAAGCAACCAGCTGGTCAGGTAAAAAATCGAACCGTACGCGTGATCACGGTAATGAAATTCAAGTTGGCTGTGATCCGCGGCGAGCAGGACCGCATGGGCAATACCGCAGCCGATCGCTCCTCCTAACGCGGCGAGAATCATCCGAAGCCCGCGCCCGGTCTGCTCAAACTTCCTGAACCGCCGCCAGCCCCACCCGGCCAGCCCGGCACCCGCCACCAAAAGAGCATGAGCCAACAAAGCAACACCCCCTCGCGGCAGAGAATGCCCTCCCTGCGGCCACTCCCGCGAAAACAGCCACAGGTAGAAATAGGTGTAAACAAAGACCGCGACCACCGTCCCGCAAACCGCGATCAGACAGAGCATGCCCCACCATCCCAGCGCTCGCGTTCCCGGTGTGAACACCGGCAGACCCGTGCGCCGCGGCAGGTCGCTCGCCCGGATCAGCTCGACCAGTTGGCGGCTCGGATAAAGCCAGCGGACGAGCGCGCCCGCCGCGAGAATCAGTCCAGCCGGCAACAGGCCATACCACTCCGCCAACAGGCCAAGCATTCCGATCAGCAATCCGAGCGCGACGAGAAACGGAGCCGGTGATGAACCCGCCACGGCCTGAATCGCTTGCGGTTCGCCGGTAAGCGGATCCGTCGAAAGCGTCGCGCGCCATTGCGCGGGTGCCGCGTCCATCACCGCGCTCAATCGTTCGAGGTCTTCGTCCCCTTTTCCAGACATGTTTTCGTCATGCCAGATTGGATACCGACCGCAGGTAACAGGCGGCCTTCGAAACGCATACAATCGCGGCGGCGAGGGCACCGTCCATTCCAGCGTTCCCGCCTTCCACGGGTTCTTCGGCGCAGGTTCGCCAGCGCGTGCGCTCCGCACGACGTTGATTACAATCAGCAGAAAGCCGGCGGCGAACAAAAAAGCGCCAGTAGTCGCAACCCTATTGTAGCTGTCGAGCCCGAGTTCGCTCGAATAGGTGTAAACCCGCCGAGGCATTCCGAGCAGTCCCATGATGTGCATCGGGAAAAAGGTCAGATTGAACCCGATAAAGCTGAACCAGAAACTCCATTTTCCAAGCGCCTCGCTTACCATCCGTCCAAGAATCTTCGGAAACCAGTAATGCACCGCGGCGAATGCCGGAAAGACTGCTCCGCCAATCAGCACATAGTGAAAATGGGCGACGACGAAATAGGTGTCGTGCACCTGCCAGTTGAATGGAACGATCGCAACCATGATTCCGGTCATCCCCCCGAGGACAAAGATAAACAGGAAGCCGAGAACATAAAGGAATGGTGTATTCAATACCGGCTGTCGTCCCCACAGCGTCGCGATCCACGCGAATACTTGCAACCCGCTGGCAATCCCGATCATCAAGCTCGCCCCCGCGAAATATTGAAGGGCCAGCACGGGAAGCCCGGTCGTGTACATGTGATGCGCCCAAAGTCCAAAACTGAGGAATCCCGTCGCCGCCACCGCCGTCACAACCAGTCCGTAGGCCGCAAGCGGACGGCCAGCCGCTGTCGCTACGATCATCGACACAATGCCGGTCGCGGGCAAAAAAATAATATAAACCTCTGGGTGCCCGAAGAACCAGAAAAGATGCTGCCACAAATGCGCGTTTCCCCCGTGGAGCGTATCGAAAATTCGGGTACCCAACACGCGGTCAGACTCAAGAAAGAGGCTTCCGATCAGCAGCGTCGTAAACGCAAACAGAATCATTACGCCAACCACCAGCATCGTCCATGCGAACATCGGCATGCGGTGAATCGCCATTCCCGGACAGCGCAACTTGAGCACTGTGATCGCCAGTTCAGCCCCCGCGCCGATCCCTCCGATTTCGACCAGCGTCAGCCCGAGCAGCCAGAAATCCATTCCCTTGCCCGAATATTCCGGTCCCGACAACGGCACATAGGCAAACCAGCCGGCATCCGGCACCGAACCGGCGAAGAGGCTGGCGAAAAAGACCAGCCCGCCAAAAAGGTACGTCCAATAACTGAATGCCGCCAATCGCGGATAAGCCGCATCGCGCGAGCCAATCATGATCGGCAGCACATACATCGCCAAACCTTCCAGAAACGGGACCGCAAACAGATACATCATCGCCGACCCGTGCATCGTGAAGATCTGGTTGTACATTTGCGGCCCGATCAGATCGTTTTCCCCGACTGCTAACTGCAAACGCATCATCAAGGCCAATACACCGCCCGCGACAAAGAACCCAAACGAGGTCACCATGAACCGCTTCCCCAGCGGCTGATTGCTGACGACCGAAATCCAGTTCACAAAGCCTTTCCCTTGCCCCCACGTCTCCTCAAACTGGGCGACTTGCTCGTGCGACGGCGGGGAATCCAATTCCGGCATCTGGCTCATCCTTAATCCAGGCTCTCCAGGTAGTCGGCGATGGCTTCGAGCTCATCCGCCTTCAGGTAACTTCGAGGCATCAGATTGCCCGGCTTGATTGCCTGCGGATCAGCGATCCACCCCATCAGGTTGCCTCGGTTGTTCGGAATGGTTCCGGCACCCAGCGTCAACCGCGCTCCAATATCCGTAAGGTCGGGGCCAGCTAATCCTCCAGCTTCCGTCCCGCGGATCGTGTGACACTCGTTGCAAGCGGCGCGGAAGAAGGCCTCTTTTCCACGCACGAGCCGCGGTTTCTCCGGATCGCGCGGCGCAACCTGACGGCGGGCCGTCCAAATCGCAAATTCTCCTGGCGGCAATGCCACGACCCAAAAGGCCATCAACGCATGCTGCCGGCCGCAGAATTCCGCGCACTGTCCGCGCCACTTACCCGGTTCTTCCGGTTGGAGCCAGAAACGGTTCACCACGCCCGGAATTGCATCCATTTTTCCATGAAGACTCGGCACCCAAAAGCTGTGAATGACGTCGGTCGACTTCAAATGGATCACGGTCGGCCGCCCCGCGGGGATAACCAGTTCATTGGCGGTCACGACGCCGGATGCAGGATACCGCACCTCCCACCACCACCGCCGGCCGGTCACTTCAATTACGAGTTCATCGTCCGGAACACGCAGCTCCGCGCCCGGTTCGAGCGAAACAAACAGGAAGAGCCCGGCCAGCGTGATCGCCGGAAAGATTCCGCCCGCGAGAAATACCGCGGCCCCTCCGCCGAATCGCGCCTTTCTCCCGGTGTCTTCCCTTCCTCTCTTCAAAATCGCCCAGACCGTCAGGATCATCACTAGCACAAAGACCAGCGTCAGCACCCAGAACAGCAGCCACCAGACATGCGCGATCGCCGCGGCCTCGCCACTCGCGGGATGCAGTACCGACTGCACAGCTTCTTTCCCTGCGCACTCGGTCTCGCAGCTGACCAATAGTCCGACAACCATCGCCGCGAACCTGCTTCCCTTTCCTCCGTTCCGGATCCGCATCATCTCATTCCTCCCGCGGAAATGTCTGCGCCACCAATACGTATTCAACCAGCCGTTCGAGCTCCTCCTTGGTCAGCTTCCCCCGATACGACGGCATCGCGACTCCCGCAGGCGGTCCGAGGATGTAATTTCGCAATTCATCCCGCGACAGGGCGCCCCGGTCCCCGAGGCGCGCCAGATCGATCGCGACTTTCCTTCCGTCATTCGCGACGGAATGGCAGCTCGTGCATCCCCGCGACGCGAATAATAGCCGCCCAAGCTCCGCCCCTTCCTGCAACTCCACGCCCAGCGGCGGCGGGATCGGTTCCGGTTCAGGCCACCCGGTCCACGTCGAACGCATCCGCAGCTCGGTCAGACCCAAAAGCGCCATGACTCCGCCCGCCACCAGCACAACCACTAACGGACGCCGCCTCATCCCGCGCACCGGCGTCCGGTCCGCAAACGGCAGCAGAATGAGACCGACATACAGCAGGATCGGAAAGATCAGGACAAACCACGCGGCAACCCGCGACGGCAGCAGCGCAATCAACGCGCTGTACCACGCCCACCACCACTCTTCAGTCGGAAACGCATCGGCAACCTGATTCGCTTCCGGCATCAACGGCGCCGGACCGGCCCGCAAGGCGAAAACCAAAACCACCGCGAACACCACGACGGCCATGAAACCGGACTTTACCGCCGTTTCCGGATAAAACCGCTCCCCGTGCTTTCCCGATTCCGCCTGCTCTTCATACAAATGACGCTGCTGCTCGACGGTATCCACTTGTTCGCGACGCTCCCGCTTCGAAGTGATTCCGTGATGAACAACCAGGTAAAGATGCCAGCCGGTCAATCCAAGTATCATGAGCGGAACCCAAATCACATGCGCCGCATACAGCCGGCTCAAGGTTCGCGATCCCGGCTCCCACCCTCCCTGCACGAACAGCACGAGATCATCACCGATCCACGGCACGCGGCTCAACATATGAAGCACGACTCGCAACGCATAGAATCCACGCTCGTCCCAGCGCAAAATGTAACCGGTTTGCGACATCACCAAGGTAAGAAACAGCAGCCCGACGCCAATCAGCCAGGTCGCTTCGCGAGGAAACTTGTAACCTCCCACCAGGATCTGCCGAACAACGTGCCAGAGCAGCATCACGACCATCATCCCGGCCGACCAGTAATGAAGCGCCCGGATAAACCACCCGAACCGCTGATTGTATGTGATGTATCGGACCGACGAATACGCTTCACTAGGATTCGGTGAATAGGTCAGCGCCAAACCCGCGCCGGTCGCGATCAGCACCACCAGCAAGAGAACCAGCGCGGCGCCGTCGCCAAAATACCACTCGCCCTTGGCAACCCGGCGAATGAAGGCATTCTGTTTAATTGGCTCCCAGCCGGTTCGATCAGCAACCCAATCCGCTATCTTTCTCGCCAATCGCATCGCCCCCCTCCGTCACGCAGCCTCCGCGCTCCCGCGGCATCGCGGAGCTATCCGCCTCCGACCGCGACCCGCACAAAGTCCGCTTTCCATATCACGTCATCGGCGGCAGCGAGCGCAGGTCGATTTCAAGAACGTTTCCCCGAATGCGGCTCACATACCGGTACATCGGCCGCGACGGCGGTCCGGCAACGTTTCTCCCGTCCTCCGCGAAGATGCCGCCGTGACAGGGACAAAAATACCAGCCGCTTCCGGGATCCCAAGTCACCGGACATCCCAGGTCCGTGCAGCTGCGCGCGAAGACCACGATTTCCTCCTCGGTCGGACGCCAGACAAACACACCTTTCTCCCGGACCGAATGATTCGGCTCCTCCTCCGCTGCCGGCGGCACGACAACCGCTTTGGTGACCGTGGCCAGCGCAAATTCATCCAGGGTGCCGACCGGCACCCACACCGGCCCCGCCCGCTTGCGGATCGCAGGCGATAAAGCAAACAGCAAAACCGGAATCGCAACAATGGCAGCGATAACAGCGGCCCCTGCCTTCGAAAGTAACGCGAGAAAGCTCCTTCGGTTCATGGATCATCAGGCCCATCCCGAATCCTCGCCCGAGGTGTTTACCTTCCGCGAAACCGGGAACAAGCAACCGGCAATCCTACCCGCTCCAGCTCCGGCTGCCCATCACGCTCCACCCGTTCCTCACGTCAGGCAAACTCCCACACCGCAAACCCGAAGTCCCGCCCGAAAGATTCGTGTACATTCGCGAAATTCACGGTCGAGATTCTCCGAAACATTCCAATGCCCAATCCCAGATCTAAAATCTAAAATGTAAAATCTCAAATCCCTCAGCTTTTCGCCCGCAGAAACCGAGGAAGAAAAAACCAGCTCCGGTTTCGGCGTTCCTTCCGCCGCTGGGCGATCTTCTCCACCAATTGCCGGGTTTCTTTTTTCATTTGGCTCACCTCGCGCTTGTGATTCGCCTGCTCAAGGCGAGCGAACGCGGTCGGATTGGTCTCGCAGTGATAATAATAATGCTCCTTCCGCAGAAGAATTTCCATTCTCCGGTGTTCCCAGCGCGACGGTCCGCGCCAGCCAAGAACCCGAGCGCCTTTGTATATGCCATACCCGGCGCTTACAAACATGACCGGCAGCGCAAATTCCTGCCCCCAGCGCAGCGCCGCCTGAAGCGACGCCGGAAACAGCAGAATCAATCCAACCGCCGCTGCCGCCTGCCTCATTCGCAGCCAAAACTCCGCCCGCGCGAGCGCGCGGTCCTCCTCCCGCACACGGAACGGCACCTTGCTATAGACATCTTCGAGATAACTCGGTTCGAGCGCCTCCGCCGGCAGTTCATAGTCGGCAAAACTTCCCCAGCGACGAACAATCGCGCTGTCCTCGAGGCGAACGTAACCCATCAAGCTCGAGTCATCGGAGTTGGGCGACAGCCGGATCGACCGCTTGCGCGTTGTATACGGCGATATTTTGACTGGCACAGGAAATTTCTCCAGCCACTTCACCAGCTCCGCCTCCATCGCCTTGTTCACCGCGGGAAGATCCTTGGCGGCCGCCTCCGTGAAATAGAGGCTAACCAGGGCGATCGGTGAACGCGCGTCAGCCGGCTGGTAGGCAACCGAATAATGCTCACGTTCTTCCTCGATCAGATCGCGAAAGACCTGCTGAATAGTCTCGCTGGCCATAATGCAATGGCCTAAAGCGACGCGCGCTGCTGTCAACGCCCCCGCGCCCCGCCCCCGCCTTTTAACGAGCCTTTGACAGGACCGGTAACCGGCAATCAATCAATCGTTCAGCGTCGTCGGAGAGGCTCTCCAAAGAACGCGATCCGCCCCGAAACCCGACAAATGATACATTGAAAATGGAAACTAAAACTCAAAAAAACAGAATCGTTCCCATCACACCGCGCCGCTGTTTCTCGGATGAAACCGATCGTGCTCCTCCAATAGCCGGCTTCCTTCAACGGCCGTATAAATCTGCGTGGTCGCGATGTCCGCGTGACCAAGCAGTTCCTGGATCACACGCAAGTCCGCCCCGCCGGCCAGCAAATGCGTGGCGAACGCGTGCCGAAGCAGGTGCGGTTTCACCGGACGTTCAATTCCCGCCGCCTTCGCATGCTCTTTAATCAGGTGCCAAACGGTTTTGCGCGAAATCGCCGTTCCGCGCGCGGAAAGGAAAACTTCACTTCCCGTTTTCACCTTCACGAGCTTCGGTCGTCCCGCCTCCAAATACTTGGCCACCGCCTCCGCCGCTTTGCTGCCGACCGGCGTCACACGCTCCCGGGAACCTTTCCCGTAAACCCGCAGATACCCGCGCTCCAAATCGATCTGCTGCAGGGTCAGACCGCACAACTCCGACACTCGCAAACCACTCGAATAGAACAATTCGAGAAACGCCCGGTCCCGCAGACCCTGAGGTGTGCGCGGATCGGGCGCGCGCAGCAGGCGTTCCACTTCTTCAATCGTCAGCGTCCCTGGCAGATTCCGCACAAGCTTGGGCGCCGACACCAGCTCCGTAAAATCATCCTCGCGAATCCGCTCCCGCACGAGAAACCGGGCGAACACCCGCAGCGCCGTCAACTTCCTCACGAGGCTGCTCGTCCGGTAATCCTTTTCGCTCAGTGAATAAATCCAACCCGTCACATCGCTCCCGTCGACCTCCCGCCAGCCAGAAACCCGCATTCCGTGCAAATATCTGGCGCATTGTGCCAGATCGCTTTGGTAGCTCTCAGACGTATTCCGCGCCAGCCCCTTCTCCAGCTCGATCCAAGCCAGAAACGCGTCAATTTCGCCCGCAAACCTCTCCGGAATGTCTTCCGCACCCACCGTTTCGCTCGTCATCACCCTCCACCATGAACGGTCGGGCCGACTTCGTCCCGCCAATTCTCATCCAGATCCCTCCGCGCCGGTGCCCGGAGCCGCCCGGCAAAATCGAAACTTGACAATCTTCTCACCCTCAATCGCCCCAAAATGAAAATAGCAGCCTCCAGCCTCCAGCCTCCAGCCTCCAGC
>CAZYAN010000044.1:0-33162 GCA_964645585.1 uncultured Opitutales bacterium
GCTGCACTCAACAGAATGGGCTGGCGCCCATTCTGCGAGTGAGCTCGACGTTCTGCAATAAATGATGAAAATGAAGGTTCTCCCCAATTCACGTCATAGTCGAATTTGCGCAACCGGATCGGAACGATTTGTACTTTACCGTATGGAATCCCTTTCGCGATGGAGGGGTGTTTGGTGGATTCTGGCAGCAGTGACAACTATTTATTGGATTACATCTGAGCAGAGAATATCTGCGCTGGAGCCTGTGCTTGTCCTCCTATGGACATTCGCTTTCTTTTCGCATGACTCCAGAACCATGCTTCGCATCTTAGATCGTGCCACTGAAAGCGATGGTCCGCTCATGGAAAAGGAATCGACAGAACCAGACAGCGATGGCAACGCCGAGAAGCCGCCCGATCTTGAGCGATCATCATAGGCGGCGTGCCATGCTTTGACGTTGGGCAGAGATAGATTACAGATGAATATTCGAGCAGGCATCAAACTGTTGAAAGAGATCGAAGGATATGGACCGCCTATTCATGACTCTGACCGATTTGATGCCGTTTTGAAGTTCTTCAGGAATAAAGGAGACCCATTGGAATTTGAAACGCTCCTACAGGACCCAATTCCATACATCGACGATTCAAATGGTCCGAGTAGAATAGCTTGGGGCGCAGCTAAAACGCATATTTCGAACGTCGTGTTTCAGCGGGACGCTGTGCTCGCACGGCAAGCCGATGTCCTTCCCGGTATCTACTACACGATTTTAGGAATGAGAACGATGGGATACAGATTCGTTGCTGTTCCTCCACACCTCTACGCCCATTCCATGCATGAAGTTCATGGGATTGACCGCGACTCGGTGATCAAGCTGGAGGTGTTCCTGACAAGAATATACCCGAACGCAAATGCCCAACAAATCGGCGCTGGCAACAGCGGCTAACGCCGCTGCGCCAGGCCTCGACGTTCGCTCGGAAGAATGATAAATATTAGGCCAGCAATCCCGAACGATTCTGATTTTGTTTACCAGGTAAAGGTTGATGCGTTGAAAGATTACATCGCCAAGACTTGGGGATGGGACGATGTCGCTCAGCAGGAGTTTCATCGGAACGCCTTTCGGTCTGAAAAGATCCAGATTATTAGTCACGACGAGGTCGACGCAGGATTCTTGGTTGTCGAGGAACGTGAGGAAGAGATTCGCCTCAACGAGATCAATCTCCTGAAGCGCTTTCAGGGCAATGGAATTGGATCTGAAATAATTCGAGCGATCCAGAGAGACGCCGCCAGACACGGAAAACGGATATGGCTCCAAGTCTTGAAGGTAAATCCAGCAATTCGTTTGTATGAGAGACTTGGTTTTCGAACCTATGCCGAGACCGACACGCACTACCAAATGATCCACGGAGAACAACCCGACGAGGTTAATGAGTGTTCCGCTATCGCTCCACACTCATGACTCGGCCCGACGTTCAGCAAGCAATTATCATGGCCAAAATACGAAAGATCACCGGCAGCCTGATTTCCAAGATTGCCGCCTTGGGAGATGACCCCTCTGAGCGCTACTCCGCCGGGGGAAAGCAGATCCGCTGCCTCCATTGCGGACACGATAAGTTTGAAACGAGAGAAATGCTCATGAACACCACAGGCGCGACACTGCTCAACTTGGACTGGTTAAACGCTGCTGCCACAGCGTTGGTATGCAAGAAATGCAGTCGGATTGAGTTATTCAATGAGCCTCCGAAGGAACTGAAGGAATAACGCTCAAGCAGGCGAGAGAGGTAAATTCCGAGCTGCGCTTTCGTGCTACTCTCCATGCCTGCTCTCTCCGTTCGGTAAAACTTTAAAATGAGAATCTCCAATGCTATTTCCGGATGCGCCTTAGCGATCAGTATTGTCGCGATCATCCTTTCGGTCTCTTCGGATAGATCTATCTCTGAAGAAGAATTGAGTTTGTTTGTGGATGCCCGGATCGCTGAACGAGAGCGCATTTTTGTAGAGCGATATGCACCGGCTGTGAAAGCCATTGCCAAGGATTTCGGGACATTTGATGAGGATCAAACTTGGTCTCCAAGAACGATCGAGGAACTTATCACTCCGCTGACAAGCATCATTGCCGACATCGAAGAAAACCCACCGAACAAACCCGAGGCAGGCAACGGCGTTGAAGCCTCTGGCCAAAGTGAACGCCCTTAACGCCCTGCCTGCTCGCGACGTTCGGGAAGAAGATGAATTTATTTGAAGAGATCATGATCTTTTTGCGGCTCCCAACCCAAGAGAAGATTGAATTTATTCCTTCCGCACGGACGGCGCCTACAAGTTTTGATCTGCCCTCGGGGCACATGCGAACGACCTACCCGCTTGAGTTTCTGGTCGCCCTCGCTGCGGACGTTTTCTCGATGGAGACATATCTTCCCCTTGATTTAAGAGAGAATCGTTATGACGACTTCGATCAATTGGTCGCGCTGATGAATTTGATGCTCATGTGCCGTGACGAACGCCATTGGGACCCCAGAAAAATGGAAGAGCATTTTTCTCGGCACCTGTGGGGCCTTTTGCAGAGGCAGACCGACCGTGTTGCCGCGATCCTCGGTGTGCCGACAGGAGATCTACGGATTTCATACGACGATTTGGAGCGGGATTGGTCCGGCGAACGAAGACCCGAACCAGGCGCGGTAGGCAACGAGGGCCATCGCGGCGTAGATTGACGTTTTTAGGAAATTTGAGAGCCTCACCCACTGCCACATCAACTGTCGGCCCTCGCGCCTACGCTCGACGTTGTGCAGAAAATGAAATGAACGTGCCCGAGAAAATACGGCATTATCGTAAGGCTAGAGGACTCACTGAAGCCGAAGTTGCTGGAAGAACAGGAATGAGTCTTCCGAACTACTACGATCTCGAAAGCTACGAAGACGAATGGCGGGACGCCGTATCAATCAACGAGATGAAGAGACTTGCCGCAGTCCTACAAGTGACTGTTCTTGACCTTGTTGCTGAAGCAGAAGCGGAAGGTATCGACTTGAAGGACCACGAGCATCTCGCGCAACACATCGCCTCATGGATACAATCTGGCGGATCCAAAACGGATTTGTCATGGGAGGTTGATGGTATTCTCAAGGAGCCAAATCGGATCGGAGAGATGCCGATCGATTTTCTGCAGGATCTGGGGACCGAGACGGGGTTTGACTGGCGGTCCTACCTGAAAACCTGATGGCACAACAAATCGACGATGGCAACAGCGTGAAGCCGCCCGGTGATGAGCGCACGCCGTAGGCGCTGTGCCATGTCTCGACGTTAGCCAAAAGAAATGAAAATATATCCTGAGGACAGGGACGCCGTTTTAGCGGTTGCTGAGCAACTCGATAAGAAGGCCGTTTGGTGGAAGCACAACCGATGGATTTCGATTTTGCTTCTTGTTGGCGCGTTAGGGCTGATCATCTTGATTGAAAGACAGGAATTCAATTTTTTCCCTGCGTTGATTCCTGAGTCCGTTGAAGAAGCTCCTGCGCCTACGCCGGAACTAAATGCCTCGTCGATTCAGCTTCTTCACACGATGATCGAAACACAATACGTGGTTATTCGTACCGAAAGAGCCATATTGATGATGGGAATGTTCGTGTTGATTCTTGCTATCGAGATGTTTGGTAGCGTTATGGCGGATTGGAAGCGCGATCGGGAGTATCGTGTCTTTGCAGCATTGCTCAGAAACCTTGCAGACTCATCGACGAAGGACACAAAGGGCTAACAAAGCGACGCATGCAATTCCGAGAGGCTGGCGCCTCTCTGCATGCATGGTCTCGACGTTCCCGGAGAAATAAATGAAAATTATCGACGACCGCCGTTCAGCTTCTGAAACCAAAAGGCGGAATGAGTGAGAAATATCCCATCGATCGGAATGAAAAGAATCTGATGCTCTGAATTATTCATATTCTTGAAGTACGTCGGGATATGCTTGAATTACGTAACTTGAATATGAGGCTATCGGTTGGACGGAAGCGGAACCGGCGAAGGGAAGCATCATGGAGAATCCAGAACGATTACCCGGGAACAAATCAGCGTAGGCAACTCCGAGAGGCTGGCGCCTCTCTTCGTGCCTAGCTTCCACGTTCTCCCGGAAAGATGATGAATCTTAGACCAGCAACCCCAAACGATTTCGACTTTGTTTACCAAGTGAAAGTCGAGGCTTTGAAAGATTATATCGCCAAGACTTGGGGATGGGACGATGTCATTCAGCAGGAGTTTCATCGGAAGGCCTTTCGACCTAAAAAGATCCAAATCATTCGCCACGACGGGTTTGACGTAGGATTCTTGGTTGTCGAGGAACGTGAAGAAGAGATTCGCCTCAACGAGATCAATCTTCTGAAGCGCTTTCAGCGCAATGGAATCGGATCGGAAATAATTCGAGAGGTTCAGAGAGAGGCCAGCACACAGGGAAAACGCGTTTGGCTCCAAGTTTTGAAGATAAATCCGGCAATTCGGCTGTATGAAAGGCTTGGCTTTCGAACGTACGCCGAAACCGACACGCACTACCAAATGATCCACGGAGAACAAGCCGGCGGAGTCAATGAGTGTTCCGCTGCCGCTCCACACTCATGACTCGCCTCGACGTTCGATCAGGAATAAAAGATGATGAAAGCACTCCGATTCATCATTCCGACTCTGGCCGTCATACTGTTGGTTGGACTATTCTGGTTTTATGTTCACGACGTTTGGCGGGCCGTCACCTACCGATTTCACGAAGCAACTGTTGATTTCGTCACAGGAGACGTGGAATATCGCTTCTTTGGATTCAGGCGCGCCCATCACTCCTTTCCGGCTGACGTTCGGGACTTTGTAGAAGAGAACTCTCTCGATTTGGAACGGGATCAGAGATTCGTTCGATACAAGCCCGGTAACCACCCCGAGAAGGTTTATCCTGATTATCGCGGAATGCGCTTTGCGCGGAACCACCTTTGGAAGATTGCGGCGTGGCGCGAAATTGATCCCGAAATTGCCGGAATGGCCATTCGTCTATATCAGGAAGAGAGATTTATGGAAAAGAACCATCAGAACGTCTGGATGGTGCTTGCAGGCGAGGCACGGTGGAACTCAGAGGCATCCGATTATGTGCCGAACCCCTCCCTGGGCGAGCACGAGATTTCGGAGCGGAATCGGATGATCGAACAAATCGGGAGAGGTAACGAGTGAAAGCTGGCGCTTTCACTCGCACCTCCCCTCGACGTTCGAGAAGAAATAGAAAAATGCTTATCAGCTGAAAGGATACGCCTTCGGCGAGAATGGCCTTCGGCCAGAATCCTTGAAATCAGAAATTCCTCGATTCTCTGGATTCAATACCGGCTTCGCCGGATAGCGCCTGCGGCGCAAGGTATTCACCTGAACTGAAGAAAATTTATGATCGAGGTGTTAGTGATACGATCGGCCCGGATAGATCGGTGCGCCTCCCAATCTTGAACGATGAAAGACGAATTGCTCGAACCAAACGCAGCACTCAACTGCGGGAGGCTGGCGCCTCCCTTGTGAGTGTGCTCGACGTTCTCGGGAAAAGATATGAAATTATCAGCGACCATCGTTGCTCCGTTCGAATACGGTTCGCCAAACGAATTAAAAGTCACCTGATGAACGAAAGAAAGAAATCCTTGTGCTCTGAATTATTTATATGCTTTGGATGCGCCAGGATATTTCTTGAAGAGCGTAAAATGATCATGAGGCTTTTTATTTGACGAAAGAGGAGTCTCCAAGGGAAACGTCGCGGGAACATTAAAACGATACACGAGAACAAATCAGCGTAGGCAACTCCGAGAGGCTGGCGCCTCTCTTCGTGCCTAGCCTCCACGTTGTATGAAAAAAAGAAAATGGATCAACCGAACGCTGCTTCTGGGCACTGGTCCTGTTTAACCCATTCTCCCTTTTCCTCCTCTGGATACTTCTGGTCAGCCACTCCGATAGAAATCCTGAGCGCGGATATGGAGTTGCCTCAGTTGATTGGCTGCCTGCGGAGGCCACCAACGTCTCGTATTACAAAACCTACTCGTGGACTGCCTTCGAATTTGATATTTCGGAAGAAGATTTCCTTAAGTGGGGCTGAGAGTGGGATTTGAAGGAGATTAATGAGCCATTCACGGTTCCACGTTTTACCCTTAGGGATCACATGAAACAACCGGAGATAGATGATATTTATGAGCGTGAACGCGAGAGGCAGAAGCAAATGGCCGTCGTGAAGAATGGGTGGTATGATACCGATAACTGGGGCGAGTTTGCTGTGGCCTATGACCGAGAAAAGGGACGAGCCTACTACAAGTGAAGTCCAAGATGAGCATACAACAAATCGGCGCAGACAATTCCGTGAGGCTGGCGCCTCACTCCATACCTGGCCTCACCGTTGGGCAGAAAATTAAAATATTATGAAGATTCATTCGGATCCGACCTTGCCCCTACCTGCAAACAGTCGACTCGAACGGCATATGGTCGCGACGTTCGAAGGCAGAGAAAAAGGTATTATCTGGAGTTTCCTCGGTTTCCTGCTGTCGCTGGGAGTTTTTATATATTCGGAAATATGGTTGTTTGCTTTTTTCGCCGGGATTGCCCTCATGCATACATATCTTTCATTTGAAGCCCGCGTGATTTGCCGAATCGTCCGAAGGCTACCCGGCCACCCGAAAAATAGGGGAGCCCAACAATAAAGGTTCTACTGCTGGCGGGAAAGAAATAGCGATATAAGAGGGAAGCCCTCCGGCCGTGGGCAGGAGGGCGTGTCGGAGGAGACCGATGGTTTATTTCAGGTCGGCGAGGTCAGCGCCGAAGTTGATATGAAACGGGATGCCGTCGAGGACGAGGGCGGGGACAGATTTGACTCCAGCCCCTTCGGCTTCGGGGAGGCGGCTCTTGTCCTGGCCCAGGTGGATGATTTCCACCGAATATTTGGCTGGGTCGATCGCTTGAGCGACCTGCTGTTCCGCTTCGACACAGACCGGGCAGCCGGCGTGGTAGAATGTCGCTTTGTTCATTTTTATTGTCCTTATATGTAATGGAATTTACTTTTTGTTCGTCCGCTTGGACTGGATGCAGCATACTCTCTGACTTGAAAACTGAAAAGAGGGCACAATTTGGTAAGTAGGGCACTAAACGGTGTAAAATGCGGAAGGTCATGGCGGATAAAAATCCGAAGAAATCGCGAAAGGACTACGAGTGTCTGGAGCAGGTTGTCGGCTGCAAGTGGTCGGTATCGGTTTTAATGGCGGTGGATGCTGGTACAAACCGGCCTGGGGCTTTGGAGCGAGCGATTGACGGGATATCGACGAAAGTGCTGTCGGAGCGCCTCAGGAAACTGACGGCGTATCAGCTGTTGGATAAGAAGAAGTATCCGGAGATCCCGCCCCGGACGGAGTATTCGTTGACGCCAAAGGGAAAGAAGCTTATTCGCATCATTGAACAGCTGCATGAGCTTGACAATATGCAATAAGCGGAGCGGGGAATCCGCGGGTGGAATCGTTCGATCGCGCGAAAGGCGTGCTGCGTCTGGTGTCTCCGAAGCAGCAGCTGTTTGTCGGGCTGCGATCAGCACGTTATAAGACCGAGCGCATCAAAATTCACGGGCAGCTGAAGATTGCCGCGGGAAAGGAGTTAGAACTTGAAGACGCGTATCTTTTGCTCGAGGAGGAATCGCGATTTCCTCTTGGCGACAACCGATGGCTTCGTGTGACAGTGGAGGCAACCGAACATCAGGAAGCAAAATCGCCTCCAGTTCTCGTGTATGCCTATTCGATGGCGTTTGAGGAGCAGGATGCCAACGGTCAAACTGTTCTGCTCTCCGCTCCGCGTGTTACGGCTCGTCCGGGACAAGCATTTTCGGTCGAAGCGAGTGACGGTAGTGAAGTTTATTCGTTTACCTATGAACCGTAAGGTAAATGGGGGCGATCGGAGAATGGCGGCAGGATAGGCAGGAAGTTTCCGGAGGCTGATTTCGTGCGATAAGAGCAGGGGGCTGAAGCCCCTTTTGCTTAGGGCGCTGAAGTGCGGACTCTTACGGATGCCGATTCGTTCTGTCTTGCGGCGGCTTACGGGCTAGAAGAGGTTCATCTGGGCTTCGGCGGTGTCGATCTTGATTTTCTTGCGCGGGCGTGCCGCGGGGGCGGAGAGGGTGATGGTGTTATCGTCGGACTCGAGTTTCCCGAGAATTTCGCGCGCGCGATTGATGACTGCCGGCGGGAGGCCGGCGAGGCGGGCAACCTGAATTCCGTAGCTGCGGTCGGCGGCGCCGGGGACGACTTGGCGGACGAAGATGATTTCGTCGTTCCACTCCTTGACCGCTACGGAGAAATTGCGGAGACGCGGGAGGGCGTTCGCGAGCTGGGTCAGTTCGTGATAATGCGTCGCGAATAATGTCCGAGGTCCGCGTTCGGGATCGCGATGCAGATATTCCACGACGGACCAAGCGATGCTGAGGCCATCGTAGGTGCTCGTCCCGCGGCCGATTTCGTCGAGAACAATCAGGCTCCGATCGGTGGCGTTGTTGAGGATGTTTGCCGTCTCGTTCATCTCCACCATGAATGTGGAATTACCTCGGGCGAGTTCGTCGCTGGCGCCGACGCGCGAGAAGATCCGATCAATCATGCCGATGCGGCACGATTTGGCGGGCGTCCAGGCGCCGACGTGAGCCATCAGCGCGATCAGGGCAACTTGGCGAATGTAGGTCGATTTGCCGGCCATATTGGGACCGGTGATCAGCATGATCTGCGTGCCTGCGGCGTCGAGGTCCGCGCTGTTGGGGACAAACGAAAACGTTCCGGCGAGGCCGAGTCTTTCCTGGCGGATCGTCTGCTCGACGACCGGATGGCGACCCTCGACGATTTCGAGGCGGGTGCTTTCGTCGATTTCGGGGCGGCAGTAATTGCGCTGGCGGGCGATCGCGGCCCAGCCGAGGAAAACGTCGAGTTCGGCAAGCGCGGCGGCCGTTTCGTGCAAGGCGTTGCTATTCTGTAAAACCTGTTCGACCAGATCGGTGAAAAGCTCCAGTTCGCGCGCCTTGGAATTTTCCTCCGCGTGAAAAATCTCCTTTTCCTTTTTCTTGAGATCCTCGGTTGTGTAGCGCTCCGCGTTGACCGTGGTTTGTCGCCGGATGTAATCGTCGGGCACGAGGTGCAAGTTCGCCTTGGTGACCTCGATAAAGTAGCCGAACGCGTTGTTGAATTTGACCTTCAAGTTGCGGATCCCGGTCCGTTCCTGTTCGGCGCGCTCCAGATCGGACAGCCACGTTTTGTTGTCGGAGGTGAGGGCGAGCAGCCGGTCGAGTTCCTGGTCATAGCCGGGGCGGATGAAGCCGCCGTCGGCGAGCTGACTCGGAAGCTCGTCGCGGAGGGAATTTTCGAGGAGGGCGCGCAACTCCGGAAGCTCGTGAATCCGTTCGGCGATCGCGGAAAGCTCGGAAAAATCCAGTGAATGGATACACGCGCGGATGTCGGGGAGCTGGGCCAGGGTTTCGCGGATCGCGCCGAGTTCGCGCGGATTGCGCAAACGGTTTTGGAGGCGGCCGACGACGCGGGCGAGATCGCGTACGTTCTTGAATTTATCTTGGAGGACGGCAATCGCGGCCGGCGATTCGACAAAAGCCCCGACGCAATCGCGGCGGCGAAGGATTTCGGGCAGATCGAGGGTGGGGGCAGCGAGGAAGCTTTCGAGCAAGCGCGCCCCGGCGGCGGTTGTCGTGCCGTCCATGACGGCGAGAAGCGAGCCCTCTCGCGTGCGCCGCGCTGACTCAAGAATTTCCAGGTTGCGCAACGTCGCCGGGTCGAGGAGAAGGCGGCGGCTGCTTCGGTATTCGCGGATCGCCCGGAGGTTTGCCGGTTTCGCGCAGAGATTTTCGGACGCGTAGGCGATGACGGCTCCAGCGGCGCCGAGGGCCGGGTGGGAAAGATTGAGACCAAATCCGTCGAGGTTCAGGACGCCGAGGGTTTCCATGACGGATTTTGCGCCCGCGCGCGGTTCGAACTGGATGCTGTCCAGCTCGGAAACCAGGCGTTCGCCGGTGAACTCAAGAAGCTCCTCGATGCCGGGAACGCGGTCTTGCGCGGCGCGCCATTCGTCGAGGCTGTCGGACGGCACGACAACTTCGCGCGGATCGATCGCGGCGAGGACCGGGAGGAGGTTTTCAATTGCCGGTTCGGAGGCGATGACAAATTCGCCGGTGGAAAGCTCGAGCCATGCGGCGCGGATCGCGGTGCCGTCGACGTCGATGGCGACGATGTAGCTGTTCTCTCGCGCCTCGATCTGATGGGAATCGATCGCGGTGCCCGGGGTGAGGATCCGTGTGAGGGACCGTTTGACCAGTTTGCCCGGCTGGGGAGCTTCGACCTGTTCGCAGATCGCGACCTTTTTCCCAGCGGCGAGAAGTTTGCCAAGGTATTGTTCGGCGGCGTGATACGGGATGCCGGCCATAGGGTAGTCGTTCCGCTTGGTGAGCGTAATGCCGAGAATGGCAGCGCCGGTTTCGGCATCATCATGGAACAGCTCGTAGAAATCGCCCAGCCGGAAAAGAAGGAGGGTGTTTGGAGGCAATTTCTCCTTCACCTCCATGTATTGTTCCATCATGGGCGTAAGCTTGGGTTTGCTTGCCATGATGGAGGATTACGGAAGGGAAAAGGCAGAAGGCAAAAGGAAAAAGTGACGAGCGGTGCGAATAGCCGAGTGTGTGTGGCAACGGGCAAGAGTTTTTCAACCGCCCGCTTCGCTCAAGGACGCAAAGGGCGCGAAGGATCGGCTGGATTTCGGGAGACAGTGTCACGCTTTTGCGGGTTGAACCGTCTTCCCTTTGCTGCCTGTTGCAAAAACCGAAGCTGCTTAACCTGAATGGTTGAGGAGAGCACGGAGAACGCGGAGGTGTTTTTCTGTGTATTCCGTGTGTTCCGTGGTTTGTCCCTTCTTGCTCTGCTATTCGCGCAGCGAGAGGACGCGGCCGTGGCGGCCGTCGGTGAACTCGCCGCTGTCGATCGCGAACTCGCCGTTGACGAGCACGTGGACCATCCCCTCCGCGAGCTGGTGCGGGTTGGCAAAATCGGCGGCGTCATTCACCTTCTCCAAGTCGAAGATAACGATGTCGGCAAAAGCGCCCGCGCGCAGAATGCCGCGGTCTTTGATGCGGTAGACGCTGGCTGGGAGATGCGTCATGCTCCGGATCGCGAAGGCGAGATCGACGACGTTTTGCTCGATGACGTATTCGCGGATTTTCCGGGAAAACGCTCCGTAGCTGCGCGGGTGAGGCATGCCTGAGCCCATGACGGGAATGCCGCCATCGGAGGAAGTCATTGTCCAAGGCTGTTGCATGAGCAGGGCGATGTCCTTGTTGTGCATGTTGAAGGAGACCATTTGTGGGCTGCCCTCCACCAGCAGCTCCATCGCCGCGTCGACCTCGGGGAGGTTGCGCTCCTTGGCGATGTCCGACAGGTAGCGGCCGATCAGCTCCGGATGTCCGCTGAAAGACGCCAAACGAATGCGGGCGCCTCCTCCGCGCCGGTCGAGATTATCGATCATGTCGATGCGGATTTTCTCGCGGGTGGCGTCGTCCTGCATTCTTTTCAAAAAGGCGCCGCGGCCGCCGTCGAGCGCCCAGCGGGGGATCAATCCGGCGGAAAGGGACGTCGAGGACGCGTCGTACGGGTATTGGTCGGCGAACACCTCGACCCCGCGTTCGCGGGCGCGCTCGATCCGGTGGACAAGTGCCGCTGAGTAGCCCCAGACACGCGGGCCGAGCACCTTGATGTGGGTGACGACCCCGGGAAGACCGGCATTCTCGGCGACCTCAATGACTTCATCGACCGCGCTGACGACGCCGATGGAATAGTCGGCTTCGTCGCGAATGTGGCTTTGGTAGGCGCCGCCGTATTCCGCTGCCACTTTGGCCAGTTCGACTAACTCGCTTGTCGGGGCGAAACTTCCTGGCGCGTAAAACGGTCCGGAGGAGAGTCCGAAAGCGCCTGCTTCCATGCCGGCTTGGACGAGCGCGCGCATCTCCTCCAGTTCCGCTTCGGTTGCGTGGCGGTCCTCGTTTCCGACAACTTTGCCGCGGATGGAGCCGTGCGGCACGAATTGTCCGGCATTGACGCCGATGCCGTGGGAGCTGAATTCCCTGGCCTGTTTTTCGAGATCAATCGCGCCGCTGCCGTCGGGGTTGACGAGCACGGTTGTGACCCCCTGGGCGACGAGGTTGCGGGCGACCGCGCGTTTCTCGCTGCTGAGGCCGGAGGCCGCGTGCGAGTGGGTGTCGATGAAACCGGGCGCGACAAACCAATTGGCCGCGTCGATGGTCCGTTCCGCGGTGGCTTCGGTGAGATCGCCGATGGCGGCGATGCGGTCGCCGTTTATGGCGATGTCGGCGCGAATCCAGGGATTTCCGGAGCCGTCGAGGACTTTGCCGTTGCGAATGAGCAAATCATAGGTGCCGTCAGCGGCGAGCAGGGAGATTGCCGAAAGCGGCAGGAGAAGCAAGGCAAGCCAGTTCTTCATCATGAGGAGAGACGTTGATGTTTCGAAGCGGGTTACTCGGTGGTGTCTGGCCTTTTCGGAAGGCGGATTTGGCGCCGTTGCGGATCCGGGTGCTCGTGAAAGAGCAAAACGGTGTGGCCGATTACGCCGACCAGTTCGGCGCCAGCGGCCTCCGCCATCTGCTGGGCCAATTCGCGGCGGTTGTCCGGGCGGCCCGCGAACCGGACCTTAACCAGTTCGTCTTTGTCCAGAACCCGTGCGAGTTCGGCGAGAAAGGCGGGGTCGATTCCGTTTTTGCCGACGTGGATTGCCGGGCGCAAGGTTTGTCCAATCCCGCGGAGGAACGATTTTTGAAAGCCCTTCATGCGAAAGTCTGGGCCACGCTAGGCGTTCGGGAAGTGTTGATCCAGCGAAAAGCGCGGATGGATCTTGATTCGTTGAAAAGAGAGGCGGCGGTCCAAGCTCTGACGAGCGTGGTCAGGGCGCGGTTACTCGGTGCCGTAGGTGACGTGGAGGCGAACAAAAGCGTTCGACGCATCGCCATCAATCGGGCGGCCGTAAACGATTTGCTGAAACGAATCCCCCGCCGGAGTGACGGAGAGCACATCGAAAGCGTCTGGACCGGACTCCCAGTTCTTCAGATCCGGCGAGAACTCCGGGGCGCATGAAAGGGCGGGATCGTCCGAGCGAAGAAGCATTGTAAACATCAGGAAGCGCTGTTCCCCCTCGCTGGCGACCGTCAGTGCCTGGTATTCCGCCGGGATATGCGGTTCCATGGCTCGGAGGCCAAAAGCATATTTGACGAGGTTGGGAAGTCCGTCGCCCGCGGGCCTGGCGAGACTGCCCCAAACGGTCGCCTCCTGTTCCGGATCCGCGAGAGCGGCGGGCGAAAATTGGTCCGACTGCCAGAGCGTGAAGCCGGTGTCATAGAGTTCGATGCGGATCGTGGCGGTTGAAGAGCCGCTGCGGGAAGCTTCCAGGCTAAGTTCAAAAACCCCAGCCTCTTCGTTCGTGTAGCTGACGCCGGCGGCCGCCTCGAGGGTGGTATGGATCGCGTCGAGGGGTGCGGTGATGGAGACCGCGGCTGAACCATTTCCGGCCACCTGCCCGGGAGTGACGCCGCCGGGGATCGCCGTGGCAATTGCCAGCATTCCGGAAGGCACGGTCAATTGGAGCAGTATCGGGCTTTCGGCCGCGGACGGATCGGTGATGCTGATTCCGTCGAGGTAAACCGGGTTTCCAGTGACTGCCTTGACGACGGCCGGCGCGGAAATCGCAGGCGGCGGCGCGGTGGCTTCAACCGTCAGTTGAAAGACGGCTGAGACCGATTCAGAGCCATCGCTTACGGTTAATGTGATCGCGGTCGATCCGATTTTTCCAAGGGCTGGTGTGATGGCGGCGATCCGCTCGGCGCCAGTCCCGGTGATCACGATATTGCCGGGAGGGATCAAGGACTCGTCGTCCGTGGCCGCGGAAACGGTCAGCAAGGACGGGTCCAGGGAAGCGTGACCGATCAGGAACGGAATCAACACCGTTTCTCCCGCGCCGGTGACGGCATCCTCCACCTGGCTGATCAGGACGTTCGTATCCGAAGTGACCGTCAGGGTAAAGGTGCTGCTGGCGGACAAGTTCCCGTCGGAAACCGTGAGCGTGATCAGCGAAGAGCCGACTGTCGCCGGAGCGGGTGTGATCGTTGCGGTGCGGGTGCCGCCCGAGCCGCTGAGAACGATGTTTTCAACGGGAACGACGGCTGGGTTGGACGAATCTCCGGTGACCGTCAAAAACCCCGGAGCCGTGTTGGCGTCGCTGATTTCGAACGCAACGAGAACGGCGCCGTTGGCCTCGACGGACTGGTCAGGAAGGGCGGAGATGACGGGAGGCTTATTGTTGGGCGGAGGTTCGCCGGGAAGTTCGCCCCCGGTGCTCGTGGCGAGGTCGTAATAGGCGCGAACCGTCCCGCCCGCGCGCTGGCGGACGTCAATCTCAATGCGTGCGAAGTGAAGCCAAACTGTCTCGTTGGTGGAGTTGCCTGTCGCGTGCGTTTCGTATCCGGTGACCAATGCGTCGGAAAGAACAATCTGCAAGAACCGGGATTCGCCCTGCTGCGCCGAGTTGAGGAAATCGATGACGACGTTGGGGATTGGACCGCCTTTGACCGCGCTTTGAAAAAGGAGCGGCGACGCGCGATCGATGCGTTTGGTGATCTTGATTGCCGAGAGTTGGGGCGGCCCGGAAATCAGCCCGGGACCGGAACCAACCGACCGTGTCGTGCCGAAAGCGAACGATTGGATATCGATCCAGTTCTTATATCCCTTGGGCTGCGCCTCGCCTTCGATCGCTTCAATTTGCAAAAAACCCGGAGCGGCCGCGACTGCAGGGCAGGTTGCGCAGAAGAAGCAGGCCGCCGCGAAGACCAGGCGCGCGGCGGAATTTCGGAGCGCGTTCATGACGGAAACGAGCGGGGACATCGGTAGCGGGCGCGGGAAGGCATTCCAAGGGGCGCTTTTCAGGAGGGAGGCGCCTGGATCGTGTGTGTGACGGCGACCGGGTTGCCCGTTTCGGGGATATATTCGATGTCGATTCGTGTATAAAGCAGGCTCACCTCCTCGGAAAATTCCGCCGATCCCGAAGTGGAGAAGGACGAGACCAGAACGTCGTGCAAGGTGATCCTGAGGTAGACTGTTTCGCCATCGGGAGTGTGTTTCGTAAAATGGATTTTGACCATTTTTGGCGCTCCCTGCACGGCCGCCAGAAACAACAGCGGGCTCGCCCGGTCGATCCGCTTGGTCACGACGACGTCGGAAACAACCACGGACCCCGGTCTGGGTGATCCATTGACCCAAGCGATTGCCCGGTTGGCGCCGAATTGAATGGAGTCGATTTCAATCCAGCCTTCAAATTGGTTCGACGCCGATTCGCCAGGAATGCCATCAAACTCGAGGTAGCCGGCGGCGCGGGCGGCTGGAGTGAGGAGGCATGCGCTGACGAGAACTGTGAACGCAAGCGCAAGGGCGGAGGGGAAAATGTTTCTTCTCATGGGTCGTGGATTTTTTGCCAGTTCGTAAGAATACCCGCTCGGGCGGTGAATGGAAAGCGGAATTCATTTGCGGGACCGGAACATCCGGCATTACGAAGACCGCATGCGAAAACTTCTCCTGGTCTCCCTCTTGATCGTCGTGCCGGCAATGGCTGTGTCGGGGCAGGAACGTGCGGCTGGCGATCGTGCGGCGCGGGAAGCCGACCGTGACCTTTTGCTCGAGCTGCTGCTTCCGAGCCGGCCGCAGCCAAACGAACGGCTGAATGCCTTTGGCGATAAAAACTGGGCGGACTGGCTCGAGCGGACCGGGGAGCTGCCGCCGGATTTCGACGCGCTTCCGTCGCATCCGCATTTGCCGGATCCGCTCGTGATCGAAGAGAACGGAGAAACGGTTCCGGTGCGCACGCTGGAGCAATGGGAAGTAAAGAAAAAATGGATACGCGAGCAGATTGAGCATTGGGTATTCGGCAAACGCCCGCCGGCGCCGGACAATTTGCGGGTCGCAACGAGTTCGGAAGAAGTGATTGACGGAGTGACGATTCGGAAGGTTTTGCTGGAGTTCGGACCGGGGCATCGCGCGAAGCTTCATCTTGAGCTGATGATTCCCGAGGGTGACGGGCCGTTTCCGGTTTTTCTGACAAACCACGCGCGAAACCGCTCCTTCTGGGTGAATACGGCTGTCAGCCGCGGCTACATTGCCTGCCATTACCAGGCGACCGATCCGAAATACGGACTGCCGGACGACTCAGACGGCTTTATCGATGTTTACTCCGAATACGATTTTTCGGGACTCGGCCGCTGGGCGTGGGCGGCATCGCGGGCGGTCGATTACCTCTATACGCTTCCGGAGGTCAACAAGGAGCAGATCGGGCTGACGGGTCATTCCCGCAATGGAAAGCAAGCGCTGACCGCTGCGGCTTTCGACGAGCGCATCGGGGCGGTCGTTGCTTCGAGCGGATTGACCGGTGAAGTGCATCCCTGGCGTTACACATCGGATCCGTATGTTGTGGAAAGTCTCCAACTGCTGACCGGCGCGCGTCCGCAGTGGTTTCATCCTCGGCTTCGATTTTTCGCCGGGCGGGAGCACAAGCTGCCGGTTGATCAAAATTTGTTGATGGCAGCGATCGCGCCGCGCGGCCTGATGATCTACTCCGCCTATTCCGAGTCGAGTGCCAGCAGCTTCGCGATCGAGCAAGTGTATCGGAACGTCGGCGACGTTTATCGCTTCCTCGACGCTGAGGATCACCTCTGGCTGCATCTGCGCGAAGGGGAGCATTCGGTGGAGGTGGAGGACATCGAGAACTTCATGGATTTCTTCGATGCGGTTTTCGGCCGCGGGGACTTTCCCAAGGTGGAACGATGGATTTTCGGATACACTTTTGAGGATTGGAAGAAGCTGACGGGAATGGACGTTGATCCGCTGGCCTTTCCCGTGCGCCGGCCGGGCGATTTTATGAACGACGCGGCTGGCGGGCGGATTTCGACGGCTTCCGGCTGGGAGGCGAGGGCGCCTGAGATCCGGGCGCGCATTGAGAAGACGCTTGGCGAAGCGCCGCCGCAACTGACGGTGCCGCTCGCGGATCGTTTGCAAAAGAACACGCCGCCGCCTCGCGATTATTTGGAGCTGACCTTTGGCCGTCCGCAAGGCACAGCGGAATGGAGAGAAAGGCTCGGAAATGTCGGTATGGGGATGTCGCATCTCCAGTATGGACCGGGGCAAAACGCGGATGTTTTTTATCCGGTTGATGCGGAAGGAAAACCCAAAGGCGAAAACTGGCCGGTGGTCGTGTGGCTGCATCCTTATGCGCACGCCGGCGGATGGTCGGCCAAGGATCCGTGGCAACCGCGGCGGGCGGATTTTGTTCTCGATCAGCGGCCGCAGCTTGATTCCCTCGTCCGGCGAGGGTTTGCGGTGGTGGCGTTTGACCAGATCGGTTTCGGCAGCCGGATTCATGAGGCCCGACCGTTCTATAATCGCTATCCGGAATGGACGCTGCTTGGAAAAATGGTGACCGACACCCGGTCCGTTGTGGACGCGGTGGCGGCCGTTGACGAATTCGACAGTTCGCGAATTTTTCTGATGGGCTATTCGCTGGGCGCGAAAGTCGGGTTGATCACGGCGGCGCTCGACGATCGGGTCGCTGGGATCGCGGCGGTGAGCGGGATATTCCCGTTTCGCTTGCACGAAGCCGAAGACGGCACGGAAGGGCTTCGTCATTATTCGCATCTGCACGGCCTGTTGCCCAGCTACGGATTTTTCCTCGATCATCCCGAACGCGTCCCGTTCGACTACGATGAAGTGCTTGCTCTTGCGGCGCCGCGGCCGGTTCTGGTGGTAGCGCCGGAGCTCGACCGGTTCGCGCCGGTGGAGAAAGTTCGGACCCTGGTCGGCGAAGCGCGGGAGGTTTACGAACTTTACGGAGAAACCGATGCCCTCGATCTGCGCACGCCGCTGGATTTCAATCGTTTCCCGCGCGCTTTGCAGGAGGAGGTGTTCGACTATTTGCAGGTCGTCGCTGGACTGGACGCGCCAGGGTGATTGAGAGCGGACAAGCCGGTGGCGAGGGTTTCGCTATGCAGGTAAATTACCCGTGGAAAACGGTGTCGGAGAGGGTTAGAGTAAAGAATGGTCGAGCCGCGCATGGAGACGGATGTGATCATTGTTGGCGGCGGTCCGGCTGGATTGAGCGCGGCTCTTATTCTTGGGCGCTGTTGCCGTCGCGTTCTTCTCTTTGACACGGGAGAACCGCGGAACCGATTTTCGCGCGGGGTGCATGGGTTTCTGACGCGTGACGGGACACCGCCGATGGAATTGCGGCGAATCGCCTATCGGCAGCTTCGGCCGTACAAGTCGGTTTCCGTGCGGCAACGGCGAATAGTAGCGGCCCGGACGGTGCGGGGTGGATTTGAAGCAGTTGAGGACACCGGGCAGAGCCATCAGGCGCGCAAGTTGCTGCTGGCGACCGGGATCAAGGACGTTCTGCCAAACCTTCCGGGCCTCGATCGTTTTTACGGAAGGAGCGCGTTCCATTGTCCGATTTGCGATGGATGGGAGAACCGCGATCAGCCGCTGGTGGTGACGGGATGCGGCGAATCCGCGTACCATTATGTGCTGGAGCTGTTTTCCTGGTCGCGGACCATCGCGCTTTGCACGTCGGGCCCGCCGCGGCTTCGCCGTCGCCAGCTGGAGCAACTCAGACAACTCGGCATTGAGATCCACGAAGTGCCGATCGCGAAGCTGTCGGGCCGGGGGTGCCAGATTCAGAAAGTCCATCTGGAGGATGGCCGGGTGATTCCATGCCGAGCTCTGTTCTTTTGTTCGGAGGAGCGGCCGCAATCGGATCTAGCCGCCCAGCTCGGTCTGGATTTGACCGATGGCGGCCGGACTCGCCGGAAACCGATGGAGCGGACGCGCGTCCCCGGCGTCTTTGCCGCCGGAAACACATCGAGCGGCGTTCAGCTGGCCATTGTCGCCGCGGCCGAAGGTACCAAGGCGGGGTTCGCGATCAATGAAGAGCTCAACCAGGAAAACATCAAAGATTTTCGCGGCGGATGAGCCGCGCCGTGCGGGATTTGTGAGATGCGATGCGGCCGCCTCGCTAGCGCGGGCGGCGTTCGGAGCCGCGCTCCCGGGGAAGAAAGAGCGCGGCGCCGAGGCCGCTGGCTGCCAGAATGGCGGCGGCAATCCATGGAGAGCGGTCGGAGAGTTCCCGCAGCCGGTCGCCGGTGTAGTCGAACCCGCCTTGGATTTGTCCGACAATTTCGTCCTCAATCCGCGCGCCGATCGTGTCGTCTTCCTCGTCAGCCTCGTCCTTGGCGAGCAGAAGCCATCCCAGGGAGGCACCGAGCAAAACGGTCGGAATCGGGTTGCGTCTCAGCTGGCGAATGACTGAACGGACAAGCTCTTCGTCATCGGCCGGGCGATGCGGCTTGTTCGTTGATTCCGATTCCCGGCGATCGCGAAAATGTTCGATGATCCGGTCGATCAGCCGGTGCGGGGCGGTCGGCGGCATCCGCTGTTCGTCGGTTTCGGCTCCGGAATACTCATCCGCTGCATTCATGGACAATCGAGGTGAAGCGCCCACGGGCGTAAAACAACAGTAGGGCGAGACGCGTTTGGCACAAGCGCGGCCGCGCCTGAACGGCTGCTCGGGAAAACTCCCAGAAGGTGGATGGGAACGTCTTTAGTCGTTCGTCTTTGGCCCTTGGTTTTCAAACCTGCGGACTCGGACGTGAATTGTCTCCTACAACACGAGAAGCGTGACCTCAGCGCTGGGCGTGGTCCATTGCCGAGCGAGGTCTTGAATCATTTCAACAGCCTCCGTGTATTCGCGATGGAGGCGGCGCGACCAGCGGCGGCCGGGAGGGCGGACCGCCTCGCGGAGCCCGGTCACGAGAAGCGTTGCGCGCGGGTAGGGCGCAAGTTTCTTGAGGATGCTGATCGCTTCCTGTCTTGCCCAAAGCGGTTCGAAGCCGCTGCGTCCGGTTCGGCAGTTCCAATGGGAAAACCCGAATGAGTCCGATTCAGACCGCGTTTTCTCTACAAGCTCGGCGACGGCGGAGATGAAGTGTTGGTCGCTCAAGCCGGTTTTACCCGCTTCCTCGCCGAGCGCTTGTTCAATGCCTGCCTGGATTTGCTGTGCGAGGTACAGGTCGTGGCCGGTGAGGTCCGCAAAGAGGGTGTTGATAAAATAAAGCGCGGCGAGGCTGTCTCCGGGAATTTTCATTCCATCCCATTCATTTGGCGACGCCAAGCCGGCTGATCTCTTCCATGAACTCGTTCACGTCCCGAAAATCCTTATAGACACTGGCAAAGCGCACGTAGGCGATCTTGTCAATTTCGTGAAGCTTGGTCATCAAAAGTTCGCCGATCGCGAGGCTGGGAATCTCGTCGTCGAACTTTTCCTGAAGCTCATGGGTGACGTCGGCGATCACCATCTCGATCTGTTCGGCGTCAACCGGACGCTTTTCGCAGGCGCGCTGGATGCCGGTCAGCATTTTTGTCCGGTCGAATTCCTCGCGCCGGCCATCCCGCTTCACGACGAGAAGGCCGTCCCGGACGACTTCTTCAGTCGTGGTGAATCGCTGATGGCACTCGAGGCACTCGCGGCGCCGCCGGATCGATGTCCCATCTTTGTGGATACGGGAATCGATCACTTTGTCTTCGAGTGAGCCGCACTTTGGGCAACGCATCGGTCAGAGATTGAGAAAGTTTTCGAGCAGGCGCATGCCGCCTTGTGTGGCATAGGATTCCGGGTGGAACTGGACGCCCCAGATCGGCAGATCTTTGTGCCTCATGCCCATGATTTCGCCTTCGTCGGTTTCGGCGGTGACCTCCAGACAGGACGGCAAACTCTCCCGCTCGACAATCAGCGAATGATAACGAGTAGCGGGAAACGGGTTTTCGAGGCCGTCAAAAATTTCCCGGCCGTCGTGACGGATCGGCGAGGTTTTGCCGTGCATGAGGCGTTCGGCGCGAACGACCCGGCCGCCAAAGTGCTGGCCGATGCATTGATGGCCGAGGCAAACTCCAAGAAGCGGCTTTTTGCCGGCGAACGCGGCGATGAAGTCGAGGCTGTTTCCGGCTTCGCCGGGCGAACACGGCCCAGGCGAGATCATGACGCGCGATGGATTGAGTGCGAGGGCTTCCTCCGGAGTAATCTCGTCATTGCGGAAAACGCGTTGCTCAACCCCGAGCTGTCCGAAATACTGGACGAGGTTGTAGGTAAACGAGTCGTAGTTGTCGAGAACGAGGAGCATGCGAGTGTTGGATAAGCGAAACTGGGAGAAATCTTCAAGGTAATTGGCGACTGTAACAAATCAAATGTCAGACCATTTTCAGATAACTTCGATCGATCCAGGCGGTTTGGCGCGCCGCGGACGTCTCCGCACCCGGCACGGAATGGTGGAGACGCCGGTTTTCATGCCGGTCGGCACGCAAGGGACGGTGAAAGGCGTGACTCCGGAGCAGCTCAGTGAAGTAGGCGCCCAAATCATTCTCGGCAACACCTATCACCTTCATCTGCGGCCCGGCTCCGAGCTGGTTCGAGAAGTTGGCGGACTGCACCGATTTATGGCTTGGGAAAAACCGATCCTGACCGACAGCGGCGGGTTCCAGGTTTTCAGCCTGGCGAAATTGCGGGAGATCGGTGACGGCGGGATCTCGTTTCAATCGCACCTCGATGGGCGCAACATCTTCCTCGGGCCGCGCGAGGCGATGCGGATCCAGTGGAATCTCGATTCGGATATCGCGATGGTTCTCGATGAATGTCCGCCCTATCCGTGCGAGCGCGATGCCTGCCGCTCGGCCGTCGACCGGAGTATTCGCTGGGCCCGGGAATGTCTGGAGCTGAGTACGGAGAGCGGGTTTCTCGCCGCCGGCAACCATCTTTTCGCGATTGTTCAAGGGTCCAGTTACGAAGAATTGCGAAGGGAGTGCGCCGAGGCATTGAGCGCGATGAATTTTCCCGGTTACGCGGTCGGCGGCGTCAGCGTCGGCGAGCCCGAGCCGGAGATGCTGTTCCAGGTGGAAGTGACGGCGAAGCATTTGCCGAACGAGAAGCCGCGGTATGCAATGGGACTCGGAACGCCGCCGCAGATGCTGAAGATGGTGGCGATGGGGATCGATATGTTCGATTGCGTGATGCCGACCCGCTTGGCGCGTCACGGATCGGTGTTTACTCCGACGGGTGCGGTGAACCTGCGCAACGAACGTTTTCGGACGGATTCCCGGCCCGTGGCGGAGGGGTGCGGCTGTTACGCGTGCCGTCACTTCAGCCGGGCGTACCTGCGACATCTGACGGTCGCCGGCGAGATCCTGGCATCGACGCTGCTGTCGATTCATAACCTCCACTTCTTTCTCGATTTGATGAGCCAGGCACGCGCCCGGATTGCCGCCGGTGATTTCGGTTCGTGGCACTTGTCATGGATTGATCGATACGAATCGGGAGACGAGGCATGATGGCGACGATTTACAAACAGCTGCTCGAAGCCCTGGAAAAGTGTTATTGGATTCACTCCACGCTTTCGCTTCTCGGCTGGGATGAGCAGGTGAATCTGCCGCCAGGAAGCGCGGAGCACCGTGCCGGGCAAACCGCCTGTCTCGCGGACCTGCATCACCGCGAGTTCACCCGGGCCGAAATCGGTGAGTGGCTGACGGCGCTGGAAGAAGACGCGGCGTCTCTGCCGGAGGAGCAGCGAGATCTCATTCGCTTGGTGCGGCGCGACTACGATCGCGCGACGAAGCTTCCGGCGCGGTTCGTCGCGGAAAAGGCCGCGCACCAGTCGCGGGCGTATCACGAATGGGTCCGGGCGCGCGAGCGGAATGATTTCGCCGGTTTCGCTCCATTCTTGGAGAAGACGCTGCAGCTTGCTCGCGAGGAAGCAAAAATGCTTGGCTGGGAGAAGAACCCGTACGACTGCCATATCGATCGCCACGATCCCGGAATGACGGCGGCGCGCGTCGAGGAACTTTTCGCAAAACTTCGCGCGCCGCTGGTCGATTTGGTTGGACGGATTCTCGATTCGCCGGTCAAAGCCGACACCAGCGTGCTCCGCGGCTTTCCGGTCGACCGCCAGGAGACGTTTGTGCGCGAACTTGTCGAGCGGCTCGGATTCGACTTCAGCCGCGGGCGGATCGACCGTTCGGTGCATCCCTTTTGCAGCGGTGACGGTGCCGACACGCGGATGACGACCCGCTACGATCCTGACAATCCGCTCGACGCGATTTTCAGCGCGATCCATGAGACCGGGCACGGCCTGTACGACCAAGGGTTGCCGCTCGATCAACGGAGCAATCCGCTCGGTCAGGCGGTCGGGATGGCGGTGCATGAATCACAGAGCCGGTTATGGGAAAATCAAGTAGGACGGAGCCGCAAGTTCTGGGACTATTTTGAACCCCTTTTCCGTCAGGCGTTCGAACCGCGACTCGGGGATGTCTCGTCGGATGAACTTTACCTCGCGATCAACGCGGTGCGTTTGAATCCGATCCGGGTGGATTCGGACGAAGTCACGTACAACCTGCATATCATGCTCCGGTTTGAGCTGGAGCAGGCGTTGTTTGAAGGAGGACTGGAGGCAGCGGGTTTACCGTCGGAGTGGAACCGACTGTCAGCGGAGATCTTGGGATTGACCCCCCGAAACGATACGGAAGGGGTCCTGCAAGACGTGCATTGGTCGGTCGGGTCGGTCGGCTATTTCCCGAGCTACTGTCTCGGGAACATGATGGCGGCCCAGCTTTGGTACAAGGTGACGAAGGAATTTCCAGCCTTGGAGCAATCGTTCGCGGAGGGAAGTTTTTCGCAGCTTTCGAACTGGCTGCGAGAAAAAATCCATCGCCACGGCCGGCGGTTTGATACAGAGGAAATCGTCCAGAAGGCTACCGGCGAGTGTCTGGATCCGGGACCTCTGCTGAAATATCTTACCGAGCGTTATCTCCCGCTGTATTGTTGAACGGGGTCAATACGAATTGACCACGCCTGATGCCGTTCGGCAGCGAGGCCCGCCGGGGCTCACGCCGGCCGGCTGCACGGCCGGCGCCGCGCAGCCGCGCTCGTGAGAGCGTGGGTGCCACCGCGGAGGGATGATCAGAATGACGTCGCGTTCTCGCCGGACCAGTAGACAGTCTTGACGTCGGTCGGAATATCCGAACGGGCCCGGCGTTCAACGTGACCATCATAAAAGAGGACATTTGCCGAGTCGCCGTGCGGGACCGTTCCGAATCGTTTGAAGTAAAAGTTGTCGCTTGTGTACCAATAGTACGATTCGACAACGGCGGCTGTCAGAGTTGCATACTCAAATGTCTCTAAATTGACTCTGTTTACATTACCTTCTATTTTATCATCGCCATACGGCTGCGCCCAAGTATTCCATGCATAGGAATAATAGGCTGCGAAGGTCTCGGGATTTCTCCCAAGGAAGATATCCGCCGGCGCCATCCTGGGTGCTGGAAACTGATTATAAATCGTCGGGCAGTGGAGAACCGCAGGCTCAAAACGGTCGTCGGGATTGTGGCGGATATACGTGTTCCGAGCCGGACGGTCGGGATGCAGGTACGGCCAGAGGGTTGCGTGGAAGGTGGCCTCCAGACTGGTACCCGAATTTCCGCCCGTCGCTATTTCGTGAGCGACCGTGTTGAAGTGCGGAGGCGCTTTGCCGTCATGGTCTTGAGCATACAGCATGACTGCTTGGCCGATTTGCCGCATGTTTGAGGAACAGGCGCCGCCGCGCGCGGACTCGCGAACTCGGCCGACGACTGGAATGAGGATGGCCGCGAGGATGCCGATAATCGCGATAACCGTCAGCAGTTCGATTAATGTAAACGCGCGTGTATGTTTGGCGCGATGAGAAGTAAGCGGAGAGTTTTTCATCATACCCTTTGTGTTGAATGCCCTGGTTGTTTGACGCTGGAGAACGTGGCAGCGGTGTTTGTTAAAAGTGTAATCGATCTACTGGAATTCGTGAGTTCGAAGCGAGCGGGTCCCGTATCCTTGATTGAAAATCTTTTGTGCCGGCTAAATGAAAGGAATGACCGTTTTTGTCGGAGACGAGGACCATGCGGTGATGGTATCGGCGCTGCGCGGACTGATTCAGCAGCGACCGGTCATAATAACTCGCTGAAAGAAACAGGCGGGAATCGCGGTCGAGTGAAACACGATGATAGTAAATCGAATATTCGGCCCGCGCGGGAATGATTACTGGCTGAGGATCGGTCCACGGTCCGCCTGACGGTTTACGCTGCCACGCGAGGACGCCGTAATAATTTCCATCCGCGGGATTGAGATGGGGAAAACTTTCCAAGTCCTCGCGCCATTGACGGTAAACCAAGTGAAGAGTGTCGTCGGCGTCACAGAGTAACGACACGTATGTCTGGCGCACGCGGCCGCCATCGGGTGAGTCTTGAAGGACGGCTGTCGGCTGAGTCCAGCCGCCGCAGGGATCATTCGGCTCGATCGACCGCAGGTAGGAAAAGGAGCCCCCGTGGCTGCCGGTCACGACATGTAAGAAGCCGCCGCTGTCGATGACAATCCCAGGCATGTTGTGGGCGTTGTTGGATGGAGGCTGGCGCGTCAGTTCGAGCGGCTTTGTCACCGTATGGCTGGCGGCGGAATAGGTCGCGATGCAAATCGGCATCCCTTCGGGCACGGCTTTCTCGGTCACTTCGCCCCAGATAAAATGGGTAACCCCGTCGCGGGTGACCGCGAAGCTCGATCCGCCCGAATGCTGTTCGAGGCCGACGAGGCTTTCACTTACCACGATTGGTTCAGGAATGGTGAGTTTCCCCTCCTTCCAGGACGGTTGCGTCACACTCAGTTGATTCCAAGAGGCATAGGTCGCGCGATGCGGTCGGAGCCGCTTTTGGATCATCACAAACGGAGGGCCTTCGATCGGATTATGACCGGATCGATACTCCGCGATGACCGCGCCGTCCGGAAGGCGAACCGTGCCAAAAGTTTCCCCGAAATCGGTGCTGTAAACGAGAAGATTGATACGTTCGCCCGTTGTCAGCTCGATCCCCACCTGCGTATAAAGGCGGTCGTCCGCGTCAAAAACCACGCGCGGGTCAAGCCAGCCTCCTCCCCGCCAGGTGCGTTTGAAGCTTGGGAAGTCCTGCTTGATGGCCGGAAGAAAGTCACGCACGACCCATTTTCCGTCGCGCAAGGTGTGAATGAATCCGGTTTCGTCGAGGTCAACCGTTCGGCTTCGAATATAGGGACGGTTGTTGCTGTCGAACGTCGGGATATTTTGCGTGTACTCGGGCGCGTAATCGAAAAGATCTTCGAGGGAGCGTTCCGGCAAAAGCTGTAATGGAGCCGGCCCCTGCCGCGCGCCTTCGGCGCCAGCAGTCAAAGAAAGCGCGGACAGCAGCAAGCAAATTGCAGCGGCGGCGGCGGCCATGCGCGGCACCGGCGTCGGCCGGTTTGCAGGCCGGTTCCGGGGAATAACTAAAAGGTTACTCAGACCCACGCTGACCATCGAATCCCGAATTTTCGCCTTTGCAATACAAATATTCGGTTCGCGTCGGTCGCGAAGCGGGTTGCCAACCCGCGCGGACATTCGGCGGGAAACTGGACGGTCCGAAGTCGCCACCTGCCCGCTCCGATTGTCGTGCGTTGCAATCAGCTCGATGGACGGGAGTTACGGCGATCGCTCTTCGATCTCCAGGGCGGCTTTCGCCTGTCTGGCGCCGTTTTCGCGCTGGGCGGCGGCGTTGAAGTGGAGGCGGTCCCCGATGTGGCCTTTATCGGAAGCGGGTACGAAAATCGCGTTGGGAAGTTCGTCGGCGGCCTCCTCGATGGCGGCATTCACGGTCTTGTAGTGCGGAGACTTGAGAAAGCTGCCAAGGCCGCCGAGGACGATGGGAACATCGGATGCTCCGAGATCTTCGCGGAACTGGGTCATCAGCGCGATCAGCCGGTCTTTGTACAGCGGCGCTCGTTCGGCGGTGGAATCGGACTCGCCCTGCTGCCAAATGATCGCCCGGAGTGTGCCCGATTTCATCGCGACCCGCGCGCGGCGGACTGCTTCCTTGTAGAGACCGCGTTCGTGATCGGGGGCCCAATAGGAGATGATCGTGCCGCCCACGGCGCTCGGGATGAGTCCGATGGTGGCGTCCGGCTTTGCTTCGGCGATCGCCTTGCCGAGAGCGAGTCCCGGGCCGGTGCCGCGGTTTTTTTTGTCGAAATGCAGCGGTTCGACCGCGGGTATCCACGTGTCCTCAGGACCAAGCGCGAAGACGCGCGGATGGGCGGTTCGGTCAATTTCTTCAATTTCGCCGCGGCCAGCCATGTTGGACTGGCCGACGAGAAGGTAGAGATCAAGCGGCGGCAGGTCGATGTTCTCCGCTTCCTGCGAGTCGGGCGCAGCGAGTACGGGCAAGGCGAAACAAACGGCGAGAGCCAAAGAGAACAAGGTCGATTTAGGCATGACGAGCGGTCGGTTTATGGAAGCTGGACGCGCATCAGGTTCGGTCCGGAGCCGTAATAAAGAACCTTGTCGTCCGTGACGTAAAACCCATGGGTGCGTTTGAGTGATTCGTGTTCGGCGACGATGGAAACGGAGTGGTCGCGCGGATCGATCGCGATGACAGCGCCGCCGGCGATGCCGTAGATCAGGCCCTCGTTACCGATCGGTTCCGGGTGAAGTCCAGGAAAGCGCGGCTCTCCGGTCGGGAGAACGCCGACATGGACGGTTTCGCGTTTCACGGGATCGAAGGCGTAGTAGTGCTTTTGGGCGATGCCGTAGATCAGCCCGTTCTTGGCGGTGACGGCGGCGCCGTAACGCCGGGCGCCGCGGACTGGCTGCGCTTTGTGAACGACCTCTTCTTTCTTCGGATCCCAGAGGAACACAAAAGCTTCGGACGCGGACGGTTGGGTGCCGGTTCCGCCGCGGACATCTGACGCGACGAACAGTTCTCCGGTTTTCGCGACAGGTGCGGCCGACATCAGACTTTGGTCCGGGATCAGGTGCCGCCAGACCTTCGTGGAAAGGTCGGCGGGATCAATTCGGACAAGAGCGCCGCCAAGGTGCCCTTTGACGGGAGTGGTGACGGTGTAGATGCCTCCGTCAGGGCCTTGGATCAACTGGTTCGGGCGTTCCTGTCCATGCTTTCCGGAAAGTTGAATAATCGATTTCCCGGCTTTGCCGTTGAGGGCGTCATCGACATCGAGAAGTTCGAGGTGGCCGCCGGTGTAGCTTGCGGCGAAAAGACCCTTTTCGTGGTTGAGAAAGTCGTACACTTGAATCCGGCCGCGGGTGATGAGGCCGAGGTCGCGGGTTTCGCCGGTTGTGAGGTGGACCGCGAAGGCTTTGCCCGGCTTGATCGCGCTCCCGAAAAGCCAGCCGTTTGCGACATCGCCGAGGCTGTAGATCCCTTCGCCGACCCCGGCAAAGTCGGTTTGAACGTAGCGGCGGTTCTTGGCGCCTTGGGCGGAATCGAGGATCAAACGGCCCAGATCGTCGACGCCTCGGACGGCGATGTTTCCGGCGGTGACGCGTTCGGGATATTTACGAGGATCGGCTGTCTTTCCGAGCTCGATGCCACCCGGTTTGCAAAGAAATGTTGCGCTCCCGCTGCGGCCGTAGACTTGGCCGTCGATTCCGGTCCAGACGGTCGGCGCCCCTTGGCCGTCCTGCAGATTCTTGGGGAGGATTTGGTTTTTCTTGCCGGTTTTGGGATCGACCGACCAAAGTTCGCGATGATGAAGTCCAACCGGGGCGTAGACGATGTTGTCGTCGCTGACGGCTGGATTAATGATATAAAGCTGGCGGTCGTCGCTGGTCAGGCGGCCGAGGTCGAGGGTTTTGTCGGTCCGCATGTTGACTCCGACCAGACGGGCTTCCGGGTAGGTGCCGACGTAGAAGGTATCATCGGGACCGATGGCGTGCGGACCGCCGAGCCAGTAGCGAGTGTCGCTGTTCGGGATGCCGAGATCGGTGAGCTTGTCGGTTTTAGGATTGTATTTGAGGAAGCGGCCGGGGATGCCGGTGTATACGTAGATGCTGCCGTTTTGGCCGCGGGCGATCTGTATGTTGGATTTGCGGTAGGGAAGAAGATCGACGACCGTTTGCTTGCCGGTGGCGATATCGAATCCGAGAAGTTTGCGTTCCTCATCGCCGCTCACCGTGCCCCAGGCGCGGATCTTGCCGCTGGGTCCGTCAGTGACAAAGCCAATACTGACATTTGTCACCCGAATCGGCATCCCGAGATTTTCGAATTCTTGCGCGGGAGCGGTGATGGCTGACAGGGTAAAACAGGCGAGGAGAAGCGGAACTTTTTGTACCTTCATGAATTCTTTCGAGACACCGCGATTGGTCTGGTGTTCTGAAAATGGATGGAAAAACGGCCGGACCCGGGAGACGGGCTTCCCTGGTGCCGGCCGTTGCTGAAGTCAATTGATTCAGTCTTGTGTGACGCTTAAGCGAAGGAATCGGCGGGAAGAGGCGTCGATCGTTTCCGTGTCAATCACCCGGACAATCGCGACATTCTCCGAAACCATCTCAATCAGTTCCGGTTCGACGTCGATCGATGTCCAGGCAACAAGGTCGCTGGAGGCCTCGACGGCAATATCCACATCGATCGCATTGAGGAAGAGTCGCGAGGTGAGCGAGAGACGGGTTTCTCCGCCGTCGGAAACGATGGCGACAGTCGGCAGTCCGCCGCGATCCGGCGTCAGCGGATCGAGTCCGAGCACGAACTTCACGATATTCGGGACGCCGTCCCCGGCGGCGTCGTCGCCGGGCCCCCGCAACCCTTCCGGGAGATGGGCCGCGGCCCAGTCGGCAAAGGTGACTCCTTCATCGGTATCCGAGGAGCGCGCTGTCGCATAATCGAAAACCTCGAGATTATCGATCAGGAACTCATTCCCGCCGTCGCCCGGGATTCCAAGCAGGAGCGAAGAGAGGTCGGTGCCGACGGCAAGACCGCCGCGGTTATATTGATAGTCCTCGAGAATCAGCTCGCCGTTGATCCAGACATCAAGCGTATCCGGAGCGACGGTCTTGCTGATATTGGATTCATAATAGGCGACCGGCTCAGCGCTGTTGTTCATGACCACTTGGATGTTGTTCTGGACACCTTCCTCATAGGCGGCCGCGATGTCATTAAGCGTTCCGTTTGAAAAGGTAAGCTGATGGATCCGTTCATTGTTCGACACCCGGTTGATCCCGGCATCGAGTGTCAGCGGAGCATTGCCGACGCCGGCCGGTTCGAAGAAGTCGAAGGAGACCGTGATCACCGGCGATGGATTCCCGAAGACGTTCATAGCAGCTTGAGTGAGATCTTCGTTCGCAGTACCGTTGTGGTATACTCGCAGGTAGCCATTTTCCGCCTCGCCGAAATAGCTCTCCGAATTCTGGTTCGTGATTTCCACTACGCGGGAGGGCGGCCATTCGCCTACGGCAAAGTCATTCCAGAGCGTATTATCGAACCATCCGCTGCTGAAATCGTCGGCAAACATCGCCGGCGGACCGGGCAGTTCAGGAACAACGACGTTGCGAACATAGGCCTCATTGAAGATTTCGAGATTATCGATCAGGAACTCGTTGGAGTTGTCGGCCCAGATCACAAACATCACGGAAGTGAGCGGACTGCCGAGCTCGTAGGAACCGCGGACATACGTGTGGTTGTGGAGAATAAGCTCGCCGTCCAGCCAGACATCATAGGTGTCCGATATGAGCGGCACGGCCCCATCGAAATACGTGACGGTTTCCGTGCTGTTGTTCATGACGATTTGGACGTTATGCTTCGCTCCTGGCGAGTAGGCCTCGTCGCGGCCGGACAGATTCCCGTTGCTGAAGGTGATCTCATGAATGCGGGAGCCGTTGGGAGCGCTTCCGGTTCCGGGGCGCAAAACAAAGTTGCCTTCGCCGAAGCCTTCCGGCTCGAAGAAGTCGAAACTGATCGTGATCACATTTGAATTGAACCTGTTGTATGCGATTAGGTTAAGATTCCCTTCGGTCGTGCCGTCGTGAAAGATTCGCATATAATTGTTGCCCGGTTCGCCGAAATACGTTTCCGAATCGGCATCCGTCACCTCGATAACGCGATTCGGCGGAAGCGCGCTCGCCACCTGCCGGTTCCAGTGGTCGGCATTCGGTTTCCCGTCGAGCGGTTCGCTGAAGTCATCCGCGAACGCGGGATACACGTTGAGGTCGGGATTCTCCACATGCGGGTAATTCAATACTTGGATGTTATCGTAGAAGATTTCCTGGTTGCGTCCGGCCCAAATGATGAACTGGGCGGATGAAATGTCCGCTCCGACGGCGAGTCCGCCTCGATTGTAGGAGGCACTTTTAATTACGCGCCGTCCGTTGAGCCAGACATCGAAAGAATCCGAGGCGACTGTGACGGCCCCGTCGAGATACGAGACCTCCTCGTAGGAGTTGTTGAAGACCGCCTGGACATTGTACGGAACTCCTTCCGTGTACAAACCGGAAACACCGGAAATTGCCCCGTTGTGCAGCGTTAGTTTATGAATCCGCTGACTGTTTCCAACCGTGCTGATTCCAGGCAGAATTTCCGCGGGATCGCTTCCGGTTCCGACACCCGGTGGCTCATAAAAGTCGAAACTGACCGTGATCACACTGCTTGTCGGTTCGAAGGCGTCCGCCGCGGTGATGTGCATGTTCGTGTTCTCTCCGGAAACAGCCACGCCGTCATGGTACATCCGCATGTAGTTGTTGCCTGCCTCGCCGAAATAAGTTTCGGAATCGGTATCGATGATCTCGATGATTCGCGCCGGCGGTGCAACCCGTGTGGGGTTGCGCTTCCAGATGTCCGGATCCGGCCATCCCGCTTCGGTCGGATTCGAGAAATCGTCCGCGAAGATCACCTGATCCTCAATAACGGGAGGCGGTTCGCCCTCGGCGTAGGCTCCGTCGTAGATAACGAGGTTGTCCATGCGGAACTCCGCCTGGCCGGTTCCCCAGATTCCAATGCCGATCGAGGTCAGGGATTCGCCGAGGCCGACCGGGTCGGACGCCGTGTTGAAGGCGAACTTCACGTTCGTCATGACCCGGACACCGTCGATCCAGACATCGTACGAGTCGGGCTTCACAACAGCTTGTCCTTCGAGGTAGGTGACTGGGTTCGCGGTGTTGTTATAAACAACCTGAAAGTGGTAGGTCTGATCGTTCAGCACGACCGGCTGCCCGGAGATTTTATTATTGCTGAAATACACCGTGTAGCGCGAGGCGTCATTGCCGAAAATCGGATTTCCCTGTCCGAACCGCAGCTTTGGGTCGACATCGCTAGTCGAGGTGGTCCGGTGAAAATCGAAGTGAACGGAAATCACGCTGGAACCCGCGAATTCGTTGTTCTGGGTGCTGATCCAGTTCGAACCGGTGCCGATTTCGCCAATATCCGGATCCGGGGCGACGCCGTTGGAGTAAAGGTGCAAATAGTGATTGTCGGCTTCCCCGAAATAAAACTCGGAATTCTCGCTGGTCACGCGAATCCATTGATTCTCGGTGATCCTCGGGATGTCGCTTTCTCCCCAAATCGCGATACTCGGAGTCCCGTCCGGTTCCGCGGTTTCAAAATCGTCCTGAAACAGGATTGTCGGCGCTTGGCCAAAAGCAACGCTCGTGCTTAGGCAGGCAAGCAAAGATAGCAGGCGGGTTTTCTTCTTCATGGTGTCATTAGTTAGGAGGATTTGTTGTTTGGGAGTCGGAGAAATTTCCACCGGTTCCGCGCTTCGGAGATGACGACTGCCGACTGGGAAAACAAGTAACCAAATGGAGAGAAACGCAAAGATAGGCTGTATTCACCGGACGAGGCAAGCGACTTTTTCTGAGAACGGACTGTGTCCGCCGGGCCCGCCGAGCACCCCGCTGGTTTTTTTTAAGATCCGCAGCTACGATGTAGCTGCGCTCGTGAGAGCTTGGGCTGCATCCAAAAACCTTCGCCTCTCCGCGTCTTGAGCGAAGCGGGCGCGCGATCAAAAGAAGGAATGGACCTCACGGCAAGGTTCGGAGACGAAACGATTCACAATACCGCTTACAGGTGCTCATCTTCGCGTAAACAGAAAAGCGGATGACCGGGCGCTGAGCCTCAGGAAAATTCAACTCCAAACGTCAAAGCGGCGACTAGAATCTTGATACGAACCAAGCACTAGGAACGAAGCACATCCGCCAGCGGATTCCGCGCTTCGAAGCGGAGAAAGGTCCACGTCGAC
>CAZYAN010000045.1:0-30753 GCA_964645585.1 uncultured Opitutales bacterium
GGAGAAAGAACTCGCGCAAAGCCGCCAAGAAAAGATCCTTTGCGTCTTGGCATCTTGAGCGAAGCGGGCGTGAGTTTCCTCTTAACCGGGGGCGGATCTTTCGAAAGGTTAAGCTTTTGTACGAAACCCATTCGAGCCGTCGGCGCTCTCAATGAGTGCGGAAAGGCTGTTTCTGACGAACCCGCACGCTGGCAGCGATCGGCTGACGAGCCTCGTCCGGATTGAGGCCAAAGATCTTCATGGCCGCGGCGCCGCTCAATTCCTCTTCCTCGAGAAGGCGCGCCGCCAGTTCGTCGAGTTCCTTCCGGTGATCGCGCAGCAAGTCGATCGACCGCTGGTACGCTTCTTTGAGAATTCGCCGGATCTCCTGGTCGACCAGCTCTGCGGTCGCCTCGCTGAAGTCGCGCTGTCGCGCGATATCCTCGCCGAGAAAAACTTGGTGGTCGCTGTCCCCGAGGTGCATTTGGTCAAGCGCCTTGCTCATGCCGAACTCGACAACCATTTTCCGCGCCAGCCGGGTGGCTTGGTGAAGGTCGCGCGCGGCACCGCTCGTCGCCGTGGAAAAGATGAGTTCTTCCGCCGCGCGTCCGCCCATCATGACCGCGAGATGGTCGAGAATGTAATCGCTGCGGTAGATAAGCCGTTCTTCCTCGGGCAGCTGTTGCGTCACCCCCATCGACTGGCCGCGCGGCACGATCGTGATTTTCTCAATCGGGTCGGCGTTCGGCAGAATAATGCTGATCGTCGCGTGTCCCGCCTCGTGGTACGCGAGCAAACGCATGTCTTCAGGACTCATGTAGACGCCTTCGCGTTTGCGCCCGAGCATGATGCGGTCGCGCGCGAGGTCGATATCGCGATTTTCGATAGCGTCTTTCTTCTCCAGAGTTGCCAGCAGCGCCGCTTCATTGAGGAGATTTTCCAGATCGGCGCCGCTGAAACCGGGCGTAGCCCGCGCGACTCGCTCGAGATCAACGTCGTCTTTGAGACGCTTGGTCCGCGCGTGGATCCGCAGGATCATCAGACGGCTCTTGCGGTTCGGCAGGTGAACGGTCACTTGACGGTCGAAACGACCCGGCCGCAGGATCGCCGGATCGAGCACATCAGGGCGATTTGTCGCGGCCATCACGATCACGCTTTCATTCGCTTCAAAGCCGTCCATTTCTGACAGCAATTGGTTGAGCGTCTGCTCGCGTTCATCATGGCCGCCCCCGATTCCAGCCCCGCGCCGCCGTCCAACCGAGTCGAGTTCGTCGATAAAGATGATGCTCGGCGCGGCCCTCTTTGCCTCCTCGAACATCTTTCGCACTCGCGATGCGCCGATTCCGACAAACATTTCGACAAAGTCGGAGCCGCTTGTGCTGAAAAAGGGAACGTCCGCCTCGCCCGCGACGGCACGTGCCAGCAGCGTCTTCCCGGTGCCCGGCGGCCCGACGAGAAGAACTCCCTTCGGGATCTTGCCGCCGAGCCGTTTGAAGTAGACCGGGTTCTTCAAAAACTCGACCGTGTGGCGCAGTTCGTCTTTCGCCCCTTCGGTGCCGGCGACGTCATCAAACGTTACCCGCGCCTTCGTCCGGTCGTACAGTTTCGCCTGACTTTGACCGATCGAGAGCATCCCTTGGCCGCGATTCCGCATCTGCGCAAAGATGAAATAACCGATCAGCAGCAAAAATAGAAATGGCGCCAGATACATCAGAATGACCGCCCAGCCAAGTCCCGGCTCAGGCCGCGTCCGCAGCTCGACTCCTTGCTCCGCAATCAGCGGCAGCAGCTCCGCGTCATCGACAGCGGGAAGATGCGTTTGAAATCGCCCCACACCAACCGTTTCGTTCCCCGCTGAAATCTCGACCGGCGTCTCGAAAACCCCGTCGAGCTTCCGGCCGGTCATCGTCACGCTTTCAACATTACCTTCGCGTAACTCTGTCTTGAAAAGGCTGTAGCTGACGGCATTCGGTTCCGTCTTCCCAAACGGGCCCCATACCAGCAAGCCGATGAGCAGGAGAAGGAATATCCAAAGGTAGATCGTCTTGCCGGATGCTGGCGGCGGCGTGGACGGTCTCGGTGATTGATTAGCCATAGCCGATTTGGCTCGCCCGGTGGCGGGCGCTCCTCACGACTACTGTAACGCAGCGCCGCGACCGGAGCAAATAGCGGGGCCGGACGCCATCCTCCCCCCGATCCCCGGAATCGGGCCCGCTCCTCGTCAGATTTTTTGCCAATGCAGATCGAGCGGCACCCTCAAAGACTATGGATGATCTTCTAGCGCCGCGCCTTCTGCCGGTAATAATCCCGAACCGCACGCAAGGTAATCTCCGGATAATCCGTCGCGAACGAGGCTACCCCCAAATCCATCAAACGCCAATAATAGACCGGTTCCGCCGCACCCCACGGAAGCGACTGAAATAAGATCCCCCGATCCCGCAACTCCGCCCCGGTTTTCCGAATAAAATCCGCTTCCAAATTAAAGATCTCATCTCCCTCCTCTGCTACTGGCCGCGCGTGAATCTGCAATTGCGTGATGCCCGCGAACTTTTCTTCCCGCAACTCCGCCAGACGTTTCGCCACCCGTTCCTGATCCCCGCCGATCCACAACAGCGTCTGCGATTCCGGTACCAGCTCCTTCCATTCGCGAATCAATCCGTGACGGCTGGTCGCCAAAATTATTTGGCTTCCGACACCCGCCTCCCTGACCTCCTCGGCCAACCGCTTCAGATCAACGTCCTTAATATCCAAATACAATTGTCGCTCCGGCCGCTCGCGCATCGCTTTGAATACCGCGGTCATTCTTGGGATCCGCTGGCCAGCGAAACGATCGGACCGATAAGCCCCAACATCGATCTCCGCGAGGTCGGCAAACGCGAGGTCCGCGATGCCCACCCCCTCCAGGCGCGGCGCCAGATCCTTGACCACCCGGGCAAAATCCTTATCGTGAAACGCGACGATCACCCCGTCCTTCGTCGTTCGCAAATCCGCCTCCGGAATCGTTCCCAAGTCCCACGCCAGTTCGAAGGTCTCCAACGTGTTTTCCGGCGCCATTTCTCCGGCGCCCCGGTGACTTTGAATCATGAACTCCGACACCGGAACATGATCGCGAACGTTCCAGTCAGAAACCGCGCACACCGGCATTCCTCCCCCAAGGACCGTCAATAACACCGAGAGAATCGTCTTTCTTTTTATCATCCTTCAGAAGTTGAAATCGTTTCCGTCCGAACCGCGGGACCGGCCACCGGCCACACGCCGCCGGGCCCAAAAATACAATCCAGGCACCGGTCGAGCAAACCGGCCCGCACCGCCAAATCAAGCACCGTAAACCGCCGCCGGATAGAAAAGGCCTGCCAGTAACTCGCCCGCAACCGCTCCCGCGAAATCCCGATTTCCTCCGGCTCCACCGGAGCGCCCGCTTCCGTAAGCATCCGTTTAAGAACCGTGAATGGAAGCAGCTGTTTGCGCAACTTCTTCGTTAGATCGGGCCAGACATCGCGCAACGTCTCCAGCAATCGACGCAGCTCATCCGGTTCGCAATGCTTCGCGGTCAATTCCGCCCGCACTCCTTTCGCCACTTTTTCATCGGGATGCCATCGATCGGCCCGCTCCCGCCATTCCTGCAGAGTCGGCCAGTTCGCGCAACGCGGTTCAATCTCGATCGCCTCCACGGGCAGCGAGAAAAGCGTCTCGTAGAGCGCCGTGCTCGCCAACGCGCCAATTCCCACTTTGAACCCGTGCGACGGCGGCCCTCCGCGATGCGTGTGACGCTGCATGTCCCACAGGTGACTGAACTGATGCTCGGCCCCCGATGCCGGCCGGCTCGACCGTGTGGCCTGCATCGCAAAACCGCCCAGCATCAACCCTTCGACCAGTTTCCCCAGCGCCTCCGTATCACCCGCACGCACGCCCTTCGGGTCAGCGAGAAACAACCGCAGCCGCTCCTGAACAATCGGCCAAACCGCCGCGTCAATCGTCTCCACACCAAGCGCGTCCGCCACAATCCAATCGGCTCCAGCCGTGACTTTCGCCAGCAAATCGGCATATCCCGAAGCGCTCATCTCCTTCGGCGCGTTCCGTATCACCTCGAGGTCCGCGACAACCGCGACCGGCGCCGGGCAATGAAACGTTTGCTTCAATCCTTCGTGAGTAATCGAGGCGCCAAATGCCGTATAACCGTCCATCGACGCCGCCGTTGCTACGCACATATACGGTCGATTCGCTTGGAACGAGGCCAGTTTCACCAAGTCGTTGATCGTTCCCGAGCCCACCGCGACCGGGATCGCATCGTGATCGCGAAGCGCCTCTGTCAAGTTCGTCACCCAGCCAAAACTCGCCGAGACATCTTGCGCGGGAAACAAGAACGGCTCCCGAACACTCATTTTGCCGGATGCGCAAAACGCCGAATATACCGCCCGCCCCGCCGTCGCGAAAGTAAAATCATCCGCGACGACCACTGCTTGCCGGTAGCCGAAGACCTCACTGAAAATCCGCGGAACCTCTGAGAGCATTCCGGTCCCGATTTCCAGACGCCTCGTTCCGTCCGCCGCGGACACCGCATCCGCCAGTTGCTGGTTGATCTGTACAATCATGAAAGAATTGAAACGGCCGAATCCCTTTGCGGGCCATTTACGGAACCGTATGCATTATCCTGCACCTCGCGTCGCAACGCTTGCAGCGATTTCATTGTATTATAAACATTCACGTTCTCCCGAACGCCCCCGAACGCATCGTGTAAATCGAGGTAAAGAGAGTAAAGACGCTCGTAGATAATCCCGCTGGCAGGGATTGGATGATAAGAATGAATCGGCGCGCGCACCATCTCCTTCTGCGCCTCTTCAAAAGATATTTGTCTTCCGCCGTCTGGCGTACCATCACCGCAATTTCCCCCCGCGACCCTGCCGCCGATCGCCGCCCCTAAAGCACACGCCTGCCCGGACCGCGCAACCTGCAGTTCACATCCGGTGACATCCGCGTAAATCTGCATCAAGAGCGGGTTCTTTTCCGCGATTCCGCCCGCGCAAATGATCCGCTCCGGATGAACCCCGTAAGCTCGAAGCCTTTCCAGAATTGTTCGGGCGCCAAACGCCGTCGCTTCCAGCAGCGCCCGGTAGATCTCGGCTCGTGTCGTGCGAAGGGTCTGGCCGATCAGCACTCCCGACAAAAGAGGATCGTCAAGAATGTTGCGGTTTCCATTGTTCCAATCGAGCGCGAGCAATCCGCTCTCTCCCGGACGAAGGTTCGCGCATTCCGCCGTCAGTTCATCGTGCGCCGTTCCATCGCCGCCGCAAATCGTCTCCGCCCACCACTTGAAAATATCGCCCACGGCCGACTGCCCGGCTTCGATCCCGAAGTACCCCGGCAGAATCGCCCCTTTAACGATCCCCGAAATTCCGGGAATCGCCCGCGCTTCGTGCGCCTTCGGAACGATCAGACAATCACAGGCTGACGTGCCGATGACTTTCACCATCGTTCCTTCGCTCACTCCGCACCCAACCGCGCCGGCATGAACATCCACTTTCCCGATCGCCAGCGGAATTCCGACCGGAAGCCCCAGCCGAGCCGCCCATTCGCCGGACAGCCTGCCCGCGATTTCCGAGTCGTCGAACGCCTGTTCAAAAAGGCGATCCCGCAATTTCGCCAATCGCGGATCCAGGACAGCCAGAAACGCCTTATCCGGAAGTCCTCCCCACAGCTCTCCGTAGAGAGCCTTATGCCCCGCCGCGCAAATCCCACGTCGAATCTCCGCGGGATCGCGAACTCCAGCCAGAACCGCGGGAATATAATCGCACAGCTCGACCCAGCTTCGAGCCGCCTCGAAAACACGCGGTGCGACATTCGCGCAATGCCAGATCTTTGCCCAGAACCATTCCGACGAATACGCTCCCCCGCACCAGGCAAGATACTCAGGCCGCATCTCCTTCGCCGCACGGGTGATCTCCGCCGCCTCCTCAAAACCGCTATGGTCCTTCCACAGCCAGCACTGCGCGTCGAGGTCATTCTTCCATTCCGGCAGCAAGCCTAACGGAACGTTCTCCGCGTCAACCGGAATCGGACTCGACGCGGTTGCCGCGACACCGATTCCAATGACGAATTCCGGACGAAAGCCCTCGCGTTTCGCCGCTTCCCGCAACGCGCCGCGAACGCTCGCCTCCAGCGCGTACAGGTAATTCGCCGGATTCTGCCGTGCCACCCGCTCATCACCCGGATGGAGAAGAATTCCTTCCCGTCCGCTCGGATAGGGCACCACACAGGCGCCCAGTTCCTCTCCATTCGAGCAATCCGCCACGATCGCCCGCGCGGAATTGGTTCCGAAATCTAAGCCGATCGATGCGATCATCCGCGTGCGCGCTCCATCCTCAACGGAGCCCTTCTTCAACAAACACATCGAGCGGTGCCGCGTCGGCCGTCGGCATGGAGGTTCCCAGCACTTTCGCCAAAGTCGGCGCGATACTCCGCATATCGATTCTGCCGAGTTTTACCCCTCGCCGAATTCCCTTTCCCGCGATCAGAAAGGCCGAATCCATCTCCTCGTGCCTCGGCGAATAACCGTGCGTTCCCTTTCCACCGGATCCCCGGTCCGCGGTCAAAGCGCCGCCGAGATGATGACTCGGCACGTATCCCGGCTTGAACTCGATCAAAAAATCCGCATTCGGATTTCCGCCGACTCCCGGGATCTCCTCCTTCTCCAAGATCCCCGCGATACCGTGCTCGGGATCAGAAGCAAGTGATCGCAGAAATGCCCCCACCCGCTTCCGCGCTTCCTCGTCTTCCGGATTCTTCAAAAAGACCGGCGCCGTTCCCCCCGACGGCACACGAACCGCTACCCAATCTTCCACCTCCGATTCCCCATAGGTGCTCGCCCGCGGATTCAACGTTACCAGGCCTTCCCGCTCAAAGGCCGCATCGATCCGAATCACTTTCTCCGACTTCGAAAATCCATGATCCGAAGCCACGCAGATGATTCCGCCCGGATTCCGGTCCCGGAACACCTTCTTCAGTTCCCCAACGATCTCGTCGAGCTCCTCCAGCGTCTCGATCGCCGACGGCGCAAACGGTCCGTCCCGATGTTGCGCCCCGTCCAGGGCAGCCAGATGAACCGCCACCACATCCGGATTCTTCGTCTCGATCATCTCCATCGCGTACGACGCCCGCTCCCAGTCGCGCACCTTGGAAAACCGTTCGCCGGACCGGATCCGCTTCTCCGCTCCCGCGCCAATTTCATCGAGCAATCCTGGTGTCACCACCGCCCAATGCTCCGGGTCCGTCGAGCCGACAACACGCTCAGGAATATTGTAAGCAATGTCCGCGGCGCCCAGACTCCCCGGCCAGCCCACGACACCCACGTGCAATCCCGCCGCCGCCGCCGCATTCCATAACGTCGGCACTTGAATATGCTCGCTCCGCCAATCCCACCGTTCGCCGGAAACGCGTTTCGCTCCGATGAACGGCCGGTTATGGTAAATTCCGTGTCTGGCGGGCCACACCCCCGTGATGAGCGTAATATGTCCGGGAAACGTGCTTGCGGGCAAAACTCCGCGCACGCGATTCGCGCGCGAGCCCTCCTCTGAAAGGGCTCGCAGGTTTGGAATTTTTAATCCCAGCTCATCCGGAATGTCGATATACTCCGCCTTCATCCCGTCTATCGAGATCAGCAGAACCGGCCCCAGCGGCGGTTTCGCCTCATCCTTCGCCGCCGCTCCCGGGACACCGAACAACAGCAGTGCTCCGGCAACAACAGCCTTCCCGGCCGCATTCGCGAAATCCATTATTCTTTTCATGCTTATCCTCTACGTTTATTCAGCATCCACTTCTTCGGAATGATACCATCCGCATCTATTCCTCGTTCTCTTTAACCAAGCGGAAAAACCGCCGCGCATCCAAGGCGCTGGTATCGATCAAACGAACAACCGGACTGAATTTTCCCCAAAACCTCGAGTCCGTCGCCCATTCATTCAATTCTCCCGAGCTCTCCCAGCGATGCCACTCGCCCGGATTCAAATGCCCGATCAACTCAATCGCCCGATCGTACCGCTCCAGATCGACCGGAACCCAGCTTGCTTCCGGATAGGCCGCGTCATCGTTCGTGAAACGAATATACGACAACCGCGCTTCTCCCGTCGCGGCCGCCGCCGCGTGCCCGAACATCACCAGATTCCGCGACGCCGCCTGCCCGGTAGTTCCACCGGCAAACTCCAGCAGCGGTGCCGAACTTCCGTTCATATACAAGCGCCCCACTTTCTCGACCAAGTCGATCGTCATCCGCGCCTCATGCCAGTCAGTCCCCACCGGATAAGCAATCGACGGCCCCCCCGTGAACCCGACCTCGTCCTGAAGAAAATCGAGCATATAACGAATCGAACCCGACGCCGCCGAATCCGGCCGCCAAACGCCCACGCGAAACTGGGCCGCGCTGCCTTCTATATCTCCAACCAGCCGAAAACGGAAATCGATTGTCATTCGGTCGGCCGATGATCCCGCTCCACCGGAATCCGTGAGCGTAAACGTCGGAGAGGCCGCTCCCGCGTCGACGCCGTTCATGTGCAACACCAATTCATCCGTTAACTCATCCGTCACCAAATAGGCATGCGTTTCTGGATACGCCGCAAACGGTCCCGTTCCCCAAGCCGGAAAGGAATAGTACGGCACAATTCCCTCCGTCGCGGAATAGGAAACGATATATCCACCGTCCGGTTCGCCCCACTCGGCATCTCCAATCGCGGCGGCGGTGAACTTGTCCGCCGCGCTGAGCGAGACAATCTCCCGCCACGTTCCGCCGTCCCCAACAAAATTATCATGCTCCCAGCGAATCTCGCCGGCCTCATCCGTTCGCGTGACGACATAATGCCTTCCCTCCTCCGTCGGAAGCTCCAGCACTGTCGCGGGCCGAATCTCCACCGCCGGCACACCGACGGGAGCTTCTGGCTCGATGGCGATATCTTGATTCGTCCATTTAAAATAAGCCAGATGGACGTCTCCATAAACACCGGGTCCCTGCTGTCCGAAGAGAATCCAGTTCCGCTCCGCCGCTTGATTCTGCGTTCCGCTCTCCACAAATACCGGAGTCGTACCGCCATCGACATAGAGCCGGAATATCGACTCCGCCACGTCGATCGTGATCCGGACATCGTGCCAATCGGTTCCAAACGCATACGGTGCGGTCGCGCCATTTACGTACGAAATTTCAGTTTCGGAAAAGGTGACCGCGAACCGGACGGATGAGGCCCAGTCCGCCGCTGGACGCCAAACATTCACCCGAAACGAAGAATGATTCCGCGCATCCGCCGCCAGCCCTTCCGGCCGCAGCAACCGGAATCGGAAATCGATGGTCATTTTATCGGTCGGGGTCCCGTCACCGCCGCTGTGGGCGAGCGAATAAGAAGGCCAACCATCAAAGTCCGCTTCACTCATGTATAGAGCCGGTTCACCTGTTAAATCATCGATCCTTACATAGGATGTTTCACCCGTATAATGATCCCCGCGAAACGGGTCGATATCCCAGTAGGGGCTTGTGCCATGCGGCCAAACGCCATCAGCGGCATCATAAATAACCTGGTATCCGCCAGACGGTTCATCCCAGCCGAGAGGCAGGCTGGCCTGGGCCGCGGCCGTCACCACCGCCCACATCACGGAAATATTCAAAAAGTTTGTAGTCTTCATACCGAAATTTAACTGAATTGGGTTGCTTAAGGGTTAGTTAACTTCTAGACGAAAGGCGCTTACCAATATGGCTGATGCGCCGCGCTCGTTCCGGGAGCCATTTCCTTAAACGGGCGCCATTCAACATTACCGTGAATGTGGATCACATTCGCACCGGCGGGCGCCCCTCCGGAACTGTCCCAGTGGTTAGTGCGCTCCGCGAACGAGCCGCCCTGCCTCACGGTCAGGTCGGCCGCGAATTCGGTGCGGAACGATTCCCGGCTGAGCGACATCGGATAATCGCGAACCGGGATATTCGCCCACACGCTCCGGTTTCCCGCAATAACCGTATACCCTATCGGCGTTTGTCCCCGCTGCACCCAGACCCCCTCCCAGAACGATGCGCGGCGCCCGTTCCAATCCGGATTCGATGGACAATAAAAGACATCCTCCGTCAGGCCATAATTGTTCATAAACGCGTCGAGCACTTGCGACGCGATATGATAAGGCGTTCCCGGATTGTAGGTTGCATCCTCAGAGGTCTGAATCGAAACATCCGGAATATTTCCATCATGATAATCTTCCGCCAGCATGACGATTGCCGTGTAAATTTCCCGGAGGTTCGACTTGCAGGTGGCCCGCCGAGCATGCTCCCGTGCCATACCTACAACTGGAATTAAGAGCGCCGCCAAGATTCCTATGACAGCAATTACAGTAAGTAGCTCTATCAGAGTAAAAGCCTGGCTTTTACTCGGGGTTGAAGAATATCCCCTGTGGAGAAGGTCGATATTCTTCGGATTCTTTTCTCTATTTCTTGTTTTCATTTCGCAGCATATACTTCATATCCATTGGCAAGTACCTCAAAAGCAGTTATCATGGGCTAAGTTCCTATAAAACATCCCGGTTATAGCCCGGCATCAACTTCAAGGCGATTGGCCGGCTTCTCCCTTAAATAGGCCCCCGCCGCGAGCAGTTCTTGCCGAAGCTTCCCAACATCGAGTTGCCTCGGCGTCACTTCGTCCTTTACGGAAAGCGCCGCCGCCCGCCCCGCGGCCTCGCCCATCGCCATGCAAGGCGCCATCACACGAACGGCGGCGAGCGCCTCGTGCGTGGCGGAAAGGCATCGTCCGGCCACCAAAAGATTCTCCACCTTCAGGGGAACGAGTGAACGGTAAGGAATATCGTAACAATCCCCGCACCATTCGAGGGTGCAGCCCTCGTCGTTCGGACGATGAATATCGATCGGATAACTCGCCACAGCCACGGCATCGTCAAAATGCCGGCAGCTCAAAAGGTCATCCCGGTTCAGCACGTATTCGCCGACAGTTCGGCGCGTTTCGCGAATGCCCAAACATGGCGCCATCTTTGAAAACCAGGCCGCCTCGAAACCGGGCACGTATTTATTTAAATACGCAACGATATCCTTGATCTGCTCCCGCGCCTCTATCTCTCCCCGCGTGAGGCTTCGCGGGTCCGTTCCATCGACCCCGCGAACCCGCGTCATATTGATCCATGTTTCCCCGGCACGCAGTCCCGTAATAATAATGGTTCGGTCATTCGGAATATTGAAACCGTCATCCTTTCGCGCCTGTTGCACAAGCTCCCGAAAACCGACGACGATAAACTGCTGGTTCTGGCCGAAATATTCCGCGGGGATAAAGTCCGTGAGATACGTGCGCGGTTTATTGACGATACTTTGCCGCAGCTTTTCCGTATCCACATTCGCCATACAAAACATTAAAGTCGGCGGTTGCACCCCGCCCTCCTCGTTGCCGAATTCACACGGAACCCCAGCGCGATACGAAACGTCGGCATCGCCACTGCAATCGATCACCCTCTTGGCGAGAATCGCTTCCCTCCCTGCCTTGCTTTCCGTAATGACCCCACGGATACGGCTATCCTCCATCACCACTTCAGCGCATTGGGTGTAAAGCGAAACCTTCACCCCCGCCTCGACCAGCATTTCCAAGGCAACGTTTTTCACCGCCTCGGGCTCCACAAGAGTCAAACTCATGTGCAATGGACAGGGGCGATGCTCACTGGCCGCGCCGCGTTCCCGGAGGCGGTCGATCAGTTTCTGAGGCAATCCTTGGATGATCTGGACTTGCTTTTGACTGAGAAAGCCGAGCACCGGCAAGCCAATCGTCATATTGCCGCCGACAAAGCTCCTTCCTTCGATCAGGGCAACGCTCAAGCCGTACTCGGCCGCCGCGAGCGCAGCCGTAATTCCAGCGGGACCGCCGCCGACAACCAGGACGTCGACCTCGGAAAAAACGGGAACGTCGCGCTCGGGTTCTTTGATTTGCTTCATGCTTTTCTCGTCCGATGTAAATGACATAAATGAATAAATTTTTAACGTGCGGGTTAATCAGCCGCCACCGGCGCGTTATCGACAAATACAGCAAGCGGCGGCAGCTCAGCCGAGGGGAACGGAACGGAAAGGACGGCAGCGATCGTCGGCGCGACACTGCGCATATCGATCCGGCCAAGACGGATTCCTTGGCGAATTCCCTTCCCGGAAAGGATAAATGTTGCATCCATCTCCGGATGATCGGGCAAATGACCGTGCGTTCCACGGGGGCCTGTCGGCGCCGTGAGGGCGCCGCGAAGATGCGTGCTTGGAATCACGCCCGGCACAAAATCAACCCAGAAATCGGCGGCGGGATCTCCCCCGATCCGCGCGATCTCCTTCCGGTCGAGAACAGCCGCGATACCATAGTCCGGATTCGAGGCAAGCTGCCCCAGTAAAGCCTTCACGCGCTCTTGGGCATCGTCGTCGTTCGGATCGTTCAGAAAGATTGCCGAGGAACCTCCTGCCGGCCAGCGCATCGCGGTCCATTCCGTGACAGCCGCCGGAGCGAAGGTCTCGATCGCGAGATCGGCCTCGAATAATCCCGCCTGGGCAAGGGCCGCGTCCAGCCGCATAACCCGCTCGACCATGGCGAATCCGTGGTCCGAAACGATACAGACGACGCCATCAGACGCTTGCTCGCGGTACGCGTGGACGATCTGACCGACCATGGCATCCACTTCCTCGATCGCGTGCAAAGCCTCCGGAGTATAGGGGCCATGGCGATGCTGCATCGTATCGGTCGCCGCCAGATGCACCGTGAAGAAATCGGGGGCTTTCCTCCGGATCAGTTCGACGGCATAACGGGTCCGCGTCCAATCGCGCTTAATCGGATGAGTGACATCGACGGCATACTCCCCGGCCGTTTCCTCGATTTCGCGCATGAGTCCCGGAGTGGCGAACCCGCGAACCATCTTCAGATCCTCCGGCGTCCTTGTTCCGGCGAATTCAGGAATATTATAATGAATGTCATCCGCCCCGACGGTAACCGGCCAGCTGAGAGCCGCCACCGTACGGCCGCACGCCGCGGCGGCCGCCCAAAGCGTAGGCACCTGAATATCCTCCGCGTACCAGTACCAGCGATTGACCGCCGCCCCGGTCGGATCGAACGGCTTGTTATGCGCGATACCGTGCCGTGCAGGAGAAACGCCCGTGACCAAGGTGGTGTGACTCGGATACGTGCTGGTCGGAAGCACACCTTTCATCGCAGCCGAGCTCCCTTCGTTCACCAATCGGCGAAGATTGGGGATATTCAGATTGTGCTCGTCCGCATGAAAAACGTATGCCGGCTTCAATCCATCGATTGAGATCATGAGCACCTTTCCGCCCGCCGGCTGAGAATCACCGAATACGGACAGGCTCAGCGCGAAAAATACGACGAATGGCGGCGTCGACTTGAGAAGGATTGTGCGTAAAAACTTCATACGGTGCTTACAATTCCCCTGTCATCGGACGAGCCGCCAGAAAGACCGAGTTTCACTCACTGGAATACCTCCGTTCCAAAACTCGCCCGCCTGTTCCGCGGCGATGGTTTCCCACTCGCCATTTAAATCCGTCGCGCGCTCCACGCGGTAGAATCGGCCCGACGGATTCCATATTTCTAAATGGATAGTCTCCCCCTGCCGGTAGACTTGTTCAATACGGAGGTCGGCCGGAGCGCTGACCATGCAAAAATTGTCCAAATATACGTCGTACGATTTACCCGGCTCGCCAATGAAAGCCAGCGCCTCAAAGACGCCCTTACCTGTACTCGACACCAACGGACCTTCCCCGGTGCGGGCAACCGCCTCAGCCGCAAGCACGGGAATGTCGAACGAAACGGTCACCCATTCCCCAGCCGGAACCGGCTTCCCCAAAAGAATCGCGTTCCCGACTCGTTCCGATCCCCCCAGCCATTTTACGTTTCCGCTCCGTCCCCCGGGTTCCCCCAGTGCTTCAGCCGAATCGGTCTCCCGGACCATCAAAACAACCTCTAATGGTTCCGAAACATAGACATCGAACTGAAAGACATGCTCAAAGGAGATAACAGGATCCGCGTGATACGCGGGGGCGAAGGGCACAGTTCTCAACCGCACGTAACGATGGTCCAAATCCACCGCTCCCTCCGGCGAAAAGCGAAAACCGACATGCATCGTTTCGTCGCCGATCGAGGGATTTCCAGCCACCGCGGACGGAAGCTCCTGAACCTTGGTCACACGGGCAAAATTCGGCCCCTCGGAATCGAACCCGTAGTTGTCGCCCGAGAAACCCGGAGAACGAAACAATACGGTACTGTCATTGCTCCCGCCCAGCGACTCGAAGTCGGCCAATACAAACCGAAAACCGGAACCGATTCCGGCAAAATCAAGGATCGGCAGCGGATCCTTTGCCGCCTCCGAAAAAGGAATACGGAGTGCCGCGGCCAACGTCGGAGCAATGGTCCGCATGTCAACCCTGCCCACACGCGCGCCCGCCATCACTCCCGATCCCGCCATCAGGAAGACGGAATCCATCTCGCGCTGATCCGGTGAATAGCCATGCGTTCCGATCCTGCTTCGAGGTGCGGTCAGCTGTCCTCCCAGGTATTGGCTGAAGGTGAATCCAGCCCGCAGATCAATCCAGAAATCGGCATGCGGATTGCCTCCCAGCCTTGCGATTTCCTCCCGATCCAGAATCGCCGCGATCCCGTGATCCGGGTCCGCGGCCAAGCCGCGCAGGTATGTTTCAACCGACGTCCGAACCTCCGCGTCCTCCGGGTTTTTCAGAAAAACAGGAGCGGATCCACCCGACGGCCAGCGCAACGCTATCCAGTCCGCCACCTCGGATTCAGAAAAGTTGCTTCCTTGCGGATCGAGCGTAACCAACCCTTCGCGCACGAAGGCGGCGTCGATCCGCATGACTTGCGTTACCGCCGCGTGTCCATGGTCGGAGACCACCGCGACCAGCGCATCGGGATCCATCTCCCGAAACGCCTCGGTCAGCAGGCCGATCATTTCATCAATTTCTTCGATCACCTCATAAACGGGAGCGGCAAAGGGACCGTGACTGTGCTGCGCGGAATCAGTGGCGGCCAGATGGACGGTTAACAGGTTTGGCGCTCTTCTTCGGATAATCTCCAGGGCGTAACAAGTCCGCATCCAGTCGCGCGACGCGGGACGGTCCGCGGCGGCGGCCAGACAGGCATTCAATCTCCGCGATTCCAGCTCTTCCAACAGTCCGGGAGTCGCGTGAGATCGCACCCAGGGGTCGCTGGAGCCGACGACACGTTCCGGAATGTTGTCGTGAATGTCCAAAGCACCCACACTGACCGGCCAGCCGACGTTCGCCACTCGAAGCCCCGCATCCGCCGCAGCCTTCCAAATCGTTAGCGCCTGAATATCGTCATAATACCAATCCCAGCGCTCTCCTGACTCCCTCGAATCCGGATCAAAAGGACGGTTAAAATAGATGCCATGCTCCGCCGGGGAGGCTCCCGTCAGGAGAGTTGCGTGAGAAGGAAATGTGCTAGCGGGAAACACGCCCTTGACGCTCATCGCGTGAGCGCCTTCCGCGAGAAGCTGACGCAAATTTGGAATCTTCAGTCCGTGCCCCTCCGGGTTCATCACGTACTCCGGTTTCAGCCCGTCCACGGAGATGACAAGCAGGTTCCGCGCATTCTCCGCGGCCGCTGGAAGCGCGACGGCGAGAAGGGCCGCCGAAAGAAAACCGATCACGTTGCGATTCACAAGACACAGCCTCATCGCACCGCTTCCTCCTTTGGAGCATAGTCCTTTCCGTCCCCCGCTTCCACCGTCCGGCTCATCCGGGCCGATCCATAAAGAATAGATGCTCCGACCGCCAGTAAGCAGACGGCAAAAGTTCCAATAACCGCCAGATCGGTTCTCGATATAACCGCCAAACCGAGCATCAGGAGACCCACCGCGCAAGTCGACCATCCGCAGATGCGCGCGGGAAACGTCGAGGGTGCGACGGGAGGCGTTACCACATGAACTGACCGGTGAGCAGCCACCCGCTCCCAGCCGGGACACGGCTTGCGGAGCAGCACCTCCGCTCCGCCCAGGAGAACGAGCGGGAAAACCGTTCCCATAACAATCTCCGAAATTCGCTCGTTGATCTGAACTAAATTCGCTATCGGCGACAGAATCTCGATCCCCTCGAACCATCCATCCGCGCCAAACCCGAATTTCACAAACAAACCGGCAACCACGCCCGAAAGCGTGACGGTCCAAGCCGTCCCCAGACCGATCTTCTTGGAAAACAGTCCCCAGATCGTCGGCAGAACCAGCGGCCCCGTAAGAATGGCGACCGAAGCGAGAATATAGTTGGTGTACGTCCCCATTCGCGGGATCAGCAGCGCCCCCGCAACAGTAATTCCGCCAAGCAGCAGCGTAATAAGGCGGCCGGCCACAACGAGTTCCTTTTCGCTGGCGGACGGACGGAACAGATTGCGGTAAAATTCCGTAGTGAAGGCACCGGCAAACACATTCAGAATTGTTGTCGCAGTACTGGCGGTTGCCGAGGTCATCGCCGCAATAGCCAGACCGAGCATTCCGGCGGGAAGAACGGTCTGGCAGGCTAAAATATAAGCCTGTTCGTAATTGGCATCCGGATCGATCAGCCGGTATGCCATCGGCGGCAACATCCAGATCCACGGGCTGACAAGGTAGAGTACACCGAAAAGGTAAGAAGATTTTCGGGCGTCCCGCTGCGATGGAACGCACGCGAACCGCTGCACGTAAGCCCACTCTCCGCCAAGTTTAAAAAAGAAGACCAGGCTCCATCCCGCGAGGAAGATCCAGGTAAAATCATCCGAAACCGGCGAGAAGAACCCTTCCGGCGCCGCCGAAAGAAACTCTCCCGCCCCGCCGACGCGCAAAAGAATCAGGGGAACAACAATAAGAACGGCGATCGTGAGAATAATAAACTGGAGCGCATCCGTCATCAGCACCGCCCAAAGTCCCCCGCCCGTCGTGATAGCGATGACGACCGCGCACAGAATCAGCGACGCGGCGGTCACCGAAAAATGACCCGTTTCCGGATCCGCGAGAAAATGGCCCTCCGGCATCGGGATCAATGCCGTGACGATCACCGCGAGCGCGTAAATCGTGCCGCCCATTGTGAAGATCCCGACGGTCCCCTGGAGCCACGTATATAATTGAACCAGCGAGCGTCCAAATCGGGCGTCGATGAACTCCGCCGCGGAAACATAGCCGAAAGCTTTCCAGCGCCCGGCGAGAATTCGTCCGACCAGGATCGCGGCAATTCCGATGACCACCAGAATTGAAACGCCGACCAACCCGTATCGATACGCAATGCCGCCCCAAATCACGAACGTTCCGGCGGAGAACGTCGTCATAAAGGCCGAGAGCCCTGAAAGCCACCAAGGCGACTGTCCTCCGGCCGCGAACATTTCGTCCGTCGACTTCAGCCGGACGAAGATCGAGCCCATTGCCAGCAGGCCGACCAGATAGATGCTGAAAACAACTAGATCGAGTGCAACCATGGAATGGAATCAGGGGCACGGTTGACCGGACTGAAAACTCGCGCGGAACGCCGCGTTCGTTTCGCTTCTCGGGATCCACCTGACATGGCCATCGGCAAAGCCCCAATTCCAGCCGGATTCGCCATGGTTATTCGACTCATCTGGACAGTTATTGATCCCGAAGTCGTCGCTGTCGGTGACCAGAAGCGTAAAGGTTTCGCGTCCGAGCACCGTCGCCGGTGTCTTCACGATCCCCGCCAGTTCTCCATACAAATAAACGCCGAAATATTCATAACTGTGTCCGCCGCGATCATCATCCCGATTCCGCGCGTTACTCGCCAGATCGCGAAGAGTTCCCGCACGGTCACGAAAATCATCCCGGATCCGGTTCTTCGTGCCGGCACAGATAAAAGCCCCCACGTCGTCGACGTAATCCGGATATAAATCAATCGGAGCGGTATCCTCGCTTTCGCTGATTACATTCCAGAATCCGTGGTGGTTCGCCTCGCCGTACATGTGCATGCCGATCAATTGCTGGCGGATGCTGGACTGGCAGGAGGCGCGTTTTCCCTGCTCCCGGGCCGCCGCAACTACCGGCACAAGAATAGCGGCAAGAATACCGATGATCGCAATGACGGTTAGAAGCTCAATGAGAGAGAACGCCGATTGAACCGCTCCGCGATGGGGTCCCTTATCCCTTCGTGTCTGGTTCTTCATCGTTCGTTTCATCTGATTGCCACGGATGTTCTCGCCGACCGTGGAGGCTTAACGGGTCAGCCTCCAGAATACACGCGCCTCGCCCGCCGGTATAGGTCCGGTCCAAACCGATTCCGTCCGTTCCGTGTCAACGGTTTCCCAATCTCCGATCAAGTCCGTCGTCCGCTGTACTATATAGGGACCCTCGCCCGGGTTGTTGATGGCCAAGACAATATTGTCGCCATCCTTCGTGATGGATACGATCTGGAGACCTTCCACGCCTGGAGCGACTTCAACGCCGTAAAGGTTCGCATAGAGGAAATGGGTATTGGCACCGCCCCAAGTGGCCAATCCATGACGGCCGCCTGCAGCTGGACCGCTGGCGTCGTCCCACTGATATCGATACATAGTTTCCCCTCGATCGCGTTCTTGTATGCTCAACGCGTAACGGTCTCCAACGCGCGAAAAGAAAACAGCAAATGGATGCGCGTCCTTGTGAACGAAGTAGCCGTCCCCGTTGATCTCCACATCGGTCCAGACGCCGTTTACTTTCCTTGCAACCGATACGCCCAGTGGATGCTGGTCCTGAACGATCGTCGCGTCGAATTCGACTTTTGTTCCCGACAGCACATTGGAAAAGAACACCCGGCCATAGTTTTCCGAATCGATATAATCGAATACAAAGCCGAAAGCTCTCGGTTCCGAAGGGTGCTGCCGATGAATGAACGAATGCATCCCGATTTCCAAAATGGCATTTTCCGCCTCGGGCGCGGGGATCAACAGAATCGGCCCTTCCCCGCCCGCCTGCAAATCGCTCCCGGCCGTGGCATTCCGCTGCACGATGGATCCATGAGCACTCTGCCGCCATTGGCCCGCCAGCGCGTGGCCTTGCGCATAAGCATTTACCCACCCAGCTGGCAATTCCCCGTTTGCCGGTACGGCCGACCAATCTTCGAAGAGAACAGTCGCGCTGTCCCGGCGGATTTCGAAGTATTCGAACAGCGCACCGTCAGCAACAGGAATGAGGTCGGTGGGACTGTTCGATTTACCCATCGCCCAGGTGCCGATGCCAGCTCTTCCGTATTCAAAGTCCGGATCATTGAAGCTGAACGATACGTAGCCAAAATCGCCGGGTCCGGCCCACTCCGGCTGAGGAAGAAACGTGTCCCAGCCCGACGCTTCAATCGCGAATTGATCGCCGTCGGCCGTTACCGTGATCCGGGCACGCTTGAAATACATTTGATCCTCGGGATCGAGCGCCAATCCGGTATCCTGTTCCAGAATCGAATAATATTGCCCATTGACGCGTTTCTGAACCGATAGCCCAAGAACGGGTCGATGCGCCCCGGTGGGCGCATCGCCGGTAACAAAAACCCGATACCAGTTCAATTCATCCTGGTAGCGAAAATAAATGGCGACGCCTTTCGTGTCGCCGACGGAGAACGTGGTCTCATAGGTGCCATCCTTCCATTCCTCCTGCCAGACATCCTCCCGTACAATCAGGCGCGGACCGTCAAAGCTGACAAAATCGACAACGTCGACAGGCCCGCCATCCGGATGATACGGATTGTTGGCAAATCGGTGGGCATTCGAGGCTTCCCAGGCGCCCCGGAAACCGCTGCCATAATCTTTCACTTCCCATTCCGCGGACAGAGTTGGATCGCGCTGCACATTCTCCAAGAGCGGCCGCGCGATTCCGTCGCTTCCGAGTAAAGGCTCGGCTGTATTCGGATCCGAACCCCGAAGATACTCAGTGAGGTTGTTGAAGGAGTCCCCGTCAGGATCGGCATGCGGATCGGCATCAAGCGTTCCAAAATGCTCCAATTTCCAACTGTCGGGCAATTGGTATTCGCTCTCCCAAACCCAATCAACCACGGTCGGTTCGTCCAAAGTCAGAGTGAGGCTCTCGCCTGTGCCGGATTCGGCCGCTCCGGTTCCGTGCCATCCGATCACGCTGTGGATCGCGTCCGCCGCCTCAACCTCCGCCGGCGCCGTCAAGGTGATCTCGGTGCCCGGATCATAATGGTAAAGACCCGGCTCGGGAGTGGTTCCCGGAACCGCCGAACGAACCTGCAACGCGTGATTGGCAGGCGCGATGACGAAATTGTCCAGATAGACATTATAGGTGACACCGGGAAGTCCGACGAAGCCCAAGGCTTCCAAAACACCTTTGCCCGTAGTCGAGGTCAAAGGACCGCTGCCGGTCCGGGCCAGGGCCGACTCGGCGAGCAACGGAATAGTAAACTCGACCGTTACCCACCGGTTGGGCGGAATCGGTACGGCTTTCCGGATCGTATTCCCCGACTCATCCCGGCCTCCGACCCATTTCACCGACCCGGACCTCCCTCCGTTGCTTCCATACTCGCCATCGGAGTCCGTCTCGCGAAGCAGCAAGGCTACCTCAAGCGGCTCGTTGGTAAAAATATCAAAACGCAGCGGATGCTCAAAGGATATCACCGGATCGGTAATATGCGATGGCGAGTAGGGCACCGTTCGAACCCGCGAATAACGATAATTAAGAGGTGCGTCAGGATGCCCCTCCGGCAGGTATTCCCAGCGCAGGTGCAACACCTGTTCGCCAATCGCCGGATTGCCTGCGGCTTCCTCGGGAAGGTCGAGAACACTGCGCACCTGGGAAAAATCGAGTTCCCCGCGACCATGTGGAGCGTGGCCGTAATTGTCGGAAAAACCCGGGTAGCGCAGAAAAACCGTCCCTTCCGCGGCGCCCCCGAATTCTTCAAAGTCCGCAAGAACAAACGGCGTCTCCTGCGCGGCGGAGGTCAACGACAAAGCAAACGCGGCAAGCGTCGCGACACACGGGGGCACGAGGGTTCGTATCTTCATAATCTTGGCTAGCTAAAGGTTCAAATGCAGAAAGCTTGATGAACTTCACCGTTAACCTGAGTCGATCGACAAGAAGGGTCAAATTGAAAAATGCAGAATAATTATTCACCCCAAATCGAGCGTGTTTCTTTTCAAGGTACAAATCAAAAAGTGGCCTTCCCGCGCTTCCCGAAGCGAATGCTCGATTCGCTACCGTCTTTTGCGAGCGGAAGCCGGAGCCTTCTTTTCGAGACTTTCCAGAAGAGTCTCGGCTCCCGCATCATCAATGAGCAATGACTTGACGATTCTTCCCCGTACCGCCGCCGCGATCGCCTCGCTCCGCGCCCCTCCCGCGACCACACCAATCACTTCCGGCACTTTTCGCAAGCGATCGAGTTCAATACTGATCACGCGATCGTGCCACTCCGACCGGCACTCCCGGCCCTTCTTGTCGAAAAACCGTCCGCAGATTTCCCCTACCACTCCAACTTGCTCGGTCAACGCTTTCAATGCCTCCTGCGTCAAAACATTCCGTTCCACGAATACAGAATCCTGCAGGTCTCCAATCCCGACCAGCGCCAGATCGACCTCCGCAAAGCATTTCCAAACCGTACGGATCTGATCCAGTCCGAGAAACATGTCCTGCGTTTGCTTGTCCGGCACGAATGCCGGCGTGTTCAGCGTGAAGTAGGAACTCCCAAGTTTACGCGAAAGAACGCGCCCCAGCTCCAGTGCGTCGAGTGGTCCCACAGCCGCGTCGATGCTTCCCATCGCCTGAACGACCGTGGTCTGGCTGCCTCGCATCTCCGGCAAATGATCAATCAGCTCCCGCATCGTTCGCCCGCCGGCAATGGCGACGTATCGCTTCCCTTCCAGAACTCCGGCCACCACGGGCGCGCCGAAATGCGCAACCGTTCGACGGACATTCTCGCGACTCAACCCATCCACCGTCTTGATCACTGCTGCCCAGCGCAGACCAAATCTCTCGCAAAGCTGTTTCTCCAGAACCTGATTGCGCGACTCATACTCGGCGACCGAAATTTGCACAATCCCGCGCTCCCGCGCCAGCGCCAGCAAGCGGGAAACCTTCGCCTGAGAAACTTTCATAAAACGGCTTATCTCCACCTGCCCCTTCCCATCCACATAATAAAGGCGCGCCGCCAGCCGCAGCTGTTCATCGGAGTAAGTATCGTCCATATTTATTCATATCATCCGGATGCGGCAAAACGATGTCCAGCGCTATCCGGCGCATTCCGCTGAACCATCCGCTTCTCGTCAAAGCCACCCCGCTTCCAGCGGCCCTCCCCCCCGGCACGAATTCAAATCCACGCGTGCAGCACGAGGTCCAATCCTCGACGCGTTAAAACAGGCCTCGACTCAATGAGTGGAAGCGCATCGGCTCACACGCTTGCCCGTCCGCCTTACTCGAGTTCCACGACAACCTGAATCTCGACTGCGGCATGACGAGGCAGGCCAGCGACCGATACCGCCGCTCGCGCATGTTTTCCCTTTTCCCCAAAGACCTCGACAAACAGGTCAGAAGCGCCGTTTAAAATCGCGGGACTGTCAGGAAAATTGGATACCGCATTCACGAAGCCGTTGACGAATACGATCCGTTTGACGGCATCCAGACTTCCGGCGCCGGCCTTGATCGCCGCGAGTGTGTTCAACGCCGCCACGCGCGCCGCTTCTCTCGCGCTCTCCACGGTGTGTTCCTTGCCGGCTTGCCCGGTATGTGTGATCTCGCCGTTCCGCACAGGCAGTTGACCCGCGATATAAAGAAGATTTCCAGTGCGCACCGCGGGCACGTAGTTCCCCGCGGGAGACGGCGGCGGGGGGAGTTCCAGACCAAGTTCAACAATTCTTTGTTCGATGCTCATGAAGAAGTTCTAGTGCCGCGACAGCTGGCGCGCAAGTCCGCCGGCAGTCGTGCCGCGACAAGTTTTACCTCAGTCAGCGTCCCGCCTTGGCCGCTTCCGGCTGCCGGTCAAATTGCGCGATCAATTCTAATACCGAATGACTGACCTTATCTACAGCCGGCGCGCCCCGGAGGCTTCCGTTGTTCAGGATGGAAAACAAAACCGTTTCGCCGCCGGCGGTTGTGATAAATCCTGAAAGCGAGCGAACCGTGGAGAGCGTGCCGGTCTTGGCGCGGACATTCCCGGTCAGAGGCGAGTCTTTGCTGATCCTGCGCAAGGTGCCATCGACACCGGCGACCGCCTGACTCTCGAGCCAGAGATCGCGCAATTCGCTTTCGTACATGCCGCGGTTAATCGCCACAATCTGGCGCGGAGTGATATGATTATAACGCGACAAACCGGAACCGTCCGCGAAGCGGTAGCGCTCCGGATCGACTCCAAACTCCGCCAATTTCTCCCGCACAACCTCCCGGCCGGCGCTGAAACTGCCGAAACCAGTGGAATGCCATCCCATCGTATGCACCAGGTTCTCCGCGGTCATATTCTGACTGCGTTTCATGAACAGCGGAATGATCTTGCTCAATGGCGGCGAGCGATGGGTCACGACGACCGGAAAATCTTCCCGGCGCTCTTTCCAGCCGGAAATGTCGTCGCAGTCGACCGCCGCACCGTCAACGGTGATCCCCTCCTCTTCCAAAACCTCCAGCAGCGCGGTCGCGTAAAACAGGGTCGGGTTCGTAATCGTCGGAGTCTCTTCAAAAGGACGGCTGCCGGCTGCGACGCGACCGCCGAGGGTGATCGTATTCGAAAACATCGGACGCGACATCCAGATCCGGTTGCTTCCTTCCGCCACCACCTCGACGTTGTTCACCAGTGTGTAATAGTCGCTTTCCACATTTGGTTCGATAACCAGCTCGCCATCGACCGTGGACGGCGGGACGAAACGGATGTCGATGTAGTTTTCGTTAAATGTCAGCGGTCCGTACTCCGCGTAATACCAAGGCGTGATCTCGTCCATCGGCCAGCCGCTTCCGGTGTGCCGATCCTCCCACTCGTCGTCGTCGCCAATGACGTTTCCCGCGATTCGGCGAATGCCTTGTTCCTTCAGCTGTCGCGCCCAATCCCTGAACGCCTCCGTCGAATCCGAATAGAAGCGGTTGTAAATGCTTGGATCCCCGCGTCCCACAACGACCAGGTCCCCCTGCAGGACACCGTCAACAATCTCCCCAGTGCGATGCAGGGTCGTTTCAAAACAAAAATCCGGACCGAGGGAGCGGTAAGCGGCCGCGGCGACGAGGATCTTTTGGTTGGAAGCCGGAACGAAGAGCCGGTCGGCGTTTCGCTCATACCAGATCGCTCCCGTGTCCGCTGATTCGATCAGCACGCCCCAGTGCGACTCCGCGAGTGCCGGATCGTCGAGGCGCTGGTCAATCGTCTCGGCCAGCTCGGCGAGATCCGGACTTACCGCGGAAAGAGACGGTGCAATGACCGCGGATAGGAGAGCGACCGTTGCGAAGAGGGGAAGTGTTTTCATGGGCAGACGATTAAAAATGATTGGGTCGGCATCCTCGCGAACGCGTGGCATGAGTGCAAGGTTTCGTTGCGGCGATGTTCCCTGCGTTCGAGACTTCTCAGATCGACAGCCGTCCATGAATGGCGAAAATGGAACTTTTCCGATGGCGGACGACGATCTACCTGAAAAAAGACTTCTTCTAACGGACTGGCTTCCAGCACCCGAAGCGATCCGGTTTCGTGTCCGCCTGGATGCGGTGCTGACCGAATCCGGGCCGGGGCATCAGGAGCCCTGTTTTGTCTGCGAGCCGGATCCGGTCGAATTTTTGGCGAACGTCTTCGCGCATCTCCTTCGCCAAAGAACCGTCGTTATCGCGAACCCCGACTGGGGACCGCGCGAATGGCAGGCCGCACGCGACGCCATCGAGCCATACCGCCGGTCTTCGCGCGGGGAGATCCTGATTCCCACCGGCGGCAGCAGCGGCCGATTGCGTTTTGTTCGGCACAATTGGCGCACGCTGACCGCTTCCGCCGAAGGTTTCGCAAATGTCTTTGCAGCCCGAGGCCTTACTCATGTTTGCGTTCTGCCTCTGCATCACGTGAGCGGCCTGATGCAAGCGATTCGTGCGATCATTGCCGGCGGCCGCTTGGTGCCGTTCGAGTGGCGCCGGCTAAAGGAAGGCGAACCGCCACGTGATCTTGAACGTTACTCGGTGTCGCTCGTCCCCGCGCAACTTCAAGTGCTTCTCCACCAACCGGCACTCCATTTTTGGCTGCAATCGGCTCACTATCTCTTCCTCGGCGGCGCGGCGAGCGCCCAGCCCCTGCTGGATCGAGCGGCGGAAATCGGCCTCCCCGTCGTCTTGACGTACGGCGCAACCGAAACCGCCGCGATGGCCACCGCCCAAAAGCCGGGGGCCTTTCTCGACGGAGACCGAACCAGCGGGCGACCGCTTCCGCACATCGCGATCAAGGTTGTCGACGATGACGGGCAAGAAGCACCGGCAGGGAAAACGGGCCGTATCGTCCTCGCAGGCCCGTCATTATTTTGCGGATACATTCCTGAAAATCCGGCCTGCGCCGCGGAATGGGTCTCGGGCGATTTAGGATCAATCGACAATTCCGGACGTTTGACCGTAAGCGGCCGAGCCGACCGCATGATCATCACCGGTGGCGAAAACGTTGCACCGGAGGAGATCGAGCGAATTCTGCTGGCTGCTTCGCTCGTGCGGGACGTGTATGTCGCCGGGGTCCCCGACAAGAAATGGGGGCAGGCGCTCGTCGGTGTCTACGTCCCGCATCCCAACTCCGCCGATGTCGGCGAGGAAATGTTGCGAAACGCGATCCGGCAGCAGCTCACCCCGTGGAAGACGCCCAAAGTTTGGATACGGCTGAATGAGATTCCGAGAAATGCACAGGGAAAGATCGACCCCGCGCGCATGGAATCTATTCTCGCGCGGCACGAATGCCAAATGGATTAGAAAGCGAACCTCTTTTGTGGATACACCGGAACTTTCAATCATCATCGCCACGATGAACGAGGAAGAAACGATCGAGGACTGCCTGGCCGCTGTCACAGAAGCGTTCCCCTCGTCGACTGAAATCCTCGTCGTCGACGGCGGCAGCGACAGAACCGGTGAAATCGTCACAAACGCCGCCCGGCTCAATTCCGCGATTCGCTGCATAGAAAATAAAAACGACCGCGGAAAAGGACACGCGGTTCGTGTCGGCATGAGTCACGCCCGCGGCCGCTATCAGGCTGAATTTGACGCCGATCTTCAGTTTTTTCCCAACGATTTAAAACGGCTCTTCGAAGTGCTGCGTGACGGAAACGCGGATGTCGTGCTCGGCACCCGCTTTCGAAAAGCGAGCGGGCGTGACGAAGAAGCCGGCCTGGTCCGAACCTTCGGCAATCGCCTCGTCAGCGCCTACTTTTCACTTCTGTTCGGACAACGACTCACCGACGTGCTTGCCGGAATCAAAGCCTGGACAAAGGAGGCTGCCGATGAAATCGATCTCTCAACCGACGGCTTCTCTTATGAAATTGAAATCCCCGCCATGGCGATTCGCAAGGGCTTACGGGTCCGCGAAATTCCGGTTGGTACACAAGCGAGGCGCGCCGGCACATCCAAGGTCCATGTCTTCGGCGAAGGCCTGCGCTTTTTGCGCGACACCACGCGCTTCCGCTTCCGGTCGCTGTCGGTGAAGCCGTATCGAAGCCTTCCCAATGAAAATTAGAAAATGAAAAATCATTCCCGCAGTCATCTTGCCGCCATTATGATTTTAGCCGCATTGCTATTCACACCGGGCCTCGCGTCCGGTCAATCGGACGATGAGAGACCGCCCGCGCACGATCTCCTTCGCGAACGTTTCGAGCAGAAACTCGCCGAGCGCGTCGCCTCGATGAACGGCGTCTTCGGAGTTTTCATCAAAGATCTGAAGTCGGGCGACAGCTTCGGCATCCATCAGGATCTCGTTCTCACCCAGGCGAGTTCGATCAAAATCCCTGTTCTCGTCGAACTCTTCAAACAGGCGATCGAAGACAAGCTTTCCCTCGAAACCACGATCACCGTTTCTCGGGAAAGCTTCGTTGGCGGTTCCGGCGTCCTGAGCCACCTCACGCCGGGTCAGGTTTCGATGCCGATTCGCGATCTTGCCGTTCTCATGATTGTGCTCAGCGACAACACCGCGACCAACATGCTCATCGAGCTCGTTGGCATGGAAAACATCAACAGCACCATGCGCGAGCTCGGCTTGCCGAATACGCGCGTGCAGCGGCTGATGATGGACAGCGAAGCACGGCTTCAGGATCGCGAAAACATTTCCACTCCGGCGGAAGCGGCGCGCCTGCTCGAGCTGCTTTACCGCAAGGAGATTCTCGATGCCGCAAGCTGCGACGAGATTCTCGGCATTCTCGCGATCCCCAAGACGAGCCGCCGCATCAATGGAAAACTTCCGGAAGGCGTGACCGTCATCAACAAACCGGGAAGCGTTGGCGGTGTCTGCAACGACGTCGGCATCGTCATGCTCGAAAACCGCCCGTTCATCGTGTCAGCAATGACCAGCTGGGGGGCGGATCGCGACGAAGCCGAAGAGGCGATCGCGGACGTTGCGTATTTAGCCTACGAATACTTCGATCGCGTTGAAAACTTCAACCGCTACGGACATCGGAAATAGGCTTCGTAGTCTATAGTCTTTGGTCCTTGGTCTTTGGTCGCGGGGTTATTGACGAGCGGCTTCCGCCTCCCGCCGCGCCGCCGCCTTTTCGTCGGTCCCCAATGCCATCATCAATGCTTCGACCTCAGCCGAAACCGGTTTTCCGCGCCTCAGCAAGCTGCAGAGGATGAAAATACCAGCGGCAGTAAAGACTGGCGCGGCCACTTCCACAGCGAGGCTGACGTCAAAGACCTTTTTTGTAAGAACAAAAGCGATAACTCCCCCGATAATGGAAGCGATCGCCGCGGTCGAATCCGCGTGTTTAAACGCTGGCAGCAGCCCCAGCATCATCGGCACAGAAACGGGACCAACCAGCGCCGCGAACCAGGAAATGATCAATCCGAGAACCCCTCCGAAACGCTGGTTCTCCACCGCGATCACAAGGGTCAAAAACGTGAACGTAAAGGTCGCGATGCGGGCAAGCCGCAGCCCGTCACGCTGAGAAAGCTTGCGAAACCTCTTGAACAAAGTCGGCAGAATGTCGCGCGAAATGACCGAAGAAACCGTGTTGGCGTCCGAAGTCGTCATCGACATCGTATTGGCAAACATTCCTGCCAAAACCAGGCCGACCAAACCGGACGGCAGATACTGTCGCACAAGAATCGCGTATGATTCGGACGGATTCTCTATTCCCGGCAGAAGCAAAGGGGCGGCCCACATCGGAAAAAACAGGACCAGCGGCCAGAACACATACAAAAACCCGGAAAGGATTGCCGCCTTCTTCGCGCTCTCGCCTGACGGCGAAGAAATGTAACGGGCGGCCAAGTTCCAAGTCCCCCCGTTATAGCTCAGAAAATTCGCCGCTACAATCGCGACAAAAAACAGCCCAGTATAAGGCCCGTTAAAAAGATTGGAATGCCCTTCCGGCAATTCGTGCCAAATTCCCAGAAGACTGCCAGTCCCGCCGAGATGCATCATCACCGCGAAAAAAAGCACGACGCCGGCAAGGAGCTGAACGATGAACTGGGCCAAATCCGTGTATAAATCCGCCCAAAGTCCGCCGACGGTAATGTAAAACAGGGAGACGATCCCGGAGAGCATAATGCCGAAACTGATCGGCAGCCCGGTGAATCCATACAGAAGAATTCCGATCGAAGCCCACTTCGCCCCGACATCGAAGAGCTTCAGGATGACACCGCTCCAGGCCATCACCTGCTGGGCCGGCACATTGTAGCGGGTAGCCAGGTATTCGGTCGGCGATTCGATGTTCAGTACTTTCCTCAGGCGGCTCCATCGCGGAGCGAAGGTGAATGCACCGACGAAACAGGCGATGGCAATGGACCCGGCCCACCAGAAGTAAATCGTAAATCCCTGGTTGTAGGCGATCGCGGCGTAACCGACGAAAACGACACCGCTGTAGCCGGAGACATGGTGGGAAATCCCCGCAAGCCACCACGGCACGGTGCCGCCCGCGACAAAGAAATCCTTGGAGGAACTGACCTTCTTAAAGGATACGAATCCGATCGCAACCATCAGAAAAAAGAACAGTCCAACAACGACATAATCCGCTACACTCATAAGGAAATTCAGCTAAACTCCGGATTCAAAAGACTGGCAGCATCGCGTCCCCGTCCCGGCATCGCAAGAAAAAGCGGCACTCATAGCCAGCAAGGCTCTGCCAGCCGCCTGCACGCTGCCGTCAATTGCCGGCCGAGACAAATCGGTCCGCCTCCGTCCGAGCGCGCTCCATGATCGCCGCGATCGCATGCCAGTCGTCGTTGCTCATCGCGCCATCGAGCGCCGGAAGGATCGTTTCGATATGTTCCGTCGCCTTCACACCAAGGATCGCGCTGGTCACCGCCGGATGCGTAAGCACCCAGCGAATCGCGAGCTGGCCGGTCGTCAGCCCGTATTTTTCCCGGAACGGCTGCAGCTCTTCGAGCCCGTCGAGTATCCGCTCAAAAGCTCTCCCTTGAAAATGCCCGACGGCGGCACGGCTGTCGGTAAACGCATGGTCGCGCGGATACTTGCCGGTCAGGAGGCCCCGGTAGAGCGGCGAATAAGCGATGACGCCGATGCGGTTCCTAAGGCAATACGGCAATTCCGCCGCCTCCGCCTGCCGTCGCAGCAAGCTGTAGGGCGGCTGCAGGCAATCGATGTCGAACTCCCGCTCATACAGGCGCATCTGCTCGACGTTGAGGTTGCTGACGCCGAACCAGCGCACTTTCCCTTCTTTCCGCAAACGGTGAAAAGCCGCGGCGACTTCCTCCGGCCGGGTCAGCGGATCCCACGCGTGGATCTGGTAAAGATCGATTCGGTCAGTCCGCAGCCGGCGCAGCGATTCTTCGCACGCCCGGATGATGGAGTCGTACCGCGTATCGGGAAAACGCTCGCCGTCGTAGAAGTTCCAGTAGAACTTTGTCGCGATCACAAACTCGTCGCGCAGCTTTTCGCGGTGGAGGAATTCGCCAAGCGCCGTCTCGGCAAGTCCGTCGCCGTAGGCATCGGCGGTGTCGATGAAATTGACCCCCGACGCGTGCGCCGCCAAAACCGCCCTTTCCCACTCTTCACGCGAGATGTCACCCCAAAACCGCGGCGACAATTGCCAGCAGCCAAAACAAAGGCGCGAGACCATCAGGTCGGTTTTTCCCAATTGTAAAACTTGCATTTTGCTCCTTGCGAGGGTCCGGTAAGGGTTTGGCGATCGAGCCGCAAGCGTACCAGCGGCGGGCGTTCGCCGGCAATCCCGGAATCATGCAAATCTGCTTCCAGACCCGGACGGTCACACTGAGCGTTGGCGAGTTTTCGGAGTTCACCGACCGGCCAACCTCGGCGGCGCGCTCGGCGACCGGCGGCGGTGTCTGGCGCGCGCAAATTGGGCAGCTCTGGCACGGCCGGCTCCGCGAAAGCGTCGAAAAGGAAAACATCGACGCCGCCTTCGAGTTGCCGATCGTCGCTTCCTGGCGCCATCACAACTGGACGTTTCGCCTGCAGGGCCGCGCCGACCAGGTGATCACCCGAGAGACCGGCGGCGTCCGCGAAGTGACAATTCGCGAGGTCAAAACCACCGAATATCCCCTGCCCGCGCACGACGCCGACCTGCGCGCTCGTTTTCCCGCGTGGTTTCTGCAGCTCGAAACGTATCGGCGGCTTTTTCCGCTGCTTCCAGGCAATGACGGCGTCGCCGTTTCGGCCGAGCTGGTTTTCGTCGATTACCA
>CAZYAN010000046.1:0-26907 GCA_964645585.1 uncultured Opitutales bacterium
GGCGCTAATATACATCACCATGATTAGGCTCATGACACGCCGAGTTGCATGAATCGGGATTTATTAGACAGCCTCTGAGACGTTTGCTCAGGACAAGTCGCGGTCTTCGTCAAACGTGATCAGGCGCGGTCGAACGCGGCGTCGTGGAACGGAAAAGGAAACGACCACGTCGGCCGCGGTTTAAAAGACCGCTCATCATGCCTGTCGAAACCGCTCAAACCGCTCGGCGAGGAACTCGCGTGAAGGACGGAAGGATTCAAGACGGGGGAGCCGTATCTTCATTCCCTCGAGTGCCTTAAGTCCCTTCAAGCAACGGGCCGTCCTCGATACGGAGAATCTCCCGGTTCAGATGGACTACACCATCGGGATCTATGCCGAGAATGTTGGAATCGTAGGCGGAGTGATGGAGCCTCGACATGCAGATTCCATTGGAAACCGTGGGATGGCCGCGCTCATCTCGATCCGGCAGGATGTGAACCGCATCGAGTAGCGGCACCACGGGAAACTGCGTCAGCGCGCAGCGATGTTCGTAGGCATTGAGAACCTGGAGCCTAAATGCGGATTGGTGGAGGCGCGCTTTCACTTCCTGCGTCCGATAGCGACGCAGAATCGGCTCAGCTACGATCATGTCGTCCGCATCCAGATTTCGATCATCTGCTGTGGCTGCGACCAACGCTTCTAAGCGGTGCCGATCGATACTGACGATGTATACCGGATAGATGGCTTGATAGGTAGCGTCCGCGAGCCCGTAGAAATAGATGATCGGGATCTTTTCTTCCCATGCTCTCCGCAGCATCCGGTTGTAGTGGTTATCTGGATCATCGCCTTGGAACTTGTAGTGAAAGACGCCCTCGCCGGACGCCAGGTCCTCGTAGGCGGCTTCCCTTCCAGGACGCGACGGACGACTGGTTCTTAAGCTTAGGGGAGCCCGTCGTTCAGAATCGCCGGCTTGAAAACCCCCACTGCCCTGTTGGCAAAACGCACTCGGTGGCCATTGAACTCAAACCCCGCACTAATGCTTTGCCAGGAAAGGATCTCGCCTTGGCGCTGCACAAGTCGATCAAGCGCTTTGAAAGCGGCGGTTCGAATCGCGAAATCCGACGATGACACACAGTGAAACTGCGAGGGATTCTTTTTTTCGGCAAGAACAGAAGGAGCCATTCTGAATTGATCAATTTGCCGATTACTCCGGGAAAGAGCCTGAAAAGGATTATCTGGAGCCGGGGCTTTCGCGGAATGCGCTCGCACGGGCGACAGGCGTTTCGCCGCGGTCGATTAATGAGATCGTTCTCGGACGTCGGCCGATCACCGCGCCAATGTCGATCCGGCTGGGGGCTTACTTTCGACAAGATCCCCGATTTTGGGTGAACATTCAGACTGAGTGCGATCTGCACTGCGCTCTCCGCGAAGAAATGAAATTGGCCTCGGGGATCATTTCTTGTCCGGCTGCTTCCAGTCACTCATCTGTATAACAAAGCCGCCGGATGTTGCTGCATGTGCCTTTCAAGTCTCATGACCAACCGCGATGGGTGCAAAGACAGGCCTAGGCAAGTTCATCGTTCGCAGGCATATGCCGCGACTATACTCAAGCGAGAATCGCTGTAAGGAACAACGAATAGGCATGAATAAACGCGAATCCTCAAAATGATAATGTGCTATATTTCCGAAGTTTATTCCGTAATTTTAAACGATGTATCCTTCGAAGTTTTCCGAGCAGGGGTCTGTTGTGCCCTGTCGCGAACCTTATGCTTTCTTATTGTTTCGGCCGAACAATGTCGCCCTCCTCTTTGCGATCTTTATGCCCTTTGTGGTTGATCCTCTCCCAGCAGCTCCCGGGGAGCTGCATCGGCGAATCGATCAGTTCAGGGAGGATTCGGTGAGGTCGTCGGGCAGGGAGACACTTCCTCCGCGGCCGCGGCCGGAGTTGATTTTTCCGCTGGCGAGGAGGTCTTCTTTGACGGCGTTGTAGGTGGTGTCGTCCCAGCCGAGGGTGGCATTGAGGGTTTGGTTGCCGGCTTTTCCTCCGGCCGTTTGCAGGGCGGCGAGGAATTGCTGTCGTTGTTTTTCGGTGACCCATGACGCAGTCGATTCTCGCCCGGAGCTGGCTGACGGCATGGAATCAGACGCATCGGTTCCGGATGCAACAGCGTCTATGGCAGAAATCATGCCGGGCGAGAAACCGGGTGCGTCCAGCGCGATCTGGCGGGCGCCGAGCGTGGTGTAATCGGTCGGCGTGCAGGTGAGAACGATCACTTGAAGGCCGCGGCCCGCGGCGCGGTCGAGCATGCGTTGCAGTTTTTCCAGACGGTCCGGATCGGACCAGGTGAAGGCGTCGTCAAAGACAACCGGAAGTCCTTCTCCCGACTCGGAGGCGAGCACTTCGGCGATGGCGAGACGGATGGCGGCGGCCACCTGTTCTCGGGCGCCGCCGCTGAGGGCGGCAAAGGGGAAAGCGGGACCGCCTTGCGCGCGGATAAAACGGATGGATCCGAAGCGGCCTTCGTCCATGCTGACGGTTGCTTTCGCGCCCCGACCGAAGATGCATTCGAGGTAGCCGGAAATTTTTTCAATCAGCGGCTGGGTAAAATGCTCTTCCAGCTTCGACTGTTCCTCGGAGAAGAGATCGTCCAGCAGCCGGATGGCATCGGCCTTGCGTGCGATACTGTCGCGGCGCTCCCGCGCCGCTTCCATGCGGGCCGCGGCCAGTTCGAGATCGGCCTGCGGATCGCCCGTGCCGGAAAAGCGCAGTTTTTCCGCTGCCAAGCCGCGTTTGATCCGCGCATTCTGGAGGACGGTTTCCGTTCCGGTCAGCGCGCGTTCCTGCCGAATCTGGTCCGCAACCAGCAAATCCGGCTGCATGGCGGCCACTTCCTTTCTTGTAGCCGCAAGCGCCTCCTCGACAGCGGCCTTGGCTGAGCGCGCGGAGGCAAGGGCCTTTTCCCGGGCGACATCGTCGCCGTGGTTCTCCACCAGCAAGCGGAGTTGCGCCGTTGCGGCCTCCAGTTCCCGCGACTCCGTTTCGAGTGCGGCTTGTTCCGCGGCAAGCTTCGCCTCCGCCTCGCGTAAAGCTGCGGCGCACGCGTCGCGCTCACCGAGAACCTCCTTCTCTTTTTGTTCCGCCTGCTCCACCCGCGCCCGTTCCTCACTTTCGCGGCTCCTCGCCTCTTCCTCATCGTTCGGCGCTTCTTCGGCCGTCAGCGTCTCCTTGCGGCGGGCGACCTCTGTTTCGACTTTGGCAAGTTCTCCCTCAGCGGTCGCGAAATCACGGTGAAGCTTATCGAGGTCGGCTTCTTCCAGCGCCTTGCCTTTCGCTTCGAGACGCGCTTCGAGATCGCCGCGTTTGAAAAGAATCTCCGATGCCTCGGAAACAGAAGAAACTCCGAGGCGCTTGATCGCGTCGGCGAACGCTTCCCGCGTCTCGCGCACCCGCTCCCGCGCGGCGGCAAGACTGTCCCCTCCCCCGGGATGAATTCGCACGCGCACACCGTCGCCGATTTCGAGGTCGGTTGTTTGCGCGACCGTCACCGACTTTCCTGGAGGGAGAACCTCTCCTCCAAGCCGGACGGCGGTGTCGGCCGCAAGCAGCTCGATTCCGGCCGCCATGGCTTGCAACGCGGCCTCCGCTTCACGCTGGGCGGTTTCGAGATTTTGCAAGGTCTTCAGATCCTTCGCGCTGACGGCCGGAAGGGCGGCCAATTCGCGCTGGAGGGCCGCGAACTCCTTTCCCAGCTTGCGAGCCCGATCCTGGGCCCGTTCGAGGTCAGCCAACCGTGCCTTCTTCGCAAAAAATTCGACCCAAGCGCGGGCGAGTTCGTGGCGGTCGCGCGCCGAGCGGGACGCCTGGACAGCGACGTCGTAAGCGACGGCGGCAGCGGCCGACCGGCGGCGCGTATCGTCCAGTTCGTCGCTGATTTTCCGTAAAAGTTCCTTGCGCGGAGCGAGCGTCCGCGTCCTTTTCTCGATCTCCTGTCTTCGGGTGCTGATCTGCTCTTCCGCCTTCTCCAAAGTATCGAGGAGAGCGGACGCGTTCTTCGCATCCGATGCCTGCACGGTTTCCCGCGCGCGAAGTTTTTCCAACTGAGTCAGCTTCGTCCGGGTCTCTGTCATTTCCTGACGGATACGTTCCAGGGAACGTCCGGCTTCGTCGATCGTTTGTCCGGCGGACGAGAAATCCTCCATTGCCTGCTGCAATTCCGTCACGACAGCGGAAGCCCGCCGCCAGGCCTGCTCGGTGTCGGCGACCTCGCGCTCCGCCCGTTCGAGATCGGAGCCGGCCCGAGGCTGGCCGCTTTTAGTGAATAATCCGGCGCGCGACTCTTTAAACCCGCTGGCAACCCGGATATCACAGGCGGACTGGGCGACAACCGCTCCGCCCTCCGCTTGCAGGCGCTGAACAAGATCGTCGTGCGGCAAGCCGTCGGAATCGCACGGATCTCCGCTGCTGCTGCCCTGCCAAACCCAGAGGTGCGCCCACTGCCGGGCGAGCCGGTTCGTTGCGCCGTGACCGCCGATAATCTCGTCGACAGCGAGGAGCTCGGCGAGCCGCTGTTCGGCGGCGTCGCCCTGAAGGACCTTGCCATTGGAATCGGACAGCCGCGCGGTGCCGGTCTGACCGCTGAAACGTTTGAAGAGATGATACTCGCGTCCGCCGGCGACAAACCGGACTTCGACCTCGGGAGGAGCGCCGTGGAGAAGCGAAACCATCTGGGTGCGGACCTGGCCCCCGGCGTTGGCCCGGAAGAAAAGCGCGCGATGGATCGCTTCGATCAAGGTGCTTTTGCCCGATTCGTTCGGGCCGCCGATCAGCGTAAGGGCGCGGTCGAACTCGACGGTGCGTTCGCGGTGGAGACGGTAATTACGGACGGTGGCGGAGAGAAGGTGCATGCGGACAAAATCTTCAGGCGGGTTTCGGGTGTGTCTTTACGGGAGTCAGCCGCGAGTGACGGCGGCGTGAAGTTCGCGCAAGGCAATACGAGCGGTCGCGGCATCATTGTCCGAAGCTTGCGCTTGTTCGAGGAGACGTGCGGCGACACGCGAGACAAGTGGATCCGCGGCGCGCTGTGTGAGCGCGGCGACCTCTTCTTCGGTTGGAGCGATCGCAACGTCGCTGGACAGCTTCAGGCGCAAAAGGCGCGCCTGGATATGTTCGATGCGCCGCTCCAGTTCGGCCGATGCCTCAATGCCAAGAGAACCGGTCATGTGAAGGTGGAGGAGGTCTTGATTCGCGCGATTTCCCAACAGGGCTTCCAGTCGGTCGGTGAAGGCGGAGAGGCTCGCGTCGTCGGTAAAATCGAAGGCCAGATTGTGCCAGCCGAACCGGGCCGTCTGGCGCAAGCTGACCGACGGCGCCGCCCCGCGGCGAAGCTCCACAACGAGGATATTGCCCGCATCGTAATCGCCGCCCTTGGGGAAACGGTCGAGTTCGGGCGTCCCCGCATACCAGGCTTTTGGGGTAATCTCCTTGGTGCCGTGCCAGTCGCCGAGGGCGATGTAATCGATTTCCTCTTCGGGCAGCCGCGCCAGGTCGATCCGGTTGGCTGCTCCGGCGGCGCCTTCGTCATCGTCAGATTGACTGATGAAGTCCTGGACGCTCCCGTGGGCGAGCACGACCCGCGGCTTGTCTGCCGCGGCGGCAAAAGCCTCGCCGGAACGGAGCCAGGCGGTGGTGTCGGCTGCCTCCGCCCGCCGCGAAAGCGGACACGGAAAAACGATCGCGCCATCGAGTTCGATCGGCTCGGGCGTGAGGAGGACCCGCAGGTTGGGAGCGGACTCCCGGTGTTCCCGTTGAAAAAACGCCTGCTCCCAAACGCTGCCGGGGCCGCCATGGTCGTGGTTGCCCGGGATTGCGATCACCGGGATGCCGATCTCGCCGATGGCGCTGCACGCTGAAGCGACCGTTTCGCGGGACGGGGTCGTTGAATCGAAAAGGTCGCCGGCGACCAGCACGAACGCCGCCCCTTCGTCACGCGCCAGCTTGCCGATCCGCTTGATCGCTTCAAACCGCTCCTGCTGGAGGAGGGAACGCTTCTGAATATCGTCGACCCGCGCGAACGGTTTTCCGAGCTGCCAGTCTGCGGTGTGGATGAACTTCATGGGATTTGCACGGTTTGAGGTTGGAAATGAGCGGCGTTACCAGACCACCGAATCGAGAAAGAAAAGGCAAGATCCGCCCGGGCGTTTCGCGATACGGCGCTTTCCCGCGGGTAACGAGTAAACGGACCATTGAAACATCCGGGAAGTCTATCAGGAAAGGTCGGACATCCGCGGACCGACTTGGAAACTTTTGCGCGAATTTCGCGGGATATTCAAAGATTTGAGACGCCCGCCAAAAGGCCGCAAAAACGCGGTGACTGCGCGCGGGTCGAACTTCCCCGCCCATTCGTCGGCAAACCGACGACGCGCGCGAGCCGGCGTGTGAACGAGCAGACGTTTTACTTCGAGCGAAGGACCAGACGCTTGCCGTTGATGAAGAGCACCCGGTCGCCTGCACGAAGGCCGGTGTGCGCCTTCATCTTTTGCGGATCGACCGTGAAATCCTGATCGGGCAAGATGAAGGCGTCCGCGAGCGCACTCGCGCGAGAACGGCAGCGTTTCGCCAACCAAGAGAAAAACTGGCTGATTCTCATCGGGCCATTCTCCCCGGTTCGAAAGAAAAAAAGCAGCGGCAGCCGATAAGAAAAACCGTGACAGCAGACGGCTGTTCAGCGATCTGTACCTGTCAATTTTTTTGCTGGTTGCTCCTGTTATCGTCAGGCGGATCCGCAGTATTCTTTGGTTATGAAAACCGCTCGCGCGAAAGGCGAATTCACTTACCTCCAGCTGGCGAGGAAGCTCGAGTCCCACATTCAATCCGGAACGTTTCGCTTTGGAGATCGCTTGCCGTCGGTTCGCAGGCTTTGCCGACAGGAACGCGTCAGCGCCGGAACGGTCACCCAAGCGCTCGCCCTCCTTGAGGCCAGCGGTCAGGTTCTCGCCAAGCCGCGATCGGGCTACTACGTGCGGTCGCCGGCTGCTCATGGATCCATGGCGATGCCGGCCCCGCCCTATCGCGAACTGGAACCGACGGCGGTCGGCGTCTCCGATACGGTCGCCGAGGTATTCGGTTCGGCCCGAAGTCCCAACGTCGTTCAACTCGGTGCCGCCCTTCCATCCGCGGAGCTGCTTCCGGCGGACCGGCTTTCCCGCTATTTGGCTTCCGCGGCCCGCCGGGAGACAAAACAACTCGGGCAGTATGGGTTTTCTTCCGGACACGAGAAGCTCGTTCGGCAGCTTGTGGTGCGGATGAGCGCTTCGGGATGCACGGTCGATCCAAATGAAATCACAATCACCGTCGGCGCGATGGAAGGTCTCAATCTCGCGGTCCGGGCCGTCGCTCGCCCGGGTGAAATCGTTGCCGTCGAGTCGCCCTGCTTCTTTGGAATTCTCGAGGTATTGGAAAGTCTCGGCATCCGCGCGCTTCCCATTCCGTCGTCCTGTGACGATGGGATTAATCTCGAACTGCTCGAACAAGCGCTGGAAGACTATCCGGTAAAAGCCCTCGTGATGGTGCCGAGTTTCAGCAATCCCAACGGCGCTTGTTTGACCGAGCAGCGGCGCACCAAGCTCCTGAACCTGCTGGAGGATTACGACGTCCCCCTGATCGAGGACGATGTGTACGGAGAGCTGCAATTTGGACTGGATTGCCCTCGACCGGTTAAATCGCAAGACACCTCCGGGCTGGTTATCTACTGCGGCTCCTTCTCGAAGTCGCTCGCGCCGGGCTTGCGGATTGGGTGGCTCGCGGCGGGCCGTTACGCGGAACGGGTGCGGAGACTGAAGTTTATCAGCTCCGTTTCGACAAGCGGCATCCTTCAGGAAGCGCTGGCCGATTTTCTAAAAAGCGGCGCGATGGACCGGCATCTCCGAAAACTGCGAGCCGCTTACCGGGACCAGGTGATGCGGACCCGGGAAACCATATTGAGCAGTTTTCCGGAGGGAACCGCCGCAAGTCTTCCGCAAGGCGCCTTTTATCTTTGGGTCAAGCTTCCCGACGGCGTCGACTCGCTCCAGTTGCACCGCGTCGCTCTCAACCAGGGAATCTCCATCGCGCCCGGACCGATCTTCAGCCCGAGAGGAGATTTTCGCAATTATCTGCGCGTGAGCTGCGGTCTGATCTGGTCGGAAGAAGTCGAGCAGGCGGTTCGCACGATTGGAGATCTTGTTCGCGCCAACCTGCGTGTTTCGCTATGAATAAGACTGATCTGGACGCCATTCCTTGGACGCCCCAGTTTTCACCCAAAGGCAAGTTCGGCGTGTTTCGCAAGAATCTGTCGGAAGCGGCAGGCGGCAAAAAGGATGCAGGCACACACGCGGGAGGTCATCCGTTTGATATCGAACTTGTGCGGCTTCCGCCTGAAAAGATTAACTGGCCACTGCACAGTCACGCGGCTCAATGGGAAGCTTATATCATTCTCAGCGGACACGGACGATTGCGCACCCAAAATGAAGAACATGAAATCAAAGCGGGTGATTTTCTGGTTCTTCCGCCAGGTGAGGCCCACCAGATGAGTAACGATAGTGACGAAGATCTCACCTATTATGTCATCGCCGACAATCCCCCGGCCGATGTTATCTATTACCCGGACTCGCAAAAGTATTTTATCAAGCCGGCACGAAAAGTCTTCGCTATCGAAGCCGATTATTTCGACGGCGAGGAATAGCTAACCTATCGATAGCGGCAAGATGCGGCTTCCACGCTTTGGATTCACGCGTATATTCGTATCATCTCACCCAGCGACGAAATGAAGAAAGTCATCCTCATCACCGGGTCCAGCCGAGGGATTGGAGCGTCGACAGCCTTGCTGGCCGCGCAACACGGTTACCACGTCTGTGTGAACTACCGGACGAACCAGGAGGCGGGCGCTCGCGTGCTTGATCAGATTCGACAGCACGGCGGCAGCGGTTCTTTGTTTCAAGCGGATGCATCCTCGGAAGCCGAAGTGGCCGAACTCTTTCAAGCGATCGATAAAGAGGCGGGGCGCCTGTCCGCACTGGTTAACAACGCGGGTATACTAGAAAAGCAGATGAAGGTGGCGGACATGACCGCGGACCGTTTTCGCCGCGTGTTAACGTCCAACGTCCTCAGCTGTTTCCTTTGTTCCCGGGAAGCGATTCACCGCATGTCGCCTCGAAACGGAGGTTCGGGCGGCTCGATCGTCAACGTCTCGTCCCTTGCCGCACGCACCGGAGCGCCCGGGGAGTATGTGGACTACGCGGCATCCAAGGCCGCGATGGACGCGTTCACCATCGGACTTGCCAAGGAAGTCGCGCCCGACGGAATCCGCGTCAATGGCGTTCGTCCGGCCTTTATCGAAACCGACATCCACGCCAGCGGCGGAGAGCCTGGACGAATTGACCGGCTCAAAAATCGGATCCCCCTCGGACGGGGCGGCCGTCCTGACGAAGTCGCGGAAGCTGTCCTTTGGCTGCTTTCGGACAAAGCGTCCTTCTGCACCGGAACGTTCATCGACGTGACCGGAGGATAAGCGCGCTTCCCGCGCCGGAACCTAAACGCGAATGGCGCTAACCTGACGAACAGTGCCAGCGGCTTCCGGCCGTTCATCCGCATAACAAAAGCGGCGAGATGCCGGCTTCCACCCTCCGGACTCAGTCTTATTGCAGTGCTATTCGAACCGAGCGGCCGATTTCCGCTTATCGCTGCTGTGAATTTGTGTTCATTCGTGAGATCCGTGATATTCGTGGTTACAAACACAATTCACCCCAAAAACAGGCAGTACAGAATTTTCGCTCACCCTCTGTGATCATCAAAAACCGGTCCCCCTGCCCCTGCCATGAACCGTCCGGATCCGCGATTCTATATGGATGAGAATCGAAAAGACTTCTGTCCCTTGGTTCGTCGTCCGGCTTCAGCGGGCATTTCGAAGAACGGCACGCTGGCTCAATACCGTCTTGCCGCGCCTCGATTTGACCTTCGACCCCGCGAAATACCGAACGAGTCAAAATCGCGGCGATCACGTCATTGTCTTTAGCGGCAAACGGGTCATGATCCGTCGAAAGGTCGATCAACATCCGCCATGGAAATTGATCGATTGATTACACGGTACCATGACGAAGAAACTGGCGAATCCATTGACAATCGCACTGCTGGGGATCGCGCTGGCGCATCCCGCGATCTCCAGCGAAAACCTGAGACTCGATCGATATCAGGAGCCCGAGGATCTGGGCGCGCCGCTCCTCAACGTTCAAGTGCAGCACTGCATCGTGGCGGAAGAAGACGGCAATCCGGTGGCCTACTTCACAGCCGGGGGAAATCCGGCACTTTTTCACGTCGTCGATCTGGAGGACCAGCGACTGCTCGCGACGTATGAGTTGCCCAATGGCGCCCGCGCCTGGGCGCAAACGCTGGCACCGGACGGAACCGTTTACCTCGGGGGCGTGGGAATCCAGGGCGCCGGCCGCCTCTATCGCTACTTTCCGGCGGAGAAACGCGTGGAGGATCTCGGGCCCGGCGTCGAAGGGCACCGCTTCATCTGGGCGCTCACCGCGGCCGACGATGGCCGCGTTTACGGAGGGACTTGGGAGGGGGGTCATGTTTTTGAATACAACCCGAAGACAAACCGCATCACCGATCTGGGACCGATCGACCCCGCGGAGGATTACGTGCGGTCGATCGCCTGGCATGGCGGTTTCGTCTACGCGGGAACCGGGATGCGGAACGGACGCGTCTGGCGCCTCAATCCGGAAACGGGGGATCGCGAGCAGTTGCCGCTTCCGGTGCGGGACGAATATGCGGAGGACTATGGCCGGATGCGCGGCGCTTACCACCTCGCGGTCGCCGGAGACACGCTTTTTGCTTATTTCAACGGCCCGGGCGTGATGCTGGCGTATGACTTAATGCAAGAGGAATGGTGGGATGAAACCTTCACCGGTGTTTCAGGGCCCTTGACCGGCGTGTATTCAGAACGTGATGACGCCTACTATTTCGTCGGAAAGGAAGACGGGCTTTGGGCGGCGGACCTAGCGTCGAGAGAAGTTCGCAAAGTAATGCGTTATCGAGGAGGTTTTCTCGGCGGCGGCTTTGTTGATCTCGCACGGCAGCCCGGTTATTCGATCGCGTCCGTGCGCGGGGACGGCGCTGTTTTTCTCATCGACGTCGACCGTGGCGTCGCGCGCACGGAGGAGTCGCTGGCGATTGGACAGGAGACACCGATCCAAGCGCTGGAAATTGGGCCGGACGGATCGGTATACGTCAGCGGTTATATGGGCGCCACCGGCGCGGCCATCGATCCGCAAACCGGTGAGGCCCGTGTCTTCCCGATTGGCCAGGCGGAAGGGATCGCCGCGGTGGGCGACGCGCTGTACTGGGGCGTGTATCCCGGAGCTCGCATTTACCGTCATTTTCCTGGGCGCAACGACAGCCCGCCGCGCCGGCTGTTTCGAATCCGGCACCAGCAGGACCGGCCGTTCGCGATGGTCGCGTCCGAGGATACGCTTTTTATCGGAACGATTGCCGATTACGGCGAACTGGACGGCGCGCTGACCATCATCGATCAAGCCACGAGCAACGACCCCGCCTTAACCGTCTATCCGGCGGTTGTTCCGCGGCAGAGCATTGTCGGTTTGGCCTACCATCCACCCTCCGGGCATCTGATCGGATCCACCTCGATTCATGGAGGTCTCGGCATCGAGCCCGAAGCGGAATCCGCGACGATGTTCGTGTGGGACGTTGCCTCCGGGAAAAAGGTCCGCGAGTTTTTGCCGGAACTCCCGGGATTGGAGTCTCCGAGAATGATCGGCGGTTTGTCGCTCGGCCCCGACGGGCGGATCTGGGGCGCGGTCAACGGACGGATCTTCGCCTTGGATCCGGACTCGCTCGAGGTCGTTGCGCATCGGGATATCTACCCGGAAGTCAAACGGTACAGCCAGTGGCGTCCCGCGTATCTCAGGTGGGGAAATGATGGGTTGCTTTATACGAACGTCGGCGGCCGGTTGACAGTGATCAATCCGGCAACGCTCGATCACCTGTCGCTCAACGAACGGTCCGCGTTTGTCGCCCTCGACCGCGACGGGAATATTTTCTACGCCAACGGTCCCCGGTTGAAACGGATCCGGGTCAACCCGTGACTTAATCGAATCGTCGACTCCCGCCGATCGTATTTGAACAGTCAGTGAATCGGCTTCTTCAGCCCGCGCCGTAATCGATGCCGAGATCATTCTCCCGGACTTCGGCGAGTTTCTCCGCCAAACGCTTTTTGAAAGCCTGAACGACATCGCGGTAAAGGGGATTGTCCGCAAGGTTGTTGTACTGCTTTTCGTCGTTCTCCATATCGTATAATTCAGCCCCTGACTTCCCGTCTTCGTCGTATTGAATATACGCCCATTTGTCGGAGCGGAGCAGATAAGAAAAATTCCCCCGCAGTCTATGCATGGAGAACGCGACATCGCGCACCGCCTGGTCTGGATCATCGAAAACCGGCACCAGGCTTTTGCCCTGCAAATGCTCTGAAACCTCCAGTCCGGCGAGCTCGGCCACCGTCGGATACAGGTCGATCAATTCGGCCAGCGACCGGGTGACCGTCGGCGCCTTCCCCGGCGCTTTGATGATCAGCGGCACCCGCACCGACTCCTCCTGCAAACCGACCTTCATCCAGAACCGGTGCTCTCCGAGAAAGTAGCCGTGGTCCGAGGTGAAAATGACGATCGTGTTGTCATCGAGCCCTTCTTCCCGAAGCGCGCGAAGAATCTTTCCGACCTGATCGTCCAAGAAACTGACCGTGGCGTAATAAGCGGCGATCGCCTTCTTTTCCTGCTCCTCGGTCATCTGACCGTTCACACTTGTCACGTAATTTATTCCCCGTTCCGGAATGTCGTCCCAGTCGCCTTCGACGCGCGGCGGCAAAACGATCTGCTGATACGGATACGGCTCAAAATACTCCTTCGGGGCCACAAACGGGACGTGCGGCCGGAAAAATCCGACCGCGAGGAAGAACGGTTCGTCCTTGTGCCGCCGGATGAGTTCCACCGCTTTTTCCGCCGTACGCGCGTCGGTGTGCGGCTGGCCCGGATCGGCCTTGACGATGTTCATCAGGTTCCGGCCGTTCGAGTTCTTATCCTGGTCCGTCGGCAGCAAGCCGTACGGGTTTTTCTGTACGAGCTCCTTTTCGCCTTCGGCATGCACTTCCGGCGCCGGACTGTTGTAACGCTCATCCCAGGACGCTTCGTCATCGGCGCCGTCCCGCCCTATCATGATATCGGTCGAGCCCATGTGAAAGATCTTCCCGACTCGCGCCGTGAAGTATCCGTTCTCTTTAAAAAGCTGCGCCCAGGAAAGCCGGTCCGGCCCGACCGCCTCCCGGCCGCTGACGTAGCCGTATGTTGTCGTCGCGTTTGGGTAGTATCCAAACATCAAGGACGCCCGCGACGGCCCGCAGACGGGGAACTGGCAATAGGCCCGGTCAAACCGCATTCCCTCCGATGCAAGCCGGTCGATGTTCGGCGTCTGGTTCAGCTTCGCGCCGTACGCCGATACCGCCGTCGCGGTCAAATCGTCCGAAATCATGAACAAGACATTCGGCTTCTCGCTCTGCTGGGCCAGCAATCCTTGCATCCCAACCAGCACACCGACGATCGTGCAGGTAATAAACCGTAACATGCCGCCCATCCTACGCGGCTCGAACTTCACGTCGAGCCCGCTTGTCAACAGCCGCCCGTGTCACGATCGCCCAATCCCCAGCAAGAGTCGCCGGTTCAGCCCCTATGCAAAGCCCCTGAAGGGCCCGCTCTTACCTCTTAGGCGCACGGCTTCGCCGAGCAAGAGGTCGCACCCGAGCAGACCCCTCTTGCAGCGGGCCCGGAGAAAGCTTTCGACGATGTCCTTTCTGGAACCTCTCCAAGACCGGAAACTAATCTCGGCGAAACGTTTGAGAAACTTCTTTAGCCGCCATGATCCACCCGACCCATCACCCGGAGTCGTTCTTTAAGGCGACGAGCCAGGCTTCGGCGTCGCTCCAAGCTTGTTCGGTGGACTCGCCGATAATCGGTGTCACTTCGTAAGCGCGAACCGGTCCGGAGAGAGCCAATTTCTCGGCGCGGGTTACGTGGTTGTACACCGCTTCGCTGAGACCGGTCAGATAAAGCCGTCCCTTCGCCGCCGCCAATCGCCGCGCGTATTGCGACAGAACTTCGATCAGTGTCGCGCCGACTTGCGAGCGCCCGCGCAAACGCAGAACGATCACCGGGTGAACGGCGTCGTTTGGATCAGGCAACAGCCGCTCAAAGGTGCGGGCTCCGGCGTAGAAGAGGTGCCCATAGACATCGAGCACGGTGACCGAATTCGATGCCAGCTTCTTCGGCGCGTTCCGCTCTTCGATCCGACCGTCGTCTCGCTTGACAATTTCCATTACGCTGACGTCCGTGGAAGCTTCATTCAAGTAAAGCAGCGCCGAGAGGACAACCCCGAGACCGACCGCCGCCTGAATCGGCAGAAGGAGCGTTGCAATAAAAGTCGTGATCCCGGCCAGTTGCGCCGGCCAGCCGCTCCGCCAGACCGCGAAGATGTCTGCCGGTTTGATGCTCCGAAAACCAGCATAGATGAGAATCGCGCCGAGCGCCGGCATCGCGACAGCAGCGATCAGGAAGGGAAAACCAATCAACAGCACCGCGGTCCAAATTCCCGCGAACGCTCCCGCCCATCTCCGAACCGCCCCCGAAGCGACATTGAGCGCGGTCGCGCTGAGGGAGCCTCCCACCGGCAGCCCCCGGCAGAGGCCAGCGCCGACATTGGCAAGCCCCTGGGCGATGAAGTCGCGTGAGGCGCTGCGCTGCGAACCGTCGGGATTCGGCACGCTTTGGCTCACTCCCGCCCCTTGCACAAGAGTCACCACCGCCAAGGAAAACGCGCCCGTGACCACAGGCACAATGTTCCCAAAGGACGGAATACTTGGGATGGGAAATCCGCCTGAAATCGGCCCGACATCCTCCACGACCTGAACGCTAGACGCCCGAAAGAGGACGACCAGCAGGGATGGCACCGCGATCGCGAGCAGGTTGCTGAACATCCCCGCGCGCGTTTGCCGCAACCCCACCGCCAGCCCGAGCGTAAGCGCCCCGAGGCCGAGCGTGACGAAGTTGACCGCCTCCAGATTTCGCAGCAATTGAATCGTCTGGGCAACCCGGTTCGGCCCCTCCGCCTCATAGCCGACCACCAGCGGAAGCTGGCTGAGGATAAGCAGCATGGCGATTCCGGCCAGAAAACCGGTCATTACCGAAAACGACACGAACCGCGTCAAGCGCCCCATCTTAAAGTGCCCAAGCACGATCGCAATCAGTCCGGCCAGAATGACCATTGCAAAGAGCGCGCTGTCGCGGCCTTCCTGCGAAACACCGACAACGCGACGAGGGAAACGGCGCTTGTATTGTTGATCACCATCAGCCGAGTGCTGGAGAAAACCGCCCCGACAATCGGCCCCACAACGTTCGCATATAAGCCGTAGACCGGATTGACGCCGGCAAGAACACCCCCGGCCATGCCGTCCGGAATGCTGCTCACACCCACCGTCAATCCCGCAACCGCATCCTGCTGAATTCTTCTCCGGCTCGGAATTCGCCGCCTGGCATAATTTTCGACCGCCTCGCGCAACTCGCGAAGCCCCGCCAGATTCGCCTCCGGCTTGATCTCGAAATCGGGAAGCTTGCACTTTTTTGATTCCGCCTTCGACTTGTCCTCACTCGCCATGGTCCGTCTTTCACGACGCCCGCGCGCTCGCAGCCGATCGCCGGATACCCTGCCGTTCGCCTGAGCCGGCATCGCCGCTTTGGCTTGTCATGTCAGGCCGCGCGGAAGGGGCGCTCTCGTTCCTTTCCGTATTTGATTTCGCGGGTCCCAAAGAGATTCAGGTCAAACGGCGCGCGATCCTCCCCGATTTCCCGTCGAACCAGCCTGTGCAATTTTCCAAGCATCTGCTCGATCAGTGCCGGATTATATTTCGGATGGTCCGGATGCGCAAGGTTCTCCAGCTCGCCCGGGTCAGTCACAAGGTCGTGCAAGGTCAGGTCGGATGTCGCCTGAAGCTCTTCCAGCGTCGCGGGATTTCCGTACTCTTCCGGACTGAACCAGCGCACGAGTTTGAAACGCCCGTCGACAACCGTTCGGAAGAATGTTCGGTTGCTGAAGTCGGGCGCGCCAAACTTCTTTCCCGCCTCCCGAAGCCGCGTTTCCCGGTCGACGGGCGGAGGCGGACCCATGTCGGTAAGCGACTGAAGAGCCCCCGAAATTGCCCACTCTTTGTCGAGCGAATGGAGTCCGTCCCAGCAGAAGAGCGCCCCGTCTCCGCGAGCACTTGCGCTTCCACGCGGACCGTCCGACGCCGGATCATAGACAACCGGCCAAAGGCTCCTCCCCTTCAAATGGGGATACCGGTCGCGGATGTCGTCCTCGCTCAACCCGCCGAATGCCAGTAACGTAGGCGCGAGATCCAGATGCGAGCTGACCGCGACGGTGCGTTTGCCCTGAGGAGCGTCTGGCGCGCAGATCGTCAAGTTCACGAGAGCGGCTTCGTCAAAATGAATCGCTCCTTTCTGTGTCATCCGGTGCGCCCCATTCATTTCACCATGATCGCACGTAAAGATGACAATGGTGTTCTCCCAAAGATTCAAGCGGTCCAGCGCCTCGAGCACCCGGCTGAATTCGTAATCGACCAGGCGCATGCAGTTCACAAGGTAATTACGGCGCTTCAACCACAGATCGACACGGTCGTCCGGCACCCGTCCGTAGTTGAAATCGAACAGTTCCTTATAATGCCGCACCGCCGGCGGCTGCTGCCTGTAATCGTCGACGAAATTATCCGGCAGCTTCACGTCCCACTTTTTCTCAAACCAGCTCAGTCGCTGCGCCTTCGACTGCAAGCCGGCGATTGCGCCGCGCGGATGCGGTGTCTCGATCGAATCCGACTGAAAGAACATGATGTCGTGCGGATTGATGAGACTGCAGACATGCAGCCACGGCTGATCGAGCCGCGGCGCCCGGTGTTCGAGCCAGTCAATCGTTTCAAATACCGCTGTCCCGTCGAGCTGGGCGCCTTGAAGCGGAGCACCGAACATTTCGCCCCATTGCTGGTAATCGGAAAAACCGTAGCGCTCCAGCGCATCCTCGCTGCGCGGCAGCTCCGAGCAATGCCACTTTCCTTTAAACGACGTATAGTAGCCTTGCTCCCGCATCAAATGGCCCACCGTCGGAATTTCCGACGAAAGTTCGTCGATCCACGCGAAATTCGTGTTGTCCCACAACCCCGCCTCTTTCGCGTGAACCCCCGTCCACATCGTCGCCCGCGACGGCGTGCAGATCGGCACCGTACAGTAATGCCGGTCAAAACTCACACCCCGTTCCTCGAGCCGCCGCATCGCCGGAAATTCCACTGCCTCCGGCACACGCATCCGCGCGTCCCACTGATCCATGCAAAGGATCAAAATGTTCGGACGATTCCCCTCCCTGGCATCTGCTTCCTTTGTCGTGTTCATGTGATTGCAGCCAATATTTAAACAGACTCTTCATTCGCACTCGCCCCGCCCAACCGCTCTCTCCAGCGCAAAGCCCACGCCAGCGGAAAAAGGATTGCGAACGAAACCACGGAGAATACGACCACCATGACGAGAACATCCGGTGAATCGAAACCGTCGATCGCCACGACCATCGCTGCCGCGATATTGCGCTGCGCGGTCCCCAGTCCGACAACACATCGAGCCTCCAAGCGGGAACCTCCAAAAAGAAAACCGATCGCAAACGCGCCGGCGATGACCAGGATGGATACCGGTATCGCTCCGGTTCCGATCACACCGGCGATCGACCCGATATTCGCAAGAACCGTACCGGCGATCAAAAGGACCAAGGTAACACTCGAGATCTTGCTCGTGACCGGCAAAAGTCGCATCGCCCAATCCCGGCAGTGAGCTTGAACATAATGCCCGGCCGCAAGCGGCAAAAGCATCGTTGTGACAAGCGGCAAAGCAATCGCGGTCCAACGGATGTTCGTCCCGGGAAGCACCCGCGGAACGATGATCGGCATGTAAACCATCGTCACCAGCAGCAACAGGACGAGGAGCGTGGCGCCCAGAGCAAGGTCGCCGCGAGCGAGCTGCACCAGTTTGACCAGGAACGGAGCTCCCGCCGCGCATGACACCAAAAACAGTGCGATCTTCAGGGACAGTTCCAGTGGGATCATCCGAAGAATCAGATACGTCAGTAGCGGCACGAGAACAAAATTGGCCACCAAAGACCGAACAACTCCAGATACTCGCCGCAAAGGTCTCAGGATCTCTCCTGTGCTGTACTGAAATCCGATCGAAAGCATGCTGGAAACGGCAAAAATCGGGACCGTAACGTTCATCGCGATGACAAGCAGGTCTTTCATTCTCGATCCGAGCGGCCAGCGATCGTTCCCTGACTAGAATCGGCTAACCCGCCTGCGGCTGCCTTCGAAAAGTGGAAACGGCATCTTGCCGCGCAGCTGTCACTTCTCCCCAATAGCAGCCATTCGGATTGGTAATGAGCAGGCGCCTCAGCGCCTTAGGAAACAGGAACCGAAGCCCCGACTCATACCGCTACAACCTGCTCACCTGTAAACGAGGCCGCCGTCAATCAAGGGCGCCTGCCCGGTCATGTAATCCGAATCGGGGCTCGCCAGGTAAGAAACAAAGGCCGCGACGTCCTCGGGGGTCTCCGCCCGGCCAAGGGCGATCCCGCCGACAAACTTATCGTAGCTCGCCCCGATTTCAGCACCGGTCAGCTCGGCCATCCGTTTGTCGATCTCGACCCACATGCCGGTGCCGACAACTCCGGGGCAGTACGCGTTGACCGTGATTCCGTCGCTCGCGTATTCCTTGGCCGCCGACTGCGTCAGCCCGCGAACGGCGAACTTCGTTGCGGAATAGACGCCCAGCAGCGGATATCCTTCATGGCCGGCGATCGAAGATGCGCTGATGATCTTTCCCTTCTGGCCGCGCTCCTTGAACTTCTTCGCAGCCGCCTGAATCCCCCACAAAACGCCATAGACGTTAATGGTAAAAATCTTGTCGACCTCCTCGGGTGTCACGTCCGCGATCGGCTGAACCTGAGCGATACCGGCATTGTTGATCATGATATCGAAGCCGCCCAGCTCCTTCTCCGCGTGATCAACGGCGGCATAAACGTCGTCGCGATTCGAAACGTCCGCCCGAAACGTCGTGGCTTTCCGTCCGATCTTGCGCACCTCCTCCGCGACCGCGTTCATGGTTTCCTCCTTGATGTCGACGATCGCGATATTCGCCCCGTCGTTTGCCAGCCTCAACGCGATCCCGCGGCCGATTCCCTGTCCCGCGCCGGTGATGAGCGCCACTTTCCCCTCAATCCTCATACCCCTATCCTCCGTTGATGGTAGAACCTGCCTTCGGACCATGATGGCAGTCTCACGTCCCTCCTTTCCCGAAGATAAACCTTCCCGCACCCGCCCAATTACTCAAATCGTTCGGCCGTTTCCCAGCGAACGCCATTATCAGGTGATTCCTGACGCGTTAAACAGACGTCGGCGCTCCCCGTTCCCGGGTTGTTGACCAGCAGCATCCCGGCGATCGCGAACCCGCGGAACGCGTCGAGGGAAACGAACCAACCGGAGCCGGACGCTGTATGGATCGCTGGTCGTACTTTGCCGCTTGTCATTAAAAGTTCATGACAAAACGCAACCCCTACTCCAGAAGCGCTTCCCGCAGAATCTGCACCGGGTGCAGCGACCGGCGGCCGGTTCCGTCGAGGATCTGGTGACGGCAGCTGGTCCCGGGCGCCGCGATCGTGATTTCATCCGGCGTCTCCCGCACGCGCGGGAAAAGGACAAGTTCGCCGATCCGCATCGATACGTCGTAATGCTCCGCCTCGTAGCCGAACGATCCGGCCATGCCGCAGCAGCCGGACGGAATCAGCCGCACGCGATGACCTTTCGGAAGCTCCAGCATGCGGACCGTCGGTGTTTGAGACGCCAGCGCCTTTTGGTGACAATGCCCATGAAGAAGGATCTCGCGCGAGCCCTCCCGAAAATGCTCCGGGCGAATTCGGCCCGCGTCGATCTCACGCGCGACAAACTCGTCGATCTGCAATGCATTCGCGCCTAGTTTGTTCGCGGCCTTCTGCTCCTCGCCGCGCAGCAGATCGGGATACTCGTCGCGGAAAGTCAAAATCGCCGACGGCTCGACACCGAGCAAGGGCGTCTCTTCCGAAACCAGCGGCGCAAAAATGCGCACATTGGTCCGGGCGAATTCGCGAGCCCGCCGGAGAAATCCTTTCGAAAGGCTCGCCCGCCCGCTTTCGGGATGGCGCGGCATGACCACTTCGTAACCGAGCCCTTCCAGCAGTTCGATCGCAGCCCGCCCGATGTCCGCGTCATTATAATTGGTGAACTCGTCGCAGAAAAAGTACACCTTTCGCCGTTCGCCATTGCTCCTCCGCGGCTTTCGTTTCTCAAACCACCGCCGCAGAGTCGGCGTCGACAATGGCGGAATTGACCGTTCGGGATGGAAACCGGCCGCGCGATTCGCCAGCCGGCGCAGCGCCGGAACCGAGTAGATCGCGTTCCACGCCCACGGCATCCGCGACATGAGCGCGCTGACATCCGCGAAGCGCGCAATCATCCGCGACCGCCACGGCGCGCCTTTGTCGTCGTAATAATGCTGCAAGAACTCCGCCTTCAATTTCGCGATATCAACATTCGACGGACACTCCGATTTGCATCCTTTGCACGAGAGGCAAAGGTCCATCGCCTCTCGGATTTCCTCATTGGCAAACGGCCGCGCCGGATCGGGCGGATTGGTCAGGACATGTCGCAAGATATTCGCCCGGGCGCGCGTCGTGTCTTTTTCATTACGGGTCGCCATGTAGCTGGGACACATCGTGCCGCCCATCAGGTGCGTCTTGCGGCAATCGCCCGATCCATTGCACTTTTCCGCCGCTCGAAGCACGCCAAGCACATTGCTGAAATCGAAAACCGTCTCATACTCGGGCGTCGGATGTCCCGGACCGTAACGGTGAGACGTATCCATCGGCGGCGTGTCCACGATCTTGCCGGCATTAAAGATGTTGCGCGGGTCGAAAACCTCCTTCACTCCCCGCATCATCCGATAACACTCTTCCCCGACCATAAACGGAATAAACTCCCCCCGGAGCCGTCCGTCTCCGTGCTCCCCGCTCAGCGATCCGCGGTATTTTTTAACGAGCGCGGCGATATCCTCGGCGATCTGCCGAAACATCCGGTGGCCTTCCTCGGTTTTCAGATTGATCATCGGCCGGGTATGCAGCTCTCCCGATCCGGCGTGCGCGTAATAGACGCAGGCGATCCCGTATTTCTCCCGCATCAATGTATCGAATTCATGGATATACGCGGGCAAATCCTGCACGTCGACTGCCGTGTCCTCAACGACCTCGGCCGGCCGCGTATCGCCGACGACATTGGTCATCACGCCCTGCCCCGCCCGCCGCAGCTCCCAGACTTTTTCACCGTCCTCGCCCCAAAGAACCGGAAAATGATAACCGAGCCCGGCCGCGCGCAGCTCCGCTTCGAGCTGGTTCATCTCGGCGGTGATCGCCTCCGGGGAATCGCGGCGAATCTCGACGACCAAGATCGCGCCCGGATCGCCCTTGACGAAAAACCGGTTTCGCCGCTGCTCGATATTTTCTTTTGTGCAATCGAGGATGTGCCGGTCGATCAGCTCGCACGCGGACGGCTTGTGCCGGAGCGCGATGAGATTGGCCCGCAGCGCGTGCGCGACCGATTCAAAATGCGCGCACATCAGCGCGCCCGGCGGCGGCAGCGGTTCGCAATTGAACTCAAACTCGACGCCGAAGAAAAGCGTGCCCTCCGACCCGGCAATCAGCCGGCAGAGATTAAACGGCTTCTCCGCTGCCGGATCGAACACATCGGCGTCCATCAACAAATCCAGCGCATAGCCGGTGTTGCGCCGCGTGACGGTCTTTTTCGGGAAATTCGCCTCGATCGTCGCGCGGTTCTCGGGATCGGAAAGCAGCTGACGAAGATGACGGTAAATCTTGGTCTCAAGCGTATCCGGCCCGTCGCATTTTGCCGAAAACTCCTCCGGCGACAGCGCCTCGAAAACCACTTCCGACCCGTCGCTGAGAAAGCCGCGAGCGCGCAGCAAATGATCGCGGGTGCTCCCGTAGACAATGGAGTTGGACCCGCACGAATTGTTACCAACCATCCCGCCCAGCATCGCGCGGTTGGCGGTCGAGGTTTCCGGTCCAAAAAGCAGCCCGTGCGGCTTCAGCGCGAGATTGAGCTCGTTGCGGATCACGCCCGGCTGCACCCGAACCCGCCGCCGCCCGACGTCAATCTCCAGAATCTGATTCAAATGCTGCCCCGCGTCGACGACCACCCCGTTCCCGACAACCTGCCCCGCCAGCGAGGTGCCGGCCGCGCGAGGAATCAGCGGCACACCATACCGCCCGGCAAAAGCGATCAGTTGCGCGATATCCTCCTCCGAACGAGGAATCGCGACCGCCAGCGGCAGCTCCTGAAACTCCGAGGCATCCGTCGCATACAGCTTGCGCATCAGCGACCCCGTATAAACCTCTCCATCCAGCCGCAGCGCCTCCAGCGCCGCAATCCGCTCGCCATCCACTTTCCGCGCATCCACCAGGGCAGTAACATTCATCCCCCCGTTACTGCCAGATTCCCCACCGTTCCACAACCCCCGCCTTTTGGCTAATCGCGAGGCGCGATCAAGTTTTCGTAGAGGAATCGGTCAATCCCCAAAGGAAGAGCAACGCGCTTTTTTAGCTAGACAGAAAGGGATGCGATCGCGGGCTGGAGTGCTGCTTCGAACTTGCTCATCCTGTCCACAAGCTCCGCGTGGATCGCGGGAAATGTGCTTTCCGAACTTCGGTAACCACCACTGTCAACGACGTATTTGATTAGGGAGGCACGGTTAGTATCGAGTCGCTCCCAAAGAAGGGGGCCGCCGAAAGCTTCTTCGATCGCGGCTTTCTGCTCATAGAGTTGATCGAAGATCCGTTTGTTTGCGGCAGCCTCTCCGCGGTCGATATAAAGTGCAACGGCACTGCTTTCCTGGACCACCGTATAGTTGAAGCCCAAGCCGCGGATTCCCGCGCTCGCACCGAGCCAATGATACGTGGTCGGCTTGATGTTCGCATGACGAGTCTGGCGTCTGCGGGCTTCGGCGATCACCCCCTCCCAAAATTTCAAACGCAGGTCGAAACGTTCGGCGCGTTTCTTGCGTTCGACCTGTTCCTTCTTCCGCAGCTGCACCTGGTATTCCGTCGCCTCCGGCAAAGGGATGATTTGCTGGACGTCGATCAGTCGCCTTTCGCCGTCCTGATAGGGACGGAGACGCACGCACTGAATGTCGATGTCACGATCGCGCAGCCATAAGACGGCCGTCGTAAGTTCCTTTCCAAAATCTTCTGAAACGAGGAGGATTCGCACGTCAGCGGCAAAAGATTCCTCATCAGGCTCCTCCCATTCCAGAAACGTGAGTAACTGATCCCTTGCCTCCTCAGGCGACTCCCCCATCCGAGCGAGAAACTCCGCGTGAATCTGAACCGCCCGGTCGAACGTCATGGCAGAGACCATGGCGGCATAACGTATGGCCTGAAGCTCCATGTGCCCGCCGTCGTTCGTTCGTTTCAGTTCGATCACGACAAGGTTGCCTTCTTTGTCGATGGCGAGCAAATCAATGCGCCGGCGACTGTCTTCCCAGTCGCCAAACTCTTCAGTGAGCACGTAAAGGTTGGTATCGAGGACGTCGATCTGGCTGCGAAGCAGACGTTGAAGATCATATCGTTCGCGGATTTTCAAATCAGCCAATGAGGTTTCGCTCAGCGGCCGGAAAACAGTTTCGGTCATTTCGTAAAGCGGCATGGGGCTATAACGATCAAAAGGAAAATTGGGACAGGTCAACGCCAAGTCGAACCCGGGGCCAACGCGGCGCGGGCCATATACGCGAGGACGACCGGCCCCTTTGTTGTGACCCTGCCGCGAAAGATGACGGCAACGTGATCAAACCGTTGTTCTTTGATTTCAACCTTAGGCAGCAGAGGCCAGCCGACTAAAGCGGTCGGGGAAAACTTGCCAAATCGCCGTTGCGCGCCCACTGATGGCGGTATGGTTTTTCCGACGGACGGAGACGGTAACGAAACCGATCGCGATCTGGATCGAATCAATCGCGAGCTCGCGCGGGTGGTGGCCGCCTACAACCAGACGCCGGATCCTGAAATGGGCAACCTGTCGCCGGAACAGGTGTATCGCCTGACGCATTCCCCGTGGGGCGGGCCTGACGGCGCGATTCAGTTCAATGAAGAGACACCGCTTTCGCTTTTGACGACGTCGGTGCATTTTTGCGAAATGCGTGGTCTTTTGCTCGCGGTCGTCCGCCATGGCGGAGTCAAGGCGACCGCCAAGAAGAATCTCCCGCGTTCGTTCGTGGCCGAACGGATGGAGGCCCCGGGAAACGAGGACGAGAAAGCGCTTGTGCGCAAGCTCAATAAGGTCATCAACGAATGGGACTATTTTGAACTCCATATCGCGCGGGTCGTTTGTGAGGTCGGTAACCTTTTGCGCCTCTATAAAGGACGCTTTGTGGTGCCGAAAAAACACGAAGACCTCCTTCGCGAGGAACGCGCGGGAGAGCTGTACGGTTTGCTCCTGCGGACGTTTTTCAAGAAGTTCAACATGGATTACCTCAGCCCTTATTCTGGTCTGGAGACACCGTCCATTCAAAGCCACGTTGCCTACACCGTTTACCGGCTCGGCAAAACCGCGAGAGAGTGGCGGCGGATCGAGGACCTTTATCCCGAGGTGTTCCTGCCCGCCGTTCGCCAGGAAATCAAGGCCAGCCAGACAAATCCCTTTTGTTCCAATCCAGCGACAGATGCCGCCTATAAATTATTCAATCCGCTAATCGACTGGGGCCTCCTCGAAGCCCGCAAAACGGGAGACGGCTTGATAAAATCCCTCGAATCCGTCCGGGTGTCACCGCTCTACGAGGCCTTCCTCCGCTTCAAGGTGTAGGAAAACTTTCGGAGAGGTTTTCAAAGCCTCGAAAGTCGGTCAGATCGTCGAGCCGTGCTCCTTGACAGCACGTGCTTCGCGACTAGCATACGTGTTGATGAAGGCGAAACTGACTTTGACGGTAGAGCGGGAGGCGGTGGCCAAAGCAAAGCGCCTCGCCCGGAAAAGAGGTGTTTCCGTTTCGGCCCTTTTCGAACAGTGGTCGTCGACCATGGCGGAGGCCGAAGAAGGACGCCCGCCCCTGGGATCTCGTTTGCGCGGCCGATGGAAGTCAGCGGCCAAAGCCAAGGGCGATCCGCGCCTCGATTACCTCTTGGAGAAGCATAGCGGCCGGTGATGATCCTGATCGATACGAACATCCTGCTCGACGTGCTGCTCGAGCGCGATGGCCTCGTGGACGAAAGCCAGGCGGTGCTGGATTGGTGCGAGCAACATCCGGGAGAGAGCTGGATCGCATGCCACACCCTCGCCAACCTCTATTACATTGGCTTGAAAACCGCCGGAAAGAAGGAAGCGGAGCGCTTCGTCGACGAGGTTCTGGATGTTTTTGAAGTTTGTCCGGCAGACACGCTTACCGCCCGAACGGCCCGTGCTCTGCCCATCCCGGACTTTGAAGATGCCCTCCAGGTCGCCGCCGCGCAAAAGGCCCGGCTGGAGCGGATCGTGACCCGCAATAAAAAAGATTTTCGCCGCTCACCCATCCCGGCGGTCACGCCCAGGGAATTTCTTGCCGGGAGTTCACCAGAACGTAAAGAATGAGAATGCTGCCGCGGCAGCCACCAAGATTTCCCCAATCCTTCTGGAGTCCGAGGCAAAATCTTGCCAAAGCGCCGTTTCATTTGCCGCGCACGCCGTGCGAGGGAGGTTACCTGCCGGAGCTGGGGAGGCAAGTTCTGGGATCTTCGGCAGCGCTGATGCTTTTAGACACGGGGCCTCCAATAGGAAGCGCTCCGTAATCTACCGGTGCATCACTCTCCGGATTCACCCTGCGGCTGGCAAGTGAATCCACCCCTCCACACGGGCCGCCGTCCGCTGTTCAGAGTCGGGCAGCACAGTGCTGCCATCAATCGCCGCGGCGGCGGTGAGTGCGGCGACCAAAGCATCGAGACCATGATCGGTCACGGCGTATGCATCCGATACCGATAAGCCCCGAAATTGTTGGCGGAGTTGCTCCACCATCGATTTCCGGATGGTTCGCCGATCCTCGCTGGCGCCCTTGTATCCTTTATGCGGAAGCTTCCAGCAGAAGAGACTGGCGGCCGGATAAACTTCGAAGAATCGGCCATCGCCACTTTTATCGGTCACTTCGTTCCGGTGCAGCAGCGCCATCGCGCGCATGGCGGGAAGTGCGATCTGATCCGTCGAGACGGAAAGCGGACGCAATCCGGTGAGTTTTGTCACCGCTAGATCGGTCCCCCGGAACCGCAAACGATCACGTAAAGCGTTATTCCAGGAAGGACTGGTCCATCCAGCCACTACCTCACGAAAAGCCTCTGGCCACCCGAACGGCGCATCGATGCCAACCGCATCCGCTCGCGCAATCAGCGCGTCGAGTGTCTCATCGTCACAGCCCAGACGCGGTTCCTCGGCATGCATCTTGCCAGCCCGACGCTCGATCATGCAGGCGGCGGTATCCCGCGGCTGCGAAGAAAGATCGATCCCCAGAAGCTTCATGATCGAAGTTGAAGCACCAAGACGCGATCGATTCACTGCAAAAGATCGTTGTATTCTCCTGTCAGCGTCTCCTGAGAGGTGGTCCTGATGCACCATGCACTCAACCATGGGCGCAGACCAGGGCGCAGACCTTCGGCTGCGGCAGATCTCGGTCTCCCGCGGTTCCATACCCGGA
>CAZYAN010000046.1:27007-30720 GCA_964645585.1 uncultured Opitutales bacterium
GGGCGCAGACCTTCGGCTGCGGCAGATCTCGGTCTCCCGCGGTTCCATACCCGGACCGACATGACCAACTGGCGATTCTATGAGTCAGACGCGGCGAAGCGAGTTCTCACGAGGATTACGCGCACAAGAATTACTGGAATGCTTCGTCGGTTCATCCCCCGCCACCAGGTTTGCTTTTTTCAGAGAGGGCGCTTTTTCGTGTTGATCCGGACTATATAGAACTACATAAAGGCGCTGCAGTGGACCCATTCGAAATCAAGGAAGCGAGGGTGTCTCTCGGGCTGACGCAAGAGGAATTTGCGGAGAAGCTTGGGGTTACCTTTGCATCCGTGAACCGATGGGAAAACGGCAATGCCAAGCCTCATCGGAGCCGGATTAAGGCCATCCGGGCATTACTCAGTGAGGCGGAAACGGCTCGGTCGAAGAATCTTACGGTCGGTGAACCGAAGGGACAATTCGCTCCACGCATCGATTTTTCTGGAAATCCCGCGTCCGTCCAGCTGGCGATCGATTCCATCCGGCTCCAGCACGGCCACCTTTACAACAAAACCTTCGGCCTGGAGCTTTCGCGGGTCGTCCCCCTTCCGCATCAGCGCATCGCGGTCTATGAGGCCCTTTTGCCCTTGAATGTCATTCGTTTCCTCCTGGCCGACGACGCGGGGGCGGGAAAGACGATCATGGCGGGGCTGCTCATCCTTGAACTGTTGAAGCGGGGCCGGATCAAATCGGTCGTCATCATCTGCCCCGCCGGTTTGACCTGGAACTGGCGCCGGGAGCTAAAGCACTTTTTCGACCTGAATTTTCGAATCCTGAAAGGGAGCGATTTCGAGCACGAAAACCCACTGCTCGTAGAGGGACTCTATATCATCAGCGTTGATACCGCCGCAACGGACCGCATCAGGGAATCGATCCAGGATGCAAAGGAGCTTTACCTCGACCTGACCATATTCGACGAGGCGCACAAGCTGTCGTGGACAGACGAGAAACGGCAGGACACCAAAACGCGCCGTTACCGGCTCGGTGAAATCCTGGGAGCTAAGTCAAAGCACCTGCTTCTCCTTACCGCCACGCCCCATATGGGAAAACCGTTCCCCTATTTCGCCCTGTGGCGGCTCCTCGACCCGAACGTTTTTTCCACCGAGCAAGCCTTCGCGGAGTTTCCCGAGGAGAAGCGGAAGCAGCACTTCATCCGCCGCCTGAAAGAGGAAATGGTCGATTACCAGGGACGCCCGCTCTACAAGCCGCGCCTCTGTCAGACGCTTCTCTATCCCCTCTCCAGGTTCGAACAGGAATTTTACAGCGCGGCTTCCGAATACCTCAAATGGAGCTTTGAGAACAACCGAAAGCTCAACAAGAACGCGGCCGCCATGGTGGTTGCCGTGCTTCAACGGCGCCTGGCGAGCTCCACCTACGCTCTGGTGCAATCGCTCAAGCGCCGCAGGGAACGGATTCTCGCGGCGGAAGATGAGGCACCGGTCAAGGGCGGTCAGATGACGGACCCGTATGAAGAGGGTGCAGCCGACGACACGGAGCCAACCTTGGATGGACGCGAAAGCGTTGAAACTGCCGAGAACGAGCTGCTGGAGGCCCTTGTGCCGGATGACGAACTGGCGCGCGGGCGCGAGATCGAGAAACTCGACGCGGTCTTGCGGATCGGCGAGGAAATCCTGGCTTCCCAAGGAGAGAGCAAGTTCTCCAAACTTCGCGAGCTGATCGAGTCGGCGCAATTTCAGAATGAGCAGATCCTCATTTTTACCGAGCATCGTGATACGCTCGACTACCTGCGCAACCGGTTTGAAGAGCTCGGTTACACCGGACAGATAGCGGCCATCCACGGCGGAATGCCGGTTGAGGAGCGTGAATATCAACGCATCTTCTTCATGCCCCCATCCGTCCGCAAGGAGCAGGGGCTCACGCACGACCGTTCAGGCCATGCGCGGATCATGCTCGCCACGGACGCCGCCGGGGAAGGAATCAACCTCCAATTCGCCTGGCTGATGGTGAACTATGACATTCCGTTCAATCCGGCCCGCCTGGAACAGCGAATGGGCCGGCTTCATCGGTTTGGTTTAAAGCATTCCGAGGTTCGGATTTTCAATATGGTTGCCGATGGCACGCGTGAAGGCCGCGTATTGGAGATCCTGCTGCAAAAGCTGAATGACGCTCGTCAGGAGCTGAGCAGTGACAAAGTCTTCGATGTGGTCGGCCAGCAGCTTTCGGATGTCTCCATCAAAGACCTCCTCCTCGACGCTTTGCTCGATGGCGTCCCGGACCGATCGGTGAAGAAGATCGAGTCGATCATGGCCACGAAAAACCTGCGGAAGCAGGTCGAGGAGGCGCGCAAACGGGCGACCAGCTTCGGCGATGTCGGTCGCCGCCTCGGCGAACTCAACGCGGAGCGCGAGACCGAGCGACTCAACCAGATGCTTCCCGCCTTCATCGGGCGTTTCGTTGAAAAAGCCGCGCCTCAACTCGGGATCGAGATAAAGGGCGACCTCTACCGAAAGGCCACCTTCACGCTTCCGTCCAAGAACAGCGACTGGCTCAAACGCGCCTTCGACGTCAGCGGAGAGCCGCTGCCCGCAGCCATCTCCCTGCGGCCGGATTTCCAGATAACCGAAGGCGGAAACGGCACCGTCAGCTTTCTCCGTCCGGGAGAAGTGATGTTCGACGCCATCTGCGCTGAAATTTTCCGCCAATGCGGAACGGATGCCCGGCGAGGTTCTGTTTTCCGGGATCCCCAGGCGACGGCACCCTACTACATCGCCGTTTTCAGTTGCCAGGTCATCGAGCCGCGCCACGAATTATTCGCGCAAAACGGCGGCCGTTCCGGTTATGACCACCGGTTGTTTGCGCTGCGGTGGGACGAGAAGGGAATGTTCGAGCCGGTTGCCGTGAATCGCCTTTTGGCCCTCCAGGGCGCGCCGGAGCTGATTTCCCAGTCTGGCAAACTGATCGTTGCCCCCGAGGCGCAGGCCGAAACCGCCGACGCTCAAGCCCGCGCCTACGCCGATACCACCTTTTTGCAGGAGCTTCGCCAGCGTATGAAGACGGAGGCCCGGGAGCGATTGCGCGACCTGTCCCGAGGATTCGATTTCCAGATGAGTCAACTCGCCGAGCGTCGGCGCGAATTAGCGAAAAAACTCCGGGACGGCGATACATCCGTCGAAAAACGACTCCAGGAAGTGAAGGAGAAACAGTCCGCTCTTTCGGAAGAGCGTTCGAAAGCGATGCTGCGCGAGGAAACCCTTCCCGAACTTCTGGAGATCGGCGACTTGCGCCGGATCGCCATTTCCCTCGTGGTGCCGGATCCTTCCGAGGAGGCTCAGGAGATCTTCAACCGGGACATCGAAGCCATGGCCATGCGCATCGCGATCAACTATGAGGTCGATCACTACAGCGCCAAAGTCTTCGACGTGTCGAATCCGCGCCTCGGCAAAGGTTACGACTTGGAAAGCCACCGCGCCAACGGCGAAAAGGTCGCCATTGAAGTCAAAGGCCGCGCCGGACGGAGTCCGGTCCACCTGACGGAGAACGAATGGCCGACCGCCGCCAACGTCCGCGACAAATACTATCTCTACTGCGTCTTCGACTGCGCCAGCAACCCCCGGCTATTCCGCGTTCAGGATCCTTTCGGGAAAATCCTCGTCAAGACGCACCGGTCGTTCACGATTAGCCCGGCTCAAATCATACGGGAGGCCGAGCCGGAATGA
>CAZYAN010000047.1:0-30427 GCA_964645585.1 uncultured Opitutales bacterium
TCTCCCCAATATCAACCACGCCGAAAGGCGCTGGTTCCTGGTTGCGCGGATGTTCCCGGACCTCCGCGCGGCTGCGGAAAAATGAAAAGCACCCTATTCTTCGAATCAGATTAATGGATACCTCTCTAAACTGACTTTAACGATCTTGCGCCAGCCCGTCTTCCTTCAATCCATGTCAGCATCTGTAACTCCTTATAATCATACCGCCAGCTCAGACTCGCGGGGGCAAGCCCCGGAACCTCCTCTTCCCGGCATCCCCCAATCGCGTCCAAACCAACCGTGAAACTTCAACCCGAGATGAACACGTCCACGCCCGCGCCCGCATTGCAGTCGAGCCGCTGCGTTCCGGCCGTCGCCTTTCTTCTGTTTGTTTCGCTCCTGGTTACCGCCAAGATGGATCTTGGTTTCTACTCTCTTTTTCCGCTAATCCTGATGGCAGCCGGCGCCTCGACCTACTTGGCCCATCAGAAGAAGTGTTTTCGCGATATTCTTTTCTATGCCGGCGTCCGAAAAACATCCTGGCTCAACTGGGTTCGCCGCCGCGCCTTTTTTATCTGGATACTCAGCGCAATCATCTCGCTATTCTTCATCCTCTCCGTGTCGATCTACCTGCTGACGGTGCATCCGCTCGTTCTCGTCGCGATCGCCTTTCCGCAGCTGGCCTTCCTGCCCGTTCGAAAATCGATCAGCGTGATATTCCAGCCGCACCTGAAAACACGCGCCTCCGCGTTCTTCTCCAATGGATTCACCGTTTTTCTGCTGTGGCTCGCCGCCTTGGCTGTCATGGTCGGAGGAAAATATCTCGAACTGCACTTCTTTATCGCGGAAATCCCTTTAAATACGAGTGATGCCATGGCGACATACGTGATCGCCAAAGTGAATCACGCGATCCCGGCGCTCCAGCATATCGGCCGAACGATGGCCATGTTCGAGCTCGAACTCCTGCGGGCAAGAGAGCTTGCAGGCGGACAGATTGGCGACCTCATTCTCATTTATTACCTGCTGCCTTCCACGTTCGCCGCGTTCGCGTTAACCGCTGTCCACGCCGGCATTCTGTTCGCCGTTCAAAAACTTCCTCTTTTCTCGACATGAAAGTTTCACCGAAAGTTCTTGCGCCGGTTCTCGCCGCTTCCCTTCTTCTCACGGCCTGCGGTTCCGGATCTTATTCTAACGATTACACGAGGCTGAAGGAGGCGTACGACGCGCTTAAGGCAACCACCGAAGCGCTTGAAAGGGCCAAGGCGGAAGCGGAAGCGAAGGTTACTGAAATGGAGAGTTTCGTTCAGGCGAAAATGGCCGAACTCGACATCGAACAGGATCGTCTCGAAGAGGAGCGGAAAGAGTTCGAAAAGGAGCGGGTGCGCATCCGGGAAGCGATACAAAAAGAGCGCGACGCTTGGGAACGCCTCTATACCTCACCGTAACGGGAGTGATTGCTCCGCGGCGCGGTCGGCGCGGTCGCCGGAGTGCTGCTGGTCGAGAATGGAGTCCGGGAGGCCGGTGACGACCGAGCAGATCGCGATGCCGGCGGCCGGCCCCATCCAGCCTTTCAGCGCCACCGCCGAGTTTCCCGAGGAGGTCGGCAGCGCCTCACAGATTCGCTGATACACGATATCCGTATCGGGCAAAACGACGACCTTCCGGAACCGGCGATGCAGTTCCGCGTCGGTCAACGCCGCCATTAACGGCGGAGACCGCCAGGCCGAGGCGACCGCAAGCACTTCCTCTCGAAGATCGGCCACTTTTTCCAGCGGGAGTTTCGAGGACCCGATCAATTCATCAAGCCATTCTTCGACAATCTCCCGCGGCGTCCGAATCGCGGCGGCGGTTTCTTCCGGCATGTACTGTCGAGTCACCCGCTCAATAATCGCTGTTGCCAAGCCATCCAGACGCCCAGCCAGCGGCTCGATTTTCGTTTTCTCCACCCCGCAATGAATCAGGGAGGCCTCCAGTTCGCGAATACGCTTCCTCGCTTCTTCGCGATCCTCCTCAGGTGCCGTAAAGACGAAGGGAATTTGCTCAAATTCTTCGCGAATCCTGTCGCCAAGCCCGATCGCGTCGAGGCGGATGTCGCGTTCCAGGCGCGTCCGGGTCTGGCGGAGTATCCATTGCAACTCCGCGTCAAAGCTTTCGCGCAGGCTCCTGAAAACATTTTCCGCGATATCCACCAGCCGCCGGCGCAATTTGTGACCGGTCACCAGCCGGTAGATCCAGACGGTCAACGGCGTCGCCACGCCGGCCGCGCTGAGCGCCATTGACAGCCAGCCGCCCGGGGTCCAGAAAACGCCCGCGGCCAGGAAGAAGGCCAGCGCAATGTAAATCGCGATCGCCCACGCCTTGGTCCCCGGCAGGCGGTCGAGGCCTTCATCCATTGCCTCATAGACTTCACAGAACAGATCGAGCGATTCATCCGGCGGCCAGCCTGTCGGCTCTTCTTCAATGTCCGCCAAAAGCGGTTCATCGTACAGCGCGAAGCTTGGATAATAGTCGCGCGCCAAGAGCGACAGCGTCCCCATGTCGGCGTCTTGCAGCGCGTCATAGCGATAGGCTTTTGCTGCGTCCGCGAAGCAAACCGCGCTCTGCCGCCGAATGCGGCCGCTGATTTCATCCAATGTCTCTTCGAGGACGCGCGTGTATTCCGCGAAATCCTTCTGCAGCACGCGCTGCAGGTGATGCGTTTGCTTCCTGGCTCGGCGTCGCGAAAAGGGAATTTTCCACCGTTCAAACGGGGTATCGGGCGGCGGCGGTATCATTCCGAAAAAATGCCGCGAACTCAGCGGTTCGTCCGTCATTCCCAAATACATCGCGGTGCCGATCAGCACCTCCGGCTCAATGCCGCGGGTCCGGCTAGCCACAGACGCCCTTCGCTCGCCCTCGGCGACGTGCATCGAAAGAAGCCCCTCCGTCAGGCGAATGATTTCCTGCCGTCGCGGCAGCCAAGACTGCACGCCGAGCGCCGCGAGTATGCCGGGCGGCCGGTAATCGATCAGTCCGTCGCCATCGCCATTCCCGTTGGAAGCATAGTCTTCCAAAATATCCGGCGTGTTCCCGGGCGGCTCGCGAAACAGGCCGAGCGAATGAACCAGCGACTCCCCTCCTTCGCAGAGAAGGCGTAGAAAGGAGCGAAACTGATCGGTCACAAATGCCGGGTCGAGCGGAGTGCGGTCCGTGTCAAAGCGTCCCGCGAAGAGCAGCGTCGATACCCGGTGCGCCAGTTGCGGATACCGCTGGAGGAAATCCCCGCAGGCATCGATCTCATCGTCATCGAGCTGATTCGTCACGATCAAGCAGATCCGGATGTTCCACGGGTACTCGGCGAGCTGGATCGCGAGGTTTTGAAAGCCCTCGGAGAACTCGCTGCTCGCGGCCACCACCGGGACCGGTGTTCGCGTCGCCTCAGCCGCCTCGCGAATCACCGAGGTCAAGTTGCGCTTCTCCTTATGCGATCCGAGCACGACATCGCCGTGTCCTCCAGGAACTGTCCAGTACCAAATTCCGGGGGGACCCAGCGGGTTCCGCGCGCAATAGCGCACGGTTTGCCAGAGCTCCTTCGTGAGGATAAACAGCATAAGCCACCTTAATCGCGACTGAGGAAATCGGCGCCGCCTAGCTGGTTCCATTCCTGGATCCACTCCGGAAACCGCCAATCCGACCACACTCTCTTCCTTTTTGCCTCGGCAACTTCCTCAGGCGTCGTCACCCGCAGCAAGTCGGCCAAGCTCGAGTAGCCTTCGTAGTTGGAGGGCAGCTCCCCTTCGATCATCCGGAGGATCGAAAGCGCGAAGCTGCTCGCGTTCGTCTGCGGGATCGCACGCGGGGAGTAGCCAAAGGCGTGCGTGAAGAGGCTGTTCAGATAGGTCTTCGGACTCGGCAGGTTCAGCCGCTCGAAGGCGGCCTGCGCGTCGTCGATCCGGCAGATACAGAAATTATACCGAGCCGGTTCGAAACTGTCGGTCTGCGACTTGCGCGACAGGATCGGGAAAAACGCCGCCCGGTCCGCGTAGCCAGAGAACAGGTTTTTCAGTTTCAAATCCGGGTCCCCCTTGTTCATCCGAAGGTAACGCCGAATGCCTTCCCAGACCGAAGTCTCCTGAATAGCCGGCCGGAAAATCCGGAGCTCCGCGGAATTGAACGCCGTGCGAAGTCCGTGCGCCATATCTTCGAGCTGATCGATAATCCGCCCGTCGGCCAAGGCCTGATCGACGGTCAGGGTGCGGGTGCTGTTCGGTATCGGCGTCAAATGGCTGACCAGGCTCCGGAAAGAGTCGATCAAACTCTGTTCCCCTTTTCCTCTCCAGTTCTGCAGCACATGGGTCTGCGCGGCGTCGCGCCGGATCAGATCGGAGCCGACGCCAACAAACCCGTTCAGTATTGGATCGACGAATACACTTTCAATGTCCTCCATCCGCTCGAGGACGCCCTGCCGAACCCCGAGGCGATTGCTGCCCTCCCGGAAGGCTTCATTCCGTTCCTGCTGGACAACGCGGAAAAATCTCCGCGCGCACTCTTCACCCGTCACCAGTTTTCGACCGACGCTGAGCGCGAGAATCCGGCTGCGGAAATGCGCCAGCGCCTTGTCGAGCACGACGTGCCCGCAGTAGGCGCGGCCCTTCTTCTGGAAGGCTTCAAGCAGGTCCGTCAGCTCTTCGTGCCCCATGTAGCGCCGGGCGAAAAAGCGCTTGATGCGTGTTGGATAGGCTTCGACATGGCGTGCAAGCGCGGCCTCAAATTGCTGGTTCAATCCGCCCTGCGCGTAGAGCTCTTCCTCCAGCTTTTCACGCTGTTCCGCGTTGAGATCGATCTGCGCGTTGACCGCCTCCATCAGGATGTTCAGGACTTGTTCAAACGAGCCGAACGAGACCGGCCGGTCCTCGGCCTGCCCCAGGAAGTCCTGCACCACGTCGTCGAGTGCCTGATCGAGGCGGTTGAGAAACGACTCCACCCGCTTTTGCGCGTGAGGTGAATCCTCTGCGTACCAGCTGTAGAGAAAGCGATCGACATCCGCTTTCGCGTTTTGCCACAGCTCGCCGAACTCTTCCGGACTTGCCGGCTGCACGCTCGTGTCCGGAACGAATGACCGCGCCTCCGGCAGAAAATCGACATCGATTCGCGACCATTGAATCTGGTTGAAGAAGCGGCTTTTCGTCGCTTCGCACCGGGCGTGGTCAACCTTGGTGAAATTTTCCGAGGCGAGCTGGTCCGCGATCTTGTGGCGGATCAGCGAAAGGATCTTGTCCTTCGGAATCTCGATGTTCATGAGCCCGAGGCGCACGAAATTGTTCGGTCGTCCCGGGAAATCGCTGTCCCAGGAGGTGACGTTCTGCGACTGTTCATCGACCGCGCGCCCGATCTGTTCCTTGTAAGCGCCCGTTGTATAGATCAGCGCGTAAAACCGCGCGACAAACTCGATGTAGTCGTTGAATTCCTGGAGCCTGTAACCGTTGTCGTTTCGGGCGCCGATCAACGCGATCTTGAAGAATGGCTTCGTGTCGAAAGCCTCTTCTGAAATACGCGCCCGGCCAACCCAGCGTACCCAGTTTTTCAGGGCAACGCGCCGGCCGTACTCGGTTTGGAGCAAGGTGAGCTCCGCGAGCGCGTGTTCGGTATTTTTCTTTTGCGCGCTCACCTTGCGGGGATCGAGTTCATGAGCATCGGCGCCGGAATAACAAATGTCACCGAGAAGGAACACCCCATGGAGGATCGCTTTCGGAAGAGCGCTGCGGATCAGCAGCGCGATGTCGCACACACTGCCGCTGCAGGTGCCGCCTGCAAGCAGCCCGAACACGTACACCGTGATGCTCTTTTCATCGACCAGATGGCGCAGGTGCGGCTCGAGACTTTCCTTCTTGTGACGGATCGCCTCGATTTCCTGGTTGAGCCGGTCGACGAGCGTGATGTCCATACAGCGCATGTGCAGGAGCAATCGCCCGAGGCCGCGGATGCCGCCCGCGCCCACGCCGGCGTCGTGTACCGGCGGGATCCACGGTTCGCCGTCCTCGTCGTGCGCCCACCATTGCCGGAAGGTTTCGCGAACAATTTTTTTATTGGCTCCGCGATGCTTCGTAAAGGTCTCGACCGCCGTGCGGCCGGTGAGACCTTGAGTGCTGTAGACATAGGAACCGATATTCCGGTCAACACCGCTTTCGGGAGTGACTTCCGAGGTAATGATCAGGTAGTTGAGAAACTCGTTCGCGAGGCTTTGATCTCCTTCACTGTTGATCAAAGCTTTCAGCCGCGAAACGATTTTTGCCCCGGTCGAGCCGAGCCCGATGAAGAGCGTGGGCCGGATCGTCTCTCCAGAAACTCCGTTGCCGTTACCGTTTCCGTTCCCGTTTACGTTTCCGATTTGAATCATAGACTTCCTCTTAATTCCTTACTTTGACCAGCGATTCTTTCCCGCCAGGGATTGGTTTGTTCTTTTCAAGCTGCTTGGCCTTCCGAGACACGGGCCGCGCCGGCTTTTTTGGCTGGTGCCAAGTCAGTCGCTCGCCTCCGATCTCGTAGGTGTCTCCGTCTCGCAACAAACGCGGCCTCGTCACACGCGTCCGGACTTCCTCCGGGGCTTTTGTCAGGCTTGTGCGCGTTTCGATTCGGAAAATTTCGTGCTTTTTCGTTGGACGGATGTTGTACGCCGGTGCTGCGGGCACGCGCTCGATCGTGGCGATGTTGCTGCGTCCTACACCATCACTCGGCAAACGGATGTCTGAATGAAGGGTCGAACCGATCGTGACTGAAGTTTTCGGCCAGAAGAATCGGCCCCAGCCGCGCCGCGTGCGAAGATGGATCGGGTACGTTTGGATCCCGACAAGCTTCGGCCCTTTTTGCGGGGCGAGCATCGGCCGCAGGATGAAGGGAACGATCAGTACGATCCACAGGAAAACAGCTGCGGCCACTCCGATCGCGACCTTCGCCCACATCGGCATCGGCGCAGCGATACTCAAGACGATCGGCTCGACGCTCGTTGTGACCGCACCCCGGGCATTCGTTACGGTCAGCGTCACCGTGTACTCGCCAGCCTCTTCGTAAGTATGAACGGGGTTCCGAACTTCCGAGGTCGTGCCGTCCCCAAAATCCCAAAGATACGCGACCGGATCGCCTTTCGATTCGTCACGAAACTGGACCTCCAGCGGATAAACCCCGCTGACCGGTGTCGCCGAGATCTCCACGTGAATCAAGTCGGGGGCGCGGCCGAGAATCTCGTTCGACTCCTGGAAGCTTTCCCCCGTATCCGAATTGTAGATACGGTGCGTGACGACCAAATTCCCCGACCGGTCCGACTGCCATTCCAATTCCGGCCCCTGACCCGCGGGTTCGCCGCCAAGCAGCCATTCGTGGCTCCAGCCGTCGTAGATCGCTTCGGCTTTGAAGACGACAGTGTCTCCCTGTACGAAATATTTTGGCTCTACCGTGAATCCGGTAACGGGAACAAATTTCTCGGCCGGATGAACAAAAAAACGGTCTGTGTGCCGAGAAGCGCCGCCCGGGCCTTCCACCGTATGCGCGACTCGCATCAAACCGTCACGCTCCGCCGTCCAGACGACCTCAGGGCCTTCCAGCACAATTTCACCGTCGATCGTCCACGTGTGCTTCCACTCGGACCGTGTCTCCTTCGCCTGAAACTGAATCGTATCACCAAACTTTCCTTCCGCCGGAGAAATCTCAAACTCGGCAGGCGGCGGAAGCGGCAGAACAGTCAGGGTTTGTGTCTCGGTATGGACTTCCTCGCCGCGCCGCACCGAGAGAACCACTTCGATTTCCCCTTCCGCTTCCGCGACAAAACTCGGTTCCGGCTCCGTGGAAATGACCTCGCCGTTCACAGTCCATTCACGGGCCTCCGGATCTCCGCTCGACTGATCTTCCAGCTGAATCGTACCGCCAATCTGAATACGATCCGGATAAACTCGAAAAGCGGCGACCAAGGGAATAACCGGAGCAACCGAGATCATGTCCTGTTTTGTCTCCTCGGCCTCGCCGCCGGGACCCGTCGTTTTCAGCGTGACGGTGTACACGCCGTCGTTTTCGTACTGGTGAAGCGGATTCTCCTCGGCCGATGTTTTTCCGTCGCCAAAGTCCCAGTGGTAAGCCGTCACGCGGCCGCCGCCCGGTTCGTGCTGAAACTGGACGGGTTCGCCGACTTTCGTCTGCAACGGATGGGCGACGAAGCTGGCGCCGGGCGCCGGTTCAGGGATTGGAATCTGAGTCGTCCCGGGGGGCTGCGGAACGTGATGGACCCACGGCGGCGGCTCCTCCGCGGGATCAAACCCGAGTGTGATCCAATAGATGAAACTGTGCTCGTGGCGGCTGGTTAAATTCTCGTAGACCGGTTCGAGCTGCTTCCAGTTTCGGTACGAACGCGTCCAGTTGCTCTCCCCGTCGGAGAATACAAGGACCGTCACAAAGCGATAGTCTTCCGAGCTTGCGCGAACCTCGTTCATCACCTCCGCGACCGTGTCGTACAGGCGCGTTGGACCGTCCGGGATAAAATGATCCCCGAAGTATTTCGCGAACTCCTGCTTCGCCTCCGCCGTCATCTGCTCCCACCGCCGCGATTCGCTCGCTCGGCGAGAGAAAAAAACCAGGCGAACCTCGGTGTCCGCGGGTAATCGCGCGGCATGCTTGGTAATCGCCGAGCGGATCGGCTCCGTCAGAGAATTGGTTGTAATCGACCCCGACCGGTCGACGACGTAATAAAAAAGTCCCTTCGCCTCGGCCGATTCGGGATTCGCCTGAAGGAGCGGAATTCCGGACTGAATCAGGCAGAACGCGAGGAACGCACGAATGTTCCGAACGAGATACTTTTGCCGGCACATGCATCTCAGAATACTTTTGCAGCGGAAAAGCGGCAAGGGGGTTGTCTTGCATCCCCTCCTCGGCGACCTTACCAAAACAGGAAAAACCCCGACTTTTCACAAGCCGTCTGGGGTCGCTCATTTCAATGCTGTACCGCTAGTTTGCTGCAATCTCCGGGTTTTCGAAGCTTCGAATCCCGCGACCGGGCGCCAGTGGTTCCAGCGCTTCTTGACCATGGTTTCTCCGATCCGCGCCCGACCGCGTTCCCCGAGCCTCCCGTCCTCCATTTTCAGAGGCAAGACGACAAGAAGGAACAATCGGACGGTTGCGCGATCCAAAGCGGGCCGCCGAATTTGCCGATTCTTCCTCCGCGCCGCCGTGCTTGCCTTCCGCCGGCGATCGCGGTGACATGACCTCCCATGCGCGCCGTTTCCGCCAGTTCTCGTTCTGTAGATTTACTGATTGCCGCCGCTTCGCGTTTGCGGGCCGACATTCAGCCGCTGAAATTCTCCAGTCCGGTCACCCACGTTTACAATCCCCTCGACTACGCCTGGGAGACTCATAAGCAGTACCTTCGCCGTTTCGGCGACGATGGCAAACGGGTCGTGTTTGTTGGAATGAACCCAGGACCGTGGGGAATGGTGCAAACCGGCGTCCCCTTTGGTGAAATTCAAGCCGTGAAAGACTGGCTCGGCATCGCGGGTAACATCCGGCGTCCCGCATCAGAACATCCGAAGCGGCCGGTTCAGGGATTTGACTGCACGCGCAGGGAAATCAGCGGTCAGCGCCTCTGGGGCTTATTCGCGGATCGCTTCGGAAAACCGGAAGCGTTCTTCCGCGAGCATTTTGTCGTCAACTACTGCCCGCTCGCGTTCCTTGAGGAGACCGGACGGAATCGCACACCCGACAAACTCCCCGCCGACGAACTCCGGCCGGTTTATGAAGCGTGCGACCGTCATCTCTTGGAAGTCATCAAAATTTTCCAGCCGGAATGGCTGATCGGCGTGGGAGCGTTCGCCGAAACCCGCTGCATGGTTGCATCGGAAACGCTCACCGGGATTCGCGTCGGACGCATCCTCCATCCGAGCCCGGCCAGTCCGGTCGCGAATCGGGGCTGGGCCGAAGCCGCCACGCGCCAGCTCGAAGAACTCTTGGTGTGGTGAGGAGTCGCTATTGGTTATGGGTTATCTGTTATCGGTTATCAGGAAGACGGCGCTCCGAAATACCGAAATTCCGAATTCAACCCAATCGTCTTGCGACAGTCCCTGACTCTACGCTACTATTCTGACATGAAGAACGACGTGATTGAGGTGGGCATCAAAGGGGTCATGCCTACCGCGAATGGCTGTGCCATCTTTCTCGGCCATTCGGATAAGACCTTTGTGATCTATGTCGACCACAACATCGGCACAGCGATCTCAATGACGCTGAACTCCGTCAAGAAGGAGCGCCCGCTTACACACGACCTGATCGGCAACATCTTTCTCGGTCTCGGCGTCGAGGTCAGCCGCGTCGTCATCAACGACGTCCGCGACGGCACGTTCTACGCCCGCCTCCTTCTCTCCATGAAGAATGAGCTCGGAACGAAACTTGTTGAAGTCGATGCCCGCCCCAGCGACTCGATGGTTCTTGCGCTCCAGCAAGAAAAACCGATTCTCGTCGCCCGCGAGGTAATGGATTCCGTGGAAGACATGACCGAGGTCCTGGAGCGAATTCTCAAACAGCAAAACGAAGCTTCCGGCGAAGAAGAATAACTTCCGCCGATCGCCTTCCCGCGCTCGCCTCCCGCCACAGATGCCCGTTCTCTCTTCGTTTGCGCAACCGCTTCCCGCGCCAATGAAAACCGGCCTGCCCGTGAGCGCTCTCGCTCCGATGCAGGATGTCACCGACCTGCCGTTTATGGAGGTCATGGGGCATTACGGCGCGCCCGATTACTTTTTTACCGAGTTCTTTCGCGTGCATGCGGCCTCCCGCGTGGAACCGCACATTTTGCGCTCGATCACAGAGAACCGAACCGGCCGGCCTGTCTTCGCGCAGTTGATCGGCGAAGCGCCCGACGACCTGATCCGGACGGTTCGCGAACTGGAGCGCTACCCGATTGCCGGCATCGACCTGAACATGGGCTGCCCGGCACCAAAAGTGTACAAGAAGAACGTCGGCGGCGGGCTGCTTCGCGATGTCCAGAAAGTCGACGAACTGCTCGGCATTCTGCGGGAGTCCATTCAAGGACTGTTCACCGTCAAGATGCGGATCGGTTTCGACAGCACCGAAAACTTCGAACCGCTCCTCGCGCTGATCGACAAACACCGGGTCGACCTTCTCAGTCTGCACGGCCGCACCGTGAAAGAAAGCTACCGCAGCGAGGTTCACTACGACTTCATCACACGAGCCGTCGAGGCCCTTTCCTGCCCGGTGCTCGCCAATGGCAACATTACCTCGGCAAAAAAGGGGTTTGCGGTTCTGGCGGAAACCAAAGCGGCGGGCTTGATGATCGGACGCACCGCCATCCGCAATCCGTGGATCTTTCGCCAGATCCGAGAAATCGGCGCGAATCAGCCGATGTTCCGACCGACGCTCGCCAATGTTCGCGCTTATATTTCCCGTTTATACAATGCAACACGCACGCCAGACATCCCCGAACGCGCGCACGTCAGCAAAATGAAGAAATACCTCAACTTCATTGGTCAAAGTGTCGACGCCGAAGGCGCCTTTTTGTACGAAATGCGGCGCGCCCAGACAGAGGCGGAGCTGTTTACCGTCTGCGACCGCCACCTGCTGGCCGACGGCGACCGCCCTTTCGCTGATGAGCCCTACGACGGCGTCATCGCCCGCCCCAACTGCGAAACGCCGGCATAACGAAACGCTCTTCACGCCCTTCGTGTTTTTTTTCCGCGGGCGCGCTCGTCAGAGTGTGAAATCACGAAGAAAGAGCAGCAGGGGCGCAAGCCGTCGTGCGCCGGGTTTAATTAACCATGAAGGCCCCAGATACCGCAAAGGAATGCCTTGGCACCCCGACCTTCCGTTGAACCCTTCCGTCGTTGATCAACAGTAACCGCGACCCTCCATACCTTGCGGTCATCGCGGTGTTGCCTCAGCCACCGTTTTCCTCTGTCTCGCAGAGGATCCGAAAGAGGAAATAAATAATACTTCTTTCGCTTTCCGCTTTCCGCTTTTCTTCTCAGTAGCTTCGTCCTTCCTGCTCTTCGTAATAATTGACGAAGGCCTGGTTCAGAACCCGGAAGCCGCCGGGAGTCGGATAATTGCCGGTGAAATACCAGTCACCGCGGTGATTCGGGAGCGAATTGTGGAGCGATTCTATCGTCTGGAAGATCAACTGCACTTCGCCATTCCAATCGGGGAGTCGCGGAGTGATCAGCTCGGCGATCTTGCTGGAAATTTCGGTCGGAGTAAACGAATCGTATACTCGGCGCACGACATTCGTCTGCTCGGTGACCGGACGCCCCAGCTGCGCCTTGCATTCTTCGTAAACTTCGTGCAACACGTCTTCCATTCCGCGCTCGTTCAGCAGCGCGACCGCCGCTTCAAACGCCACGAACTTCCTCATCTCCGACATGTCGATCCCGTAACAGTCGGGATAGCGGATTTGCGGTGCTGTTGACACGATAATGATTTTCTTCGGTTTCAGGCGGGACAGCATCTTCAAGATCGATCTCCTGAGCGTTGTGCCCCGCACGATCGAATCATCAATACAGACCAGCGTGTCCTTGCCCGGGCGGACGGTGCCGTAGCTGACATCGTACACATGCGAAACCAGCTCTTTCCGCCCTTTTTCCTGGCTGATGAAGGTCCGAAGCTTGATATCCTTGATCGTCACCTTCTCGCCAACCGGCCAGTTGTTCATGATCAGCGTATCGAGCAGTTCCCCGGTGACCTTGCCTTCGCAGGCCGCTTGAAGGATTTGTGTCTTCACCTGCTCCCGGCGGATCAAGCGCAGCTTCTCCATCATTCCGAAATACGCGGTCTCGGCAGTATTTGGAATGAAGCTGAAAACCGCGTGATCCAGGTCGTGGTCGATCGCTTCGAGAATCTGTCCGCAAAGCGATGCCCCCAAGGCTTTGCGCTCGCGGTAGATTTCCGGATCATTCCCGCGCGAAAAATAAATGCGTTCAAAGGTGCACGAAGTGCGTTCGCACGGCTCGCGAAAAATCTCTTCGCGAAACGTGCCGTCGCGCTTGATGACCACGGCATGACCCGGCCTCACTTCATTAACCTGATCGGCTTCGATATCAAAACCGGTCATCAGGGCCACCCGCTCCGAGGCAAACGCGACAACTTCATCGTCCCGAAAGTAATAGCACGGACGAATGCCGTTCGGATCGCGGATCGCAAACATGTCGCCGTTGCCGATCAAACCGGCGACCGCATACCCGCCGTCCCATCGGCGCGACGCGCGCTGCAGCACCGCAACCGGATCGAGCCGCTCGCTGATCTCCTTGGCGATATCCCGGCCGAGAAGCCCCTGCCCGCGGATCTCATGATACAGGCGATCATGCTCCTCATCCAAATCGAACCCGATCTTTTCCAGCAAGGTCTGGGTGTCGGAACTGAAGATCGGGTGCTGACCATTCTCAATCAGCATCTGGTTCAGTTCGCCGGTGTTTGTCAGATTAAAGTTCCCGGCGAGAAGCAAATTTTTCGTCGGCCAATTGTTCCGGCGAAAATACGGGTGACACGCGCTGGTGCTGTAGCCGCCAAACGTCCCGTAGCGCAGGTGACCGAGATAGATCTCGGCCGCGAACTCGAAATGCTCCTTCACGCTCTTGGCTGAATCAGGGTCAATGACACCCCGTTCGACCAGCTTATTGTAGTTCTTAAGCGCCTTCGTGAAAATCCGGTCGAGGGAATTCACCTTCACGTTTCGTTCGCGAAACATGTACGGTTTGCCAGGCGGCATATCGAACTTCAATGCGGCGATCCCCGCGCCATCCTGCCCGCGGTTGTGCTGCTTCTCCATCAGGAGAAATAGCTTGTCGAATCCATACAGACAGCTGCCGTATTTTTCCCGGTAGTAGTCAAGAGGCTTCAGGAGCCGGATCATTGCGATCCCGCATTCGTGTTTGATCGGATCACTCATTCACTTCAACCCAGGCGTCGGAAAACCCAGTTTACCTGCTTTTCGAACAGCGCAACTCAATCGAGGCCTGGACGGCTCATCTTTTTTTCAATGGACGTTTCCCAAAGCTCTCGCAGCTCGGCAACCGGCCACTCGACATGGATGTTCCGCCCGTCCAGGGAAAGCGACAGCGCCGGCTGTTCCGTGACAATCCCGATCACCGCCGCCGGAACGCCGCCTTTCTTCGCGGCCTCCAGCACCGGTGTCACATCGACCCGGTCGACCGCCAAAAGGATCCTGCCCTGACTCTCCCCAAAACAGAGCGCATCCAGTCGCGCCCCTTCCGGCAGATTTTTGAGATGCAATTCCGCGCCCAAGGCAGTGTCGCCGAAAAGCATTTCCGCCACCCCCACCAGGAGGCCGCCCTCGGAAAGGTCGTGCGCCGCTCCGACACGCCCTGCCCGGATTTGATCGCGGACGAAATCGTGAACGCTCTTCTCCTTCGCCAAATCGATCGCCGGCGGCGAACCGGTCTTCAAGCCGTGAATGATCTTGAGATACTGGCTCGCGCCGATCTCTTCCGGATAGCCCCCGACCAGAATCAGCGATTCCATCGGGCCGCGACAGAACTGCCGCGTAATATGCTCTTCCTTTTCGATTAAGCCCGCGACGGAAACAACCGGTGTCGGGTCGATCGCGCCCGAGGCGTTTTCGTTATATAAACTGACATTGCCACCGACGACCGGAACATCGAAAAACCGGCACGCGTCCGAAAGGCCCCGAACGGATTCCTTTAATGTATAAAAGACTTCGGGCTTGTACGGATTGCCGAAATTGAGGTTGTCGGTCATCGCGAGCGGAACGGCTCCGCTGCAAGCGAGGTTGCGCAGTGCCTCAGCCATCGCGATCAGACCGCCGCGATACGGATCGAGGTAGCAGTAGCGTCCGTTGCAGTCGTTCGTGATCGCGATAAATTTCTCCTGATCGCCAACCCGCAGCCGGACAACGGCCGCATCGCTTCCTGGTTCGACGACGGTATTGGCCTGAACCATGTGATCGTATTGCCGATACACCCACCGCTTCGATGCAATCGTCGGATCGCCAAGCAATTTGGGCAGGGCTTCCACAAGACCGGCATCGTCCAGGTCGCCCAGGCTGCTCAATTTCCAGGCGCGCGCGCTCTCAATATGAGCCGGCTCCTTCGCCTCCCGCTGGTAGAGCGGCCCTTCCTCCGTCAGCGCGAGCGCGGGAATGTCAGCGACGACGGTCCCGCCGTGGCGCACGACCATCCGATCGCCTTCAGTCACTTGTCCAATTTCGACCGCGTGCAAATCCCACTTTTCGAAAATCGCCTTGATCTCCGCCTCGCGTCCTTTTTGCACGATGACGAGCATCCGCTCCTGGCTTTCGGACAGCATGATCTCGTAGGAATTCATGTGCGCCTCACGCTGCGGCACCCGGTCGAGATCGATCTCGATGCCCGTTCGGCCGCGTCCCGCGGTTTCACAGGTCGAACAGGTCAGTCCGGCGGCCCCCATGTCCTGGATGCCGACAACCAGCCCCGGAACGTCCATCATCTCAAGGCACGCTTCAAGGAGCAGCTTCTCCATGAACGGATCGCCTTTTTGAACAGCCGGACGGTCCGCCTGGCTCTCCTCGCTCAGCTCACGCGACGCAAAACTGGCACCGCCGAGACCATCGCGTCCCGTCGCCGCGCCGACGTAGAAGACCGGGTTGCCGACACCTCTCGCGGCGCCAAGCTTGATCTGGTCATGGCGAAGAACGCCGAGACAGAGCGCGTTGACGAGCGGATTGCCGTCATACGACTCGTCGAAATAAATGTCGCCGGCGACCGTCGGTATGCCGATGCAATTCCCGTAATGGGCGATCCCGGAAACGACGCCGCGGAAAAGGCGCTTGACGTTCTCCGAGTCGAGTTCCCCGAACCGGAGCGAGTTCGTCAGCAGCACCGGCCGGGCGCCCATCGTGAAGATGTCGCGGATGATTCCGCCGACGCCGGTTGCCGCGCCTTCGAACGGCTCCACCGCGCTCGGGTGATTGTGCGACTCGATTTTGAATGAAATCGCCCAGCCGTCGCCGATGTCGACGATCCCGGCGTTTTCTTCCCCGGCCTTCACCAGCACCTTGCCGTAGCCGGCGCTGGTGTCCTGTTTCTCAACAGGAAATGTCTTCAGGACCGGTTTCGAGTTTTTGTAGGAGCAGTGCTCTGACCACATCACTCCGAAGATACCGAGCTCGGTGAGGTTGGGTTCGCGCCCGAGGATTTTGACGATCTTGTCGTATTCCTCGGGAAGGAGGCCGTGTTTTTCAATCAGTTCCGGCGTGATCGGAACATTGAGGACCGAATCGGGATTGGACATGGGTTCGGACGAGTCAGTGAGAATTGTCGATGGCGATTGGCCGGCGCGCATGGCCCGGCCTGTGGTTAGTCGTTCGATAAAATCGCGGGCTGGTGAGAAGAAACGGCACGGGCGCTCTTGAACAAACCTTTACGAGACGGTCGCGGCGATCCGCAAGACCGCCCGGAGGACCTTCAAGCCGTCCTGGCTCGGATGGATCCGTTCGACGGCGCGCTCCGGGTGCGGCATCATGCCGAAGACATTGCCCGCCTCGTTGCGAATCCCGGCGATGTTGTTCATCGAGCCGTTCAGGCAAACACCGGAGGGGACTTCGCCATTGCTGTCGCAGTAGCGGAACAGCACCTGACCGTTATCCTCGAGGCGGGAGAGGCCCTCCTCGTCGATGCGGTAATTCCCTTCACCGTGGGCGATCGGCAGCCGGACGACCTTCCCAACGGTGTCGGGGTTGAACGTCTCGGTCGACGGCTCGACAGCCAGCGGCGCGGTTTCGCACCGAAATTCGAGCGTGCGGTTTCTGATCAACGCGCCGGGAAGAAGGCCGATTTCACAAAGGATTTGGAAACCGTTGCAAATCCCTAAAACCAGACCGCCCCGTTCCGCGTGCGCCCGCACCGCCTCAATCACCGGAGAAAACCGGGCGATCGCGCCGGTGCGCAGGTAGTCGCCAAAGGAAAACCCGCCGGGGAGAACAACGAGATCGGCCGCACCGAGATCGGTTTCCTTATGCCAAACCAGGCGCGTCGGCAGACCGAGGACCCTCCCGAAGGCGTTGACGGCGTCTTGGTCGCAGTTCGAACCGGGAAATTGAAGAACGGCAATGTTCATAGGCGAAAACGGAAGCAGAAAACAGGAACCCGGCAACGCGCGAGATGAATTCGCCCGAATCCGATCGGGGAAATCTCAACCGCGCAAGCGGATTCAACCCAGCTCATACCGGTAATCCTCAATGACCGGGTTGCTCAGCAAATCCCGGCAGATGCGGTCGAGCGACTCGCGGAACTCCGGCGAATCCTCCCCGTCAATCTCGATGTCGATCACCTTGCCAATCCTGACGCTTTTCAGGCCCTCAAAGCCAAGGCTGCCCATCGCATGGCTGACGGCGGCCCCTTGCGGATCGAGCACGTTCTTCTTCGGTGTGACGAATACGGTTACTTTCACGATGAAAAAGCTAAATGACTCCATCCCCCGCCCCACCGTCAAGGGAAATCACCTTTCCCTCCGAAACGATGAAGGCGGAACGCGGAAGAAAGAAGGGTTTCGGGCTCGCCTCGCAACCGGGTCCGATGTTACCATAAGGCGACGCCGCCTCGCCTCATCCGCCCAGGACGAGAACGGGGTCAGCCCTTACTTCTTGCTGTGAGGAATCTCCGCTCATTAATCACGCAGCACCCGCGCAGGCCTGCCGAACGTTCCCACCACGGCCATACCCCCTGCCGAATATCAACCCTCACGCTCCGTCAACAACAAACAGTAAGGGCTGACCCCGTACCGGAAAGCTGACCCCGTACCGGAAAGGAGGGCGGGTTTTCCAACCCGCCGGGAGGCCTTACCACCGTTTTCCGTAAACGCCGCACTGGATTTTATCCGCCCAATCTGATCGATACTGCGCGAATAGGTGAACCAGCCGACGACGGCCGACGACCAGTGATCCACGGAAAGAACACCAGCCAGACTAACCTTTGCAACTGGTCCAGCCCCGAGAGTCGTCCGGGATGTTTCGATCGAAAAACCTCGTCGTGACCCGGTCGCGGACCATGTGGTAAATTACCTACAGCATGACACCGTCTGATTCGGGCAATCCGCAGGCTCCGTTGAAGTCAAAACTGCTCCAGCTTCACCCGCTGAGCGGCGCGGCGCTTTTACTGCTGGACAACCTGTTCTTCAGCGCCAACGTGATGACAGCCGGTTTAAGCACCCCGCTCGCAATGACGTTTGCCTTTTCCGCCACCTTGCTTTCGGTCTGGGTCATCCAACGCAAATGGGGCGGCGATTCCCGTCGCAAAAGCTTCATCAAGGCGCTCGCCGCCGGCTTTGTCGCCGGTCTTCCGTTCTCAGTCGCCGGCACCGCCGTTGGCGCCTGGATCCTCGTCCGCGCGGGCATGACACCGCGTGGCCGCCGCCCGCTCTGAGTCTCGTCTCTCATGTCAGCCGACCAAGATGAATTGCGAATCGACAAATGGCTGTGGGCCGTGCGGCTCTTCAAGACCCGGTCGCTCGCCATGCAGGCCTGCCAGGGCGGGCGCGTGAAGGTCGATGGACGGAACGTCAAACCGGCGGCTTCCGTTCGCCCCGGCAATGTCGTGGAGGTCAGTCATCCCGGTTTCACCAAAACCGTCCGCGTAAAAGATCTGACCGACCGCCGCGTTGGGGCTAAACTGGTCGAGGTCTTCTTGGAAGATCTGACGCCGGACGAAGAATACCAGCGCCAGTGCGAATTCCAGAGCCGTTCCCCCGCCCTGCGCGCCCGCGGAACCGGCCGCCCCACCAAAAAAGACCGACGAGAAACCGACCGCTTCTTCGGGCTCTGAAGAGGTTGGTTATTGGTTATTAGTTAATGGATATTGGTGACAGGTGACAAACCAGACACCAGGAACCAAGCACCAAGCACCAAAAACTAACTACACATCAAACAGCACGATCCGGTTCGTGTTTGTCCCTTTTTCTCCATTGCTGACGCCCCAGCAGTTGGCGGTTTTCGTAAATTTCTGGTCGTTGATCAGAATCAGTCGCGGCGTCAGGCCGGCGGCGACGCCGCATGAAACCACCGATTTCTCCAGGCGGATCGCGCCGCCTCGCACTTCGCCCACCTCAAAGGCAATATGTCCTCCCGGACGAACGACCCGCCGGAGCTCCCGCAGCACGGCGGTCATTTCCGACTCCCAGCGATCCAGACTGCTGGGCGTTGTAATCGCCACACTCGCCGGATCGATCATGCAAAACCAGAGCCGCAGCCAGTTGTCGCCAGCGTAATCAACCACGTCGAGAAATGGCGGCGAAGTCACCACCAGGTCGACCGAACCCGATGCCAGCTCAGGTGTCCGCGCCGCGGGAGCCGTCAGCAATCGCGCCTCCGCCCCAGCTCGGCGCACCGTCGCCAAGTCATCCGCGCTGACCGCCCCGAGAAGCTGACGCGACTTCCTCCAGATCAACAGCGGCACGTTCCGCTCCGGCGGCGTCTGGTTGCGCTTTTCGTTGATCCGGATCTGCGACTTCACCGATACCGCCTGGTTCGGCGGCAGAGTATAAACAGAAAAGAAGCCGGATGAATGACCGGTCAGCCGGTTGATCGCCACCATCCGAATCCAGCGGTCAACGGCGTCGAGCGATTCTTCTTCCTCCCGCGCGTGCAGGTAGGCCCGCAACGCGCCGATCTGCCGCAGCGTCTTCGGGTGATAGAAAACCAGCAGTTCCTCCGGCGTTTCTCCGGGACCGTCAAAGTCGATTTCATCCAGCCGCGCCTTTACCGCATCGAGACGCGGCGGCTGCAAGCGCGGCTCCACGAGCCGGCGGCTCAGCGGATTGATGTCGCATCCTGCCGGCAGACGCCCCAAGAGCGCCGCCTCCAGGCAGGTCGTTCCGCGTCCCATAAACGGATCGTAGACCCGGTCGCCCGGCGCCGTCAGGCGCTCGATGAAAAACCGCGGCAGTTGCGGCTTAAAGCAGGCGCGATACGAAATTTCGTGCAGACGTGAACCCGCACGCTGTTTCGCGGTCCAAAATTCGTTGACGAATACCGGAACCTTCCGCCCCTCCGCCGTATCCGCTTCGAGCACCCGCGTCTCCTTGCCAAATTCCGCAAACGCCGCGAGCTCCTCCTCAATCGTCAGCCGCTCCCGGGCAACTTCAGTCGCCCCCGCCGCATCAACTGGTTCCAAAGGAAGACGAGTCTGTTCCACGCCCCCATGGTTACAATCCTCCTCCGAAACGCGACCGAGAAAATGAAAATCGAAATTTGAAACCTGAAAAATAGAAAATCCCCCGGTCCAAAAGCCAAAGTCCAGGGACAAATGGCACTAAAACAAGACCTGAATCCGAAGCGTGGAAGCGACATCTTGCGCATCTTGCCGCTTGGGATCAGCGGCTGGGAACCGCTGCCACCTTTTTTGTCAGCGTCATTTAAAGACTATGGCCCAGAGACCAAAGACTTCTTCACCCGTCTTCCCCTACTCCAGGCGCACCCGAACAACGGACGTCTCATTCTGGCGGCCAATCAGGAAGACAATTTCCGCACGTCCTTCTTCGAGCGCCTTAGCGATCCCCTGGACCGCGTCTTCGTATTCCTTCGCCGCCACGCCGTCAATTTCCTTGATCCAATCGCCCATCATCATTCCAGCGGTGTGCGCGGGACTGTTGGGACGGATAAACTGTACGATCAGGCCTTGGTCGGTTTCGATGCCGGTGCGCCGAGCAACCCCGTCAAACAGCAGGAACTCCCGGACGGTGATCCCGATTTTCTCAAAATATTCGCGGCGCGCCTCGCGCAGCGTCGGCGGCTGCATCCCAACCTCAACTTCGCGCTCGATTTCTTCCGAATCCCGAAGCAAGGTCAGCCGCATCGTCGCCCCGGGCTCGCGCTTCTGCACTTCGCGCTGCACATACTGGGTCACCGCCTGATGGGGCCTGTAATACGGGATGCGCTCGCCGTCGATCGCCACTAGAATATCGCCTTTTTCCAGATCCGCTTCCGCCGCCGGCGAGCCTTCAATAATCTCACTGAGGATCACCGCTCCCTGCTCCTCGATCCCGAGGAACTTGGCCACCTCTCCTTCAACCGGTTGCAGCCGCGAGACTCCCATCCACGACCGGTCTGTCCTGTCAGGCGTCTCCGGAATCCGATCGAGATACGGCAAGACTTCCAACGCCGGATAAAACGCTCCGGATTCCCGCAGTCCTTGAATCGCCACCGCGAGCCGTTCCTCGTTCACGTGAAGCACCGCCTCGCGCAGGTAGCTCAAGGTCGCCCAGCCAACCAGGTCGCCATTTTCCGCGAAAACGAGCGAGCCAGGACTGCTGACCGCCGCCATAGTAAATCCCATCCACTGCGGCAGCTCCCGCATCAGGGACAGTTGGCTCGCCAGGTAATACGGCTCAAAATCGTAATCCTCATCCATCACCGCAATGCCCCAGAGCGGATCGCCCATGCGCGGCTCCGCCACCGGATACGCGGTGACCGGCGTCACTCGGCCAATAAACTCCGGGTCACTCACGCGAAGGAAATGCCAGCCGTTCAGACCTTCCTGGCCGAGGTATTCCGCCGGAAACTCCGTCCGGGTCCGGAGCAGCGTCACTTTAAACTCCTTCAATTGCTCCGCCGGCATCCAGCCCGGAACCGCATGCTCAGGCAGCACGATCAGCCCGTCGCCATCGGCGACAATCCCAAGTTCCGCCGACGGCTGTCGGCTGATTTCCGTCTCCACGAAAAACCGCACCGCCACCACGGAGCGGATTCGCTCCTCAAACAGCCGCTCCGTTTCGTGCTCCTCCGCCCAGCCCGCGGAAGACAGTCCAACAAATAGCGACGGGAAAAAACCAAACAGCAAAACGAAGGCACGCGAATTCGTGATCGTGAAAATGCTCATAAGTGAATCAATCGAGTGGATAACAAGCTGGTTGGTTCCGAAAATCGGAAAACGGGAATGGAACAGAAGGCAGCGAAGGCAGCCAAGGAAGAAATGACAACAATCTTCCTCTGCCCTTCGTTTCCTTCTGTTCGAATCTTCCATCGCCGTCCACCGCGATGCTGCCTCAATTCCGCTTGTCCGCTTTTTTATTTGTCTCGTTCCGCGCGCGCTTATCTTGTTGGATGGTCGCTTTGGTCATTTTGTCATGGTCGATCCTTTGCCGATAGTTCCATTCGCTCATCCGGCCTCAGCCACCATCCGGCTGCCCGGCTCGAAGAGCGTCACCAACCGGGCCCTCCTGCTCGCCGCCCTGGCCGATGGCGAGACTGTTCTGCGCGGCGCGCTGTTCAGCGAGGACACCGAGATCATGATTGGCGCCTTGCGCGAGCTCGGCTTTCAGGTCGAATCCGATGAAGCCAGCGCGACGATCACGATCACCGGTCTCGGCGGAAAAATTCCGAACCGCCAGGCCCGCCTCTTCGTCGGGAACGCCGGCACCGCCGCGCGCTTCCTGACCGCCTTTTGCGCGATTGCTCCAGAAGGGACCTACGAGATCGACGGCATCGAAGCGATGCGCAAGCGCCCGATGGCCGGTCTCCTCGACGCGCTCGGCGGTCTCGGCGCGGAAATCGAATCCGACAACGGCCACTTTCCGATCCGGATTCACGCGCACGGTCTCGCCGGCGGCGAGGTTTCCGTCGACGCGAGCGCCAGCAGCCAAATGCTCTCCGCCCTTCTGATGGCCGCGCCGTTCGCGAGAACCGATTGCACGTTCTCCACCGGCGGAGTCCGCCTGCCGTTTGTGAAAATGACCCTGCGGATGATGGCCCAATTCGGCCTCGCCGCCGCCGAGGGATTTGCCGCCAGCCTCGCGGACGGCTCGCGGGTAACCATTCCCGCCGGGCAACCGTACCGGCGTCCGGCGAGCGGCCTGTACGCGATCGAGCCCGACGTGACCGCCGCGAGTTATTTCGCCACGCTGCCGCTGGTGACGCGCGGAACGATCGTCATCGAAAACCTGCCTCCGCCCGGGCGCGACGATGCGCTGCAGGGAGACGCGGCATATTTCCGCGTGCTCCAGGATCTCGGCGTGGAAATCACCGCGGCCGATTCGGGCGGCACCGCTTTTCGGGCTTCGGGCATCCGAGAATGCCCGGACCTCGACATCGATTTTTCCGGATTTTCCGACACGTTTCTCACTTTGGCCGCGATATCGCCGCTTCTCGGCTTCCCCGTGCGCATCCACGGGATCGCGCACACGCGCCGTCAGGAAACCGACCGCGTCGCGGGTGTCGCGCAAGAACTTCGCAAACTCGGCCAGCAGGTGACCGAAGGCGAAGGCGAACTGGTGATCGAACCTTCGTTTGACAAACTCCGCGCGCCAAACATCCAACGGATCGATACGTATGGCGACCACCGCTTTGCGATGAGTTTTGCGATTCTCGCCTGCCGCGATCTGCAAGCCAATGGGCAGCCATGGCTTGCCATCAACGATCCCGACTGCTGCGGCAAAACCTTTCCGACTTTCTTTCGGGTTCTCGAAAGCGCCCGCAACCAGAGTCATCGAAATGCCGTCTCCTGAACGACCGGGAACTCAGGCTGTTTCTTCCAATCCATGACCGATCGCGCGGGTATCATTGTCGTCACTATCGACGGAGGCGCCGCTTCCGGAAAATCGTCCACCGCCCGTGCGCTCAGCGAGCGTTTCGGCTTGCTGCACGTCGACACCGGCGCGTTTTACCGCACCGTGACCCTGGCTTTGTTGCGGGCTGGCGTTCGGTGCGACGACGCCGCCGCGGTCGAGAAGGCACTCGGCAGCCTGAAAATCGCCACGCGCGTTTCTGGCCGGAGCGGCCGGCTCGCGATCGGAGGCGAGGTTCCGGGCGCCGAAATCCGCGGCCCGGAGGTCAACGAAAACGTCTCGGTCTGCGCCGCCCAGCCGGCCGTTCGCGCGTTTCTTTTGGATTGTCAGCGCGATCAGGCGAACGTTGCCCAAGAACATGGCTTTCCCGGGCTCGTGATGGAGGGAAGAGACATTGGTTCGGTCATTTTTCCCGACGCCGATTTCCGTTTCTTTCTGGAAGCCGATGAAGCCGAGCGCATGCGCCGTCGGGCCAAACAGGGCGAAAACGACAGCATTGCGGAACGCGACAAAATGGATGCCGGGCGGAACATCGCGCCGCTGCTCTGCCCAGAGGGCGCGATCCGTATCGACAGCACGAAACTCAGCCTCGAAGAGGTTGTTGAGAAAATCAGCGGGTTCCTCGAACAGAAGCTCACCCGCGTGCCGCAGCCATGAATCTCGTCTACGCCGCTGGTTATTTTCTCTCGAAAACGGTTTTCGACCTGTTCTTTCCGGGTGAAGTCGCCGGTGTCGAAAATATTCCCCGGTCGGGCCCGTTTATCATCGCCGCCAACCACGCGAGCTTTTTCGATCCGCCGGCGATCGGGTGCCGGGTGCCGCGCGAGCTTCATTATTTCGCGCGAAAAACCCTCTTTAAACCGGGCTTGCCGGAAAAGATCCTGCACAAGGTCAACGCGATCCCGGTCGATTTGGAAAGCGAATCCGACATCAGCTCGCTCAAGACGGTGCTGCGCATCCTGAAGGAGGGGCACGCGATCGTGCTGTTTCCGGAAGGCACGCGCACCGCTGACGGCGATTTCCAGCCCGCGCGCGCCGGAGTCGGACTGATCGCGTGCAAGAGCGGAGTTCCCGTCATCCCCGCGCGGATCTTCGGGTCCTACGAGGCCTACGGCCGCCATCAAAAGCGCCCCAAACGCAACGCGCCCATCAGCGTGATCTTTGGACAGCCTCTTTTCCCCGACAAGCTCGCTCCGGACAAAGCCAAAGGAAAAGATCGCTACCAAGCGGTCGCGGAAGCCGTGATGGACGCCATCCGCGCTCTCCCGCCCCCGCCAAGAGTCGAGCTCTGACCCGTGGCATTTCGCTCTCATGCGTCGTTCCCGTCCGAAGGCGCGGCCCTTCCCGAACGCATCCCCGGCATCGGCTGGTCGGGCCACTGGTCCTTCTGGCAGGCCGGCTACCCGGCATTAATGATTACCGATACCGCCCCCTACCGCTATTTATTTTACCATACCGCCGACGACACACCCGATAAACTCGACTACCCGCGGATGGCACGCCTCCTCCTCGGCGTCGAAGCGGCCGTCAAAGAGATCGCAAGCGAAAACACCCCCCTCCGCCCCCTGACCCGAAACACCTTCCCACTTTCCCACCTTCCCACTTTCCCACCTTCCCACCTCCTACCGGGTTCGCCGCAAAAGATAACCGAGCAGCATGCCGACGGAGAACATGAGAAGAATCAGGATAACCAGCGGCATCGGGCGATGCCAAAACAGCACACTTACGGTCACTGTCTGCGTATTCTGAATCACGAGAATCAAAACGAGGAGCGCAAGGATTCCCGCCCCCCACAATCTCACCTTTCGGCCAAGCAGTCGCTTTTTCTTCACAGGACTTCCCGTTCCTTCATCTTCTGTAACCATCGGTTCAATTCCTCCTCCAACCCGTCAATCACTGTTTTCGCCGGAATCCCGGGGCGGGACAAGGCTTGTTCGATCCGGCCTTCGACAATCCGGCTGACTTCGCTGACGCCTGGCGCATACAAATGAAACAGCGAGGCGCCGTCTTCCATTGTCTCCGAAAACGTAAGGATGTTCTCCGGCGGGCGCAATGACAGAAACTCCTCACCGAAGGCAAGTTCCCGATAGACCGGCACATTCCGCTGCCAGCGCATCGCTATCGCCGCCCCATCGGGCGACGCGTAAAAGCGAACAAACTTTCGCGCCGCCTCCTTGCGCGGCGATGCCGCCGCAACCGCCAGAACTGTCCCGCCATGGAGCGTAATACCCGAGTCACCGGTTCTTGGATACGGAGCGACATTCCAAGCAAACCGAGTCCGGCCGACAAACTCCGGCGTTCGCCAGCGGCCATCGAAGTAGAACGCAACTTTTCCGTCGCGAAAGAGCTGAAACGTCCCCTGATCTTCCGTCACCTTCGCCGGCACTACGCAGCCGCTAGCTATCAGACGGCGAAGAAACTCGATCGCCTCGACCGCTTCCGGTGTATTCACCGTCACTTTCCGCGGATGATACAGATCGTCGAACAGCCGCACGCCGCGCTGCCACAACAGCGTATTGCCCATATGCATCGGCATCAGCAAAGCATAATCGGTCGGCGCGGACGGGTCGCCGTAGCGCCGTGAAAGGCGCGGCGCCACTTCTTCAATAAATTCCCACGTCAGCCCGTCCTCCGGCAGCTCGACACCGGCCGCTTGGAGCGCGTCGATGTTGTAATACGTCACATACCCATGGGCGTTGACTGGAAGCCCAAAGGCCTTGCCGTCGCGCTCAACAACGCGTCTCGCAATCGGCATCAGTTCCGCCTTCGCCGAAATCTCCCGGAAGTCGTCCGTCAATTCCAGCAACACCCCCCGCGATGCCCAGTCATTGTAGTTGGTGAAGTTAACCATAACGACGTCCGGCGCGACGTCCCCGACGAACATGGCCTGAATTTTTTCCGCGTAACGGGCCCCGCCAATCACCAATGTGTCGACCTTGATCTCCGGGTGGGCCTCCTCAAAAGCGCGAATCAATTCCTGTTCCGCCTTCTCTTGCTGAACAGTTCCCCAAAACGAAAACAGGATGCGGTTGGCATCCTCTTCCGGCGCACGCGTGCATCCGGAAAGACCGACGAACAGCAACCCCCGCAAAGCCCAGCGCAAAACCGGAGAGCTCAAGCGCCGCACGCAGCGAACGCCCTTCCAAACGGTTCCTGCGCAGTCTCGTCCGACCATCCCCGCGCGCCTGCCTATCAGGCCAGTTTTCCCAGTCGCTGTTCTACCGCCGTTTGCACTTCGCGCAGCGAGCGAACAAAGCAGTCCGCCTCCCGTTTGACCGGCTCCCGCTCCGCGAACCCGCCAAACCCGATAAAGAGATCCACGACCGGCTTCGCCTCGAGATCGCTCACGCCGTCGCCGACCATCACGAGCCGGTCGAAACCTCCCTCACGCCGCAACTGTTCCGCGATCTCGCGTTTCCCGCCGTTGCGCGTCGTCGGATAATCCCGGTCGTAGGAACGATATTGGCCGTTCTCCTCGAAAAACAGGTCGACCGCTTCCACCCGCTCAATGCCCAAATAGTCGGCAAACGGCCGGATCGCCTGACGGTATCCGCCGCTGACGATGACAACATCCCATCCGCTCGCTTTCAAATCGGAGACCACTTCCCGTGCTTCCGGCGCCGCCTGCTCAATATAAGCCTGCCCAATCGCCTCCGTTTCTTCACGACTCGGACGAACCAGATCGAGCCGGCGGCCAAAAATTTCGTCCAAAGGGATCTCTCCGTCCATCGCCCGGCGCGTCATCGTCTCGATTTCACGGCAGATGTCCGGCCCGCGGAGTCGCGCCATTTCATCGACACCCTCGATCGCGCTCAGCGTGCTGTCACAGTCAAATAGGATCAGGTTCCTCATCGGCATCACGATTCATTTGCGGGCAATCGCAACGGGACTCAATCTTAATCCCGTTTCTCTTGGTCAAGAGGCGCGTCCCGATGTTCCGCCCCCAAGGAAATCGAGCGCCAGCGACAAAACTTTCTCCCCCGCGTCCTCCAGCACATAATGTCCGGCGTCAGCGAAGCGATGAACCGCCGCTTCCGGAAAAATTTCTTTCCAGCGCGCGAGGAAATGGTCGTTAAAACAAAAATCTTTTCCGCCCCAGCAAATCATGACGGGGCGGTCCCGAAAGCCGGCCAGCTTCTCCTCGATCCCCGCCAGCACCGAATAGCTCGGATGACCCGGCGCAAGCGGAATATCCTGCACGAATCGCAGATTCGCGATCCGGTCGTGCCAGTTGCGGTACGGCAGCAAATACCCCCGCGCGACATCCGCTGGAAGGCCTCCCGGCCGCGTCGTCGCCATGAATGTCGCCGGCCGCGCGAAACCATTGAATCCGCGGATCGCCAGCGCGCCGAATCCGGGAACGCGACAGATGTTGATTCGCCATGGAATCCGCTTCGAACAGAATGCCGCCGTATTCAAAAGAAGGATGCGCTTGATCATCTCCGGCCGGCGGGCTGCCAGCCCCATCCCGATCGCCCCGCCCCAATCGTGCAGGACCAGCGTCACCCGCTCCTGACCAAGCCGCAAGTGCTCGACCAGCGCCTCGAGATTGTCGATATGACGGGCAAGGCGGTATGGATACTTTTGCGGCTTCGTCGAAAACCCGCAGCCGATATGATCGGGAGCAATGCAGCGAAATCCCCGACCGCGCAGACCGAGAATCAGGTTCCGATAAAAGAACGACCAGGTCGGATTGCCATGCACCATCAGGACCGGTTCCCCCGCTCCTTCATCGAGATAGTGCATCCGCTCGTTTCCAATCGTCAGGAAACGTCCAGAAAATGGATACAGTTGAGCGATCTCATCGTTCATGTTTTTTCAACCTCTCCTGCCCCAAAGAAGCTCGCGAAAAACTTCCGCATTCGTGTCGGCTTTTTGAACAGAAGGGAACGAAGGGGAAGCGTGCAGGTTGTGGAGAGCCGGGTTTGTGTGCATTTTCTTTTCCTTCGTTTTCTTGGTTTCCTGCTGTAAACAATTTCGGATTGCGGAATTGCCGTCTTTGTCCCATTCGCAGTGCCGCGTTACACTTCCACGGCGAGCATCATCGACGAGAGCCCGCTGCCGATTCCCAGCAGCGCGACTTTCTGCCCTTTCACAATTGCTCCTTCCTCCTGCGCACGCGCGAACGTAAACGGCAACGAAACCGAACCCATGTTCCCGAATTCCGGGAACGTCGAATAATCTTTCTCCAAGTCGAGGCCAAGCGTCTCGAACAGCTTCAGGCGATGAATCGAACCGACTTGATGACAAACAATCCGGTCGGGCGTTTGCTCATTCCAGCCGGTCTCTTCCTTGAACGCCTCCCAGGTACGACGGCCGACTTCAACCCCGGCGATAAGCAGTTCCTCCGAATCCGTCAGCATCTCCAGCGAACCGGCGTCGGATGTGTCCCCTTCGCACAGCCGGTTGTGCTCGGTCGCGGCCGTCACCGCACCGCCGAGAACCGCGGCGCCTTCCGGGGCCAGCGACCGGTGACAGACCACGGCTGCGACCGCGCCCGACCCGATCGTCAGGTTCGCGAAAAACGGCTTGATCTCCTTCCGCGTCCATTCCCGCTCCAGCAGTCGCGCGATCGTACGCTCCACCAGCGGGCCGCCATCTTCCCCGCAAACAATCAGCGCCGCGCGAATCTGGCCGGACTCGATCAAACCGCCGGCGAGGACCAGCGCGTTCAGGAATCCGAGACAGGCATTGGAGACATCGAGAAACTGGGTGTACGAGCCGAGACCGAGTTCCCGGTGAACATACGCCGCCGTCGCCGGCTCCAGCCGGTCGCGGCAGACAGCTCCGTGAATCACCATGTCGATCGACTCGCGGCCGATGTGACTCCTCTTTAAAACCGCCGCGCCCGCCGCCGCGCTCGCCGCGGACGGTCGCGTTCCTTTCGGCCAAAAACGGCGCTCGCGGATCCCGGTCATCAGTTCGAGACGACCGGCCGACAGGTTCAATCGCTCGTAAAGCGGACGGAGCCGCTCCTCGATTTCGAGCGAGGTCACGCGCGACGGCGCAAGCGCACAGTCGATCGATTCGATAACGACGTTGCTGAATCGCATAACCGTCAACCGCCCTCCGGCCGCATCGCGAGGCGGACGACTTCCTGATCGAAATAATTCAGACCGAGTCCCGCGTCGATGATCATTCCGGCGCCGTTCATGCCGCTCGACCGTTCGCTGAGAAGAAACAGCACCGCGTTGGCGACCTCTTGCGTCTCGAGCGCCCGCTTCCGAAAGGTGATTTTCTCGGCGAACAAGTAGCTTTCCAGGTAACCGGGAATCCCCGCCGAAGCGCTCGTCTTCAACAGCGCGGGATTGACCGTGTTGAAACGGATTTCGGTGTCTTTGCTGAACGATTTCGCGAGATACCGCACGGTTCCGTCCAAAGCGGCTTTGATCGGCGACATATAGCCATAGTTCTCCGCCGTCACGAGGTGCGACGAAATGCCGATTGCCACCACCGACGCCTTCCGGTCGAGATGCGGCATAAACGCCCGCGCGACTTCGACCAGCGAAAAGCAGGAGATTCCGGTCGCCTGCAAAAAATCTTCCCGCTTCGTCTCATGGAACGGCTTCCATCCGTCGCTGTAATTGGCAAACGCGATCGAATGAACGATCCCGTGCAGCGGCCTGTGCCGCTCCCCCACCTCCGCGGCGAGACGCTCGATTTGCTCGGGATGCTCGACGTCGCAAACGTAAATCGGGGCGTCACCGAGCCATTTTGTCACCGATTCCCTGCGCTCGGGCGTACGCACACTGTAAATGACCTTGGCCCCTTCCTCCGCGAGGGATTTCCCGACCGCGTAAGCGACGCTCTTCCGGTTCGCGACGCCCATGACCAGGATGTTCTTGCCTTCGAGATTCAGAAAACTCATTTGAAGCGGCGCATCTTGTCCGCCTTTCCAAGGAAAGACACGAAAAATTCC
>CAZYAN010000048.1:0-29897 GCA_964645585.1 uncultured Opitutales bacterium
CCATTGAAAGACCCTTTTGGTCAATGTAGCCGTATTCGCTATAAGCATACGCAAAGTCGCCTGTACCTGCGACACGTCCGTAGTACACCCACTTTACCGATCCAGCAGGAGGACGAAGCACGTATGTTCGTTCCACAACCATACTGTATCGTGATCCCATGGAAAAGGCACGTGCCTTGATCACATGTGTTCCGAATTCTTCGATGACAATTTCTCCATCCACCACTTGCTGATCAATCGAACGCGGTTCGCCCCCGTTTATTGTGTAGGTCATGAAGCCGAGCGGTTCTCCAGTCCATTCTCCGCCAGGTGCAGGCACAGGATTTGGATTGGTGACCGGAATTGTTAGGGTTTCCCCGGTGTATGTTCCTTCCGCGAGGTCCAAGACGGGCGGAACCATTTGGTAGGGCAGCCACGGATTGTGGCTAAGGCGATACTTTTGGAGATTTGAGATCCCATCCAAGCTGACATTCCCGTCGGGTCCGAGAAACCAGTTGTCGGTACCATCGTCAAGCGGGTCAAGGCTCACTAGCGGATGACCGGCCAGCGGTGGATGATCCAGTTCGCTCAGGGAATCGACGGTAATGATCGCGCCGGTGTCCGTATTGTAAAGATGCTTCGCCTCCCAGCCGTCCGGCATTCCGTCGCCATCCGTGTCCGGATTCATCGGATCCGTGCCAAGGGCGAACTCCTCGGCGTTGGTCAGTCCGTCCCCGTCGGGATCATCGGCGGGGCCACGGGCCGACTCCTCCCAAAACCATTGCTGGGCGGCCGCGTCGTACCCGGCGAAATACTGAACCTTCCAATAATCCGGGAGGCCGTCGTCATCCGATTCGAGCACGGTGGGATCGAGCCCGAGGTCGTACTCCTGCCGCAGAGTGACGCCGTCGCCGCGGTAGTCGTAGTTTGATCCAAAGAACAAATGACCGAAGTGAGCGATCATCCATTCGTCCGGAATCCCGTCGCCATTGGAATCGACGCCGCTGGTGTCAAATCCGCTCAAATCGAAACTGAAGACCATTTTGAGCTGTCCGATGTTGGCTGGCGCATAATTCTCTTCAGGGGGCGTTTCGGGGTTCCACGGGTAATCGTGCGGCCATAGCGGATCGTAATCGTGGTCGATCAGGTTCTGGCGAGTATCGTATCCGATCTGGAGCAAACGGTCGTAAAAAGGTTCGGCTACAGCCTTGAGCTGGCCGAGGTTGATGGGGGAGTAATTCGGATTCTCGCCAGGCGGGAGACCTTGGTAGTCTTGGAACCCCGCGACCATGGTTGCAACCTCCACAAAGGGAAACGGTGACGAGCCGCCGATCGTGCTCAACTCGATGTCCAGGTGCTTCATCGCCATTTCAGCAACGTGTTTTAGCTGACCGAGAGTGACGGGGGCATAATTGTTTTCCTCTAAGGGATTGACGATAATCGCTGTGTCGGGTTCCGACCACCAGTCCGGGTCGGAAGCGCCGTCTGAAAGCAGCCAGCCAGGTGTTGCCAATACGGCGGTGATGAAAAGAAAGTAGCGCATGGGATTTCGCAGGTTGAATACGGAAGCGGTTGCAGGGCAAAAAATTGCCTATTCTCCCCCAAACCGTCCCATCCCAATATCGCCTTGCGGCACGATATGAGAAACCATCACTTCCCCAGTCACTGTCAACTTTCCGTTAATTGTGGTGTCACCTGTCACCTCACCGCCCGTGGAGTCGAACTTCGTATCTAGTTCGTCTTCCAACCCGCTCACTTGAGCTACGGAAGTGGGAAATGAAGGTGGAACATTTGTCAATCGCTCCCACGGGACCGATCCATCAATGAGGTCTCCCGTCCAGCTAACATTTCCAACAACATCCAGAGCCTCGACCGGGGCAGCTGTTCCAATTCCAATCTGACCGGCTGGCCCAATGGTCATCCGGTCGTTTCCATTCGTTTGAAAACGAATTTCATTATTTGCCGAACGATAGAAACCCGTGTCTCCCGCGAATGAATACGCGAGATTCCCTGCCCCTGAAGACCCCGATGGAGCAAACACTCGACCGAACGAATTGACTTGGAAGGACCCGGGGAAATTTACCGCTCCGGTTACCGTCAGATCTCCGCCCACGGTCAAATGACGCTGGACAGCGGCATCCCCGCTATAGGCAACCGTGAAGGCGTTGGACGGGGCGTCGGTCTCCCAATCCGAAAGCATGTCGCCATTCCCCACGATGAATAGGAGATCCGCTGAACTGCTCAATCCGGCGGGATTGCCTTGCGGAACGTTATTTTGACCGACAACAAACTGGGCATACCCTTGGGCGGTGGTGTGGTTGCCGAAAGCCGTGGATTTTTTGCCGCTGGCGGTATTCCACCAGCCGATGGCCGTGGATGCATCTCCTGTTGCATATGATTCAAAGCCGTGGGCGAGCGACACACTCCCGAGCGCGTACGTCCAATCGCCGAACGCGACGGCGCCCCATCCACCGGCCCTGCCCATACTGAACGCTACAGAATTGCCGCCACTCGACCAAGTATCTTCACCAAAGGCGAATGAGTGGTCTTCGCTGGCACCAGCCCATCCGCCGGCCGCAAAAGAGTAATCTCCCGAAGCGACACCTCCAAACGCGACAGAGCCCTCCCCAGTCGCCCGGCCTCCGTATCCAAACGCGACTGAGCCTTCCCCGCTCGCCTTGGTGTTGTGGCCGAACGCAAAGGAGTAGTTGCCGATATTGCTCGCATGCCATCCATCAGAAGAGAATTGCTGCCGCCCGCCCCGGATCGCCGCTTTGCCGGGAAACCAGAAGAAGCGTGTTCCGTTGGTTTCGAGGTTGGGAATATCCGGGTCCGGAAAGGGCCCGCTGTTGGTTATGCTCCCTTTTCCAAAGGTTCCTTCAAACCAGACAGCATTCTGGTCGATATCTTCGATCTGCGAATCCACGACGGAAAAATCGCCGATGATCGGATTGCCGGAAAGACCGCTCGTGCCAAAGAGCGCAATGACGAAGACAGCGGCGAGGATTGCGTGAATGTTCTTTTGCATAATGGGAGAGGTTGAATGAGAGGTTTCCAATGAGAAAGGGGGGGCTGTTTTCAAGACTGCTCTACGGCAGCGGGTCTGGACGAGGCAACCCGGCCGGATCGGGCGGCGGCCTGTTCGTTTCCTCAATCCATCGATGGTTGTCCTCCCGCCACTTCCGGAGGGCCGCCTTGCGCTCTTCGGGCGAAGCATCTTTATAACGCCGCTCTAACTCGTGGCGCTCAATCGCCAGCTCCCGGCGCAATTCCAGAACCGCTTGCAGAACCGGCTCCAATTTTGAAGCATTCAGCATTTGGGCGAAGCGTGCCTCCCGAGCTGGATGTGACAATACCAGGCGGTCGGGGATTGGGGAAAACCCGACCGCTTGCATCTCTCTCGCCCGCTTTTGCCGCCATTCTTCTATCGCCGCGCGGCGCACCTCCTCGGGAAGGTTGGCAGCCTCCAACTTGACTTGCTCGCCCTCCGCCCGCAGCGCCTGATGTTTTTCAATCGCTTCTCGAATTTCGGGAGAGAAATCTTCGGAAATCGGCCTGGCCTCGAGGGAACGAACGGGCGGCGATAATTCCGCCAGAGCCCGGGCCAGTTCATCGAATTCTTCGAGAAGAGCCGCGTTTTCGAAGCGCCATTGCAACCTCGCCTCGCGCGGGTCCATCTCCGTTTCGGACGCCGTGACGGCGCGCTGGATCATCAACTCTCGTCGAAGCTGGATCCATCTCTCCGCGAGCGCCTCTCGGTCCAGCGGAGCGAGCGGCTCCGGAGCGGAGGAAGCAGGGGCGAAAGATGCCAGGGCCGAAGCGGGAATAACCGCTATACCCATTAGGCCCAGTAGCAAAACCGAGCGGACCCTGGAATTAAAGGCACGTTTGTTCGGTGAAATCTTGCGTGCCATAAGAAAAGGGGAAGGGGAGAAATTCACGACGTCGGATACAGACTAAGAGTCTCGACAGGCTCGTGCAGGCTTATCCCGAACTGTCAATCTTTTTTAGAGAATACTTGATTGCCATCAGAACAACCCCTGAACAACCCCGATACATGTTGACCCTCTGAGCAACGCGAAGACGCTGTTTATGCTTAAGGTATCGGACGATCGGCGGCTTCCGGAATTGAGGGAAAAACGCTTTCACCTGTTGCCTTAGGAGGTGCGTAACGCGCAAGCACCGGCACTTCTGCGCCATCGGGCGCCGCATCAGACCGGCCAGCCGCCACTTCGGCTGTTCGTGCAATCCCATCCGTCATTGGCTGCGGCATTTCCAGCAGGAGGACCAACGACGGACGGTGAGAGAATTCGCGGGCTTTCTTGAGCTGTCCGAACAAGAAGACCGGTCTTGTTTTGGTCGAATCTTCGGGGAGAATCCGCTGTTGTCGAACCCGCAGGAAGCTGAGGGCACGGATAGGGAGAGCGATTGAGTGGAGGCCCGACTGTTGCTTTTGTCGATGACTGATCTTTTTCCTGAGCGGCCTTTGGGGGCCGGCGCGCGGTTGCGAACGCTCGCGGCCGCACGTACGTTGGGGGTAAATCGGCAATCGGCCGGACACTGACTTCGGAGGCTTTAAGCCAGTTTCATCGGGGGGAATTGAACGGGGGAAACACAACAGCGAAGAAGGGGGAGAAAATGAAAACAACAACCTTGGGAATTTGTGCAGTGATGGCTTTGGGCACCGTGCTTGTTCCGCACGCGGCGGGGCAGGGTCTGCTCGGGGAACGTTACCTGAGTGTCGACGGCGGATGGGAACGGCTCGAGAACGGAGATTCGGACGACGGGTGGGGCGCGGGGGCCACGGTGAATATTCCGGGACCGCGCGACCCGCTGGCGGCGTTCGGCATGGACCTCGCCATTCGAGGCGACTACATGGATGTCTTTGACCGCGACATTATCGATGTCGATGGCGTGATCCGAGCTTACACGATGCCCGGAGAAGCGGGCATCCGCGCCTTTGTCGGTGCCGGGTTTGGCTGGGTGGATTACGACCTCGATGACACGACCTATGTGCCTGTCGAGGGCGGAATCGAGTTGACCGTCGGCCGATTCTCGGTGCTGCCGTATTACCGCTACATCTTCGCGCTGGACAGCGCGTTTGACGACTATTGGGCGGCAGGCGCGAACGGTGTCTTTTGGGTCGATGAAATCTGGGGGTTCACCGCTTCGTTTGAATACCGTGATCTGGACGATGTGGATGTCCTTGGCGGCGTTGATACCGGATGGAGTGCCCGGGCCGGCTTGATATTCTCGTTTTAGGAAAAAGTCGCCGCGGCCCACGCTCTCACGAGCGCGGCGGCCGCGGCGGCCGGCGTCAGCCGGTAAGAAATACCGAAAGCCCGACGAAGGGGAGGATAAACTGGTAGCCAGGAGGCGCGCTTCGGCCGGTGGCGGCGGGTGCGCCTCCGGCTTGTACTGGGGATGCGACGGGCGAAAAGCCCATTCTGCATTGACGTCGCGCGGGGGGCCGCGTAACTGAACGGAGAATATCTTATGAATACCGCCACAGAAGAAACCCGCGCTTCCTCGTCAAAATCCCGCTTTCGCTTCTTGCGAAATCTGGGCCCGGCACTGATTGTGGCGACCGTCGTCGTCGGGCCGGGGAGCATTCTGACGAGTTCCAAGGTCGGTGCGGAATTCGGGTATTCGCTGGTTTGGGTTTTGGCCCTCGCGTGTGCGCTGATGCTCGCCATGACGGCACTTTCCGCGCGCCTCGGCGTGTCGTTTCAGTCAAGTTTGTGCGATGAGATCCGCGCACGGTCGGGCCCATTCCTCGCGATCGTCGCGGGGGGGTGCGTATTCTTGATCTGCACCTGTTTTCAGTTCGCGAACAATGTCGGGGTGCTAGCCGGTTTGGAGCCGTTTGCCGCTCTCAAGCCGGGGGTAAAGATCGCGATCCTGGCGGCGGGAAACGCGGCTGTAATCGCGGCGCTGTTTGGGTTTCAGAAACTCTATCGGCCGATGGAGAAGATCATGATGGTGATGGTCGCCCTGATGCTGATCGGTTTCGCGGGCAATCTTCTTCTCGCACGGCCGTCGGTTGTCGCGATTGTCGCCGGTCTCTGGCCGGCCCTTCCGATCGAGTCGGTGAGCGAACTCTTTCCGCGGATGGTCGAGGGCGAGCTGTCCGACCCGTTTTTGCCGGTCCAAGGGATGATCGGCACCACCTTCTCGGTCGCCGGCGCGTTTTACCTCGCTTACTTGGTTCAAAAGAAAGGCTGGACGATCAAGGACTGGAAAAAAGGCTTTATCGATTCGGCCGTCGGCATCGTTTTGCTCGGGGTCATTTCGCTGATGATCATGGCGACCGCCGCGGCGGTGCTGCACGGAAAGGTGACGGGCGCGGAATTGCAGAGCACGACGCAAGTGGCGATGCAGCTGGAACCGCTTTTCGGTAAAGCGGCAACGATCCTGTTCAGTCTCGGGCTGTTCGCGGGCGCGTTCAGTTCGTTCCTGGTCAACGCGCTGATCGGCGGAACATTGATGTCGGACGGCCTCGGCCTCGGCAGCGACATGGACTCGCGCTGGCCGAAGATTTTCACCGTGGTGTCGCTTCTGACGGGGCTGTTTGTCGCGGTGTTTATCGAGATGCAAGGCGTAAAGCCGGTCGGGCTGATTGTTTTCGCGCAAGCGCTCACGGTCTTGGGCAATCCCGCGCTGGCGGGAATTCTTCTGTGGCTTGCGATGAAGCCGTTGCCAAACGGCGAGCCCGCCGCGCCGACTTGGATGAAGGTGACGGCGCTGCTCGGGTTCCTGCTGGTGGTCTTTCTCGCGATACGGACAGGGATCCGGCTCTATCTCGGATAAGATTCGGTCGGGGGAGCTTGTCCGGCCAAGAAAATTCGAAGCGGGCTTGCTTGTGCCGGGGGTAGCCATGATAATGTGGCGGAATTGACGATGCAGGAAGTAGCGGAACAAGCCCGGGAAGCCGTCGTTCATCCGCGCGAAGCGGACGAGCGCCTTGTGCGCGTGACGGCCTCCGCCGGGGAAAAGGTGGCCAGCCTCATGGCGCGGGACGGGGAGGGTCCTTATCTTCGGCTTCGCGTGTCTGGCGGCGGCTGCAACGGGCTGACGTACAAAATGGCTTTTACGGAGAATCCGAAAAAGGGCGATCTCCTCGTTCGCTCATCCGGCATTGACGTCTTGGTTGACAGCAAAAGCGCCCTTTACCTCAAGGGAACGGTGCTTGATTTTTCGGATCGGATGGTGGCTGGCGGCTTTTCCTTTTCCAACCCCAACGCCAAAGCGAGTTGTTCGTGCGGCGAAAGTTTCAGCATTTGACCTTTCCACGCGAGCAGTTGATTTCCGATTTGCGGGGCCGGCAGTGCGATTCCTGGAAGGGACCGGGTTCGCCTGCTGAAAGTTCTTGTAAGTTCCGGAAAATGTGGCGCATAGTTCCGATGCCAGAAATAATTTCTGTTTGGAACCGGCAGGGGGAACAACAGGACCGAAATGCTCGCAGCATTTCGGCGTGCTCCCCGTACCGTCTTAGGGCCCTGAATGAGCTGCCCTTGGCAATGAACGAAAACCTGAATACATACTGAATGGCAAGACAAGCACCGTACCGAGGGCGTCGGCCCTGGCACCGCGGCCCGCGCCGCAATGAGCGCATTCGCGCGCGAGAGGTCCGAGTAATCGGGCCCAAAGGAGATCAGATTGGAATCATGCCAACCGAAAAGGCGATCGCGTTGGCCCGCCAGGCAGGCTACGATCTCGTCGAGATCGCGGCCAAAGCGAACCCGCCCGTTTGCCGGATTCTTGATTTCGGCAAATACATGTATGAGCAGAGCAAGAAGACCAAGGAAAGCAAAGGGTCGAGCAGCAAGATCAAGGAAGTAAAGTTCCGGGTCAAAATCGGCGAGCACGACTACATGACCAAGCTGCGCCATGCCGAGGAGTTTCTTGGAAAAGGGAACAAGGTGAAATTGACCCTGACGTTCCGCGGTCGCGAGATGGAGCACAAGGAGCTCGGGTTCGAAAATATCCAGCGCGCGATCAATGATTTGAACCAGGTCGGCACGCCGGATGCTCCCCCGCGCTTGGCGGGCCGGAACATCAACGCGATGCTTTCGCCTCTGCCGGCCAACAAGCGAAAGATCCGCTGGAACCCGCCCGAAGTTATGCAGCGTCCAACCCCCGAGACGCGCGATCATGAGGACCGGGACGGTGATGGCGACGAAGAAGACGGCGACCCTTCCGCAGCCAGCTGATGTGGCCGTCATCCGCCTGATTTTCGCTATTTTTGCGTTCATTCCGGCGGGTGTCTTGCCGACGACGCCCGCGGCAGGTGCCGCTGATTCCGAGCGTCGCGAATTCATCGCCCTGACGGAGCTTGCGGGCTCCCTCGGGATGCAGTCGCGATGGCTCGATCCGGGGAAGGAGATCGAGTTGAGGCGGGAACACGCGTCGCTCGCTTTCAAGGTCGAAAGCCGGGAGATCCGACTGAATGGCATTCGTGTCTTTCTCGGCGATCCGATTCTCCCTCACAACGGCGGCTTCCGCGTCAGCCGCACCGACGCGGTCAGCACCATCCAGCCGCTGCTGCTGCCCCACAGCCAAATTCCGGCTGGCGCGGTGCGGACGATCGTCCTCGATCCTGGCCATGGCGGTCGCGACCGCGGTACGAGCAACGCCGCGCTCGGGCTGCTTGAAAAGGATCTGACCATGGAAATTGTCCGCCGGTTGTACGGAGTCCTTGTTCAAGAGGGCTACCGGGTGGGCGTCACCCGGCAGACGGATGAGTACATTTCACTGGAAGACCGGGCAAAGCGAGCCGCGGCCGCCGGTGCCGATCTGTTCGTCAGTCTCCATTTCAACGCGGCGGGACGGCGCGACGCGCGGGGCGTGGAAACCTATGTGCTGACGCCGCAATTTCAGCGCTCCACCGGACAGGAGGAGCTGAGCGCGAGCGACAAGGAATTGCATCGGGGCAACGCCCATGATCACTGGAACGCATTGCTGGGATTTCTTGTCCACCGTCAGCTTTTGGGCGACCTCGGCGCATTTGACCGCGGCTTTAAGCGAGCTCGTTTCGCGGTCCTGCGCGAGGCGCCGTGCCCGGCGGTTCTGGTGGAGGCGGGTTATCTGTCGAATCCCGAAGAGGCGGCTCGAATTGCCACCCGGGAGTACCAGGATAGACTTGTCCATTCGCTCGCCCGCGGTATTAATGAGTATCGCCGGGCGACGGAACGAATCGGGGCCGCACACCACTGATTGGTTCGCCGCAATTTTGTCCGACTGTCTGGACGGTCCTGAAAACGTCAGCTCATCATGAACCGCCTCTGCTCCAGTCTGCTTCTCCGCGCGCTTCTCCCGCACCTGTTTCTGGCCGCGGCCGACCTCGTCGCGGAATCGCTTGAAGACTTGGCATCGCGGGTGGTGATCGTGGCGAATGAGAATTCGCGGGGTTCGGTCCGGATCGCCGAGCATTACGCGGAGCGGCGCGGTGTGCCGCGCGAAAACATCATTCGCCTGAATGCGCCGGACGCGGAGACGATCACGCGGGAGCAATTCATCACGACGATTCACAATCCCCTGCACAAAAAGCTCTTCGAAGGCGATTGGCTGGAGGGGCTTTTTTCAGAGCTGACCGTCGAGGACGGGCGCTATCGCAGCCTGATCTCGGGGCATCGCATCTCCTATCTCATTCTTTGCCGCGGAATTCCGTTGCGGATTGAAGACGATCCGTCGCTTGTAACCCCGCGGATGCGGCAGCAGGCGCCGGCGGAGTTTTTGACCTCCGCGGCTTCCGTGGATTCGGAGGTGGCCTTGATGACAGGGATTTTGCCGGTTGTCGCATTCGTCCCCAACCCGCTTTTCGAGAAAAAAGAACCGAGTGAGTCAGACCGCATGAAGGTGATCAAGGTTGCCCGCTTGGATGGACCGACGGTGGCGTCGGCGATGTCGCTGGTCGACCATGCGATTGCCGGTGAGAAGAGCGGGTTGCGGGGGCGCGCCTATGTGGACCTGACGGGTCCGCACCAAGATGGTGATGACTGGTTGCGGGCGACCGCGGCTGTAATCGAGAGACTCGGGTTCGACCTCGAACGTCATGACGCGAAAGGAGTTTTTCCCGCGATTGCGCGTTTCGACGCGCCGGCGCTCTATTTTGGCTGGTATGCCAATGACGCGACCGGACCGTTTACCGTCGATGGTTTTTTCTTTCCTCCAGGCGCGATCGCCTTGCACATCCACAGCTTTTCGGCCCGGACAGCGAGGAGAGCGAACCAAGGCTGGATCGGTCCGCTTGTGGAACGGGGCGTGGCGGTGACTCTAGGCAATGTTTACGAGCCGTATTTGCAGTATACCCATCGCCCGCACCATTTTCTCGAGCGTCTGGCTGACGGGGCAACTGTCGGGGACGCGGCGGCGTACGCGATTTCGGCGCTGAGCTGGCAGGGGGTTCTGATCGGCGATCCGCTGTACCGGCCGTTCGCGCGTCCGCTTGAACAGCAGTTGACGGCGGGAGGAAACGGCGATGAGTCTGATGAAGACAGACTGGCTGGCTACGCCGTCATTCGAAGGATGAATCTCGGCCTTCGCGAAGGCGAGGGGAAGGCGGCCGTTGATGCTGCTGAAACCTTTCTTCGCGACCATCCGCATTGGGCGCTGGCGGTGGCTGTCGCGAAGGCGCGGGAGGCGGAGGGAGAGCGCCGGGCGGCGCGCCTTGTCTTGGAACGGTTTTTGGACGACATGCCGCAGCCGGCAGTCATGGAAATTCTTGTAGCGAGGGAAGCGGCCGATCTGCTGGCAACGCTCGGCGAGAGAAAGAAAGCATTGAAGGTGTACGAAGCCGTACTGGAGTCCGAAACGGCGCCGGACGTACTGAGAAGCGTTGTGCTGCGAAGCGGTGTCGAGCTGGCTCAGCGTGCTGGCGACAGCAAGCGGGCGCGGAAATGGCGAACGGAACTCGACCGGCTGCAAACGGTTGGCCGGTAACGAAGGGTGAGTTTCGTTGCGCCGATGTCCATGCTCTCACGAGCGCGGCTGCGAAGCGCGGACGCTTCGCAGCTGCAGGCGCGAGCCGGCGGGGCCCCGAATCAGATTTTGGTGACGATATGGTCGGCGAGGCCGTAGTCGATCGCCTCTTTGGCGGTCAAGTAGAAGTCGCGGTCGGTATCGTGCTGGATCTTTTCGAGCGGCTGCCCGGAGGCGTCAGCCAAGATCTTGTTGAGTTCGTCGCGAAGCCGTTCCATCTCGGTCGCCTGGATATTGATATCGACGGCGGGTGCGATCATGCGTCCTGTGATCAGCGGCTGGTGGATCAGCACGCGGGCGTGAGGAAATAGGTAACGGTTCCCCTTCTTCGGCGCGCTGAGCAGGATGGAGCCCATGCTGGCGGCCATGCCCATAACGACGACTTTGACCGGAGACGAGATCAGTTTAATGGTGTCGTAAATCGCCATCCCTGAAGTGATGGCGCCGCCGGGCGTGTCGATGTAGAATGTGATCTCCTTGCCGGGGTCGGCCGTTTCGAGATAAAGGAATTTTTCCACGACGCTCTTCGCGGATTCCTCATCCACCTGACCCCAGAGGAAGAGCTTTCGCTCCTCGAGGAATTTGCGTTGCAAGTAGGCGTCGAAAGGAATGTTGAGCGCCAGCGGTTCTTGGTTGGCCATAGTAATTTGTAGCAGGTGCTTTCTAATTCAAAAAGAGTGGGATCGTAAGCAAAGGCGTCAAATCATGCCAAGTTTCATTTTGCCTTCTTCACTGATCATTTCCTGGTTCCAGGGCGGATCCCAGACGAGCGAGACTTCGGCGTCTTCGACATTCGGAAGGACCATAATTTTGTCTTTGGCGTCGGCGGCGATTGCGGGGCCCATGCCGCACCCGGGGGCGGTCAGCGTCATTTTCACCTCAACACGGACCTTGTCGTTTTCGGTCGGAATAACCTCACAGCCGTAAACGAGACCGAGGTCGACGATATTGACGGGAATTTCCGGGTCGTAGCAGTGTTTCAACTGGTCGAGCACCATCCCTTCGGTGATCGCTTCCCCCGCGGCAATGTGCGTGCCTGCCTCCTCGCGCTCCAGACCGAGCGCATCGGCATCCTCGCCTGCAATGCGTGCCAGCCCGAAACTGACATTGACGGTGTAGGAACCGCCGAGCGTCTGGGTGATGAAAACGCGGGTGCCCTCCGGCAGCGTCACACGATCGCCGCTCGGGATCATAATCGCTTCACAGTCACGGGTGAGAGTGCATTCGGTGTTTGTCAGGGACATGATGGCATGAAATTAAAATCCAACCCCGCAAAGTGCAAAGCGAAAGAAGAAAATCCTCGCGGAATTCGCGGGCGATCTTGCGTTGGGTCAAAGGCGCGGTTTGACTGCCCTCACTTGCGGAATGGAAGAAGTCGAACAGTTCTGTCCGGCCAAACTCAATCTCTTCCTGGCGATCACCGGCCGCCGGGAAGATGGGTTCCACGAACTGGTTTCGTTGATGGTCCCGCTGGATTTCGGCGACCGGTTGCGGATGACCTGGAGCGGGGCGGATGAGATTGCGTTTTCCTGCGACGATGATTCGGTTCCGCTGGGCCGAGATAATCTGGTGGTGCGGGCGATCGAGCGGTTTCGGGAGCGATTTCCCCTGCCGCGCGGGCTTCGGGTGGTTTTGGAGAAGCGGATCCCGTCCGGCGCGGGTCTGGGGGGCGGAAGCAGTGACGCGACCGGGGCGCTGCTGGCGCTCAACCGCCTGGCCGGATCGCCGGCGAGCCGCGGGGAGTTGCATGTGATCGCCGCGTCGATCGGGTCGGATTGTCCCTTCTTTTTGGAAAACGGCCCTGCGATTGTCCGCGGGCGGGGGGAGCGAATTGAGCCATTGCCGGTGGAAGCGGCAGCGCGTTTGCGCGGGAAACGGTTTCTGCTGCTGAAGCCGTCGTTTTCGATTGATACCGCGTGGGCCTACCAAGCGTTGGGCCGGGAGGCGGACCCTTTTGTCGCACCCGAGGAGGCGGAAGCTCGCTTGGCGGAGAGCTTGGGCGCCGCGTCGGAGCGGTCGATAGACCAAGGGTTATTCAACAGTTTGGAACGTCCGGTTTTTCGGAAATTTATCGCATTGCCGACCTTGAAGGCCCGCTTGGATCGGCTCGGGCTGCCGGTCCGGATGAGCGGGAGCGGAAGCACGCTCTTTGCCTGTCTCGACGAGCGCGATCCGCGGGAGGACGAGGCGAGGCGCTTGGCGGAGGATGCGTATGGGGATTCCGGGTGGATCCGCGCCGTTCGCGTTCCGGATGCAGGTTGATCGGAGAATTTGCTCGTCGTTTGTTTCGGAGCCATGGTTAAATGTGCCGGTCTCCGGGGCGTCGCTCCGGTGCTGCGATAGCTCGCATGGATCCCGCTGATCAAGAGATTGTACTGAAAGGAATTCCCGCATCGGCCGGAGTCGCGCACGGGGAAGCGATTTTGCTTGTACAGCGTGATCTGGATATCCCGGAATACGAAATCAGCCGCGAGCAGATGGCGGCTGAAATCGAGCGTTTTGAACGGGCTCTCCTCGATACGCGGGCTCAAATCACGAAAATTCGGAGCGAGGTGGCCCAAAAGCTGGGAGAAGACGAGGCGAGGATTTTTGACGCTCATTTGCTTGTTATTGAGGATAAAGCGCTTATCGATGAGACGATCCGGGAGATGGAGGAATCGCGCCGCAATATCGTCTATAGTTTTTACACGGTCTCCAATCGGTATGTGGAAGCGTTCGCCCGGATCGATGACGAGTATTTGCGGGAGCGGGCGACGGACATTCGGGATGTCTCCCGGCGCCTGTTGCAAAACCTGATGGGCGTCGACTCCCACGGAATGGCGCGCAATTTTGCCGGCGGGATCTTGGTTTGCCACGACATTTCTCCGTCGGAAACGGCCAGTTTGGAAGAGGGCAAAGTGCGGGCGATCGTCAGTGACGTCGGCAGCCGGACGAGTCACGCGGTGATTATGGCGCGTTCAATCGAAGTCCCGGCGGTTGTCGGGCTGCGAGACTTTTCCCGGCACGTCCGCTGCGGCGACACGCTGTTGGTGGACGGGTACGACGGTGTTGTCATCGTGAACCCGTCCGAGGAAACGCTTTTCCGTTACGGTCAGGTTCAAAAACAGAAGAAGTCGCTCGAGGAGCGGATCCGGTCGGTTCAGGATCTGCCGTGCGAGACACGTGACGGGCGGGCAATTCCGCTGCGAGCGAATATTGAGAACGTCGAGCATCTTGAACGGGTGATCGCATCGGGCGCGGAGGGGGTCGGCCTTTTTCGGACGGAGTATCTCTTCTTGTCAAAGGTGCGTTTCCCAGGGGAAGAGGAGCAGTTTCAGGCGTATCGAAAGCTCGCCGAGCAGATGGCGCCGAATCCAGTGGTGATCCGGACGATCGACTTCGGCGCCGACAAGGTTGATCGCCACTCCCAGTATTACCATGAAGAGACGAATCCGTTTCTCGGCTTCCGGGCAATCCGGTTTTGTCTCGAGCATCCGGACGTCTTTAAAGATCAGGTGCGGGCGATCCTGCGGGCGAGCCATTACGGAAATGTCCGGATGATGTATCCGATGATCAGCGGCTTGGACGAGCTTCAGCGGGCGAATGCGCTTGTAGGGGAGGTAAAGCGGGAATTGACCGAGGCCGGCACCCCGTTCAACAGTTCAATTCCGATCGGCAGCATGATTGAAGTCCCGAGCGCCGCGCTCTGCGCCGATGTGTTAGCCGCCGAGTGCGATTTTTTCAGCATTGGGACGAATGACCTGATCCAGTACCTCTTGGCCGTCGACCGGCTCAATGACCGGATCGCGCACCTGTATGAGCCGACGCATCCCGCGGTGCTCCACACAATCCGAATGATTGTCGAAGCGGGCCATCGGCATGGGATCCGGGTCAGTGTTTGCGGTGAGATGGCCGGTGATCCGATCTATTTGCCCCTCTTGCTCGGCCTCGGTGTGGACGAGGTCAGCGTGGTGCCTTCGGCATTAGCTGTAAGCAAGTACCTAATACGCAACGTGGAGCTCCGGCAACTGGAGGAATTGACCCAACAGGCGCTTCAGACGGCCGACCCGAAGGAAATTTTCAATCTGGCTGAAGCATTCTACCGTCGCCACGTCGTCGAACCGGACTCTGAAGAGAAAGCGGAAAGCGGAAATTAGAAAGCGGAACGAACCTAAGATCCTTTAGTTCCGCTGGCGAGGAGGGTTTGGAAGCGGGGGCCTTCGTCTTCGCGGGCGACGACCGAGACCTCCACATGCTCGAAGCCGGCCCGCTTCAGGAGGCTGTAAAGGGTGTTTTCCGTAAAACCGAGCCAGATATCGGCATAAAGATCCCGGGCCTTTTCGAAAGCGTGCTCCTTGAGGTCGAGGACAATCAGCCGGCCTCCCGGTTTCAAAATGCGGCAGGCTTCCGCGACGGCGCGTTCGGGATGACGGGCGTGATGGAGCGCCTGGCTGAGGAAGGCCAGGTCGTAACGGTCGTCGGGCAAAGGCACCTGTTCGATGTCACCGAGCTTATACGTCAAATTTGTCAGGCCGTTCTTCTTGGCCAAAGCGGTGCCGACCTCGACCATTTTGGGCGAACTGTCGATGCAGGTGACTGATTTCGCGCGCTGGGCGAGGAGCTGGGCGATCATGCCTTCGCCGGCACCGAGGTCGACGATGTCGATATGCGGTGTGAGACGGAGGAGAAAGTGCCCGATTGCCTCCCACGAGCGTCCGGGACAATAGTTTTTGCCAAGCCGGCCGGCGATGGAGTTGAAATAATCCTCCATGAAGCGCCGGCGCTTCTCGAGAATTCGCGCAAGATTTTCCTGGTCCTCCCGGTATTCCGGCAAATCGGCCACAGCCGCGCCAGCTGCATCGATCAAGGAACGGCTTTCGGACCGCATGTGGGGATTGAGCGAGTAGAACGTCTTCTTCCCTTCGCGACGGTCGCGCAGAATGTTGCCCTTTCGCAGGAGGGCGAGGTGGGAGGAAATCCGGGACTGACCCATGCCCAGAATCTCCTGCATCTCCGCCACGGAGAGCTCCTCCCGGCTCAGCAAGGCGATGATGCGGAGACGTGTCGCGTCGCCCAGGAGCTTAAGGATGTCCCAGGGAGCGTCGCCCGGCACCGCCGGCGGCCGTCCCCGGTCAGTCGACGTAGCGGCCGATCGATTCAACGATCCAGGTTTCCTCATTTCCGGCGATCTTGATGGTCACACTGTCGCCGATCCGTTTGGTCAGGAGACTTTTGGCCAGCGGGGTCTCATAGGAGAGAACATGGTTGTCCGGATCGCTGTCCCACGCGCCGAGGATGGTGTAGGTCACGCGCTGATCGGTGGATCCGACACGCAGGCCGGCAACACTGCCGATGCCGATTTGATCGGTTGGGGCGTCGGTGAAATTGGTAATTTGCGCGCGTCCGAGATCCTTTTCGAGCAGATCCTTCTTGGCCAGCAGAACCGCCTGTTCCTGTTTGGCCATCTTGTACTCGGAGTTCTCCTTAAGATCGCCATGCTCGCGGGCGGCACCGATCGCTTTGCTGATTTCGGGAATCTTCTTTGAGATGAGTTCCTCGTATTCCTGCTTCCTGCGGTTGTAGCTCTCCTCGGAGACGATCAGGCGTTCCTGTTTCACTTCGGAGTCGCCGGCGACAAGGCTTTGGACGCTTTTGAACTTTTTGATGAAGCGGGCGAGAATCGACTTTTTGGCGAGCTCTTCAAAGCCTTGGTTCAGGATAAGATTGTTCGCGAGGTCGCGCGCGGTCTCGTTGTCGGCACCCTGGAGGAGATCCGCGACCAGCGATGCGTCGTCACTGAGAACTTCCGCCAGCTGGATTTTTCGGGTCCCCGCGGTTTGCAGGGCTTCGTAATCGATGGCGAAGAAAATCGCGTTGAGAAGCCGGGGGCTGATAAGATCCTTGAGCAGCGGGCCGAATTTTTTGGAATTTCGGTTTTTGACGATCCAATGGAGGACGGGCGCCCGAAGGTTTTGTTCGGTCAGCCAGCGTTTGAACGTGTCGGTCAGTTCCTGTTCGCAGCTGTTTTCGATCAGAAAATTGATACTCTCGGTGGTGAATTTGCCGCGGCTTTCCTTGAGCAGACTAAAGGTAAATTCCTTCCAGTCGCCGGGGTGGGTGGCTTTGATCAGTTCGAGGAAACGCTTTTGCTGGGCGACCGGCAGTTCCTCGGCAATGGTCGCCAAGTCGTGGGAGTCGTCGATCAGTGCCCCGGTGGCCGGTTCGAAGTTTTCAACCGGGACTCCGATCGCGCGGGCGAGATCATCGCGAACCCACGCGCCGTGAAGCCGTTCGGTCAAGGTCAATTGATTGCTCTCGCGCACGACCGCAGCGAGGGTGTCGAGAACCTCCTGGGCCTTCTCGCGCCATTTCCCGGCGATCGTTTCGCATTTAACCAATTCTTCAACGGTGGAAATCTTCCTTTTAGCGGACTGGGTCTGGTTGAATCGCTCAAAAAGTTCCTCTTCGACTTCGATTGGCTCGGAGCGAAGGAAGTAACATTCGGTTTTTCGGGCCGGGACATTCACGCGCGGTTCTTGAACCAGCTGCTTCTTCGTGTTGGTCCACCAGCTGCGGAAGCGCGATTCGCCGACCAGGTCCCGCAGGAGATTTTCGAGTTCCTGTCCAGTGGCGGCATTGTTCGGATACGTTTGAAGCGCCTGGATCACCACTTCGGCCGGCCGCTTGCTGATCAATTCCGCAATTACCTCAGGCTCGGTCTGTTTCCGCGCCAGCAGGTGATTGTCCGGCAGAATCGTCATCGTATTGATGCAAAAAGCCGGATCCATAGAATGGTCTTTTTTGTCGTCGAAATCGACGATCAAACGATTCTCCGCCTGCCGATACTCTTTGATGAGGCCAAAGCCCCAACTCTGATGGATGCAATATCGCCCCGGCTGCATCGCCGCCAGCTTTTCGCGCGCGGGGGCGAGCTTCGGATTGTTTTCAATCAGTTCGTTGATGGCTTCAACATTCATACAAATTATTAGTTAGAATCCAAAGGTTCTCAAAGCAAAGACAATTCTTTGGCGGATCTGCCGAACGATGCGGCGAAGGGCCTAAAAAACGCGCGATGGACCGCCTGCGATCGATCACTTTGCCGGCTTTGGAAGGAGGAGACTGAGTGTGAGCGGCACCAGAAGGAGAGCGGCGCCGACAAGATACGACACGGTTGAACCATACCACCAGAAGATCGAGCTTGCAATCAACGGACCAATTGCGCGGGCGAGCGATCCGAGCGAACGAAAAACGCCGAGGGTCTCACCTTGATTGTCACCGCCGGCGTAAAGAGAGACCAGAGCGGTGAGGCACGGGGTGGTCAATCCGGCTCCGAGGGCCATGAGAGTCAGACCGAGGTAGAGCATGCCGACGGACGAGGCCATTGCGAGCGCTGCCATCGCCACGGTCATCAGACAAAGGCCGGCGAGCGTCAGCATTTTTTCGCCAAGCAGGCTGGCGCCTCGTCGCGCGAGCGTTCCTTGCGTGATGATCAGAACAAATCCGATGTGGACGAACATCAGCCCGATGTCGCGGGGAAGAAACTCAAAGCGCTGGGCGGCGAGGAAGGTGAGGGTGAATTCCATGCCGCTGAACGCGAGGATGTAGAGGAAATAGACGGTGTTCGATTTCCGGACCGGCGGAGTCTGGCGCGCGCGGAACATCCGGAAAGGGCTTCGCTTGGCAAAGGCGAGGGAACGCTCGCTCGCGGGCAAGGTTTCGCGGAAGAACAGGATCACGCCGGCGAGATTGACGACGCCGAGGAGAAACGCGAAGGCGGCCGGCGCGGAAAACGGGTTGACGCCGAAGCGGGCGGCGCCGGGAAACGCTTCGGCGAGATTCCACCCGGCCAGCAGGCCGCCGATCGCCGGCCCGATCGTAAAGCCGAGCCCGAACGCGATGCCGACTAGCGCCATGCCTTTCGAGCGGTTGGCCCGCGAAGTCACGTCGGCAATCGCGGCCGAGGCGACCGACAAATTGCCGCCCATCGCGCCGCCGAGCAGCCGCGCCAGGATGAACAGCAGGAACGATCCGCTGAAAAACCAAAGGAGGTAACTGAGGGCCGTCCCGACGACTGTGTAGAGCAAAATCGTCCGTCGGCCGAACCCGTCGGAGAGCGTTCCCCAGATCGGAGCGAAAAGAAATTGCAGGAAAGAGTAAATCGATCCAAGGACGCCGCCAAAGAGAATCGGCATCCATCGGTCCCCGCCGCCTCCGAGTTGTTCGAGGCGCTCCAGAAGTCCCAAAAACACCGCGAACAATCCCGCGTCGCCTTCGCGCGCAAGGTAGTAATCGAGCATCGCAGGGAAGAGGGGAAAGACGACGGAGAAACCGACCAGGTCGAGGAAGATGACCAGGAAAATCGTTCCGAGCGCGGCGGGGTGGCCGGCGGATGGAACGGATTTATCCGGAGCGGAACTTTCGATTGGTTGTGACACGGAAGAGGGTCAAGAAAAGTGGAGCGGCGACCGAAGGCAAGGTTAGCGTCGATTTCGGCCGCCGCCTTCAACCGCGAAACCGCTGGCTGCCCGCCAGGACAGCTCGCTCATGAATCGGGCTGAGCGGGGTGTCCGACGCCCTTTTCTCGAAGCGCGCGAGCAACATTTTCTGGAACAAAGCTCGCGATATCGCCGCTGTATTTGCTAACCTGTTTAACGAGGCTCGAGCTGGTAAACGTGTACGATTCGTGCGGCATCAGGAAAATCGTTTCAATGTCGGCATTCAGGTGGCGGTTCATCAGAGCCATCTGGAATTCAAACTCGAAGTCGGAAACCGCCCGGAGTCCCCGCACAACAGCTGTCGCTCCGCTTTCGCGCGCGAAATCGACGAGCAGCCCCTCGAAAATGGTCGCCGTCACGTTCGGCAGGTTCTTCAGGTTTTCCTCGATCAGGCGCAGCCGCTCTTCGGCGCGGAACAGCGGGTGCTTGTCCTTGTTGCGCGCGACGCCGATGACGACGCGGTCGAAAATTCGGGCCGCGCGGCACGCGACATCGAGATGCCCGTTGGTCACCGGGTCAAATGTCCCGGGATAGATGCAAATTCTCATCGGCTTACAAAAAGATTCTCCTGCCGGGATAAATCGTTAGGCTCGGTCGTTTCGAAAAACGGATTCCTGCGTCACAAGGCAAATAAAAAGACGCCTTCGTCATGAACTTTCCGAATCTGCTCACACTTTCGCGGATCATTTTTCTCTTCTTGATCGCCATTCTGCTGGCCATTCCGTGGCCCGGTTCGGCGACCGTTGCTTTTCTGCTGTTTCTGGTCGCGGCACTGACTGACTGGGCCGACGGCTACTACGCCCGGCGCTACGGCCAGGTTTCCAATTTCGGGAAACTGATGGACGCCCTGACAGACAAAATTTTGATGGTCGGTCTGTTTGTTTCACTAACGGTGCTCGGGTATTTCGAAGGGTGGGAGCTGCTTGCGCTGTTTTCGGTGCTGCTGATCCTGTCGCGCGAATTCTTTATAACCGGCCTGCGCCTGGTCGCCGCGGCCAACGGCATCGTGCTCGCCGCGGAGAAGTCCGGCAAGCAAAAGACGGTCAGCCAGATTCTGGCGATGGCGTTTCTTCTATTGGCTCCGGTGATCGAGATTGACTTCGGGCGGCTGTTCCGCGCCGATTTCTCAGCGGCGGCCAACGGGTTTCACTGGGCGGGTTTTGTGCTGTTTCTTCTCGCGACCGTGCTGACCGTGACTTCCGGCACACGCTATATCCTGAAATACTGGCTCGACCTGTTTCCGGCGGGAGGGAAAGACGAATGAGCAGGCTTCAGGCGCCGCGGCCGGTCTGGCTGCGATTGCTCCCCGATCGAACCGTCATCAGCGTCGCGACGCTCGGCGCGGCCGGCCGTGTCAAGAAGGCGCCCGGAACAGTTGGAACCGCAGCCGGCCTGGTCTGGTTTACCTTCGTCTTTTTTTCAGCGGGGCCGCTGGTTTACTTGTTTATCGGCGGACTTTCGCTGGTTTTCGCCGTGCTCTTTTGCGGGGAAGCGGAGTTGAGGCTCCAAAAAGTTGATCCGGGTGAAGTCGTCCTCGATGAATTCGTGGCCGTGCCGTTTTGCTTCATCGGATTGCAGCCGGCTCTCCACGCGGGACCCGCCTGGCTGGCGATCTTGGCGGGCTTCCTGGTGTTTCGGCTCTTTGACATCGTCAAACCGTTCGGCATCCGCCGACTGCAGCGACTGCCGGGGGGGATCGGCGTTGTCGCAGACGATTTTGCCGCCGCGATCGCAACGGCGGTTGTGCTTCATCTGTTCGTCCGGTTCGCTCCGTGGTTTTCGTAATGCGGATCGCCGCCGGCCCGCGCGATCGGCTGCCGCTCTACACCATGTTGAGGATTTCGATGATGCGCGCGTGGAGCAGTTTATTCGCCGCGACGATCGAGTTGCCTTGAAGCGGATCGCCGCCGTCCCAGGAGCTGATCGTGCCGTTTGCGCCGCGGATAATCGGGATAATCGGCAAAAAGTCCCACCGGTTGACGATTGGATCGAGCATCACGTCCGCCCAGCCGGTTGCGAGCAGCAGGTAGCCATAGCAGTCGCCCCAGGTGCGAAAGAGCTTCACGCGGGAAGCGAGCGTTTCGAAGGCCGCGCGGCTCTGGTAGAGAGCAATGTTCTTGATGTCGGTCGTCAGCAGCGAAACGTCCTCAATCTGGCTGGTGGGCCGAAACGATACCCGTTTGCCGTTGCAAGTCGTCGTGACGCCGTCGCCATAGCAAAACTGCCGCAGAATCGGCTGGTTGATCGCACCCAGCACCGGCCGCCCTTCGTGAAGCAGACCGATCAGAGTTCCAAAAAGGGGACAGCCGGATGCAAACGACTTGGTGCCGTCGATCGGATCGATCACCCAGACGAACTCGGCGTCGATGTTCTCCTCTCCGAATTCCTCGCCGATAATTCCATGCGACGGATATTCATCGTGGATCATGTCCCGCATCACCCGCTCCGCGTTCCGGTCGGCCTGCGTGACCGGGGTGTCGTCGCCCTTCATCTCGACCTCGAGATGATTGTTCGCGAAATAAGGCGTGATGATCGCCGCGCTTCTGTCCGCGAGTTTGCGGACAAATGGTAAAAGAGTCTCGGACAGCATGACTGGTGAACCCATGACAATACTAGGTGGCTCCGGCCAGTCTTTCAATGAATCCCTTGCGAATGCAACCGCGGAGAAGGCGGAGTTTCGGAGGGCGGAGGTCGGAGATGCGCCGGATTGCTGATGAATCATCTGCCAGAACCTTAACTAATAACCAATAACCAATAATCAATAACCAATAACCAAAACCTGAACACCGGATAATCTTGAAAATCGGGCTCGGCGGGCGCTTGATTCCGCCATGCATTGGCGGGACGTTCCGATTCATGTGATTGATTTCGAGGGAAACCGGCGCTCCGGCATCCTGGAATACGGCGTCGCAACGGTTCAAGGCGGGGCGGTGACCTCGACCCGGACGCGCCTTTGCTGCCCGTCGGGACGGGTCGACGACGCGGACGTCGCCATCCACCGGATCACGCCATCGGCCGCAGGGCGGTTTCCGCCATTTGTCGACGAATGGGATTATTTTTGCGGGCTGCGTCGGACCGGTCCGCTGGCCGCCCATTTTGCCGGTGTTGAAAACCACTTGATCAAGGCGGTTTGGCCGTATCCGCCGCCGTCCCCCGACTTCGCCTGGCCGGATAAACGCGTGAACGAGTGGGGGCCGTGGATCGACACGGGCAGACTTTGCGCCGACTGTGTGCCCGAGGCTGGGTCGACGAAACTGGAGTCGCTCGTTGCGGCCTTTCACTTGCAAGATAAACTCGATCAGGCAGCGGCCCGGCACTGTCCGGCCGATCGTCGCGGCTACCATGCGGCGCTGTACGACGCACTGGCGGCAGCCTTCATTCTTCTTCACCTGCTGGAGCAGCCGCGCTTTTCTGGCGCGACAATTCCGTGGCTTCTGGAAAACAGTTGCGGTTCGGGCGCGGCCGCGGATCGAGAGCGCTTGTCGCAGCGAGAACTGTTTTGACGCGGCGGCTAGTCGGGAATGGTACCAAAACAAGCCCGAATCCGGACCGTGGAAGCGGCATCTTGCTGCTGTGCTATGCGGATTAGCGGCTGGAATCCACTGTCACTTATTGGTAGGTGCGCGCCATTTGCGACCAGTCGGATCTCGATCGGGAAGGGCGCTTGATGCGTCCCGGGCTTGCCCTGGTTTTTCGGCGGTTCTGATTACGTCTTGACGAGGCCGCCGGACGCCGCTACAACGGGCGGCGAAGAACGGCCCTGTTCGAACTCTTTCGTTCCGCCCGAAGCGGGATCCTCTTTTTTACCTGCCCGAACGTCATGACGAAAAAGCATTTTGCACTGGGGCTGGCTGCCTTTGGGGTGTTGCTGGCGATCCTTTTCTTTACAAAGAGTCCGGGGGCGCCGGACGGCGAGGCGGTTCAAGCGGAGACCCCTCCAATCAGGACCGAAGAAGAAGCCGCCGACCGCGGTCACGATGAGCCGGAGCTCGATGTGCGCGTTCCCGCGGAGTTCAAGAATCCGGCTTATCAGCAACCAGCGGAGGATCCGCTCGTTCGCATCGTCGCCCAGACGACCCTTCTTCCTGGCAGCGAGGGATTCATGGCACCGCGAGTTTCCGCCGATGGGAAGCATCTGATCATTACGGGTCAAAGCTACGAAGGGCTGTGGGTCGCAAACATCGATGGCACCGGTTTGAAGCAGATCAGCGACGGCCGCATGGCCGGCTGGCGCCCGGTTTCCACCACCCATGGAGAGCTGATTTTCAGGACCGGCGAATTCGACGAAACTGCGAACTTGACGTTCAGACTTCACGTTTACGACTTCGAAACCGGGGAAACCCGAGTGATTTACGAGGGCATGAACGAGGATGTTTATCCGGCGCAGCTCACGAAGGATGAAGATTACGTGCTCATCCGGAGCGACGGCCAAATTATTCCTTACCAGCTTCGCGACGTTCCGGGGCTGCCGCCGTTGCACGAGCGGGATGAGGGCTTTGCCTATTCTGATTTTGGTCAGGTCTGGTACAAACACCTGTCGATGGACGAGCCGATGCCGTTATCAAGTGACACGCAGGCGACTGGCGGCGAGGAGGCCTCACCGACTGGCAGCCACGTCGCCTACCTTTCGGGTAACACCGCGAGCGCGCTGATCGTCGATCTGGAAACCGGCGCGGAGGTCGATATCGGCGGCGGTTCCAATCTCTCTTGGTCACCGGATGGCGGATTGCTGCTCTACGATGTCACCAGCGACAACGGCCATGAAATCCTCGATTCTCAGATTTTCGTCGTCCAGGCCGATGGCGCGAACGCGCAGCGAGTCACCTTTGTGCCCGGCTCATCGTTCATCAACCCTCGCTGGGGGCCTGATGGAAGCTATTTTGTGGCCACCAATCTCACTACTGGCGATGTTGTCCGTTTCGACCTCGAGGTCCGACCCGGCCAAGCATCCACCCAGTAGGCAACCCAACCGAAAACCAGCAAAACGAATGAAGCAGACACCGCGGCTCCGGCTTGGACGGAGCATCACCACAACCGCGCTGTTCGCATTGACGGCGCTGCTTGTCCCCGAAAGCGGGGCGACCCTGTCAGGAAAGAAAATCGGACTCGATCCCGGCCATGGCGCCGGCGTCAATCCTGGCGTTTACATCGCAGAGGGCACGTGGGTGCTCGACGCTGCCTTTCGGGCGCGCACGCACCTGCAGAATGACGGCGCGCAAGTCGTTATGACGCGCACAACCGGCGCGGATCCCTCGCTCGCGACGCGCTACAACCTCCTGAACTCAAACAACTGTAATCTGTCGGTGATCATTCACAGCAACGCGGCGTCCGCGGCGGCCGACGGCATCGAAACTTATTATTGCAGTCTTTCCTACGGTTCGAGCAGTCAAAATCTGGCCACCGATCTGCGCCTCCGCGCCTTGAGCATGGTCCGAAACGACAACCGGGGAACGAAGGAATGTCTCGACGCGGGCCGCGGCTTTCACTTCGCCATGGTTCGCTACACGAATATGCCGTCGTCACTCCCGGAATATTATTTCCACACGAACGCTTGGGAGAATGGCAATATCCACAATACGACGAGCGGCCGCGAGAACGTCGCGAAATCCTTGTACGCGGGCGTCTGTGATTATTACGGCCAAACGCCGGTGTTCGGCTCGCAGCCGGGATCCGGCGGAATCATCATCGACAACTCGAGCGGCAACTTCAGCGCGTCGAGCAATTGGACCACGTCGACCTCCGTTTCCGGCTACTACGGATCCAATTATCACACCCGCGCGACGACCGATCACAGCGACGTGGCGACCTGGTCGTTCACGATTAAAAATCGCGGCGACTACGAGGTTCTTGCACGCTGGACAGCCCATCCCAATCGGGCAACCTCGATCCCGTACGTCGTTGACCATGCCAGCGGGTCGACGTTCGTCTACGTCGATCAAACAACCAACGGCGGACAATGGAATTCGCTCGGAACCTACCTTTTCGGCGACACCGGTCCGATGAATCACACGGTTCGTCTCTCCTGCTGGACGACGACCGGCGACTATGTGGTGGCCGACGCGATCTGGATCGTGCCGAAAAAGGTCTGGGTCGACAACCACCACGACGGGTTTCAAGCGTCCGGAAACTGGTCGGTCTCCTCGGTTTCAACCGACCGCTACGGCCCGAATTATGCCTACCGGAGCACCCAGCCGATAAGCGACCCCGCCACCTGGACCGTGGAGCATCTGACGGCCGGAACCTACCAGATTCACGCTTGGTGGACGGCCCATCCGAACCGTTCGGCCTCGGCTCCTTACATTGTGCATGACAGCGGCGGGACCGATGTGGTGAATGTCAATCAGCGCACAAATGGCGGCCAGTGGAACTCGCTGGGCAGCTACACCCTCGGTTCGGGACAGAACAAGGTGCAGCTCTCCTGCTGGACATCGAGCGGCGACATTGTCGTCGCAGACGCGATTCGCTGGACCCTGCAGTAGCGATCCGCGATCGATTGTTGTTTCTGATAAAACCAAGAAGAGGCGGGCGGCAAAATCGCCCGCTTCTTCACAACGCAATCTCCGACTCCCAACTGCATTCGCTTTTTCAGCACCTGAAACCGCTTCGATGAGACCCCAGACGATTTTCTTTGTGACCGTTTTGATTGCAGCCGGGCTCTGCGTTTGGATTGCCTTTTTTCCTTTGGCACAACCGGAAGCCTCACGCGCCACGCCCGAATGGCCGGATGATTCGCCGGACCCGCGGAACAAATCCGCGGCGTCGTTCGACACGGCACCCCCCGAAGATTCGCTGCCGGAAGAAAGGACCGGCGTGATCGGGCAGCGAACTGCCGCCGCCCGCGACGATGTTTGGCCGGGGGGAGCCAACGAAGTGATCGAAGAGATCACGATTCATGTCGGTAAGGATTTTGAGCGCGGCGAGTTTTCGAATGTCCTTTTCCAGGGAACCCTGCGAATGGGCGACGATCCTTCCTTTGTCCCGCGCGGCGCACCGTCGGGCCAGCGATTCGGTGTTTTTATTTCTCCGGAGGAGGAAGCGAATCAGCTGTTCGATCAAGTTGTTGTCAGTCCGGAAGCGACCATCCCGGAAGGGAGCGAACTTTCCATGGAAATTCGCACGCGAACGGCGGGTGGTGATTGGAGCGTGTGGCGGCGGATGAAATCCGACCGGATGAGCGCCGCAATCGGTATCGGCGCCCCGGCCGATGCCTGGCAATATCGATTGACCTTCTATTCAAACGATCCCGCGAACGGCCCGGAAGTTGCGAGCGTCGCCATCGCGACCCGTCCTGTGGCCGCGCGGGAGGATTTACTTTCCGCCGGTTCGGCTGGCGCGGCGCGCCGGCTGCATCGGCCCAAGTAGAAAATGAAGCGAATACCCATGAAAACAAAAACCATCATCCTGGCGGCGGCGGCGGTCTTGCTCAGTTTCGAGGCTGCGAACGCTCAAGTCACCTATCGCGTGTACGCAACCCGTGTCGGTCTGGTCGGTCACACGACGGCGAATGGACACGTCATTCAGCCCAATGACCGGTTCGTCGCGCTCCCTTCGCGAACCGTACTCAATTCCAACGGGGGGACAACCTACACGGTCACCATCAGCAACCCGGCTAACGGAAAGACGGCAACCAACGTTCCTGTCTGGGATATCGGGCCGTGGAATTGCGACGACAATTACTGGAGCCAAAATCGTGATTCCGTTATTCAGCCGCCGCTCCCGCGCGGACTTCCGCAGGCGCAGGCGGCTTACGAGGACGGGCATCATAACGGCAGGGATTTTTCCAGCTCGTGCGGGCCGGGCCGCAATGACCGGACCGTCCTCAATCCAGCCGGAATCGATCTCGCGGACGGAACCTTCTGGACCGACCTCGGCATGACCAGCAACGGCTGGGTCGACGTGACTTTTAATTGGGAAACTCCAGCGGTCCCAGCGAATGGCGGGATCATCGTGGACAACAGTGATCCGGGTTTCACCGCATCTGGCAGCTGGTTCCCTTCGAGCGCGGTTTCCGGCTATTATGGTTCGAACTACCAAGCCCGCGCGACGCAGGCGATCAGTGACGTCGCCACGTGGAGTTTTCAGGTCGAGACTCAAGGCGATTATGAAGTCTTCGCCCGATGGACGGACGGTGCAAATCGTGCGTCGAGTGCCGCTTATTTTGTCGATCACAACGGCGGTTCGACGGTGGTAACAGTCAATCAAAGGCAAAGCGGCGGCCAATGGAATTCGTTGGGGACGTTCTCCTTCGGGGGAGCGAACCCGAAAGATCACACGATTCGCCTCTCGTGCTGGACCACCAGCGGGGATTTTGTCATCGCGGACGCTGTCCGGCTCGTTCCCAGAACCGTTTGGGTCGACAATCATCACAGCGGGTTCACCGCGTCGAACAACTGGAATACCAGCAGCTCGACCAGTCAGCATCTCGGTCCGGATTACCGCTACCGCGCGACGCAAGCGATCAGCGACACCGCGACGTGGACGGCACAGCATCTGACGCCGGGATCGTATCAGGTGCAAGCGCGCTGGGTTTCCGGCGCCAACCGCGCGACCGCGGCCGCATATATCGTTCATCGGGTCGGCGGCACGACCGTGGTGCAGCGAAACCAGACCATCAACGGCGGACAGTGGCGAAACCTCGGCGTTTTCGACCTTCCCGCCGGCGCGAACTCCGTTCAGCTTTCGTGCTGGACTTCGAGCGGTGCCGTCGTGGTGGCTGACGCGGTTCGGTGGACTCTTCAGTAAGCCCGAAAATCACGTTCAGCCCTTGCGGAAATCAGAAACCTGAGCTTTATTGGGGTCTGTCATCGCGACGACAGGGAGATCGGGAAACCCGATCGATCTGCAAGTTCCGACCGGAGGGACGTCGTTGCGGGTCCGGTTATTTGGGTTAGAAAATGTGGGGGCCCGCCGGTTTGGGGTAACCGGCGGGCTTTTTCATTGGTCATTTTTGATCGGTTATTTGTCCTCTGGTCTTCGTTCTTTCCGGGGGAGGTGGTTGGGATTCAGAGGAAGATCGAAATGATAAATGACGGATAGCAAACGACAAATGACAAATTAAGTGGCGTTGCTTTTCGATTTCTGCATGGCTGTGTAGCCATATGCGAAACGGATCCCTTCGCGGAATCTTCAGGGGTGCCGGAATGGCGGCCGCCTGGTTAGCGGCGACCTCATTTGCCTGCGGTTCAGTCGCGGATTTTCAGCCGCTTGATCCGTTGCTGCCGTCGCCGAATGCGCGGCGGACCGCGACGGGCGCGCCCGGGCCGGAATATTGGCAGCAGCGTGCCGACTACACCATTGAAGCCGAACTCGATGAGGCGGCGCGTTCGATCCGCGGCCGGGCGAGGATTACCTACCACAACCATTCGCCGGATACGCTGATGTATCTGTGGCTCGGCCTTGACCGGAACTTTTACGCGGCGGACGCGGACAATCGTCTCGCTCGTCGGGGCGGGGCACCTTCACCGGGGAACTTCAGCTACGCCGCGCTCGACCGGATTCTCGCGGAGGAGGAATTTGACGGCGGTTTTAATCTGCATGAAGTCGCGGACGCGGCTGGAAATCCGCTCGCTTACACCGTGGTCAAAACGATGATGCGTGTCGACCTCCCGCGGCCGCTCCAATCCGGCGAATCCTTTCAGTTTTCGATCGCTTGGGATTTTCTGATCAACGACGCGCGGCGGATCGGCACGCGGACCGGCTATGAGGAGTTTGCCAGCGGTGTCGTCTTCGCGATTGCCCACTGGTTTCCTCGAATGGCTGCTTATACCGACTACGGCGGATGGCGGACCAGTCAATATTTAGGGACCGGCGAATTCACGCTGGAATTTGGCGATTTTGACGTGAGTCTGACTGTGCCGGATGATCATGCCGTTGCGGCGACCGGCGTTTTGCGGAATCCGGAGGAAGTGTTGACCGAGGTTCAGCGGGCGCGCCTCGCTGAGGCGGAAACGGCGGAGAGGCCGGTGTTCATTGTGACGCCCGACGAAGCCGAAGCGGCGATGGAGAGCCGACCGAAGGGGATGAAAACTTGGAGATTTCGGGCGGACAACGTTCGGGACTTTGCCTTCGCCAGTTCACGGGTATTCGTGTGGGACGCGATGGCGGCGCCGGGGCTGGACCGCGATGGAAAACCGGTGATGGCGATGTCGCTTTATCCGCGTGAAGGGATGCCGCTTTGGGACCGTTACGCGACGCATGCGGTGGCGCACACACTGGACGTTTATTCGCGCTATACCTTCCCGTATCCGTATCCGGTTGCGATCGCGATCCTGGGAGGCGTGGGCAGCGGGATGGAATATCCGATGATCTGCTTCAATGGCCCGCATCCGGAAGAAGACGGCACGTATCCGGCGCGAACGAAGTACGGGCTGATTTCAGTGATCATCCACGAAGTGGGCCATTTTTTCCTGCCGATGGTCGTCAATTCCGACGAGCGCCAGTGGATGTGGCTGGACGAAGGACTGA
>CAZYAN010000049.1:0-8819 GCA_964645585.1 uncultured Opitutales bacterium
CGTTTGTTCAGGAACGATGCGGAGAGTCGGCCGCGCGAATTCTCTGAAACCGGGCTTCGCCGGAGCGTCGGAGTCAGGGTGGTGGCGAGCGACTGAATACGTCTTCGATTCGGCGAGTTGGACCGGATTCGCCCTCCCTCGCCGAGAGATTTGCTGAGTCGGTCAGGGCAGCGAGGAATGCAAAATCTCGTGACGCTTTCCGCCGAATCTTTTCCGTGTTGTCCGCCGGGCTCGGCCGCACCGGCTTTGGGTAAAAGGCCGTGGTTGCCGGACTTTCTCGAGAGTTTTTAACCGGAGAAAGCGCGTTCGAAAGTGGACGCGGCATCCTGCCTGTTGAAGGCGGATCCGCGGGATCAGCGGCTGGAAGCCGCTGCCACTGTTTGAGGGTCTTACGGCAATTACCTGGCGGCCGCGGCCCGGGCGTTCAGCTCCTCTTCGCGCTGGTCGAGGTGAGTTTCGCGTTCGACCAGCATCTGGCCCTTTTCGCAAAGGAGGTTTTCGCTCTGTTCGAGGAATTCTTCGCGCTCGCGCAAGGCTTGCCGCGCTTCTTCGATTTGCTTTTCCCGGCGCTCGAGTTCCGCTTTCATCTTCTCGAGTCTTTCGGAATCGATCAGGCGCTGTTCGACTTCGCGGATCTTTTTCTCGCGTTCATCCAGCGCGGCCTGCGCTTCCTGGATGCGCCGTTCGCGCTGATCGAGCGCACTGGTCATCTGGTCGAGAGCGGGGCCTGCCGCGAGGGCGGGATTTTCCGCAACTTTCTTTTCGCGAGCTTCCAGAAGCGCCTCCCGCGCCGCCAAGAGGGCTTCGAGTTCCCGCAGATTGCGTTCGCGCTCCGCGGCGGCGCGCTCCCGTGCGGCTGCTTGGCGCTGGAGTTCTTCATACTCCATTTCGGTGCGGAACAAGTTCCGCTCGCGTTCGGAGAGGCGTGCCTGTCGGGCGGCTTCTCCCGGACCGCCGTGATGGACGCCGAGAATAACGGTGGACTCGGAAACGCCCTCCGCGTCGATATTCTCGACCATCAGTCTCAGTTTTTTGCGCACCGGCGGCTTGGGAAGATTTTTGAGGAAATCCGGTGACGGAATCGGCTTCCGCAATTCCTTTTCCGTGTTCTCTTGATCCGCCGCGAGTTTTTTGAATGACGGACCGCTGCGGGCGGGGCGTTTTCTGGAGTACATCTTCTTGACAGAATTGATCATAACTTCGTCCTCCTTTTTCGGCTGGGTCGCTCCCTCTTGTTTGTCGATCAGCCGCCGGAGTGGAACAATCCGCTGATTCGGCTGAGGAGTCCGCCCTTTTCGCGGACCGGTTTCCGTGTCGGCACGGGGTTAAAATAGCGTTGGCAAATGCGTGCGGCGGCGGCTTCGATCTCTGGATTGTTGAGGGGAAGGAAAAATCGTTCAACGGGCTGACCGTCTTCGAACAGCTGTTTGAGCTGGATGCCTTCTTCCGGGAACCATTCGAGCAAGGCGGGCAATTGGCGGGCAGCGAAATCGAGTGCCGCGACCGCGGATTCATCGGCGGGTTCGGCGTTGGAAAGGCAGACACGGCGTTTGTCTTCCGGCAAGTTTCGGATCATGAATCCGATCGCCTCTGCCAAATGAAGCCCGCGCGTGCCCGGCCGATACGGAAGAAAACGCGCGATGCCGCGCTCGTCGGTGTGAGCGACGCTGTTGAGCAGTTGCCGAACCTCTCCGCCGAGAATGACGTTTTGCGCCATATTGTGGAGCAGTGCGATGCATTCGCCCACCGTCGTCGCGCCTTCGCCGCGGCAGAGTTCCCGGGTTTCGGCTGAAAGACCGGTGAATTCGATGGGAAAACCGGCAGGGATTTCGAACTTCTTCAGAAGCTGGTCTGTATTTACAGCGGCGGGACGCTCGGAGTCGGGCTTTCCCTCAAGCATGTCCTGAAACGGATCATCGAAGGCGGCCGTTTCTTTGAGAATGTCGAGCAGCAGCTGGAACCGGCTGGCCTGTCCCGCGATGCCCGGGGCGTGGAGGAGTTCTTCGAACGAATATTCGAGATATTTGGCCGGCGTCTCGTCTTTGTCTTTGATCGGCCAGGAAGCGCCGACATTCTGCGCGAGCTTGTGAAGATGGAGATCGACGAGGATCGACCCCATGAAGTGCGCGCGGATCTGGACCCAGTCGTCCTCGGTATACGTGTAGCTGGGGCGGGCGGGGAGGTTGCTCATGGTTGAATCATCCAGAAAAGGGAAATGTTAAAATATTCGCTCGACCGGATCCGTGGCTGACGGGTTCGGTTCGGCCGGAACCTGGCGGACCAGTTCGTCGGCGAGCTTGAAATAATCCTCGGCAACGTTCTCCGTCGCGGATTGCTGACCGACCAGGATGACCGGCAGGCCGAGGGTGACTGCTCGGCGAACGATAATCGCGTCGCGAACAACCGTATCGAAGATCCGCGAATTGCGCGCCGCTTTTTTCTGATTGCGGTATTGGTTGAGGCGAAACTGCATTCGCATCTTCGGGACCTCGATGTCGACGTTCGCCTTGACGGAGTTGAAGATGACGCCCTGAACCTCCGCCGGGCGCCCCATTTCCGGTTTGCGAAAACTCGCCGATAACTGTTGGAACTGCGCGAGTTTATCGACGAACAAAGTAAAACCGATCAGGCTGAGGGCGTCCGGGTTCGACGGAACATAGATTTCGTTGCTGGCAAAGAGCGCGCATTGGGAGGCGCGAAGAACATTTGGCGGACAATCAAACAGGATGAAATCGTAGTTGTCTTCGATATCAGCCAGCTGATCGCGGAAGATGGCGTAGGGAGGCGAGGACGGATCGGCCTGATAATCGTGTTCGAGGTCAATCAGGCGGAAAGTGGTCGGAACCAGGTCGAGGGTGGGAAGCAGTTTCTCTCCGCTTCGGTCCTCCAGAACACTTTTTTGAATGGAGTCGCGAAGGTGGGCTCCGGGACAGTCGAAGATGGAGTAGACGGAGCCGGTCGGCTGGTTGTTGAGGACGTTCCAGCGCTCCAGACGCATCAGCCAGATGCTTGTATTGGACTGCGCGTCGAAATCGACCAGAAGAACACGATGGCCTCGATGGGCAAGACAGGCGGCAAGGTTGACGATCACCGATGTCTTCCCGACCCCTCCCTTGTAATTAATAAAACTGATTTTTCGCGCCATACGTTCTTTGGGTTTCTCCATACCACATTACATCCCCGCAACAAGGGGAGAATGCGAAACAGCGAATCCGTAAGCTTTTATGAGAATGTAAGTCACTGGTAGTTATATAGTTAAACTGGATGTGAAACAAGAGTAAAAACGGAAAGGTTCGCCCGGAGCGATCCCGCGATCCTCCATCTTGACGATCGGGTCCGCCGCGTCACTTCCGTGCTTATCTTGTCAGAAAACCATTCCTTTGGTAAGGTTTTTTTTCGCAGCGCGGCCGAGGGAGGGATGCTCGGCGGAATTCTTTTGGACCAAACCGATGAAACCGCTTCTTCAAGTCTCCCGGCGACACTTCGACGCGATCATCTTCGATCTTGATGGCGTCATCACACAGACGGCGACCGTGCATGCCGCGGCGTGGAAGCGCCTGTTCGATGATTTTCTGCGAAAGCGCGCCTCGGAGACCGGTGAACCGTTTGTTCCGTTCGACGAACACGCGGATTATCTGACGTACGTCGATGGAAAACCTCGCTTCGATGGTGTCCGCGACTTCCTGCAATCGCGCGGAATCGATCTTCCTTTTGGATCGCCGGATGATCCTCCCGACCGTGAAACCATTTGCGGGCTGGGGAACCGGAAAAACCGGTTTTTTCAAGATTATCTGCGGGAGCACGGAGTGGATGTCTTCGATTCGACGATTTCCCTCGTACGCGATCTGCGTGAATCCGGTTTTCGAACCGCGGTCATTTCCTCGAGCAAAAACTGTAAGCCGATCCTCGACCGGGCCGGCCTGTCCGATCTTTTTGAAGTGCGGGTGGACGGAGTCGAATCGGAGGAGATCGGGCTGAAAGGAAAGCCCGCCCCGGATATTTTCCTCGAAGCGGCCCGGCGGCTCGGCGTGGAGCCTGAGCGTTCGGTCGTCGTCGAAGATGCGATTTCGGGTGTTGAAGCGGGCCGGGAGGGCGGGTTTGGCTGCATCGTCGGCGTTGACCGGGACAATCAGACGGCCGTCCTGAAAGAACACGGCGCCGACGTGGTCGTCAAAGATCTCGCCGCGGTCGCCGTCGCGGAACCTGGAGCGCCTTCGCCGATCGACGTACTGCCGGATGCCGCTGATTGCCTGGAGCACGTCAGCCGCACGCCGGGAACACGGGTCGTGGTTTTTCTCGATTATGATGGAACGCTCAGCCCGATTGTTGAGCGGCCGGAGGACGCCGTGATTTCCAGCGAAACGCGGCGCGCGCTGGTGAAATTGGCCAATCACTGTACCGTGGCGATCGTGAGCGGCCGCGACCTTGACGATGTGCGCGGCCGTGTTGGTTTGGAGCAGTTGATTTACGCGGGAAACCACGGGTTCGCCATTCGCGGTCCGGGACTGGAAACGCAGGCGGACGAGGCGATCGCGTTCCTTCCGGCTCTCGAGCGCGCTTCTCGGGAAATTGAGGAGGAAACGCGGGGAATTCCAGGTGTTTACCTCGAGCGAAAGCGATTTTCGATTGCGATCCACAGCCGGCGCGTGCCGGAAGTGGAGCGGGAAACGGTGGAGGCCGCCGTCGACCGCGTCGCCGCGAATTTCCCGGATCTGCGAAAGACGGCGGGCAAACTGGTCTTTGAGCTCCAGCCGCGCATCGACTGGAACAAGGGTAAAGCGATCCTTTGGCTGCTGGACGCTTTGAAGCTCAATATCGCGACAACTGTTCCGATCTATATCGGCGACGACATCACCGATGAGGACGCGTTTCGCGCGCTTCCGCCGCAAGGTGTCGGGATCGTGGTCAAGGGCGGCAGTCATCAGACCTGCGCCGATTATTCTTTGGCCGACACCGAGGCGGTGCGAAATTTTTTGCTTCGTCTCGCGGCCGAACTCAGTCTGGGCGCATCCATCGATGAATGGGCGCTGACCTACGAAGGATTCAATCCGCAAGAGGAGAAATTGCGGGAGGCTCTGTGCGCGCTCGGCAATGGTGTGGTCGTGACGCGCGGCGCGGCGCCCGAGACCGCGGCGAATGAGATTCATTATCCGGGTACGTATTTGGCGTTCGGATACAATCGGCTTCGAACGAAGATCGCGGGGCGCGTCGTCGAAAACGAGGATCTGGTCAATTTGCCGAACTGGCTGCCAGTTTCCTTTCAATTAGGTAACGGCGAGTGGTTTGACCTGAGAAAGGTCGATATACTCTCTTGCCGGCAAACGCTCGACCTCCAAGATGGCCTTTTGCTGCGAAAGGTGCGCTTTCAGGACGCGGAAGGACGGGAATATGAGCTTCGGCAGCGCCGGTTCGTACACATGAGGCATCCGCACCTTGCCGGATTGGAAACAACCCTGCGCGCTGTCAACTGGTCGGGAACCGTCACTTTCCGCGTCGGTTTGGACGGCAAGGTCAGAAACACGGGGGTTCCGCGCTACGGGGCATTGAACAATCTTCACCTCAAACCGCGGGAGGAAAGGAAGGCCGACGAGGAGACGATCGTGCTCAAGGTCGAGACTGTGCAGTCCGAGATTCGGATCGCCGAGGCCGCCCGCACGCGGATTTACCGGCCGGGGTCGCACATTCCGGTCGTCGTCAACCGGGAGACTCGCACTGAGGAGGGGCGAATTGAACAACTTTTTCCGATCGAATTTCGAGAAGGCGAGGAAATCATCGTCGAAAAGATCGTCGGCCTGGCTACGAGCCGGGACAATGCGATCTCCGAAGCTGGACTCGAAGCGCTCAAGTGGGTCAGTCGCTCGCCGCGATTCGAGACGCTCGTTGAAAGCCACGCGCTGGCGTGGCGTCAGCTCTGGCGGCGGTTCAGCTTCGAGCTGGCTCTGGAGGATCCGCTCGCGGGTTTGCGCACATCGCTGGTCTTGCGGCTGCATTGCTTTCACCTGTTGCAGACGGCGTCACTTCACACACTCGACATCGATGCCGGGGTGCCGTCACGCGGCTGGCATGGGGAAGCGTACCGAGGCCATATTTTTTGGGACGAACTTTTTATCTTCCCGTTTTTGAATCTCCGTTTGCCGGAGATCACACGATCGCTTTTGCAATATCGGTATCGGCGTCTTGACGAAGCCCGTTTTGCCGCACGGGAAGCTGGATACGACGGCGCGATGTACCCGTGGCAGAGCGGAAGTGACGGACGCGAAGAGACGCAGGTGGTACACCTCAATCCGAAATCCGGCCGCTGGCTCCCGGACAATTCCCATTTGCAAAGACACGTCAACGCGGCGATTGCCTACAACGTTTGGCAATACTGGCAGGCGACCGGCGACAACGAGTTTTTCGCGTTTTACGGGGCGGAAATGATTCTCGAGATCGCCCGCTTCTGGGCGAGCATCGCGCGATTGAATTCCAAGACCGGACGCTACGACATCACGGGCGTCATGGGGCCGGATGAATATCATGACGCCCTGCCTCACGCCCGCGAGCCGGGACTTCCGAACAACGCGTACACAAACGTCATGGCTTCCTGGGTACTTGTGAAGGCGGCGGAGACGATCGATCGATTGCCCGAAGACCGTCGTGTCGAGCTGTGTGAGACGCTCCGTTTGAGTGAAGACGAAATCGAACGCTGGACGGAGATCAGCCGGCTTCTGACCGTTCCGTATCACGGCGACGGAATCATCAGCCAGTTCGAGGGCTATGGAGATCTCGAAGAGCTTGACTGGCCCAAATACCGGGAGCGATACGGCGAGGTTCTTCGGCTCGACCGGATCCTGGAGGCGGAAGGAGACACGCCGAACCGCTACAAGGCATCCAAACAGGCGGATGTTCTGATGCTGTTTTACCTGTTTTCGCTTCGCGAGCTGGAGGAAATGTTTTCGCGGCTTGGCTATCCGATCAACGTCGATCTGATCCGGAAGAACATTGCCTATTACGCCGAACGGACCTCACACGGTTCGACTCTGAGTCACATCGTTCACTCGTGGGTGACCGCCCGCTTCGACCAGGCTCAGGCTTGGGAGTTGTTTCGTCAGGCGCTCGAAGCCGACATTGCCGACGTCCAAGGCGGCACGACGCCGGAAGGAATTCATGTCGGTGCGATGGCCGGGACGGTCGACCTCGTGCAGCGGTGCTTTACCGGAATTGAAACTCGGGGTGACGTGCTCCGTCTTGATCCGGCATTGCCGCGGGAAATCAAGGAGCTCACGCTGCGCATCCGTTACCGGGGGCACTCGCTGGTGCTGGAGGTCGGCGAAAACGTGTTGCGTGTCCGAAGCCTGCGGTCAGGTGAACGGCCGATCCGGATCGCACATGGAGACGAAGAGCGTTCGCTGGTGGAAAATACCAGCCTGACCTTTCCGCTGGATGGGAAATGAAGAAGTCTTTGGTCTTTTGTCCTTGGTCCTTGGTCTTTTTCCCCCCGACACGGCGAATTCAGGTTTTTGATTCATTCGTGTTGAGAGTTCTGCCGTTTTGAAGCGCCGAGTTTAGATTTATTACTTTGGATTAGAATTCGAATGACCAGCCGCTGAGGCGGCTTTCGATTTCGCGGATGATGCGTTTTTCTTCTTCTTCGCCCTTGGCCTCGAAGGTGACGGAGAAACGGACGAACGCGCCGGCATCATCCCAGGGGACGGTCGAGATCAGGTTTTCCGTGATCATCCATTGGCTGAAATCCTCGGCTGTGGCGAACTCGATTGCTATCCCGGCGCGGTGCGCGCGTTTGGGGGCGGGGACGTAGAGGAAGAACGAAGCTTTCGGCTTTTCCGCGGCAAAACCGAGGCGGCGCAAGGCGGGAACAAGCAGGTCCATCCGGCGCGAATATTTCGCCGCGATCTCGCGGGTGAACTCCGGGTGATCGAAGGCGAAGGCCGCCGCGTGCTGGATCGCCAGAAACTGGCCGGAGTCGGAGTTGTCCTTGACGTCTCCGTAGGCGCGCACAAGGAGGGGATTGCCGGCGACGAAGCCGCAGCGCCAGCCGGTCATGTTGAAGTTTTTGCTTGTGGAGTGCAGTTCGATGCCGACATCCATCGCTCCCGGTGTCGCGAGAAAGCTGAGCGGTTTTCCTTCGAAAACGAGGCTGGCGTAGGCGAAGTCGTGGATGACGGCGATCTCATTTCTTTTGGCGAAATCGACCACCTTCGCGAAGAACTCGGGCGTCGCGCTGGCACCGGTCGGGTTGTTCGGGTAATTGAGAACGAGAACCTTCGCGCGCTTGAGGACGGCGGCGGGGATGGCATCGAGGTCCGGGAGGAAGCTGTTTTCCGCCGTAAGCGGCAGGTTATGGACGGTGCCGCCGCAGTATTTGGTGTGCGTGCCGAAGACCCCGTAGCCCGGAACCGTCATCAGCGCGACATCGCCGGGATTGATCAATGCGGCCGGGAGGATGGAGAGAGCGGCCTTGCTGCCGATCGAGTGAATGATTTGCGTGGCCGGATCGACCTCGACGCCGCAAGTCTGCTTGAGGTAGCGAGCGGCGGCCTGTTTGAGAACCTCGTCGCCGTTGTCGGCATAGCCGCGATTCTCCGGTTTGGCGGCCTCCTGGCAGAGCGTTTGAACAACGGCCGCCGGGGCCATCTCGTCCGGCTCGCCGACCCCCATGTCGATCAGCGGGACGTTGGGTTTGGCGGCCTTGGCGGCGCGTTTGGCGCGCTTGATCTTCTCGAACTTGTAAATCGCGGTCGCCTTCCCGTAGGAGGCGCCGCCGATGCGCTCGGCGAAAAGATTCTGAATGAAGGAGTCGCTCATTGCGGTTGGCGGTT
>CAZYAN010000049.1:8919-29865 GCA_964645585.1 uncultured Opitutales bacterium
GTTATTGGTTATTCGGCTGGTTCTGGCGACTGGTTGCTCTCAGCACCGACGGAAGGAGATGGCGCGCAAAATGTGATGCCGTTAATGTTTTTTCGGCAGGCGGGTTACAAGAATTTTCTGGAAGAGCTAATGCCCCGGTCGATTGTCCGACGAGGAGGCTCGCGAACCAAACGTCTCAGTCCGAATGAATAAGTGGTAAGAAACATTCGGCTATCGAACTGAATGCGCGGTTCGCGGACTGCCTTCATCGCGGCGGGAAGCAGCTGTTCCTCGAAACCGATCTGTTTTCCTTGATCGGGGGGGGCGGATGAGGGTTCTGGGGGACAATCGGCGAGAAAGTTCCATCGGTGAAGCGGATTGACGCCGCTTGGCGGGACTGTAGACAGACAGGGAGCATGTCCTCGACAATCTTTACGATCGCCAACCAGAAAGGCGGGGTGGGCAAAACCACTACCGCCGTCAATCTCGGCGCCGCGCTCGCGGAAAAGAAGATCCCGACGCTGATTGTCGATCTCGATCCGCAGGCCAATGCCACCAGTGCGCTCGGAATGGAGAAAGCCGTGGGGGCCAGCATTTACGGTCCGTTGAGCGGTCATGGCAATGCAGCCGAGCTGGTTCAGGCGACGGCTTTCGAGAACCTGTATCTTTTGCCCTCGGAGGTCGATCTCGCGGCGATCGAAGCCGAGCTGGCGCAGCGGGAGGATTACCTCCATCAATTGCGAAGCTGTTTGAGAGAAATCGTCGACAGCGACAGCTACCGGGCGTTGATTCTTGATTGTCCGCCGGCACTAGGGATGCTTTCGATGAACGGCCTCGCCGCCGCGGATTACCTGTTGATCGCGCTCCAATGCGAATATTTGGCGATGGAAGGACTCGGCCAGATCTTGAGCGTGCTCGATCAGTTAAAAGAAGCGGGGATCAATCCAAACCTCGAGCTTGGCGGGATCGTGATGACGATGTTCGATATTCGGACGAATTTGTCGCGCCAGGTCGTGGACGAGGTGCGGAGGCATTTGGGCGATAAGATTTTCAATTCCACGATTCCGCGATCGGTGCGTTTGAGCGAGGCGCCGAGTTTTGGTCAGCCGATTTTTCAGTACGACGGATCGAGCGCCGGCGCCCAGGCCTACCGGGAGCTGGCCAAGGAAGTGATCGCTCGTTTTCGGCTTCGTTGAGGCGCGGGAAGTTCGGGATCGAGGTTTTGAAGAAGGATTTGCTGCAACGGATTGCGGGCGGAAAGCGCGGGGGCTTCAGCTTCTGTTTCCTGGCCTAAATCGCCGACACGTACCCTGGATGGATCATCGCGAAGTTCCCGGGGGCCGACAAAGATCCATTGACGCGCGGCGCGATTTTGGCATCCTTGAAAGGAAGAGCGACTATGGCAATTCCGCTGTCAGTTTTGCTGGAGGCCAAGGAACGCCCCGCGCTGTTCACGGTATCCCCGGACGCGACTGTTCTTGAGGCGGTCGCCCTGATGAATCGCGAGAAAATCGGGTCGGTGCTTGTCTGCGGGGTCGATGGCGCTATCGGCATCTTTACCGAGCGCGATGTCCTCGTGCGCGTCGTCTCGGCCGGCCGCGACCCGGCGACCACGCTTGTCGGGCAGGTAATGACCGCTCCCTTTGTCGCGGTGGCGGCGTCGACGACGATCGAGGAGGCGATGCAGATCATCACGACGCGCCGCTGCCGGCATCTTCCTGTCCGCGGCGAAGATGGCCGGATCATCGGTCTCGTCTCGATCGGCGATATTACCCGGTGGATCGTTCGTGATCAGGAAAGTCAGATCGACGGACTTGTGGAATACATTTCAGGCCAATATCCGGCCTGATGCTTCCGGTTGCATCGTGAGGCCCGCTTTGCCCAAGACGCGGTGCCGCCAACTGAGCAAGAAGCCTGAAGCTCTGCTGTTTTCCGTCTCGGCTGTATCGGCCGTTGCGCGACAAGCCGATTGACAGACCGCGCCGCGGCCCCTACGAAATCCCGTTCATGAACACCTCCCTGCGCCTGAAGCTTTCTGTCATGATGTTCCTCCAGTTCCTGGTCTGGGGGGCTTGGTACGTTACCGGTCCAAGTTATCTGGGTTCGATCGGCTTCGGGGCCGAGGATTTTAAATGGATGTATTCGGTCGGGCCGATCGCGGCGATGATTTCCCCGTTTTTTGTCGGAATGATCGCCGACCGGTTTTTCGCGGGACAGCGCGTTCTCGGGACGCTCCATCTGCTCGGGGCCGGATTTATGCTGATCGCGGCCTTTATGATGAAAGGCGGCAGTTCGCCGGGAGCGATCAACTTCATGTTCTTTTTGTACGTCCTGACCTACTTTCCGACGCTGGCTCTGGTGAACACCGTCGCGATGCGGAACATTGACGATCCGGAAAAACAGTTTCCGGGAATTCGGGTGCTCGGCACGATCGGCTGGATTGCTGCGGGATTGACGCTGAGCTGGCTCGGATGGAGCACGAAGATCAACATGTTTTATCTGACGGTCGGAGCGGCGCTGGCTCTCGGGCTGTTCAGTTTCCTGCTGCCCCACACCCCGCCGAACGCGACGGGGCGAGTTTCGGCAAGGGAAATTCTTGGGCTCGACGCGCTGGTTTTGCTCAAGGACCGCTCCTACTTGGTGTTTATTATTTGTTCGATGCTGATCTGCATTCCGCTCGCTTTCTATTATCAGATCGCGGCCCGGGTGGTCGAAATGATGGAGTTTCACAAAGTCGGCGGACTGACCGATGTGGCGCAGGCGATCGGGCTCGGTGACGCGATCGGACTCGTGATGTCGTTCGGGCAGATGTCGGAGATCATTTTCATGCTTGTGATCCCGTTCTTCTTCGCACGGCTCGGGGTGAAATGGATGCTGGGCATCGGAATGCTTGCGTGGGTGATTCGATATCTCCTTTTCTCGCTCGGCGCGCCGGAAGAAGTGCGGTGGATGATTCTTGTCGGAGTCGTGCTGCACGGCATCTGTTACGATTTCTTCTTTGTCACCGGCCAGATTTACACCGACAACAAAGCCCCGCGGCATCTGCGCGGCCAGGCGCAAGGTCTCCTGGTGCTCTTTACCCTTGGACTCGGGATGCTGATCGGCGCACAGATCGCCGGACAGCTCGAAGCCCGGTTTACTCCGGAGGAATCGAACGAGTATGGCGCGCAAGTGGCGGCGACGATGGAGGAGATTCAGGCTGTGTCGGCCGAGATGACCACGGCTGGCACCGAAGCCGAGCGGACCGCGTGGAGCGAGCGGCTGGCGGCGTTGGAAGCCGAGCGGGCCGAGCTGCGGAAGGCGCAGTTGCTGGCGATTGACTGGCGGCTGCTTTGGGGAATTCCCGCTGGTTTCGCGGCTGTCGTGCTGGTTGTTTTCATGATCTTGTTCCGCGATGTTCGAAGTGAACCGGTCGAGGTGACTGCGGCCGAAGCGGCGCCGGATTCCGCCGGATAGCGCACGGCGGGCGGGCTTTGGAAGGTTATGAGATTTTCTGTTTCGCCGGAGATCGCGGCATTCATTGCCCGGCTGCCAAAAACGGAAACGCATTTGCACATTGAGGGTGCGCTGCCGTATTCGCTGCTTCAAAAGCTTGATCCGGAACGCTTCGCGACCGATCCGGTTTTTTGGGCAGATGACTGCCGTTATGAAACGTTCGCTAAATTTGAGGCGATTTTAATTGAGCATGCCTTGCTCTGGTACACGTCAGCGGAGCGTTATCATGAGGCGGCCAAAAACATTTTTGACGGGTTGGCGCGCCAAAATTGCCGGTATGTCGAGACCAGTTTTCATCTCGGCATTCTCGAGCTCCTGGAAAGCGTCACGGGACCGGAGATCGTTTCGGCCATCAAATCGGCCGCTCCGAAAGGGGTGGACGTGCGGGTATTCGCGGGAATGCCGCGCAACCTGTACACAGCAATGATGCGGCCAGTGATCGACGAACTTCATACGTGGGCGGAACTCGACGGTATCGATTTACACGGAGACGAGACACTGCCGCTGGAAGACTGGACGGCGCGCGTCTGGCGTCAAAACCGGGAGGCGGGCAAAGTCACGAAGGCGCATGCCGGGGAATTTGGCGGTCCGGAAAACGTGCGTCAGGCGATTGAAGAACTCGGTGTTCGGCGGGTGCAGCATGGTGTGCGGGCGATCGAAGACCCGGCTGTGGTCGAGCTTGCCCGGGAAACCGGAGCGGTGTTCGATATCTGCCCGATCAGCAACTGCAAGCTGCGTGTTGTGCCGTCGCTTCGGGAACATCCGATCCGTCGTTTAATGGAACAGGGGGTGGTTTGCACGATCAGCACCGACGACCCTTTCAGTTTTGGGAACCGGCTGGTTGATGAGTATGCGGCACTGGCGGCTGAGCTCGACTTTTCGATCGAGGAACTCGCGGCGGTCGCGCGCAACGGCTTCGCGGTGTCGTCGCTTCCGGAGGAGAAGAAGCGGGAGGGGTGCCGTGAAATCGACGACCTTGTTGAGGAGTTTGGATTTCGGAGCCGATGAGCGACACCAGACGAGTCCGGGTCCATTTGGATCAGGCGAACAAGAAGGAGCGCGCGGACAAAGTTCTGGCTCGGTCATTCCCCGAACTGAGCCGGGCCGCGATTCAGCGGGCATTTGATGCCGGGCTGGTTCGGCGAAACGATGTCGTGCTGGCGAAGAATGCAAAAGTCTCGGACGGCGACGAGCTGGAGTTTACGCAACCGGAAGTCGAGCCGCTGGCGCTGACGCCAGTTTCCCTTCCATTGGAAATTTTGTTCGAAGACGAGCATCTGGTAGCGATCAACAAGCAGAGCGGCTTGGTCGTGCATCCTGGCGCCGGAACCCGCGACGCCACGCTGGTCCACGCGCTGCTCGCCCACTGCCGCGGTGAACTGAGCGGAATCGGCGGGGTGGAACGTCCGGGTATCGTCCATCGGCTCGATCGGGAAACATCCGGCATAATCGTCGTTGCGAAGAACGATGTCGCGCACCGGGGACTGGCGGAACAATTTGCTGAACGCGCGCTCGAGAAGGAATACCTCGCACTGGTTGCCGGAGTTCCCGAACTGCTGTCGGGGGTGATCCGCGAGCCGATCGGCCGGCATCCTGTTCACCGTCACAAGATGGCGGTCGTCCCGGAAAAGGGAAAACCGGCCCGGACGGATTGGGAAGTTGTCGAGAAGTTTGGAACCGTCTGCACGCTGGTGCGGTGTCAGATTCACACCGGGCGAACGCACCAAATTCGTGTTCATATGGCCTTCGCGCGCCATCCGCTGCTTGGCGATGCGACCTATGGCTACCGGCCGGACCCGCGATTGCCGATGGAGCCGCCGCGCATAATGCTCCACGCCGCGCGTCTGCGGTTCCGTCATCCGGTGACGGACGAGGAACTTAATCTGGAAGCGCCGCTTCCTCCGGACCTCCGCGACTTCATCGAAGCTTTGCGGGAGGACTTTTAGGACCGCGTTCCAGGTCATCAGTCACTAAGAACGAACAACCGGCAACTAAGAACGAACAACCCCTTTCCGGTTATCGACCTGGCGGAAGATCATGCCGTCCTTCAAGTGGAGGACTTTTTCAGCGCGGGCGGCGACGTGATCATCGTGGGTGACCATAATGATCGTTTTGCCGCTCGCGTGAAGTTCATCGATCAATTGGAGAACTTCCTCCTCGGTTGCCGAGTCGAGATTCCCGGTCGGTTCGTCGGCTAAGATTACGAGTGGATCGTTGGCGAGGGAACGAGCGATAGCCACGCGCTGCTGCTGGCCGCCGGAAAGCTCGGAAGGGCGGTGGTTGAGCCGTTCGCCGAGACCGACCCGCCGGGCGAGTTCGACGCAGCGCTCGAAGTGCTCCGGCGAATCCTTGTTCTGGTAAAAGAGCGGGACATGGATGTTCTCGAGGACGGTGAGCTGGTCGATCAGGTTGTACGACTGGAAAATGAATCCGATGCGCTGTCCGCGAACATCGGAAAGCTCGTCGTCGCTCAAGTTGGACACGTCGATATCACCGAGAAAATAGCGCCCGGACGTCGGGCGGTCGAGGCAGCCGAGCATGTTGAGCAAGGTCGATTTGCCGGACCCGGATGTGCCCATGATCGCCCAGTAAGAGCCTTCTTCAATTGTCAGGGAGACGCCGCGGAGCGCATGCACTTCGATCGAGCCGATCTTATAAATTTTGCGAACATCTTCGATCCGAATGATCGGTTCCGCGGCGGTGGCGATGTTGAGTTCTGGCATGGAAAAAAGTCGCTGCGATTCCGTTCGGAAGGGCCGCAAGCGAAGGTAAAAAACGGACGGATGAACTTTACCGGTGAATAGACACGATGAAACTGAAATGTATCGCGATCGTTGCGAACATTTCCAGTGGAAATCTTACGGTTCAACCCGTGCCGGCGCGCAAAGTGTCGAGGAAAGCGAAAATGCGGCCGATTGGCGGCTCTTTGGTGATTCGGGCATTGACCGGTTTTCCCCCTTCTCTTTTGCTTTTCCGTTCGCGGGATTTCCCGCGGCGCGGAACAGGCCTATACTAGAAACAACACGTGAACATTCAGATCGAAGACATCAATGACACGCGGAAGACACTGCGGGTGACCGTGGGTGCTGACGAAGTCGAAAAGGAGCATGGCGAGCTGGTAAAGGATTTTGCCGGGATGGCGCGGATTCCGGGGTTTCGGCCGGGCAAAGCGCCGCACGCGCTGGTTTCCAAGCGATTTTCACGCGAAATCGGTGAGGAACTTCAGAAGCGGGTCTTTTCCAAGGCCTACCGGGAAGGGCTGGAGCAAAGCAAGTTGACGCCGATGGAGCTGATCGAAGCGCCGGAGGTCGAAGTCAAGCTCGGCCAGGAGAACGAGCTGACGTTCGTGGTCGATGTGCGGCCCGAGTTTAATCTGCCGGAATACAAAGGGATTCCGATTACCCGCGAGTCAGAGGAAGTCAGCGAGGAGGAGGTGGACAAAGCCCTCGAGCAGTTGCGCGACCAGCGGGCCGACTTTGCGGTCGTCGAGCGCGAGGCGAAAAAAGGGGATTACGTCAAGACCTCCTACGAAGGCAAAATCGGCGATCAATCGATCGCTGAGCTGGTGCCGGACCGCCCGATCGTCGGTAAACAGGCGAACACCTGGGAGGAAGTTTCTTCCGAGGAAGCGTTTATCCCGGGCTTCACGACAGCCTTGGAAGGGATGAAAGCCGGCGACACGAAGGATGTCGCAGTGACATTCCCGGAAGAATTCACGGTTGAAGAGCTGCGTGGCAAGGAGGCGACGTATGCGGTTGAAGTTCATGAAGTCCGCGAGCGGGTCCTTCCGGAGCTGACCGACGAGTTCGCGGCCCTTTTCGGCGTGGAGGATCTCGCGACACTGAAGGAGAGAGTGCGCGAAGATCTTGCCCAGCAGAAGAAAATGGACAATCGGACGCGGATGCGGGAGCAGATCACCGAAAAGCTCGCGGCGGCGATTGAATTTCCCCTGCCGGAAAGCGCCGTTGAACACGAAACGGAGAACCTGCTCCGGCAGTTTATGGAGGCGAATATCCGCCGCGGCGCGAATCCCGAGGAGTTTGAAAAGCGCAAGGAAGAGCTGTATGACGGCGCCCGAAAAGGGGCGCTTCTCCGAGTGAAAACACAGCTGATTCTCGCTCGGATCGCCGAGGCGGAGGAGATCAAACTCGACGAAAAGGAGTTTGGCCGCTATATTTACGTCGAGGCCCAGCGCCGCGGCGTGAAACCGGACAGTTTGGTGCGCGAGCTGAAGAACGATCCGGAGCAGGTCGATGCCATTCGGCAGTCGCTCGTTTTTAACAAGACCCTTGATTTTTTGGTCGAAAACGCTAGCGTCACCGACACCGATTCCCAAGCGAAATAAAGCCAGAATTTTCCCGTGACTTACTATCTTCCGCAAATTATTGAGAGCGATGGCCGCATTGAGCGGAGTATGGACATTTACAGCCGGCTCCTGAAGGACCGGATCGTGTTCATCGGCGCGCCGATCGACGATTTTGTCGCCAACTCTGTCATCGCCCAGCTCCTGTTCCTGCAGATGCAGGACGCCAAGAAGGACATTCACGTTTACCTGAACTCGCCTGGCGGAGTCGTCACCGGAGGGATGGCGATTTACGACACGATGAATTTCCTGCAGTGCGACGTGGTCACATACTGCGTCGGAATGGCCGCCAGCATGTCGACCGTCCTCTTGGCCGCGGGAACGAAAGGCAAACGCTATGCGCTGCCGAACAGCCGAGTTATGATGCACCAGCCGACCGGAAGCGCGACCGGTCAGACCGCCGATATCGCGATTCAGGCGCGCGAGGTTTTGCGCTGGCGCAAGACGATTAACGAGGTTCTCGCCAAACATACCGGCAAAACCGAAGAACAGATCCAAAAGGATTCGGATCGCGATTACTTCCTGAGCGCGCACGAGGCGAAAGAGTATGGTATCGTTGACCACGTGATTGAGCTGAAAACGGAAGCCGAGGACATCCGAAAAGCTGTTTAATTCTCGATGGCAAAGAGTTCTAAAATGACCATGTGCTCGTTCTGCGGGAAAACGCAGAACGAAGTGAAGAAGCTCATTGCCGGTCCGGATGTCTACATCTGCGACTCCTGCGTCAATGTCTGCAAAACGATCATTGATCGCGAAGCGCGCCCGGCGCCGAGTCCGGAAATGCCGTTCAAGCTGATCAAGCCGGCCGAGATGAAGCGGGTGCTTGACGACTTTATCATCGGTCAGGAACAGGCGAAAAAGGTTCTCTCAGTAGGCGTCTACAATCATTACAAGCGCCTGATGTTCGACCGGAACGGGAAAAAGCTGCCGGCGATGACGGCGGAGTTTTCTGAAGTTGAAGTCGAAAAGAGCAATATTTTGCTGATCGGTCCGACCGGGTCGGGCAAGACCCTGCTGGCGCGGACAATGGCGCGCGTGCTGGACGTCCCGTTCGCGATCGCCGACGCGACGACGTTGACCGAGGCCGGTTATGTGGGGGAAGACGTCGAGAATATTATCCTCCGCCTCCTGCAGGCCGCGAATTACGATGTGAAACGCGCCGAGTGCGGAATCATCTATGTCGACGAGATCGACAAGATCGGACGCAAAACCGAAAACGTTTCGATTACTCGCGATGTCTCCGGCGAAGGCGTGCAGCAGGCGCTGTTGAAAATTTTAGAAGGGACGGTTTGCAATGTGCCTCCGCAGGGCGGCCGCAAGCATCCGAATCAGGAATACATTCAGGTCGACACGCGAAATATTCTGTTCGTTTGCGGCGGCGCTTTCAGCGGGCTTGAACAGATTATCGAACGCCGGACGGGGCGGAACGTTCTCGGTTACGGCAGCGCGGCCGATCCGGCGGACAAAGACGGCGAAGGCCCGGCTGAAGCATTGATGAAGCGGATCGCGCCGGAGGACTTGGTGCGGTTCGGAATGATCCCGGAATTCATTGGGCGTCTGCCGATCATTTCGGTTCTCGACGAACTGACGATTGCCGACCTGGAACAGATTCTCCTCCACACAAAGAGCGCGCTCGTCAAACAATACAGCAAGCTTTTCGCAATCGACGGCGCCCGGCTGACCTTTACTCGCGACGCGATTCGAGCCGTGGCGGAACAGGCGCTCGAGCTGAAGACCGGCGCGCGGGCATTGCGGTCGATCATGGAGAAGCTGATGCTGGAGATCATGTATGAACTCCCGCAAAAGGAGAATATCGAGGAGGTCGTTATCGATCGCGGAGTCGTGGAAGGGCGGAAAAAACCGCGCCTGAAGCGGGTTTCCAAATCGAAAAAGAGCAAGAAGGACGCCGCCTGAGGCAGCCGCCAGCAAAACTGCAGCCGAATTTTTCACAAATTGAAAAAAGGCGGTTGACGGGTCAGCTGGCACGTGCAATCTTCTCGCTTTCTCTCTTTGGAGGAACCAGTCATTTTGATGCAGGGTGGAGCAGTCTGGTAGCTCGTCAGGCTCATAACCTGAAGGTCGCGGGTTCAAATCCCGCCCCTGCACCCAATGTAACCCGCTAGTCCGCTTAGCGGGTTTTTTCTTGTCCGCGCGCGGGTTCGCATTCGTTCCGCCAGAAAAGCCAGAGGGTTTTGGCCCGCGCCGGCATATAACCCGGATGCAAGAAAAGTTCCGGGTTCCTTTGATTCGGCAAAAAGAACCGCCTTCGCGGTTTCTCGCCGGATTGGCGGCGTTGCTCATGGTTGGATCGCCCGCGGCGGGTTGGGCGACGGTTCCCGCGGAAGAGCTGCCGGCGGAAGCGGGTTTGGAAGAATTGCTGCGATTTGCCGCGGAGAATAGTCCCTCCCTGCGCGCTTCCTTCGAGGAATGGCGCGCAGCAGTGGAGCGGGTGCCGCAAGCGCGGTCACTCCCGGATCCGACTCTGAGCTACGGATATTTCCTGGAACGGATGGAGACGCGCCAGACATTCAGCCTGGCCCAAGTCTTTCCGTGGTTCGGCGTGCTCACTCTGCGTGAAGGATTGGCGGGTCAGGTGGCAAAAGCCGCGGCGGCACGATTTGAAGCGGAGCAGCGAGCGCTGTTTCGCGATGTGAAGGTGGCTTACGCGGAATGGTATTACGTGGAGGCGGCAGGGGACCTGGCGCGGCGTCACCGGAGCATCCTGCAGCAGCATGAGGAAGTCGCGTTGAGCCGTTTGCGGGCGGGGAACGGATCCGACGCCGATGTGCTGCGCCTCCGAATGGAGCTGGATCGTCTCGAGGATGAGATTGCCATGCGCGGAACCAGGAGTGTGGCGCTGCGGGCGGAGTTAAATGCGATTCTCGGGCGGGCCGGAGACGCGCCCTTGGCTTCGCCGAAACAGCCCGCGGTTGACTCGGCTCGCGTTGAGCAATGGATCGAGCGTTCGGCAGCGGCGCTTGAGAACCATCCCCGCCTTCGAGCCGCGACGAGCGAGGCAGAGCGAGACAGGCTGAATCTCGATCTGGCGAAGAAGGAGGGCCGGCCGGAAATGATGCTGGGAGTCGAGGTGATGGACAACACTCGCATGGGCGACGATGAAGTCATGGTTATGGCGTCCATTACGCTGCCGATCTGGCGGGAACGGTATGCGGCGGCGCGAAGGGAAGCCCGCGCGCGACTGGAGTCCGGTTTGGCGACCCGCGACGCGGTTCAGCGCAGCTTGGAGGCCGAGGTGCAGCGGGTGCTTTTCCATTTGGACGATGCGCGGCGCAAGGCGGCGCTTTACAGCGACCGCCTGCTGCCGCGAGCCCGGCAGGCGCTGGCAAGTTTGGAAGGCGCGTATCGGGCCGGAGGGGCGGATTTTCTCGACCTGGTCGATGCGCGGCGGACGTTGCTCGACGTCGAACTGGAACGCCAGCGGGCGTTTGCCGACCTGTTTCAGCAGGCAGCGGCACTCGAAGAACTGGTTGGAGCTGTCGGAATGGACACCAACGAGGAGGAAAACTGACGATGAAGCGCTCTTGGATCGTTGCACTCGCGCTGATCGGCGCCGCGGCGCTGGTCGGACTCGGAATCGCGATCGGGCGCGCCGGGGGCGGTCACCCGAACAAAGGCGTGACCGCTTCCGGCGCGGCTGCCGGGGCTGGAAAGGAGGAGGAAACGGTTTGGACGTGCTCGATGCATCCGCAAGTGAGGCAGGCGCAACCGGGGCAATGTCCCATTTGCGGGATGGATTTGATCCGGCTTCTGGACGAGCAAGACGAAGGGATTCCGGGTGGACAGATAACGGTCAGCGAAGAGGCGGCGGCGCTGATGGAAGTGCGAACTTGGCCGGTGGAGCGCCGTCCGGTCGAACGAAAGATCGATTTGTTTGGCCACATCACCTACGACGAAACCCGTCTTCGGGTGATCGCCGCGTGGGCACCCGGCAGGATCGAACGGCTTCATGTTGATTTTACGGGGGCACCGGTTGAACGGGGGGCGCCAATGGTCGATTTGTTCAGTCCGCCCCTGATTTCCGCGCAGGAGGAATTGCTGCAGGCTCTTCATACCAGTGCCTTGTCAACTCCGGGACACGATTCGCTGGTGGAAGCGGCACGGGATCGATTGCGGGTCCTCGGTCTGTCCGATGAGCAAGTTCGCGCGATAGAAGAAGCGGGAAAAGCGGCCAAACAATTGACGATCCCGTCGCCGCTCAGCGGAATCGTTATCGAGCGGCACGCGCGGGAGGGGGCCTATGTGGATACGGGCAATCCGATCTATTCGGTCGCGGATCTCTCTCGGCTCTGGGTTGAGCTTGAGGCGTATGAACGGGATCTTCCGTGGCTCCGCGTCGGTCAGCGAGTCGCATTTGAGACGCCCGCCTTTCCGGGAGAAACCTTCCTGGGGGAAGTGGAGTTCATCGATCCAACCGTCAGCCGGATCAACAGGACGGCGCCTGTCCGGGTCGGCCTGCCCAATCCGGATGGCCGTCTCAAACCTGGAATGTTCGTGAACGGGACAGTGCAAGCGCCCATTGGCGGCGAAGAAAATTCTCCTAAAATCGTCGTTCCTGCCACGGCGGCACTGATTACGGGAGAGCGATCGCTCGTGTATGTGAAAGTTCCGCGCGCGGCGCGTCCGACGTATGAGCCGCGCGAGGTCGTGCTCGGGCCGCGCGCCGGCGATTATTACGTCGTGGAGTCGGGATTGGATGAGGGAGAACTTGTCGTGACGCACGGCAATTTCAAGATCGACAGCGAATTGCAGATTCGGGGTCTGCCGAGCATGATGGCGCCCGAGGCTGCTGAAAGCGCGGACCACGGGCATGGGGAGCATGAGATGACAATGCCGGCGGGGCAGGATTTTACCGCGGCCATCGGTTCGAGGGTATCGGGTGAAATCGCGTCATTGATCTATGGATACATCGATGTGGCGACTGGATTGGCGAAGGACGATCTCGAGGCGGCACATCGAGGGCTTGCAACCATGCGAGAACGGCTGGAGGCAGTCGAGCAAGACCACATGCCGGAGGCCGCTCGCGCGGCGTGGCATGAACGTCGAGAAAGTTTGGATACGATTCTCTCGAGTATTCCCGCGACTGCCGGACTTGAGCAAATTCGGGAAGCGCTGCCGGAACTGACGCGAGAGGTTGAGAGGATCCATGCCGGTTTTGGCGGGAGTGTCGAGCTGCACCGGGCGTACTGCCCCATGGCCCGGAACAATCGCGGAGCGGCCTGGTTGCAGACGCTTGGGGAGATCAACAACCCGTACTTCGGAGCCTCCATGCTCCGGTGCGGCGAGATTGTCGGCCGAGTGAATCCGGATTCGACGACGGACTGAGGAGGCTGCAATCGCAATGAGCAACGGACCCGCGCACAGGCCGGAGGGCAGGTTTAACCCTCTCGAATCAATCATACGATTCTTCTTATACCGCAAACTCGTTGCGTTCCTGGTGGCGGCGGGGGTGGTGTTTTGGGGCCTGTCCGTAGCCCCGTTCGATTGGAAGATCGACTGGCTCCCCCGGCGCCCGATCCCGGTCGATGCGATTCCGAACCTGGGGGATAATCAACAGATCGTGTACACCGAATGGGAAGGCCGTTCGCCGCGGGATGTTGAGGACCAGGTAACCTATCCGCTGACCGTGTCGCTGCTCGGCGTTCCGGGCGTGCGTGAAGTGCGGAGTCAGTCGATGTTCGGCTTCGCGACGGCATTCGTCATTTTTGAGGAGGATGTTGATTTCTACTGGGCTCGATCCCGGCTGCTCGAAAAGCTCAACAGCTTGCCGCCGGATGCGCTGCCCGAGGGAGTGCGCCCGATGCTCGGACCGGACGCGACGGCGCTTGGCCAGGTTTTTTGGTACACTTTGCAGGGCCTGGGGCCGGACGGAAAACCGACGGGAGGATGGGATCTTGACGAACTGCGTACGATCCAGGACTGGCATGTGCGCTATGGCCTGCTGGCGGCGGGAGGTGTCAGTGAAGTCGCGTCGATCGGAGGCTACCAGGCGGAGTATCAGGTTGAGGTCAACCCCGACGCGATGCGTGCGGCAGGCGCGACACTCGAACAAATCGTCGCGGCGGTGCAACGGAACAATCTCGATGCTGGCGCGGGTGCCATGGAGATCAATCGCGTCGAATATTTTATTCGCGGCAAAGGCTTCGTGAAGAGCGTGGAGGACCTCGAGCAGGCGGTTGTGCGCGTGACGGAAGACCATGTGGCGATTCGGGTGCGAGATGTTGCGCATGTGTCGCGCGGACCGGGCCCGCGGCGCGGGGCATTGACGTACGGCGGGGCGGAAACGGTTGGCGGGGTTGTTGTGGTGCGCGAAGGAGCGAATCCGCTCGAGGCGATCGGATCGGTAAAGAGAAAGATCGCCGAAATGGCGCCCGGATTGCCGGCGAAGGCGGTGGTTGATTGGGAAAAAGTGACGGTCGCTGAAGTCGAGGCGTTCGCGGCGCGGCAAGGTTTCGATGGGGGCGCGTCACCGGGCCTGCACCAGGAAAATTGGCTGCGCTGGCTTCGGACAAATCCGCAAGATAAATGGCCGGAGTGGGTAACGCTAAGCCAGCTGACGGTTGTTCCGTTCTACGATCGGACCGGTTTGATTTATGAAACGCTTGGAACGCTGGGCGATGCGCTCGTTCAGCAAATCCTGGTAACGATCGTAGTCGTGGTTGGGCTGGTTTTGCACCTGCGGACGGCGTTTGTGCTGTCGGCGATGCTGCCGCTGGCTGTCCTCTTTGGTTTCATTGCGATGAGCCTGTTTGGGGTGGATGCCCATATCGTCGCCCTGGCAGGAATCGCGATCGCGATCGGCACGATCGTCGACATGGGTGTGATTGTCATCGAAAACGTGCGTGACCATCTCAAGACCGCGCCGCCGGAGGAACCGCGGATCGAGGTGGTGTTGCGCGCGACAACGGAAGTGGGTTCGGCGGTGCTGACGGCGATCAGCACAACAATCGTCAGCTTCCTCCCGGTTTTCACAATGACCGGCGCGGAGGGAAAGATGTTCGTGCCCCTGGCATTCACGAAAACCTTTGTATTGATCGGATCGATACTTGTCGTCTTGACGCTGGTGCCCGCGGCCGCGCACCTCTTCATCGCGGAGCGGGACGAACGAACGTCCGGCGGTTCGTCGCGCTGGCGCGCTTGGATCGAGCGAACCCTGCCAGCGAGGGGAACGCGGCTTCATGGGGTTGGGCAGCTGGCGGTCAGTCTGATCGCTTTGGCGATTGTATTGATTATTCTGACACACGTCTGGGAGCCGCTGGGAGCAGAGCGGGGAGGCGTGCGCAATTTTCTTTTCCTGCTCCTCCTTGTTGGCGGGATACTCAGCCTGTTCTGGCTGTTTGCGAAGGGTTACAAGCGGCTGCTGGAAGCCGCGCTCCGTCACAAGAAGACCGTTGCTTTCCTTCCGCTGCTGCTTGTCGGTTTTGGGCTGCTGACGTGGTTCGGATTCCAGCGGCTAGCGAGTCCGCTCGTCGCTGTGGCGGAGAAGGGCGGCTTGGACGCGGAGGCGATCCGCGGGGGGCGCGTCTGGACAGCGGTATCGGAAGCATTTCCAGGGTTTGGACGCGAATTTTTGCCGACTTTGGACGAAGGAACCTTTTTGTGGATGCCGACCACGATGCCGCACGCGTCGATCGGGGAGGCGCTCGATGTGCTCCAGAAGCAGGATCTGGCGATCGAAACCATTCCGGAAGTGGAGCGGGTGATCGGAAAGATTGGGCGGGCGGAAACCGCGCTTGATCCGGCGCCGATCGGCATGATCGAGACGATCGTGCATTACAAATCGGAATACATTACGGATTCTTCCGGTCGCCGGATCAAATTTCGCTTCGATCAAAAGGCGGGTGAGTTTGTTCGCGACGAGCATGGCGAGTTGATTCCGGATCCAACTGGAAGACCGTATCGGCAATGGCGTGACACGATTCGGACGCCGGACGACATCTGGGATGAAATCGTGCGGGTGACGCGGCTTCCGGGGACAACGTCGGCGCCGCCCTTGCAGCCGATCCAAACGCGGCTCGTGATGTTGCAAACGGGAATGCGCGCACCGGTGGGAATCAAGTTGCGCGCGCCGGATCTGGCGACTCTGGATGCCATGGCGATCGAATTGGAAGGCTGGCTGCGTCAGGCGCCTGGAGTCGACCCGGCGACGGTGAACGCGGAACGGGTGGTTGGGAAACCGTATTTGGAAGTGCTCATCGACCGATCGATGATCGCGCGGCACGGATTGACGATCGAGGACGTGCAGGATGTGATCAGCACGGCGATTGGCGGGCGCGTGGTGACACGCACGGTGCAAGGCCGGGAGCGGTTTGCCGTGCGGGTCCGGTATCCGCGGGAATTACGGAACGACATTGAAGATATCGAGCGCATTTTTGTGGCGGCTGCGGATGGAACGCAGGTGCCGCTGGTGCAGCTGGCGGATATTCAATACGTTCGCGGGCCGGAGATGATTCGCGGCGAGGATACGTTTTTAACCGCCTATATCACGTTTGCCGGAGTGGACGGGCTGGCGGAGGTTGATGTGGTCGAAGCGGCGCGAGAATTCCTTAATGATAAGATAGCGACTGGCAAATTGGCAGTCCCGGCAGGAGTGAGCTGGCGGTTTGCGGGGAATTATGAGCATCAGCTCCGTGCCGCCGCGACACTGCGAGTTGTCTTGCCGGTCGCGCTGGCGATCATTTTCTTGCTGTTGTATTTTCAGTTCGGTTCGGCGGTCACCACGACGATCGTATTCAGCGGGATTGCGATCGCGTGGGCGGGCGGATTCATTTTGATGTGGCTGTACGGCCAGAACTGGTTCGCCGATTTTTCGATCTTTGGCGTGAACATGCGTGACCTCTTTCGCATGGGACCGATGAATCTCAGCGTCGCGGTCTGGGTCGGGTTCTTGGCGCTGTTCGGAGTGGCGGTGGACAACGGGGTGGTGTTGGCGACCTACATTCAGCAGGGACTGAGCCGTGCTCGGGCGGACGGTCGAAAACTGGATGCGGCGGCGATCCGTCAGGTGACGGTCGACGCTTCGCTGCGGAGACTCCACCCGTGTTTAATCACGACCGCGACGACGATCCTGGCGCTGCTGCCGGTATTGACATCGACTGGGCGCGGGGCCTCGATCATGGCGCCAATGGCGATTCCAAGTGCGGGCGGTATGGTTTTTGTTCTGCTGACGCTGCTTACTGTGCCGGTGCTGATTTGCTGGGTCGAAGAAACTCGGCGCTGATGGAAAAGGCGGATTTAACGTTGCTTTAGTCCAATCTTTCGGGCGGTTTTCGGCGGATTGACCCGGGAGACGCGGTCTGATCAAATTTCTGAATATGACGCGGAATGATTCAGGAAAACACGAGCGACGGGGAACGCGCGGCTGGATCGCGGTATTTCTGACCGCGCTTTGGCTTGGTCTTTTTGGGGCGGAAAGCATTGCGACCGCGGCTGGCGAGAGCGGGCAGCTGCGGGTGATTGGCTATAATATTTACAAAGGGACCTTTTGGCCGAAAGAGAATGATCGGGCGAAAGCCGCCTTGGAGCGGGGTCAATTCGCCGAGCGGCTTGCGATGGAACTCGCGCTTTACGAGCCGGACATTATTTGCTTTTCCGAGTCGCCGGGCGAAGCGGTCATGCGCGAAGTCGCGCGCTTGCTGGGGATGCACCACGTGCGCTTTCCGAGTGCGGGCCAATGGCCGGGGACTCTCCTGTCGCGGTTCGAGGTCATCGAGGCTGAGAACGTTCCGATCTTGGAGGGCGAGCGGCCGGCTGATCTGTTCACGCGGCACTGGGGACGCGCGGTCTTGCGGCTTCCGAACAATGAGCACTTGATCGTGCATTCGGCTCATTTCTTTCCGCGGCCGGAGAATACGCCGGTTCGCTTGCGGGAGATCGCGATGATGCTTGCATCGATGGAAGCTGATATTGCCGCTGGAAAATCACTTTTGTTAGTCGGCGACTTGAATCACACACCCGATATGCCGGAGTACGCGAAGTGGATGGAACACGGGTGGGTAGACACCTTTGAGGCGGTCGGGCAAGGAGATGGAAACACGGTTAAGGCTGACAACCCGTGGCGCCGGATCGATTATGTGATGGCGAACGGGCCGATCGCGGATCAGTTGACTGAGTCCCGCCCGCTTTACGAAGGAGCGTTCCGCCGGAATCCGGACGATCCCGGCTCGTTTGCGCTCAGCGATCATTTACCGCAGCTCGCGGTTTTTGAGCTATCACTGTCGCCCCGCTGACGTTTTTTGCGCGAAGGCAGAGCCCTGCGATCCGTCGACCCGGTCGAGCCATTTGAACGGTTTCCAGGTTTCGGGGGCGTGAGCGCGGTTTTTGCCTTTATTGGCGCGCAAAGATGAATCAGATTGCTCGAACGTATGGTTTGGCAGATTAAGGCTTTTTCGCATCGGTGCTGCGTAGAGGAGAGGCCGTTTGAGGCGGGGGAGACGTATGTGAGTTACTTGGTCGTTGACGGCCAGAATGAGCTTCAGCGGTTCGATGTGTCCGGAGAACGGGATGGCGATTTTGCACCCGAAGGCGAGGTGATTTGCCGCTGGCGGCAGGTGTATAAACCGCCGCCGGAAAAGGATGATTCGGCGCGGCGGCAGCGGGAGACGGCCGAGAGCCTGTTTCTTTCCCTCTTTGAGGATGGCGGAGAAGGACTTGACGGCGACTCCGGCGCCGAACGGGCGCCCATAGCGGAGGGTGAAGCGGAAACGGACGCCGCGGCTTATGATCCGGCGGAACGGGAAATTTTGAAGAAGTTCCTCGGCCTGCTTCTGGAGCGAAAGCGCATTCTTCGCGCGCGGGGATCGTCTCCGGACGGAAACTTCCGATTGATGGAGCACGTGCCGTCAAAGACAATCTATCCGGTGCCGGCCGGGGAGCTTGCCCGGGAGGAACTGATGCGAATTTCGGACCGGCTGAACGCGCTGATCGGCTGAGACGACACGAGCAAGGCGGCTTCCTCTTGGGTTTCCGCCTCTTAACAACCTTCATTCGCCATTCCGACCACGTTCCATCTTTTTCTTCCGCTGCTGGCCGGATTCGGATACGCGGTTTCTGCGCTCATGCTAAAGCGTGCGATGGCGTTTGGCATCGGCCCATGGCGGATCACGTTTTTCTCCAATTGGGCAATGGGCATCGTCGCGCTGCCGCTTTTTCTGTTTCCTGTGGAGGCGAGCGGCGGACCGTGGTTTTATCCGGTCCTCGCGGCGGTGACGTTCTTTCTGGGACAGGTGTTCACCTTTCTCGCGCTGTCGCGGGGCGATGTTTCAGTAGCGACGCCGCTGATGGGAACGAAGGTCCTGTTTGTGGCGGTGCTGGCGGTGCTGGTTTTGGGGGACCAGCTTCCGTTCGCGTGGTGGGTCGCTGCCGCGCTGGCGACCGGGGCTCTTGGTTTGCTCGGCGGAGGAAAAGCATCTGGCATCCAGGCAAAACTTTGGCCGACTGTCCCGTTTGCGCTGATCAGCGCGCTGTTTTTCGCGGTGACGGACATTATGGTGCAGGAGTGGGCGCCCGTTTGGGGCATGACGCGATTCATGGCGGTGCAGCTTGGATGCGTCGCGCTTTACTCGTTCGTTTTTTTGCCGTTTTTCCGCAGGCCGCTTTTTTCAATGAAACGAGGCGGCGGGCGCTGGCTGGCGATGGGCGGCGGCTTTCTGGGAGCGCAGGCGCTTGCGATGGGGTTTGCGCTCGCGCTGTACGGTGATGCGACCGCAATGAATATAGCCTACAGTACGCGCGGCGTATGGAGCGTTGTTCTAATTTGGCTGGCCGGCCAGTGGTTCACGAATGACGAACGGCTGCTTGGAAGGGGGATTCTGATCCGCCGCCTCTTCGGTGCGGGCCTGTTGCTCGTCGCGGTTGCGCTGATTGCTTTGTCGGAAAAATGAAAGCAGTGATTCAACGGGTAGCCTCGGCTTCTGTCGAAGTGGAAGGCGAGGTGAAAGGGGCTATTGGTCCGGGGCTGCTGGTGCTCGCCGGCTTTGGTGTGGATGACACCTCGGAGGATCTGGAATGGGCGGCGCGGAAGCTGCCGGTGTTGCGGATCTTTGAAGACGAGGCAGGGGCGATGAACCTTTCGGTCAAGGACATCGGTGGAGGAATCCTGCTGGTGAGCCAGTTCACGCTCTTGGCGAACGTGAAGAAAGGGACGCGGCCTTCCTACAACAAAGCCGCGCCTCCGGAAATCGCGCTGCCTCTCTACGAACAGCTGATCGCGGCGGTCGGGCGGGAGCTCGGCAAGCCGGTCCAGACCGGCGTGTTTGGCGCGAAAATGCGGATCGAACTCATCAATTCGGGACCGGTCACAATCGTGCTTGATTCGAAAAATCGGTGATTAACTATTTATTGATGGTCAGGTGTCATCAATCGAGCGGCACGACTGGATCGACGTCCCGGGTGTAGTCGATGTCGTCGAACTCGAAGCCGAACAGGCGCAAGAAATCTTGGCGGTAGCCCGAGAGATCGCCCAGCTCGGCAATGGTCTCGGTGGAGACATCTTTCCAGCGACGCTTAACCTCAGCCTGAACGTCTTCGCGCATTTCCAGGTCATCGATTCGGACCCGGCCAGCATCATCGAAGTTCAGTGCGTTGTCGTTGTACATCTGGTCCGCGAAAAGGCGATGGATCTGCTCGATACAGCCTTCGTGGAGCCCCTTTTCCTTCATTACCTTGTAGAGAAGGGAAATATAGAGCGGCACGACCGGAATGGCGGAGCTCGCTTGGGTGACCACGGCTTTATTGACGGAGACAAATGCCCGGCCCCGGCCGACTTTGAGGGACGCATCGATGCGCTTGGCGCGGGCTTCAAGATCAGCCTTGGCCTGGCCGATGGTGCCGTTGCGATAAATCGGCCAGGTTACATCCGGTCCGATGTAGGAGTAGGCGAGACTGGTGACGCCTGACGCGAGGACGCCCGCATCGTCGAGGGCGTTGATCCACATTTCCCAGTCTTCGCCGCCCATGACGCCGACGGTTTGGGTGATCTCTTCCGGCGCGGCCGGTTCGATGGTGATTTCGTGCACTAATCCTTTATCGGGATCGAGGGTTTTGTTCGTGAACTCCTCGCCGATCGGTTTGATGACGGAACGGAGCGTGTC
>CAZYAN010000050.1:0-29399 GCA_964645585.1 uncultured Opitutales bacterium
CCAGCGCTGGGCCGAGCTGGACCCGGGACCGCGTGTCGACTTGATGAACACCGAGACGAAACCGACTGCCAACATCTTGGAAACCATTTCACCCGATCAGGCCATCTACAGTCTTCCCGCGACGCCAACAGGGACTCCGTCCGGATTGCCGGGACGAGGAACGCCCTTTCCAAGTCGCGACCCGTAGAATGGATCTGGCAGATGGTGGAACAGCTGCTTCCAGCCTGCGTGAGCCCTTGCCGTTGTTCGGCCGATCGGAAGATTGGCATTCCCCGAATGCATGCCGGTTCTCCCGACCGGCAACAACGCGGCCGTTCCGGAACATGTTAAACGCGGCACAATTGGGGTCGCGGAGTAAAAATGGTTGCCCGGCATGGATTCGAACCATGACAAACAGAGTCAGAGTCTGTCGTGCTACCATTACACCACCAGGCAAACAGGCGTTCCAAACAATAGAGATTTCAGCGAAAAATAAAGTTCTTTTTGGCGATTCTCCGATTTTTCCCGGCATACCCGCGCGCCCTCCTTCATCGCCGCCGGCGGCTCGTCAGGCTCAACGACTCGATTCGGTTTGCCAAACTGGCGGATTCGGCTTCAGTGCCTACAATCAGATGAATCGCTTGCGGCTGCTTTTGGCTCTTTCCCTGGCTCTCAACGCGGGACTGGCGACGCTCCTTCTCCTGCAAACCGCCAGCCGGGGATCGGCCGGTTCGGATGGCGTCACCTTGACTGATGACGGCCGCGGCCCGTTGGCGTCTGACCCCCCGGAAGTCACCACCGCTTCCTACCGCCGCCTTCGCGCCGCGCTGCGGGCCGCCGATTTCTCCGAAACCGAGATTCGCCGCCTTCTCGAAGGCGCCGCCCTCGCCGACTGGCAAAAGGATGTCCATCGGCTCGCCGCTGAAGGCGTGATCCGCGACCGCTTCTGGGCCGCTGATTACCTAGGCAATCCGCTTGATGAAGAAGCGCGACGGCGGATCATTCAAGTTCGGCGCCTGCGCGAGGCGGCCCTGACGGCCGCCCTTGGAGAAGAGGCTCAGATCTCCCCGAGCCTCCTCGCCGGAACGGTTTTCCGCTGGGGCGTGTCCGCCGCGAAGCAACAGGCGATCGCAATTCTCGAGGAAGATTACGACCTTCTCGCGACCAAGGCCCGAATCGCGACGGGATTGGAGGAGAAACCCTCCGCTACTCCGGCGTCGAATACCGCGGAAGCCCTTACTTTGCTCGCAATGGAGCGGACCCGGGATCTTCAGGCGCTTCTTTCGCCGGAAGAATTTCACGAGTATATGCTCCGGTATTCACCAACGGCTGAGTTGTTGCGCCAGGAGCTTCGATTTTTTCTGCCAACCGAAGAAGAATTCCGAAATCTTTTCGCGCTGCGCGAGGCCCTGGAAAACGAGTTTCCGCTCGCCACGACCCCATTCGAAGCAAGAAGGCAAGCGGAGACGGTTTTTCAACAGGAAATTCGCGGCCTTCTAGATGATGCTCGCTTTATCGCTTGGGAGCGTGTGCAGGATCCCGCCTTCCAGCAGCTCTGCGGGATCGCCGAACGCTACGGCGTGCCGCACCAGCAGATCGTCGAGGTGTACGAGTTTCAACGTCTGGCTCGCGACCAGCGCCAGGAACTGCTGGCCGATAACGATCTCGCTCCGGAAGACCGGAGGGAGGCGATTCGGCTTTTAGCAAAGGAGGCGAGGGACGTAATTCGTTCGTCGCTCGGCGACGCGGCCTTCGACGCCTATCTGCCGAACAGCGGCTGGGAAACGGAATTAATTGAGGACGATCTTCTGCCGGTCGACGAACTCGGAGGTCCGGAGTAAGCGCGGGTCAACTTTCCAGGGTTGAGGCCAGCGGGAGTTTTTGCCGCTGCTTCAGGACCGGCTCGAACAGATCGCCCTGTTCCGCGACGCGCGCCAAAACCTCATCGGATTCGAACACGAGCGATTCCGCGTCCCCCTCGTCCAGCGCCTCCTCGACTTCCTCCCAGCGCAGCGGCGTCGAAACCGTCGGCCGCTCCTTTGCCCGGAGCGAGTAAACCGCCACCGTCGTCTTGTGCTCGTCATTCTGGCTCCAGTCGATGAATACCTTGTTTCGCCGAAGCGCCTTCGTCATTTTCGAAACGACCCGATGCGGATGTTCTCGCTCCAGCAGACGGGCAAGTCCGCGCGCGAACGGCTTCGTTTCATCATAGGTCACGGGCGAATTCAGGGGAACGTACACCTGAAGTCCCTTGGAACCGGACGTTTTCGGATACGAATCCAAACCGACCCGAGACAAAATCTCGCGCAGCCACAGCGCCACTTCCGCACACGCAACCACTCCGGTTCCCTCCCCAGGATCCAGGTCAAATGCGACAACAGTCGGACGCTCGATCGCCGTTGCCTTGGCCAAAGAGGGATGCAGCTCCAAGTCAGCCAGATTGGCCACCCAAACCAGCTCCTCGATTCCGTTTACAAGGCAAAACCGAATCGGCTTCTTTTTCCGCCTGGACGAAATAACCGCCGTGCGAACCCAATCCGGACGATGCCCCGGACATTGCTTTTCATAGAAAAAACCCTCGCGGACCCCATTCGGATATCGCTTCAGGGTCAGGGGCCGGTCCCGGAGATGCGGCAATAAAACGGGAGCGATCTTAATATAATAGTTGATCACATCCGCCTTCCGGAATCCAACCGCTGGATACAAGACTTTGTCGAGGTTGGACACCTGCAAAGTGCGGCGGCCGACTTTTATTCTTCCTCCTGTCGCCATTAAAAAACCTGTCGCGCAAACATCGTCCGGATTCCATGCCTGTCAATCGACAGGATGTCACCCTGCATGATTCCCGGCATCGCCCTAAGGCAAAATGCAACCGGACGTTCCCGCTGGTCCGGCAAACCGCATCATCACATTCGCCGCCGCAATGCTGATCCCGCGACCCCCAGCAACGCCCTTCATCCCGTGTGCACGCCGCTTCCGCCAGCGAACGCGGATCGGGGAAACGCATCCCCGCCGCCAACGAACCCGACTTGGCACACCCTAAGCTACTCTCGCCGTGCAATCGCAGAGCGCCGGAGAGAAACCTTCGGCTCAACCTCTCGCCAACCCTCAAATTATATCGTCATGAAAATCCAACCTATTCTCCTCTCGCTGGGAATCACCCTGATTCCCGGCTTTGCCGTATCGGCTCCAGCCGACGACCCATCCGCTTCCCAAGCATCCGGAAATGAAACCGCGGCGAACAAGCCCTCCGCGACGGCTGAATCCGCCGTCTACGTTCATGTTGATCCGCGGCCCGGCGTGCCGCCCGCGATTATCCTTCGTTCGCCGGAGGAAGATCGCGTTCAATTCGGACGTCGACGCGAACCGGCCATACACGCGACGATTTCCCCGGAATTCCCCGCGCCGCTTGTTGTCGCCGTCGACATTCCTGAGCCGAGCCCGGAGGCGGAGCAGGATTTCGAGCAGCTCGCGTCCACGCAATCGCAAGCACGCCTTGCCGTCGCGCGTCCGGGATCTCCCGCGATTCGCCCGCTTGATCTTTCGCGGTCTAGACGCGGCGCTGACGCCGCAATCGAATACGGGGCGCCTCCCGTGCGAGTCGAGGATCCACTCGATCTGGTCCACAATGCCTCAGCACTTATCGAGAAGGAACTCTATAACGCGGAAGGCGAAGCGCTTGGCGCGATCGATGATGTATTGATCGAAAAGTCGAGCGGCCGCGTGCTGTTCGTCGCGGCCGGTCCTGATGACGAGATGCGGCTGATTCCGCCTCAAGCCCTTCAGCCGGAACCAGAGGAAGGCCGGGTTGTTCTGGCCGTCGACAGCGAGCGCTGGGAACAGGCGCCAACCACGGCCCGGGATGACCTCAGTCGCCTCGCCCAAGCCGACGAAGCCCGTGAAATCTACAGCCATTTTGGCGTGCCCTATCGCCAAACCGTGCGGTCGGCTCAGAGCGAAACCGCGGAGGAACCCAGGCAGCCAGGCCAGCTGGCCGGCGATCCGCCGACGCCGCGCTCCGAGCCGCCCGTCCTTCAACCGGATCGCACAAACATTCAGGACAGGGATGTCCAACGGCAATTCGGCGCCGCCCGCGATCGGACATCAACCCGCGAAGCCGCCGATCGCGAAGGCGAGGAGCTGCTTTGGACGACCGACCTTCTTGGCAATCCGGTCCAGTCCGAAGCCGGTGAAGATGCGGGGCGGATCGAAGATCTGATCCTCGATCTCCATATTGGATACGTGCAGCACATCATCGTGAGCGCGGCTGAGGCGGGCGGACAAAGTTTTGCTGTTCCCCTGCACGAGATCCGTCTCGAATCCGAAGGACCGGCCACGTTGCTGATCGATCCGTCTCAGCTCGAGGATGCACAGCCTTTTGACGCCCGCACCGCGCGGTTGCGCCGCTATGAACCTTTCCGCTACGACACTGCCGCCGAAACCGAATTTGGCGCGCCGGTTCGCGAACAGGAACCACCCGCGACACAGGAGGAACAACCATGATCGTAAGACCGGCTCGCCCCCAATCCGGGGTCGCCAGGACGACCCCTGAGGTCAGGAGAGAGGCCAGGGAAGGACCGTCGGGAACAGGAAGAAACAGGATGGGAGGAACCTGATGCCCGAGCAGGTCCAGTGAGACACGAAGGCGCGGAAGGAGAGAGCCCGCCTTCAGGAAGTGCCTCCCGCATCGGGAGGCACTTCTTCTTTTTCCAGGTTACCGAGTGCCCCCGGGTCCGCTCGTTTTGCGGAAACTCCACCCTGCCGTCACGCATTGCGATGTGTGGCAAAATGCCCGGGGCTCATCGCCTTTTGCACAGATTCTTCGAAGTTGTTGAGGGTCGAGCCGTAATCACTATCCAAATACATCACGACCCGCTCTGTTCCGTTGCTCTATCTCATGCTCCCGCCTGGATCGGGCGAAGCTGGATTCCCCCTCGTATCGGATCGCGGGAACCCCAGGCCCGACTCATGAGACTCGTCAGGATGGACTTGCCCCGAACCAGCGGAGAACGCGTGCTGGCATGCCGTTTGCTTTCTAAACGAGCACTAAGGGGCCAGCAGCAAAAAACAACGACAACAACTCAACTTCGGCGCTTCACATCTCCCCGGGGACGCCAGCAGAAAGGAAATCAGTCATGTTAGGTTATGCGATTACGTTTTTAATCATCGCCATCATCGCGGCAATCTTCGGGTTCGGCGGTATCGCGGGTACGGCGGCGACAATTGCCCGCATCCTGTTCTTTATCTTTCTCATTCTTTTCGTCGTGTCCCTCGTCTTCGGGCGCAGGCCGCCAGCCTGACGGAACAGCGCAGCATGCCAGCGAAGCCGGCATCAATCAGACGCGCCACCTACGCCGCCAGCCAAAACGCTCTTCCACCTTCACGACGAGGAAATCCACCGCTATGAAAAACGCCCGAAAAAAACCTGCCGCGAGACGACCCGCATGGGTCCTCGAAAATCTCCGCAACTTGATCGATGAAGCCGAAACCGCGCTCCGCGAACGCGGCGGCCGCCTCGCCGACGAACAGCTCGCCGACCTCAGGATGCGCTTCCAAGCCGGCCTCGGCCGCTTGCGTGAATGCTCCCACGATGCCGGTGACCGGCTGCGAGATTATTGGGACCAGGCCGGAGACCGCTTGCACGACTACCGCGAGGATATGAGCGACCGCATCCGAAGCGGAGCGGAAAGAACCAAGGAAGCGGTGCAGGAACATCCGGTGCGGACAACGTGCATGATTGTCGGCGTCCTGCTGATCGCTGGAAGTGTACTGGCACCTCGGTTTCGGCGAGACTTCCGGTGACAAAAACGCTGCGAGGATCGGTCGCGGGATGCCCCGACGGCACCCGACCGCCGTCATGAAACACGGCCGGCCACGGCCCCGTCACGATGAGCACCGAGCAGAAGGCGAAACTTTTCATCTTCGAAGAACACCCGCTGATGACGCTCGGCGTGGAGGCACTGATCAAACAGGAGTCCGATTTCGAGTTCCGCGGCTCATCCAGGCATCATGAAAACCTTTTTGAAGAACTCTCCCTGACAAAGCCTGATGCACTGGTCATCGACCTGTCTCTCTACAGCGAAAAGAGCGTCCATTTTCTTCGTCAGCTGCGAGATCGATTTCCCAAGCTGAAGATCATTCTGCTCTCGATCCATACCGGCCGAGAATTTGTCGACCGCGCCCGAGAAGGCGGCGCCGACGCCTACGTCCTGAAAACAGATGATCCCGATTGTATCATCGAAGCGATTCGGGAGTCCCTCGCCGGCCGAAGCTACGTAAGCAAAAGCATCCGCGCTCCGAGTCGGGAGCCGTTGAAGCTAATCGACTCTCCGATCAATCTGCTCTCGGCAGAAGAGTTCCAGATCCTCCAGCGAATTGGCAAGGGCCACACCAATCGGCGAATCGCCGAAGATCTCGCGATTCCGATCCAGACCGTCGAGGAGGAAATCGGCGCCATCCAGCGTAAGCTCGATTTGCCGACCCCGATCGAACTCCTGCAGTTCGCGTTTCACTGGGTTCATCACGAAGGAGGCTTCTCTTGACAGGCCGCCCGTCCTGGGCGTGTCGGGCCGCGGCCAATCACCACGGTGCAAATTGCACCCCGGTTTCAATCTGGAACTTTGCAACTTGCAAATGAAACAGTCCGGGGCTTGCGACTGATGGTTCTCCTTCTCTCGCCTGTCCCCTCTCTGTCAGGAAGTTTTCAAAGCTGGCACGTCCCATGCTCAAGATGACGGACATCCGCATAATGAACATGTCCCCCGCGCTCCCGCGAGCTCACACACAAAGGAGATGCGGGATCGAAAAGGAACGAGACGACAACAGGACAGCTATGAACATACCGAAAAAATTAACTATCGCCGGGACGATCTCTATCCTGGGATTTACACTGGCCGCCGCGCAGCAGCAGCCCGGCCAGCCGCAGCCGCCAAGCGGGACGTATCAACAGCAAACACAGCCGCAGCAGCAACAGTCCCGGCAACAGCAGCTCAGCCAGCAGCAACAGGAACAGCAGCAACAACAGGCATTTCGCGCGCACCGCGCCCGGGATCTCGAAGGCAGCCGAGTCGTCAATCCCAATGGCGATCGCCTCGGCACGTTCGAAGATTTGGTGCTGAATGTGAAGGACGGACAGTTCTCCTACGCGATCGTCGCGGCAGGCGGCTTCTTGGGAGTCGGCTCCGAATGGAAACCGGTTCCGCCGGAAGCGCTGCAGATCCGTGAAGTCGAAACCGGTGTCGAAATCGTTCTCGACATCACGGCCCAGGAATGGGAACAGGCGCCGAGCGTCGACCGCGACAATATCGAGCAACTGGCGCAGGAAGTGCGCGGGCAGCAAATTTATCAGTTCTACGGCCAGGACTGGCAGGCACGCCAGCAGCGGCAGATGCAATTCGGCGGAACCGGCCAGCGCTCCGGGCAGCCATCCGAGAGTCAGTCGGCCGCACAGCAAATCGAGCAGCAGCTGAAACAGGCGATGACCCAGGCAGGCGTCTCGCAGGAGCAGGCCGAGGAGGAGTCGCAGCAGCTCGCCCAGAGGTTCAGTCAGCAACAGCCGGAACAGCAAGAGATCAAGCAGCAGATTGAACAATCCTTGACCCGCGCCGGCGTCGACCAGCAGCGAGCCCAACAGGAAGCGGAGCAGCTTTCCTCACAGATTCATCGCCAGATCGAGTTCGGCGCGCCGCCAAAATCCCGAACCCAACAGCAACTTCAGCAAGAGAAGGAGCCAATCCAACAACAACAGCAGCAGCAGCCGCAAAGCGGCCAATCCCCGCAAGCTTCCGCCCAAGGCACTCAGCAACTCGAACAGCAAATCGAGCAAGCGATGACCGAAGCCGGCGCCGAACAGCAGCAAGCGCAAGAAGAGGCCCAGCGCCTCGCTCGGCAGTTCGCCCAGCAAAAGCCGGAACGCGAACAGATCGAACAGCAGGTCGAGGACGCCCTGAAACAAGCGGGTGCCGAAGAACAGCAGGCCCAGCAGAAAGCCCAGGAACTCGCTCAGAACATCGAGCAGGATCTTCAGGAATTGGGAGGACAATCGCCTGCTCAGGAATTCGGCGCACCGCCGGCCCAGCGCAGCCAGCCGCAATCCCAGCAACAGCCGGGACAGCAGCAACAAGCCCAACAATCGCAACAGCAACAGCAGCAAGCTCAGCAAGAGATCGAAGATCATATCGAGCAGTCGCTGACGCAGGCGGGGGTTCAGCAGCCGCAGGCGCAACAGGAAGCCCAACGCCTCGCCCAGCAGTTCACCCGAGAGCGGCCAGAGCGGCAGCAGATCGAACAGGAACTGCAACAGGCGATGACGCAGGCCGGCGTCCAGCAGCAACAGGCTCAGCAACAATCGCAGCAGCTCGCCCAGCAGATCGAGCAACAGATCCAGCAGGCGGGCGGAGGCGGACAGCAGGTTCACCTCGCCAGCGATTTGCGCAACACGCCGATCATCAACCAGGAGAACGAGCGGATCGGCGAGATTACCGACTTCCTCGTCAGCTCCTCGCAAGGCACGATCGCCTTCGTGCTGTTCGCTGAGGAAACCGGCCTCCTGCAGACCGCCAAAGAGGAGTTCGCGGTCACGCCCAAGGCGTTTCAGGAGATCGCAGCGGATCAGGCGACTCTGAACATCTCGCAGCAAGATCTTCAGCAAGCGGAGATTTTGACACGGCAACAGCTGCCCCAGGAAGCCAGCCGCTTCGCGCAGATGGATCCACAACAAGCCAGTCAGCAGCCCCAGGTGTTCCGCTACCAGGATACCAACGGCACGCCAGGCGTATTTGGATCCCCCGACCTCGAACGCCGCACACCTCGCGAACAGGAACGCGACCGAGACGTTCGGCAGCCGGGAACGGGATACATCGACCGTCCGGAACCGGAGCAGTCCGGAACCCCGCAACAACAGCAGCAGCAACAACCGGAGGAAGAAGCAAGCCGGCAGCCGTAACCGGCTGAAAAGTCGTCACGTTCGGGACGGCAACCTTCACCAAAACGATGATCGGATACTCACAACCAGTCCAGACCGGCCACATGCAAAAACCGGTATCCGTGTCAGCATTCGAAGGTTGCCGCCCCTCCCGGACCGGGCGCGGTCCTGCCCTCGGCGGCATCGCCCGCGTTCATCCGAATCACTCAACCAGTCAAATCAACACCATCATCAATGTATGAGTAATATGAAGAAACTGAATACAACGAAGAAACGGCTTGCCGCGCTGGCAGCCATCGGCAGTTCCGCTTTCCTCCTTGCCGCGTGCGAACCGGGAACCGAGCAGGCCGGTGAAACCGGCGAAGAAAGCGCGCCGACATACGGAGAGCCCGGACGATCGCCAACGACACCGCAACCAGGCGAAGAACCGGGATCGCCCGATATGCAACAGGAGCAGCAGCAGCCGGAATCGGAGCCGCCAGGTCTTCAGCCGGGAGCGTCGCCATCGGAAGAGGAATCGCCCGGAGCGGCCCAGCAGCCGGGACAGCCCCCGAACTGATCTTCACCGGCGTTTTAAGCAACCGATCGTATCTTTCACGTAACAAGCGCGCCGCTGTGCAGCGGCGCGCTTTTCTGTTTGCCGCGCGCCTGAGTTCCTTCTCGCCGCCCGGGCAAAAGCCGAGCGCATCCATCGGGCATTTCTCCATTCACGCGCGCCGCGCGAAATGCCGCTTTGCCGCGCACGGAAATTGGATTAAACTTTCCCATCGAACGGACGAAGGGGGACGCTCCGCATGGCCCGGGTGAAACCCTTCTTCCGACTGCCTGTCGTTTACCTTCCAAAACCGGGCGAAACCGTCCGGCCAAATCGGCCGCAAGATTCTCTCCTGTATGCGAGTTCTCATTATAGACGACGAAGCCAATATTCGAAAGACCACGGCAATGGTCCTCGAAACACTCGGACACGAGGTGTCTATGGCACCGGACTCGGCGCGCGCCAAGCGCTTGATTGAAAAACAGAGTTTTGACGTCGCCTTCCTCGACCTCAAGCTCGGCGCCGACAATGGCCTCGATCTTTTGCCCGAGCTTCTGAAGATCGAACCGCGCCTGATCGTGGTCGTTTTCACCGCGTTCGCGTCGCTGGAAACCGCCATCGAAGCCATCAAGCGCGGCGCGTACGACTACATCGCCAAGCCGTTCACCCCGGAACAGATCCGCCAAGTGTTTCGGAAAATCGAGAATACCCGCCGCCTCGAAACGCGGGTCGCCGAACTCGAGGCTCGGATTTCGGAGGAATCACCCGTGGCCGATTTTCAGACGACCGAGCCCGCGATGCAGCGCCTCCAGGAACTGGCCCGCAAGGCCGCATCGACTCCCGCCACAATTCTGATCCTTGGCGAGAGCGGCACCGGAAAGAGCATCCTTGCCCGCGCCATCCACGAACAGAGCGCACGGAGGAACAACCCGTTCGTCACCGTCAATTGCCCAAGCCTCTCCAAGGAATTGCTCGAAAGCGAGATGTTCGGTCATGTCAAGGGCGCCTACACCGGCGCCGTTGGCGACACTTGGGGCAAGGTCGCCGTCGCCGATGGCGGCACTTTGTTTCTCGACGAAATCGGGGAGATGCCGCTCGAGATTCAGCCGAAACTGCTGCGCCTCCTGCAGGAGAAGGAGTACGAACGCGTCGGCGATCCCAAACCGCGCCGCGCCAATGTGCGGGTGATTGCCGCGACCAACCGAAAACTCGACCAAGCCGTCAAAGACAACGAGTTCCGCGAAGATCTGTATTACCGCCTGAATGTCATCACGCTCGAAATTCCACCGCTGCGCGAACGCATGGGCGATTTGCCGCGGATCGCCGACCACCAGCTTCGCTTTTTCTCCAACCAGGTCGGAAAGAAGATTACTGGTTTCAGCGAAGAGGCGGCCGCCGCTTTGCGCGGCTACTCGTTCCCCGGCAACCTTCGGGAACTCGCCAATGCGATCGAACGCGCCGTGATCTTGTCGAACGGGCCGCGGATCGAGTTGAGCGATTTGCCCGATCACCTTCAGGGCAAACAGCAATCGAGTGTCGATCTCGGGGCACTTGTCTCCCTCGACGAGCTGGAGAAGGAACACATCAAGAGAATCCTCGGCAAGACATCGAGCCTGGAGCAAGCAGCCCAGGTCCTCGGCATCGACCCCGCGACCCTCTACCGAAAACGCAAGAAATTGAAGCTGATGGCGACCTGACCCGCCGGACGCGGAACGACGCCGCGGATCGGGACGCGATCGCGATCCGGCCGAGAAAGAAGCCCGTCCCAGTGCAGCAGGCATGCCAAACTTTTGGAAACAGACACGCGCAGGCGGACGAGCGGAGAGTCGACTCACCGAGAAGACAGCCGGCAGCGGCGTCATCCGGCCGCGAGCGATTTTGTTTCTCGGTTTGCTCGTCGCGCTGCTGGCAACCGCCGGTGCCGCTTCTCTGCAAATCACCCTGAGAACACGCGACGCGATCGTCGCTCTCCAAGAAGAGCACTACCCGATCGTCAGCGCTCTGGAAAAGATTCGCCATTCCGCGAGCCGCCTCACCGGCGCGGTCGTCATGCAAATGGCTGGACGGGAGTTCGAGGGCTACTCGATCTTTCACCAAAACGCGGAGATCCTGACCGAAAACCTCAACTTAATTTCCAGTCTTCCCGCCGCCCCCCATCGCGACCCGCACGTCCGGCGTCTCCGCGAACAGGTGAACGTTCTGCTTTCCGAAAGCGAACGAGTCATCGGCCAGATCAGCGATCGCTCCTCGGCCGCGATGCGCTACTCGCAGATGCTGAGCCCGCAGGTTCTCGAGATCGCTGAAATCGCCGACAATCTTCTGAAAAGCGAGCGCGCCGCGGCCCAAACCACCCACGATCGCCTAATCCGGCAAGGCTGGCAGGCGGCCATCCTCTGGTGGGTGGCGATGGCTCTCGGCTGCGCTTTGGCTTTTTTCGGCTGGCGTTACGTGGAACACAAGATTCTTGCGCCGCTGGACGCTCTCCGCGAAGCGATGGCAGGCGTCGGGGAAGGCGATCTTGAACAAGAGGTCCGGGTCAATGGTGACGACGAACTCGCTTTCACCGGCCGGGCATTCAACGAGATGGCCGCAAAACTGCGAGCGACCCGGAAGGGAACGACCGAACAGATGATGCGCCTTCATCGAACGATGGAAACCACACTCGCCTCGTTCCACAACGCGTTCTTCGTTCTCGGAAAGGATCGAAATATCGAGCTCCGAAACCCGGCCGCCGATAAACTCGCGGTCAAACTGTTCCTCGAAGGCCAGGCGAAACTGCCGCCGGTGATTTACGAACACATCGATCGCGTGCTCGAGACACGCCAAAATTATCTGCCGGCAAAGGTCCAGGACGCCTTGCAACTGCGTATCGACAACGAGGAAAAATTCTTCCTCCCTCAAGTCCTTCTGCTCCTCGACGAACGCGGCGACACTTTCGGCGTGGCGGTCGTGCTGGAAGACGTCACCCATCAGCGTCTCCTTGACGACGTGAAAACGAACCTCCTGTCGACCGTCAGCCATGAATTGAGGACGCCGCTGACGAGCGTTCGGATGGCGCTCCATCTGCTGCTCGAAAAGGCGGTCGGGCCGCTCAACCGCCGCCAGACCGAACTCGTCGCCACCGCGAAAGAGGATTCCGAACGGCTCCTTCGCACCCTCAACAATCTCCTCGATCTCACACGACTGGAAGAGACTTCGCCCGACCTGAAAAAGGAGCTTTGCAGCGTGGAGGACCTGGTGCGCTCGATCGTTGCGGGACATGATGCCGCCTCGTTCACTCTCGACATCGAGAACGACTTGCCTCCCCTTCATATCGACCGCGAGAAGATTGATCATGTCTTCTCGAATTTTGTCACGAACGCCCAGAAGTATTCCCCTTCGGAAACAGCGATCATCCTCCGAGCCCGGGCTGTATTGGAAGATCAAATACGCATTAGCGTGATCGACCAAGGACCTGGCATCTCGCGCGATCATCAAGAACGAATCTTCGATAAGTTTTACCGGGTTCCTGGCCAGCAGACGAACGGTGCCGGCCTCGGGCTGTCGATCGCACGCGAGATCGCCTTGCTCCACAAGGGCAATGTCGGGGTGATTTCTGAGCTCGGCCAGGGCAGCGAATTCTTCATCGACCTCCCCGCCGTCCGGCATACCGCGGTATCAGAACCAGGCCCAAAAATGGATACGCGGAAAGTTTAAACCGAAGGAAGCGAAGGGAACGAAGGAGGGTATCCCGACTTTAATCGGCGCGGCAGCAAGTCATCGAGGAAATTGAAAAGCTCTGCTCTTCGCTCTCTTTGCTGCCTTCTGTTCAGCCGCTCGGTTCTTCTTTTTTAATAATTCGAAAACTTGTCGGCCTCCGGACGAATGCCGATCGGGCGGTCGACGATTTCCTTTAGCAGAAAAGCCCGCTTCAGGCTCGAGGTTTCGGCAAGGTCGGCCTGCAATTGCTCCCGCAGCGAACCCGACCGCGCCGCCGACCGCCCCGCCCGCACCGGGCGCTTTCGGCTGGGCCGCGTTTCCCGCTCGGCCGCTTTCTTGGCCTCTCGCGCCTGTTCCAGACGTTCCCGCTGCCGGCGCAATTCCTCCATGATGTCGTTGCCATCCGCCGACGGCCGCAAACGTTCCGGCTCGGGAGGCGGAGGCGGCGTTGGCGGTCGCACTTCGTAATGCGGAAAAATCGGGGGTGCCGCGGGAAACGGCTCCTCGACCAGCGGCGGCGGTTCGGCCCTTCGCGGAAAGGGTTCAAATGCGCGCCCGGGGGCCGGCTTGTCCTCTTCGAAAAATGCCGGCGGCTCCACTTCGCGCGGCGCCTCCCTCCCTTGCTGACGCGCGACAATTTTTCGGCGAATCTCCTCCCGGATTTGTCGCGCCTTCTCCTCCGCGGCCGAAGGAGCGTCACCGAGTCCGCGCCCGGGCGCCTGCTCTCCTTCATCGCGGGTAAACACCCGCTGGAGCAGGTAGAGAAGGATCAGCGTGACCGGGACGATCAGGCCTTCGAACTCAAGGAGCCAGTCCATCGTCAGGTTTTACTGCTCACCACTCTCGCCCTCGCGCTCGGGTTTCGCAATCGACTTCCGCATATCGGTGTCGGCCTGGATGTTCATGTAACGCTGGTAATCCATGACCCCGAGGTTGCCGTTTCGGAAAGCTTCGGCGATCGCCAGCGGAACCTGCGCTTGCGCTTCGACGACTTTCGCCTGCATCTCTTGAACGCGCGCGAGCATCTCTTGCTCCTGAGCGACGGCGGCCGCGCGCCGGATTTCCGCCTGCGCCTGGGCCATGTTTTTGTTGGCCTCGGCCTGGGCTACCTGGAGCTGCGCGCCCACGTTTTCGCCGACATCAACATCGGCGATGTCAATCGAGAGAATCTCAAACGCCGTGCCGACATCCAAGCCGCGCTGCAAAACCACTTTTGAAATCGCATCCGGGCTTTCGAGCACCGCCTTGTAGGAATTCGCCGAGCCGATCGTCGTCACGATGCCCTCGCCGACGCGCGCAATAATGGTTTCTTCTTTCGCGCCGCCGACGAACCGGTCGAGATTCGTGCGAACCGTCACCCGCGCCCGCACCTTCACCTGGATGCCGTCCTTCGCCACACCGTCGATCGTGGAGCGCCCTTGCTGCGGATTGGGACAGTCGATCACCTTCGGATCGACAGAAGTGCGGACCGCTTCGAGAACCGATTTTCCGCTCCCTTTCGTCGCCAGATCAATCGCCGACGCGCGCGTGAAGTCGAGCGGGATCCCAGCCTTCATCGCATTGATGAGCGCCTGGACCGTTGGGATGACGTTCCCCCCTGCCAGATAATGAGCTTCCAATTCATCTGTGGTGAGGTCGATACCGGCCTTTTTTGCCGTGATCCGGGCATCGACGACGAGTCCGTACGGAACCTGCCGGAGACGCATCGCCACGAGTGTCGGCACCCCGACATACGCTCCGGCGAGCCAGGCACGAAGCCACACCGTGAAGAAGGAGAGAAAAATGCCGACAAGGATCAGGACAAAGATGCCGGCGACAATGAGCGCAATGATCGTGAGGTTCATGGATTCTCAGTTCGTAGGTTAGTTGCAATAAAATGGTGGAAACGCGAAAACGCTGGGGCCGCTCCGGGCCGAAAGAGAGCTGGGCCATGCGTACAAGGCAAGCAAGTATCCCATTGGGGATGAAAAGCTAGCCGCGGTCCGCGCGAATGACACGAAAAAAATGGACCCCAGCGAATCTTGCGGATGGTTGCGTTACGGCAGCGCATGCCTCCGAGCTTGCGACGGTGACGGACCGAAACCGTCTGTCTCCCCCCGATTTCGGCGGAAACCAACCGCCTCCACTTCGGAGAGTTAAGCTACGTACGATTCGGTCAGGACTCAGCGGAGTCTTCAATCTCGAGTTCGCAAACACGCGGAAACTCGATCTCTGTCCCCGTCGCGACGGTGTCCAAATACGCCCGCATCGCCACGCGCGGATCGCCGCCCGCCCGCGCGTGAGCGACGATTTCCGAGAGGGGAACATCGGCCCCGGCCTGCCGGCATTCCGCATATGCTTCAAAGACGTCATCGACGGGAACGTTGCGAAAATAGAGCACCCACGTCCGCAGGAGGCCGACCGGCGCCCCGGCCTGACGCGTCCGCCACCAAAGGCCAAAAACGGGTCCCGCCTTCCAGCAAACGCCGATGATGGCGATGACGAGGAATAAACCGAGCAATTGAGAATCCATTAAATCTTCTTCACGCGCACGCGGAAGTTATCGTAATCGACCACTTCCACCTTGGTGCCTTTTTCGAGCATTCCGCTCATCGAAAACGCTTCGTATTTTTGGTTGTCGACGACGACTACGCCGGTCGGGACGAGGGTTGTCAAGGTTTCGCCTTGCTTGCCGGCGATGTCCGGTGTCGCGACCGGTTTCTGGCTCGTCGACTCGAGCGTGCGATTCAAAAACAGCCGCCGGCCCATCTTCGTTCGCGGCAGCATTTTCAGCTCGATTGCCAGCACCGCGGCCATGACGACTACGCCCAGGATGACCGCGAGCAATCCGCCTTGGACCCCGTACTCCATGAAGGCTAAGGTCCAAGCGCCGAAGACAGCGAGAGCGGCCATCACCCCGAGCACACCGCCGGGCACGATCAGTTCAAACGAGATCAGAACAAGCCCGAGAACGAAGAGACCGATGATAATGCTGATCATAAAACAGGAGATGTAGCCCGGCGCGCAGGAATCGAAACGATCTTCAGGCAAAGACGGACCGGCGGGCCGAATCGGTGCCGGTGACGCGAAAATTAGCGGGATTTCAACCGGACGAGCAATCCGAAACTGCTTCGGCCCGTCACCTCAACCTGATCTCCGCGAACCGCCGTGCCATAGTCGAGGCGCGCTTGGTAGCGGCGTCCGTCGATCTCAATCTCGCCGCTCGGATAAAGATCCGTTACCGCGACGCCAACGGTTCCCATCGCAATCTCACCGGCGAGCATCCCCCCTTCAGCCGCGCTCCCGCCGCCCTGACTGTCTCCGGTGATGCCGGCCTGCAGGATCAATTTGTCCCACAGCCACGACCGAGGAAGGAATTTTGCGATGGCCAGCATTCCAATAACCCCGATCAGCAGCCCGACGGCGAGATTGACAACTGGCCGAATAAACATCTCCGGCGTCAGCTCAAACGCGTCGCCCGGCCAAATGTCCGCCATGCCCCAGATCAACGCCCCGATCATCATTGCGATGCCGATCAGTGATGGAAAGAGCAGGCCCGGGAAAAAGAGTACTTCCGCCAGCACGAGGAGAACTCCCAGCAGGAAGATCAGCAGCGGCTCCAATCCGGAAAGCCCGGCGAGATGGTGCCCGAAGAATACCAGGGCAAGAAGGATAATTCCCGTGACTCCGATCACGCCGAACCCGGGCGTCTTGGCCTCGAAGAAAATGCAGATCAGCCCGATCCCCAGCAAAAGCGGACTCATCGCCGTCAACCAGCGGGCAAGCTCCTCCGACCAAGTCGGCACGAATTCGTTCAGAACATAGCCGCCTTCACCGAATTTTGTTACCAGCAATTGATCCAAATCATCGGCGATGCCATTCCCCAGCAACGGCTGCGGCGGGTCACCGTATTCCTCCATCGCGCGCGGAGCGGTCAGGGTGAGCAGCGCTCCTTCCCCTTTGATGGTCTCGCCATCAATCTCCAGCACATAATCCTCGTCCATCATCGCCCGGATCACTTCGGTCCGAAACGGCTTTCCTTCGGTAAAAGATTCCAGGCGGGCCGTCAAATAACTCATCAGCTTGAGCTTCATTGTCTCCGGAATCTCCTGCCCGGTTGCGGCCACAGGCGCCGCCGCCCCGATTATTCCCTGCGGAGCGTACCAGATTTCGCCGGTGGCCGCCGCGATAAACGACCCGGCGGAAATCGCCTCGGTGTTGACGTACGTGATCGTTTCACCGTCGAACCGCGCCATCATCTCCATGATCTCGAGGGTGACATCGAGCCGCCCGCCCGGCGTATCCATGTCGAGAACGATCACATTGGCTCCCTTCGTGATCGCGTCTTTCATTCCGCGACGGATAACAAAGAGCAGCGCACGGCCGACCTCGTCCTTAACAGGAATCACATAAACCGAAGTGGGACTCCCGCCGGGCATTACCTTCCCGTCCGGCGAATCGATTCGTGCATCAGCGGCCGGCGTTTCATCCGCAGCGTTCTCGGAGAGGGGCGCGCCGGCTTCATTCACATCCGGCGGCGCCTCCGCAACAGGTTCGGCCGCGTGCGTCGCCGAACTCGCGAGCACAAGAAAGAAAACCCAGAGAAAAAGCCGAAGCGCCATGGAAACAGGCGGCCGCTCCTCAGAGAGATTCGGAGGAAGGCCCGCCCGGCGAATATCAGCGTTTAAGTTCCGATTGGCAAGCACGGAGGGCAGCGTTAGAAATGAGATCAACTATCGCGGGACGAATTAACCACAAAGCACACAAAGACCACATAGAAGTGCAGAACGGCACCATCCGCATTCACCAGCGCTTCCGCGGTTTGCTCTCCACTTTGTGTCCCTTGTGATCTTTGTGGTTGATGACTCTGTCTTCGAACGACCCGTACGGAATTCGTTGTTTTCAGAGCGCGGCGTTCTCTGCATTCTGCTCAAGTTAAGGCGGCTTTATCCAGGCATTCGGCCAGTCGAAGCGAGCCGCTTGTTGAGCAAAATGCGACCACTTCTCGACGAACCCGCCAGCGATCGAAGGGCGACGACCTCCCCGCCGACCTCCGCCAGGCGTTTGCCCTTTCCTGAGATCTCGGCGGCGGCTGCTGTTTGTATCCTGATCCTTATTTCCTTTATGAACGGCTGGGGACCCGACCTGCTGGCGAATATCCGCTTGCATTTGGCTTTTCTCCTTTTGATCCCGGCGCTCACACTCCTGTGGCGGAGGCAGCGAGGCTGGGCGGCAGTTGTCGCTGTCCCCGCGATCGGGCTTGTTGCGATCTGCCTTCCTCTGGTCGATCAAACGGTGCTCCCGGAAGGCCGCACGGTTTACAAGGCTTTGCACTTCAACCTGGACAAGAAGAACACCAAAGCGCCCGCCTTTATCGACCTGCTGGATGAGGAACAGCCCGATTTTGTCAGCCTTTCTGAATACACCGAAGATTGGGATCACGCCATCTCGGCACTGTTGGCGGAACGGTATCCACACCGCATGATTGAGCCGCGACGGGATCTGGGCGGGCTGGTGCTGCTCAGCCGGTATCCCATCGTGTCCCGGGAAATTATAACAATTCCCGGCGTTCACCGTCCCATCCTGCGAGCCGAGATCCAAACACCCGATGGATTGGTGACGTTGCTGGGGGTCCATGCGGAATCGCCCAAGAGCAACCGGCGGTTCGCCAGCCGAAACGCAACTTTACAGCGCGTCGCGATCCTCGCGGGCCAAAGTGAAACGCGAGGAACGGTCGTCCTCGGCGGGTTCAATTGCGCGCCGTGGTCGAAATATTTTGCGCCAATTCACGGTCGCGGAGGTTTACAAATCCCCGTATCGCGCGGCCAACTGAAAGCGACTTGGCCGGCCTGGCTCGGACCAGCGGGTTTGCCGCTTGACCACATTCTCCTTTCGGGCGAGGTGCGGGCGACCTCGTACCGGGCCCTTTCGGGCGCTGGTTCCGATCACCTGCCGGTGGTCTGCGAGTTCCTGTTTATAAATTCGCGCGGGCTGAATGGAGATGAACGGTAACTTTCGGCGTCCAGCCCAAGACTGGAATGGCGCTAACATAACAAAAGCGGCAGCGGCTTCCAGCCGCTGATCCGCATAACAAAATGGCAAGATGGCATGCCGCTTCCACGATTCGGATTCAGGTCCTGACTTGTCCCCATTCTGGCTTAAACAAGCCTCTGGCAAACAAAAATTTATGCCCCCGATCGTCCTGGAGGCCGGCGCGCGGCACCCACGCCTTTTTGCCGTCTCCTGACACCGGTTTCCCTTGCATGGCGCCGTTCAAACCCGAATTCGGGCCGCAAGGTTTTCCCGATACCTCAATAAGAAACTGCCCCGATGCGGAGCCGTTGACCGAAATGCTATGCTGCGGCATGATTGGGGGCAATGCCGCCCAAGCCTCTCTTTACCTTTGGCATTATGAACTCAATAATGCGATTCGGCGGCTGCATCCTCGCCGCCCTTTTCTTAGCTTGTCCCGTGCAGGGGCAATTTGTTTCCGCGGATTCGTTCGGCGAATTTCATGTTGTCGCGGGCCCGGACAACTCCCAGGAAAATACCGGTGTTGGCGTATCGGGACAATTTCTGTGGGACTCGACGAACCTGTATCTCCGCGTCATTGTTACTAACTTGGCCGGAACCCCCGGCCATCCCGACAACGGGGTGCTGACCTCCTTCGGCTTCCAGACTCCGACGGTGATCCCCGGGACTGTTCAGCTTGCTGCTTCCGGTCAAGCGGATGGCGGCCCGGCCCTGGCGAGCATGAGCTTCACACTGATGGAGAACTACCAGATTTTCTCCTTTCCCAGCATGGGGATCGGGTTGGCCGTCAATCCAGCCAGCCCTCAGGGCGGCAATCCCAATCTCGGCCTTCCCGCCGGGCGGACCGCGTTTTTTGATTTCAACTTCCAAGGTGCGGGAATCGCCCCTGCCGACTTCTCCTTCGAGGGATTCGGTTATACGCCGGTCCCTCAGGATGGCGATCCTTTCAACATCGCCTTTCGCTTCCAGGGAATCGGCAATGGCAGCAATACCGAAGGCAGCGACGGCTTCGCCGGATACGTCGTGCCCGAACCTTCCACTTACGGGATCGCCGGGATCCTGCTCCTGGGAATGCTGATCTCCGAGCGCCGCCGGGCATTGGCTCGCCGACGCGGCTGAGGCGACCTTTCCATTCTCTGAATCACGTTCTTCTCACCCTCGCCGGCTCGCTGGAGCCGGCGGGGGTTTTCTTTTTCCAGGCAGCGCCGATCGAACGTCGGGCCGCAGCCCCAGCACCAGCGAAAACCCAATAAAGAGCCGCGTTCGCAAGATTCCCCCAAGCCAGGTCGACACAGCGATTCCGGAGAGGAACAGGACCACTGGAAGAAAGAAGGTGATCCACATTCGCCAGTCATTCTCTGCCGTGCCGCGTAGGCGATCGCGCTGCATCGTTCACCTTACGCGGCACCGGCGGTTTGCGCGACCGGGCAGGCACCCCAGCGGAGGTTCAGGCATACCCTGAACGTTCGCGGACAACAAGTTAAGTGGCGCGCAATCGGCTGTTATTCAGCCTGCATGCCGGTTTTTTAAAGAAGACGTAAAAACGCGCGGACCGGCCCGGCCATGATTGACAGCGTCCGCACGAATGTCATCCCCTACGCCATCGCTGGATGATTGACCTTAGGTTCAATCGGTCAGTCCGCCCGCTCAAACTGTACAGCCTAATGCATCGGCGGCCCATCATGAGAATGCGCCTTTTCCAGTTCGCTCTGTTGGTCGTGCTTGTGACGCCTCGCCTGACCGCCGATTACAAAGATGCAATCGGATTTACGCGGCTGTTGCAGGAATGTAACGGCGAACTCCCGAACGGCGCCGGCATCGCGGTGGCGCAAACGGAATCCACCCAAAACGACAAGTGGGCGCCGGAACCGAAGGGCGAGCTTTCCGAAGAAAACTTCACCTACAATCCGAGTGCCCATGGCGGTTATTCGAGTCACGCCTACGAAGTTGGTCGCTACCTCTACGGCGCGAACAGCATGACACCGGGAGTCGATGATGTTTTCGCTTTTCGCACTTCGACATGGAACGGATCGATGTCCTTCGCGCGGAATCTGGAGCCATCAAATCCTCCCTGGCGTGTTGAGAATCACAGCTGGGGCGGATCCGTCGGCTTCGTTTCCGGCGATCTGCAAATATTGGCCCGGCTCGATTACCGCATTTTGCACTACGATCTGGTCGCCGTTGCCGGGGTCGATAACAACACTGGCCCCATGCGCCCCATGGTCTCGAACTCCTACAACAGCATCTCCGTCGGAGTCTCCTCGGGCAATCACAACCGAGGCGGAACCAACCTTTATACCCCCGGACGCATGAAGCCAGAGCTGGTGGCGCCCCTTCCTTACACCAGCTACGCGACTCCGGTTGTCGCATCCGCGGCAACCCTTCTGCTCGCCGCGGCCGAACAGGACGCCGCGCTTGCGGACGGCGCCCGCGCGCCTGTCATCAAAGCGCTCCTTCTCGCCGGCGCGACCAAAGAGGCTTTTCCCAACTGGAGCAATTCGCCGACGCGCCCGCTCGACGAGGTGTACGGCGCGGGAAATCTCAACATCTACAACAGCTTTTCGGCGCTCAAATCGGGCAAGCACATCCCGGGAGAACACGATGCGAGCCGAGACTCCGGCTGGGATTGGAACATCACGGCCGCCCCGGATTCCGGCCGTTATTATCCGTTTACCAGCAGCGCGGCGGCGGAAGGCGATTTTTCAGCAACGCTTGCATGGAATGCCGTTCCCAGCCCGGAAACCGAGTGGTGGAACGGTTCCTGGGCCTACCAGGTCGCACGGCTCTCGCTGCGCCTGTGGAAATTGGATGAGCAAGGCGAACCTCAAATTACAATTGCCGAGAGCATCAGCCCGATCGACAACATTCAGCACATTTACCTGCCTGATCTCGCGCCTGGCAACTACGCCCTGGAAGTTTCCGGCGAAACAGCCGACGTCCCTTACGGCCTGGCTTGGCGTTCACCTCCAGCACCCAGCACGGGCGCCCCGCCCGCGATCACTGCGGCTCCCGCGCCGACGGCTGCGCCGGTCATGCATTCGGTTTCTTTTACCGTCGAATCCGAAGGTTCCGGACTGGTTTATCAATGGGAAAAAGATTCCGTTCCGCTCTCTAATAACGACCGCATCACCGGCGCCACCGGCCCCACACTTGTGATTTCGTCGCTGGCCCCGGAGGACGAAGGCGTCTACTCGGTATCGGTCAGCAATCCTTTCGGTTCCGTGGAAAGCGACAGCGCGCCGCTCGAAATTTTACCTTACGCTCCTCCGCTGCAATGGGCACGAGTCGCCGGAGGAATCGCGAACATCGCCGCGGCCGAACTGCTAGTCGACGTAGTGGGTTCCGACGGCGGCCCGGTATCGGTTGAAACACTTCCAGCCGTTTCGAACAACGGCATCGAACTCGAATTCGACGAGGGCCGCATCGTCTACCGGTCACCCGCCGACTATGCCGCCGCCGATTCCTTCACCTTTTCGGCGATTGACGGACGTAATCGCCAAACGCAATGCACCGTCGAAATTCAAGTCCTCGACGTGTCCATGAACGTCGCGCCCACGGTAAATGCCCTCGAACGAATCGCGCAATCAGACGACCTTCGCCTTTCCTTTTCCGGGATCCCCGGCGCGGTGTACCGCGTGGAAGCCTCCAGCGATCTGGTTGCGTGGGAAGTCATCGGCACAGCGGTGGACTCGCTGGAGGGATTATATGAATACCAAGAAGCCGACGCTTTTCAGCTGCCTCAACGCTTCTACAGGCTCGTGCGCGAATAATCCTCCCGTTCAACTCCGTCAGCCTTCTCTCCATTGCGCACGCCTCGCCGCCCAGACAAGGAGCAGGTCAGCCAAATTCTCGTTTCTTCACGGTGAACCCCGCAACCTCCAGAACCACCCTAAGGGTTTCCCCTAGTGGCCTGATAGGTTTTTACTAACCGCTTGCGGCAAGGATCCCCGATTTCGAACAGGCACAATTTCCGCCATTCTCTCCCACCTTTCGTTGAGAAAGATGTCGACGCCTGTCGCCTGATCCCTCAAATATGGAGGAAGTCACTCGGATTCAGAGGCTCTCGCAGAGGGGAAGTGACGGGGCGAAGCCTGCCCAAAATTTCCTGAGCGGGCAATACAGGGCAAGGGTAAACTCTTCATCGGCATCTACTCCGAAACCTTATCCACCTCAAGGAAATGCCCTACTTCAAACGGGGCAGAACTCCTCTGGTTAACTGGGTAAACAATGTCGTTTCAGCCGTGGTGCCGCAGCCCGGATGATCAGGAAGCTTCGATCAAAATAGAAACCGAAGACAGCCAAGGTAACACTCCATGAATTCAAATCTCATTTTCAGCCTTCGTTTCCTTCTGTTCTATCCTCTTTGGCCACAGGCTGGTTGGATTCCCGACTCGCCAAGACGCCAAAGACACAAAGGCAAATCCTGATCATCCTTCGCGTCTTGGCGCCTTGAGCGAAGCGGACCTGAGTTTCCTCTCTAAGTAGACCGCGGCTAGAAGCCTCATCCGTGTCAATTTGTATCTGTTTGTGCGAGAAATCCGCATTGCGCTGAATTTCGTTTTAAAGAAGCCAAGCTTCGAGCCTCCAAAAATCCTTCAACTATGAAAATCTGTTGTATTGGCGCCGGTTACGTCGGCGGTCCCACGATGGCGATGATCGCCGCTAAAGCACCGGACGTGAAAGTCACGGTTGTCGACATCAACGCGAAGCGAATCGCGGAATGGAATTCCGACCGCCTCCCTGTATTCGAACCGGGACTGGATGAAGTCGTTCGCCAAGCCCGCGGCCGCAACCTCTTTTTCTCAACCGATGTCGACGGCGCCATCCGCGAAGCCGACGTCATTTTTATTTCGGTCAACACGCCGACGAAAACGTACGGCATCGGCGCCGGACGCGCCGCCGATCTGCGCTACATCGAAGCCTGCGCGCGCCAGATCGCCCGCGCCTCAGACCGGTCCAAGATCGTGGTGGAAAAGTCGACCCTGCCGGTGCGCACCGCCGAAGCGATCAAGCGGATTTTGTCGGCCAACGAAAACGGTGTCACCTTCCAAGTATTGTCGAATCCAGAATTTCTGGCGGAAGGCACCGCAATCGCGGATCTCGAAAACCCGGACCGCGTCCTGATCGGGGGGGAGCAAACCGGCGAAGGTTTGCAAGCGGTCGAGACGCTCGCCAGCCTCTACGCCCATTGGGTGCCTCGCGACAGAATCATCACGACGAATCTCTGGTCGTCCGAGCTGTCGAAGCTTACGGCCAACGCGTTCCTCGCCCAGCGCATTTCCTCGATCAACTCGATTTCCGCGCTCTGCGAAGCGACCGGAGCGGACGTCGATGAGGTCGCCTTCGCCATCGGCCGCGATTCGCGGATCGGTCCGCGTTTCCTCAAAGCCTCCGTCGGCTTCGGCGGCTCGTGCTTTCAAAAGGACATCCTCAACCTCGTCTATCTCTGCCAGCATTTCGGTCTTCCGGAAGTGGCGGAATACTGGGAGCAGGTAGTCAAAATGAACAACTACCAGAAGCGGCGTTTTTCAGCCAACATCGTCCGCAGCCTCTTTAACACAGTTTCGGGCAAAAAAATTGCGATCTTCGGCTTCGCGTTTAAGAAGGACACCAACGACACCCGCGAATCCGCCGCCATCGCCGTCTGCAAGGATCTCCTCCAGGAGCAGGCCGTCCTCGCGATCCACGATCCAAAAGTTCCGGCCGCCCAAATCTATTCCGACCTCGGCCTCGCGCCGGACGATCCGTCGGTTCAGGTAACGAATGATCCCTATGCCGCCGGCGAAGACGCCCATGCCATCGCCGTGCTGACCGAGTGGGACCAATTCCGCGACCTCGACTACCAGCGGCTCTTCGACACGATGAAGAAACCCGCCACCATCTTCGACGGCCGCAACATCCTCGACCTGTCAGCCCTCCGAAACCTCGGTTTCGACGCCCACGGCATCGGCAAACCGAAAGCCGACCTGTCCGGCAACGGAGTTCACGGGTAACACGGCTTGACCGCGCAGTTCTCTACTCGCGTACTCGCTCGCGGGGTATTCATCTTTACCGCATCGCGTTCAGCTTCATGTCATCCGCCGAATCGTCCTCACTTGAAGTAACCGTATACGAACCGGAATCGGAGCTCGCTCACCCGGTTCGACTGTTCCGGGAGATGTTCCGTGACCTGTTTCTGGCACGAGAACTTGCGGTGACTTTGCTGAAGCGGGACCTGAAAGCCCAGTTCCGGCAAAGCGTTCTCGGCTACGCCTGGCTCTTCTTCCCGCCAATCGCCACAACCGCGGTCTGGTTCTTCCTCAACAGTTCCGGCGTTGTGCGCGTGGCCGACACCGGCATGCCCTATCCGGCTTTTGTGTTGATCGGGACTCTTCTTTTTCAGGCCTTCACCGACAGTCTGAACAAGCCAATCCAGTCCCTGAATGCAGCGAAATCGATGATGATCAAGCTGCGCTTCCCCCGGGAGGCGCCGGTGATGGCCGGCATTGCCGAAACCTCGGTCATTTCCGCCGTCCGCCTTGTGCTGCTCGTCCCGGTCTTCTTTTTCGTCGACCTGTCTCTGAGCTGGACGATGCTGCTTTTCCCGCTCGGCTATCTTGCAATGGTGTTCACCGGGCTGGCCTTTGGAGTTTTAGTCGCTCCCCTCGGCCTGCTCTACAATGACGTTGGCCGGGCGATCAATATTCTGGCGCAGTTCCTTATGTATTTGACGCCGGTCGTTTACCCCTTGGCGAATGAAGGCTGGCTGGCATGGATCAACCGCCTCAATCCAGCCACTTACGTGCTGGAAACCGCCCGGGCCACCCTCGTCGGAGGTCCCTTTCCCTATATCGGTGAAACATGCGCTGTTCTCGCCGTCATTCTCATCCTGTTATTTCTGGGATGGACCACCCTCCGGATTACCTTGCCCCGGATCATCGAACGCCTCGGGATGTAACAACTCGGCCCCGCTGGCTCGCAACCCATGACGACCTTACTTTCACCGCACGACGCATCGATCGAAAGTCCCCCCTCCGCCCCGCGGGAACAGGATGTCCGGGTGCGCGTTGAAAATCTCGGCAAAATCTTTTGTCAGGACCTGAAACGGTCCCTCTGGTACGGTGCCAAGGATTCGCTCAAAGATTTGATTCCGGGCCGCACCAGCGGACGCAGTCCTGGCAAAGACGGGACGATTCCCTTGCGGAAAGGCGAATTCTGGGCAAACCAAAATATCTCCTTTGAACTTCGTAAAGGCGAATGCCTCGGGCTGATTGGCCACAACGGAGCTGGGAAGACGACCCTCCTGAAGATGCTGACCGGATTGATCAAACCCGACGTCGGCCGGATCGAGATGCGCGGAAGAGTAGGTGCTTTGATCGCCCTGGGCGCCGGCTTCAACCCAATCCTCACTGGGCGGGAAAACATCTATGTCAACGGCTCGATCCTGGGCCTGTCTCGACGCGAGATTGACGAGAAAATTGATGAGATCATCGAGTTCTCGGAGATTCGGGAATTTATCGATTCCCCCGTTCAGAATTATTCGTCCGGAATGTCTGTGCGTCTTGGATTCGCGATCGCCAGCGCCCTGAATCCAGACATTTTGCTGCTCGATGAAGTCCTCGCCGTTGGCGATGTCAGCTTTCAGGCCAAATGCTTCAACATGCTCGCCTCTCTGCGAAAACAAGGCACCCCATTCATCCTCGTGTCGCATAACATGCATCAGATCGCACGCTACTGCGACAAGGTTCTGTATCTTTCCCATGGAAAAGTCCAATACCTGGGGGAATCCACAAAAGGCATTGAACTCTTCTTGAACGACATGGAAGGCGCCCCCCGGGAAGTCGCCAAACACGGTGCAGAAGGCACTGTCTCGACGGGGAGTGGGAAAATTCGAGTTCTCAATACATCCTTTCATGACTTATCCGGACATGCAATTGCAGAACTGCCTGCGGGTTCACCGTTGACGGTGTGCATTACCTACCAAGTCAACGCACCGGATGTTACAAACCCGTCAATCGACTTCGTTATAAGAGAAGACGATGACCAACTGTTTCAAATCACAAAAACACTCCCGAAATCTGTTCAAGGCTCTACGAAAACTTTGAGCATTCATTTCCCTTCCCTCCCCTTCAATTGCTCTTCCCTCTTGTTCTTCTTTTGCCTTTTCGATGCCGAAACAAGGGAAATCTACGACTGGAAACGAAACATCGAACTAAGCATCCGAAAGAACCCATCGCACCACAGCAAAGCCGTACTCGAAACAACTTGGACGGTAGCCACTTTGGAAGCTTGAAAAACTTTTATGAATACAGCGGAGTCCCAATACATCTCGAAGAACACTGATTTCTTTTATAACGAACGGGATCAGTTAACCCGGGAATCCGCGACGATCGTCCTGGAGCGCGTGCAGCAAGCATTTGGTCCCTTTTCATCGGTCGTCGATGTTGGATGCGGCGTAGGCACTTGGCTCGACGTTGCCAGCAAGCTGGGCGCGACGTCTATCAAGGGGTTTGAGGGGGAATGGATCAAGGACAATCCGTCTAAGGTGATTCCGGAAGATTGCCTAGAGATTATTGATCTCGAAGAGAATTGGCAGCTAAAGGGGAAATATAGTCTCGGAATCTGCCTAGAAGTCGCCGAACACCTCACTGCCGCCGCTGGCAATCAGCTGGTAAACAACCTGTGCGATTCTTGTGAGCTGGTATTATTCTCAGCGGCAATACCCAATCAGGGAGGTAAAGGCCACATCAATGAGCAGTGGCCAACGTACTGGCAATATCTGTTCAAGGGGAAGGGGTTCGTAGCCGTTGACTGTATTCGTCCGGCGATCTGGGATAACGAACAAATCCCATGGTGGTATCGGCAGAACTGCGTAGTGTTTTGTAATGAAAATCGTTTTGCGCACTATATATCGCGTCTGATGACCAATGCCATTGACCTTACTCCGCCTCTCTTGTCTGTAAGACTGCCAGGTCAGGAGCGAACAATTATTAGGCCCATCAACCCTTGCCCTAACATACGGTCCACAATTCGTCATCTCTTTCGACAGCTCGGAGCGAAGACACGACGGATATTCGGCATGTGACTACTCAGAAGGGCACCCTTGGAGCCATTCTGTTTTTCTTGAAGGCACATTAGCTGTTAAGCTGATCTCAAAAGCAACATTCGCTATGGCAGAAGAGCTGAAACCCAGAGTTTCGTGGGTTATTTCCGCTTACAATGCGGAGGAGTTTATCGAGGAATGTATCTTGAGCGTCCTCCGTCAGACCTACACTAATTTCGAAGTTATTGTCGTTGACGACGGCTCCACGGACCAAACACCGAATTTGCTTGCTCGACTTGCTGCCACCGATCAGCGGATCTCCGTATTCTCCCAGTCGAACCAGGGTCTCACGAAGGCTTTAATCAACGGATGCAATCGCGCTCGCGGAGAGTTTATTGCGCGAATTGACGCGGATGACATCGCTGAACCCCAACGGCTCGAACGACAGGTCAGTTTTCTTGAAGCTAATCCGGAATATGTTTGCATTGGCAGTGAAGTCAGGATGCTCACGCCCGACGGGCTCTCCCTTGGCAGCAAAGAATTATTGCGGGGACATGAAGCTATTCGGCGCGCGTTATTGCTTGGAATTGGCGGCGCCCTCTCTCATCCGTCGGTTCTCTTTCGTCGTTCCGTCTACGAAGCTGTGGGCGGCTATGATTCCCGATATAAGATCGCACAGGATCTTGATCTGTTCCTGAAGTTCAGCGAAGCAGGACGTGTCGAAAATCTCCCGGAAGTGCTGCTGCACTGGCGGCAGCATGAGGCCAGCATCAATCGAACTCGATGGAATGAGTGGATTGGTATCAAACGCTTGGCGATCGCCGAAACAATCCGCCGCGTCGGTCCGGAGGCATTTGCCGAAGGCCTTTTTTTTCAAGAAGAGCCGGATTTGAATCTCTCGGACTTTTATCAAGTCGCCGTTTATGCCTACCGCAGAGGACAGTATTCTACCGCGATGCACTACGCGCGGAGGGGCTTCCGCGCAAAACAGGGTCGGCGCGCCCTTTCAAAACTTTATTTGAAAAGCCTTTTTTTCCGGTCGCGCGATCGACTTTTGGGACTTCTTCGATTCGGTCGGCAGACTCCGCTTCCAGCCGTTCCCCACTCTTGATTCATCATCTACTGGAACGACACTGATCGCGTTTCATGTCTAGGAAGGAAATACTCCCCATGATCACCTGGCTTTTGCCGGTTCGCAACGGCATGCCATTCCTTCCGGAAACCTTAGC
>CAZYAN010000051.1:0-3278 GCA_964645585.1 uncultured Opitutales bacterium
GCGGGGATCCCGAAGGCGGCGGCAAGTAGAGAGAGCGGGCGGGCGTCTTCAGCACCACCTGAAAAAAGCCTCCTGCTCTTGGCATTCAATGCGCCTGAAAAAACAAGGCTTACGTTTCGAGCGTGGAGCGCAGTTCTTCGAGCTCTTCCCAGCGGGCAAAGGCGGCGGCGAGGTCCGTTTCGACTTGTTTGAGTTCCTCCTGCAATTTCGTCAATGCGTCGCCGTTGTTCTGATACAGGTCGGGGTCGGCGAGGTTTTCGGCTAACGCGTGCTGCTGTTCTTCGAGTTGCTCGATGCGGGCGGGAAGCTCTTCAAGCTCGCGCTTTTCGCGATTGGTCATGCGGCGAGGCCGCTCGGGTCGGCCGCGAGGATGAGGCTTCGACTCGACCTTCTCCGGAGCTTCGCGAGTCCGTGTGGCTTTTGTCTGTGCGGTTCGCCCGCGCTGGCGAACGTAATCCTCGTAACCGCCAACAGATTCGATAACGCGGCCGTCGCTTTCAAAGACGATCAAGCTGGACACCACGTTGTCGAGGAACGTGCGGTCGTGGCTGACGATGAGCGCGGTCCCCGAAAATTCCACGAGAAGGCTTTCCAGAAGTTCGAGCGTTTCAGCGTCGAGATCGTTCGTGGGTTCGTCGAGGACGAGAAGATTGGCCGGCCGGCTGAACAGGCGGGCGAGCAAAAGCCGGTTTTTCTCCCCGCCGGAAAGCGCCTTGACGGGGCTCAGCGCCCGGTCGGGCGGAAAAAGAAAGTCCTGAAGATAGCTGATGATGTGGCGCTCGCGTCCGTCGATGGTGACGGTTTCACTATCGCCGGCGACATTCTCGCGGACTGTCTTTTCTTCGTCCAATGACGCGCGAAGCTGGTCGAACCAGGCGATCTCGAGATTCGTGCCGATTCGGACGCTGCCGGATTGCGGCTGTTCCTGGCCGAGGAGCAGCCGGAGGAGGGTGCTCTTGCCCGCGCCGTTGGGACCGACGATACCGATTTTGTCGCCCCGCGCGATCAAGGTGGAAAAATTGCGAATCACCGGCTCTTTCTGACCCGGATAGGCGAAGGAAATCGCTTCGGCTTCGATCACCTTTCGGCCGGAAATGGCGGCGGATTGGAGGGACATTTGAGCCGCGCCGGGTCCGACACGTCGTTCCGCGCGCTCCTTCCGCATCGCGAGCAGCGCACGGACGCGTCCTTCGTTGCGGGTGCGGCGCGCCTTGATTCCCTGGCGGAGCCACGCCTCCTCTTTCGCGAGCTTTTTATCGAAGGCGGCTTGCTGTTTCGCTTCGGCGTCGAGGACGGCTTCCTTGCGTTCGAGAAATTTGTCATAGTCGCACGACCAGCTGGTGAGCTGGCCGCGGTCGAGTTCGAGGATTCGGGTGGCGAGCCTGCGCAGGAACGTTCGGTCGTGGGTGACGAAGAGAAGCGCGCCCTTGAAATCGAGCAGGAACGATTCGAGCCAAGTGATCGATTCGATGTCGAGGTGGTTGGTCGGTTCGTCGAGCAGAAGCAAATCGGGATCGGTGGCGAGTCCCTGGAGAAGCATGACGCGCCGCTTCCATCCGGCGGAGAGCGATTCAAACTTGGTCTCCGGGTCGAGCCCCGATTGCTCGAGAAGCGCCTCGGCCCGCACCTCGCGCTCCCAATCGAGATCGGCGCCATCCTGGTTGCGAACAATCTCGGCGACCGGGCCCTGCACATTATCGGGCACCGCTTGTCGAAGCAGAAAGACTTTCGCGCCCTCTTGACGGAAAACGCGCCCGCTGTCCGGATCCAGCATGCCCGCAGCCAATTTCATCAGGGTCGATTTGCCGGCGCCGTTTCGTCCGAGTAAACAAATGCGTTCGCCGCGGTCGATCTGAAGGCTGGCATGATCGAGCAGGGGAGGACCGCCGAAGCCGATGGTTACGTCCAGAAAGTTCAACAATGACATCGAGTGAAAAAAGGAGGAGGGCGCAATTTTTGGCTTACCGGCCGCACCCGCGCGCCTCTAGGATGGCGAACCTATTGCATGGATATGGATGCGTTTCAAGTGATTGCGGTGCTGCTGACGCTGGCGGCTGTTTTTAGTTACATCAATTCCCGCTTTTTCAAGCTGCCGGTGACGATCGGATTGATGCTGATCGCATTGACGATGTCGTTTGGGTTAATCGTCGCCAGCGAGCTCGGGCTTCCTTTGGAGGAGATGGCGGAGGAAACTCTCGCGCGGATTGATTTCAACAAGGCGCTGATGCAGGGGATGCTGAGTTTTCTGCTTTTCGCCGGGGCGCTGCATATTGACCTTGGAGCGCTCAAAAAGCGGAAGCTGGCCGTCGGCACCTTCGCGACCGCGGGGGTTCTGGTATCGGCCGGAGTTGTGGGCGGATTGGCGTGGCTGGTTTTTCGGGCGGTCGATCTGCCGGTTTCTTTTTTGCACTGTCTGCTGTTTGGCGCATTGATTTCACCGACGGACCCCATCGCGGTTCTCGGGCTGCTCAAACAGGCGAAGGCGCCGAAATCGATTGAGGTCAAAATCGCGGGTGAATCCTTGTTTAATGACGGTGTCGGCGTCGTGCTGTTTCTCGTTCTGTTTGAAATCCTCACGGACGGGCATGCGTTTTCGGTCGGGCATATCGGTGCCTTGTTCGCCCGGGAAGTGGGCGGCGGCTTGCTGCTGGGCCTGGGTTTCGGCTGGCTCGTTTACCGGATGCTCAAAGGTGTGGACAATTACCAAGTTGAAGTTTTGTTGACCCTCGCGCTGGTGATGGGGGGCAACGCGCTGGCAACCGCGCTGCATGTATCCGGTCCGTTGATGGTCGTGGCGGCGGGGTTGCTGATTGGAAATGTCGGGCGCGTCCATGCGATGTCGGAGATAAGCCGGAAACGGCTCGACGACTTTTGGGAGTTAATCGATGAGGTCTTGAACGCGGTGCTGTTCGTGTGGATCGGATTGGAGATTTTGGTGGTTTCGCTGCAGGGGCGGCCGCTGATGGCGGGGATTTTGATGATACCGGTGGTCCTCTTCGCGCGGTTCATCAGTGTCGGTATACCGCTCTCGATATTTCGTCGGACGAGGCGGTTTTCGTCTCACGCGATCAAGGTTTTGACTTGGGGCGGATTGCGGGGAGGCGTGTCGGTCGCGCTGGTGCTCGCGCTGCCGCCGAGCGATGAGCGCGACGTGTTGCTGACGGTGACGTATATCGTGGTGGTCTTCTCGATCGTGGTGCAGGGGCTGACGCTGCCGCGATTGCTGCGGCGGTGGGACCTTCGCGAGGCGGATGTCTGAGGCCTGTTTGTTGGTTATC
>CAZYAN010000051.1:3378-26418 GCA_964645585.1 uncultured Opitutales bacterium
GTTATCAGTTATTAGTTATTAGTTATCAGTTGTGGTTTATTTCTTATTTGTCATTTGTGCTTTTTTGCGCGGGAGTTGAGGGGCGATGGCTTTGGATGTAACCCCTCGTCAGGCTTTCCTTGTTCTTAATGCCCTTCCGCATATCGGTCCGATCACCCTGAACCGGCTCCTTGAAGAATTTGACGGCGACCCGGCAGCGGTCTTGGATGCACCGGCGTCGCGATTGCGTTCGGTGCAGGGAGTCGGGGAGGTGATCGCGCGTGTGCTGGGAGAGTGGCGAAAGCATTTCAATCTCGAGAAGGAAGAGGAAATGCTGGCGCGGACAGGCGTTCGGTTTGTGACGTGTCAAGACGAGGACTTTCCCGCGATTTTGCGAGAAATTCATGATCCGCCGATCGGTTTGTATCGAAAAGGTGGTTACATCGCTTCCGGACCCTCGATTGCGATTGTGGGCAGCCGGCGGACGACGCTGTACGGGCAGGCGGTCGCGCGAAAACTCGCGGGCGACTTGGCACGGGCGGGGTTTTGTATCGTCAGCGGCCTCGCGCGCGGCATTGACACGTTCGCGCATGAAGGAGCCTTGGCGGTTGATGGAAAAACCGTGGCGGTATTGGGGTGCGGGCTCGATATTATCTATCCGCCGGAGAATCTCGAATTGTATCGGAAAATTGCTGAAAGCGGCGCGATCTTATCGGAATTCCCGTTTGGACGCCGGGCGGACCGGCAGAGTTTTCCGATGCGGAACCGGATTGTGGCTGGCTTGTGTGATGCGGTGATTGTGGTCGAGTCAGACGTCAGCGGCGGCAGCATGATCACGGCGCGCTTTGCGGGCGAACAAGGCCGGCTGGTGTTCGCGGTGCCGGGGAGAATCGATCAGTCATCGAGCGCCGGCTGCCATCAGTTGCTGCGCGACGGGGCGATTCTTTGCCGCGGAATCGAAGATGTCTTGGAGGAGCTGAGCTACCTGCGGGGGATGCGGCCGATCCCGGTGCAAGGCGAAGAAGCGCGGGACGCGGAGAAAGCCGATGAGCTTACTGACCAAGAGCGGGAAGTGCTGGGGTATTTTGAGAATGGGGAAACATTTGGATTGGATCGGCTGGCGGAATTGACGGCGAAAGCTCCGCAGGAGTTGTCGGCATTGTTGATGATGCTCGAACTTAAGCGGAGGATTGTGAAGCGGGTGGACGGGATGTGGGAAGCGCGCGGGTGAGCCGGGTGAAACGGTCCCCTCTTATTGATCATGTATCATTTAATGGTTAACATTTTGCAGTTTTCATTCTTTTATGGCGACTTTGGCCGGGGTGAAGGCCGGAGGCGTTTTGAGATGGTGGCCGGTGGAGGTTTGAAAGAGTTGGGCGACGGCGAGGAGGGTGGCGTCGTCGTATAGGTTGCCGACGAAAGTAATGCTTGCAGGAAGACCGTCGGGTTTGATCCCGGTCGGAACGACCACAGCCGGGTGGCCAGTCAGGTTGGTCAGGAGAAGGTTTTCGCCCTCGAATGTTGGCGCGAGGAAGAGATCGATGTCGCGAAATAAGGTCTCCATTTCGTGTATCAGAAGCTGGCGGATCCGGTTAGCCTGAATGAATTCGACCGCCGGAACGAAGCGATTCGCGCGGAAGACATTTGGCCAGGCATTGGCGATCTGCCGGACCATGAGGTCGTCGCGATTGCTCCGGGTGAGCTCGTCGAAAACCGCGGCGCTTTCCGTGCTGAGGATGAAAGAAAGGCTGCTGATCGGGTAGTTGGCGGGGAGAGAGACCGGAACCAGTTCCGCGCCGAGATCCGCGAGTGTTTCCATCACGGAGGCATTCAAGTCGCTGTGCTGTTTTGCGGCTTCGAAGGCATTTTTTAGAAAACCGATTCGCAGTCCGGCGAGGGAAGTGCGGGGATGATAGGAAAACGGGGCATCAGCCACCCAGGGATCGCGATCGTGCGGGCCATGGATCGCTTCAAAAATGATGGCACAATCTTCGGATGTCCGAGCGATTGGGCCGATTTTATCCATCGACCAAGCGAGCGGCATCGCTCCGACCGCGCTGACTCGTCCGTAGGTGGGACGGAAGCCGGTGACGCCGCAGGTGCCTGCCGGGTAGAGGATGGAGCCGCGGGTTTCGGAACCGATTGAGAAGGCGACGAGGCCGGCGGCGGTCGCGGCGGCTGGACCGGCGGAAGAGCCGCTGGAGCCTGTGCTGGTCTTCCACGGATTGCGGGTGTCGCCGCCGAACCAAGTGTTGCCCCAGGCAAGCTCGCCGAGACTGAGTTTGGCGACCAGGACCGCGCCGGCGGCTTCCAGGCGGTCAACGACGACAGCGTTTTCCTCAAAAATCTGGTCGCGATAGGCGGGTGACCCCCAAGTGGTCGGAATCCCTTTGGTCGCCAAAAGGTCTTTCACGCCGTAAGGGATTCCGTGGAGGAGGCCGCGGTAGCGGCCGGCCGCGATCTCGCGGTCGGCGCGGCGCGCTTGGGCGAGGGCAAGTTCCTCGGTGAGGGTAATGACGCAGAAGAGATCGCCGTCGTAGCGCTTGAGGCGTTCCAGGTAGAGACGGGTGAGCTGTTCCGAGGTGATCTGACGGGAGCGGATCAGGTCGGCGAGTTGAGGAATGGAATAAAAGGCGATTTCCTCGGGATCGACGGGAAGAGAAACCGGGCCGGGATCGGACCATTGGGAAGTCGCGGCTTCGGCGGGATTGTTCGCTTGCGATGGCGGGGCGGGAAGGAAGCGGAGCGCCGGGGCGGTCGCGGGCGCGAGCGGGAAGTTCCGGATTTCGGCGTAGGCTTTGCGGCGGGAAGCGACGCTGTCGAGCATCAGCTCGCGTTCTTCAGGTGTGAACTCGAGCCCGAGCAGCGTTTCAGCCGCGCGAATTGTTTCCACGGAAATCGGCGGAGGATTAGCTGGGTCGGTTGCGGCGGCGTCCGGCGATGCGGAGACGATCAAGGGAAACAAAAGTATGGGGAGCAGTGAGAGCAGACGCACGGAAGGAAGGTTCATCGGGAGTGTGTGAAAAAATGGAAACTCGCGGGAACTCTTTAACAGAAGGAAACGAAGCGCGGGGGTTTATATGAAAGGGGATTGAGTCTGGCTTAGCCTGGGGGCCACGTAAGGGGGCGGCCGCCGAGGACGTGGATATGGAGGTGAGGAACGGTTTCGCCGGCCTGTTTGCCATGGTTGATGACAACGCGGAAGCCGTCGCCACAGCCGGCTTGGCGGGCAACTTTGCCGGCGGTGAGCAGCAAGTGGCCGAGCAACGCTTCGTCTTCGGCGGCAGCTTCCCCGACGCGCGGGATCGGTTTCTTCGGAATGACCAAGAGGTGAACGGGAGCTTGCGGATTGATGTCTTCAATGGCGGCGCAACGATCGTCTTCGTAGACGATCTTTCCGGGAATCTCCCGCTCGATAATCCTGGTAAAGAGGGTCTTTTCGCTCATGTCGGGACTGAGAGTAGCGAGAGGCTGAACGTTCGTCAAACCGTCAAGCCGTCGCTCTGGACCGGTCCTGACAGTCCGCGGCGAAAAGAACCGATCTCGCCAACGATCATCCTCGCGCGAACCGTCTCCGTTTTCTCCTGATCACAGGCTCTTCGGTCTCGCGATGCTTGGGGGCTGGGGGGAGGGGAATGGGTCATTTCTCGGCTTTATTCGAAACTTGCTTTTTGGGCGGTTGCTTTGGTGCTTTGAGGCAGTGGCGGACGTTTGGCGGGCGGGGGGGAATAAAAAAGCGGGCTCCGGAGCGGAGCCCGCTTTTTGTTTGATTGGCTGTTTAAAAAGCTCAGTTCTTCAGCGCCTTCTTGAGGGCGACCAAGGAGCTTTCCATCTGGTCGGCATCGAAGAAGCCGTGGAGCTGGCGGATGCGGGTCGGGTGGCGCATTTTCCGGAGCGCTTTTGCCTCGATTTGGCGGATGCGCTCGCGGGTGACCTTGAACTGCTTGCCGACCTCTTCGAGTGTGCGGCTGTAACCGTCCACCAGGCCGAAGCGAAGCGAAAGCACACGGCGTTCGCGTTCGGTGAGGCTGTCAAGCACGTCCATGATCTTTTCGCGAAGCAGGCTGAAGGCGGTCATGTCGTACGGATTTTCGGCACCCTTGTCCTCGATGAAGTCGCCGAAATTGGTGTCGTCTCCGTCGCCGACCGGGCTTTGGAGGCTGATCGGCTGCTGGGCCATTTTCATGATTTGCTGGACCCGTTCAACCGGAAGCTGCATTTCCTCGGCAACCTCCTCCGGCGTCGGCTCGTGGCCGAGTTCCTGAAGAAGCTGCTTCTGGACCTGCATCACCTTGTTGAGGGTTTCGATCATGTGGACCGGGATGCGGATGGTCCGCGCCTGATCCGCGATCGAACGGGTGATCGCTTGGCGAATCCACCAAGTCGCGTAGGTGGAGAATTTGTAGCCGCGGCGATACTCGAACTTCTCGACCGCTTTCATGAGGCCCATGTTGCCTTCCTGGATCAGGTCGAGGAACGAGAGACCGCGGTTTGTGTATTTCTTCGCGATACTGATGACGAGGCGAAGGTTTGCTTCGACCATTTCGGTCTTGGCCTTGTGTGCTTCGCGCATCCATCTGCGGACATCGCGCAGCGTCTCGACCAAGTCTTCCGGCGCGATGCGGTATTCGGCTTCGATTTCTCGCAGTCGTTCCTGGAGCGGTTTGACGTTGATCATCGCATCCTTTTTCGTCCGCGGATTTTTCGCGGCTTCGATGCTGTTCTGGATGCGGGTGATCTCGTTGGTAACGGGCGTCAATCCCTGGAGGAAGTCCTCGAAGACCTTGAGCTTGAAGCAGAACTTCCGGAAATGCCCTTTGAGAATTGTCTCGTGCCGCCGGAAGCGGGTCAGCGCCCGTTTCTTTTCCGCGGCATCGGCGGCGTTGAGGTGGTCGAGCCACGCCTTCTCGGCATTGGCCTCGGCCTTGCGGGCGTCCTGAAGAAGCTTCGGAAGCGCGCGGAAGTAGGATTCGCGGCTTTCGATTTTCTTGTCGAGGACGACACGATCAAAACGCTCCTCGCGGTTGAGAAGTTTTTCCGCGAGTTCGCAGTGAAAGCGTCCGCTGATGCCGCTGGAGAATAGAGCGGCTTGGGCACCAGCCTCCGCTTTCTCGATGCGCTTGGAAATCTCGACCTCCTGTTCGCGGGTCAGCAGCGGAACCTGGCCCATCTGCTTGAGATACATGCGCACCGGGTCGTCGAGAATGTCGTACTGGGAGGATTTGACCTCTTCTTCCTCCGTCTCGTCCTGGCGCGCTTTGTAGCTGTCGACCTCATCGGGATCGAGGATGTCGATCTCCAGGTTCTCGAGGATCGCGATAACGTTTTCAATCTCCTCGGGCGATTCGACATTATCCGGGAGGGCGTTATTGATGTCGCTGAAGGTCAGGTAGCCCTGTTCCTTCGACAGGCGGATCAGGTGCCTGATCTTCTCGTTGATGGCGACCTGCGTCGGATCGACGTTGGTGCTTTCAACTTCAGTTTGCGTTTCCTTTTTCGTTTTCTTCCGGGCCATGGTAAAACTGAGAAGGCGGTTTTTCGGTATCGGAAAAACGCCTTAGGTTAAAGTCGCGGCGGTTGGAGGAGCATCCGGCGATATTCGCTGCGTTTTCGCTGAAGCGAAATTACAGCAGCATCCAAGTTCGCTGTTTTATCGGCAATTTCAACTTCGATCGCGCGTATTTTACTGGTTAGTGCATTTCTGTAAAGACATTGAAGCGCTTCATTTGCGATGGCAGCCGGATTGTCAAGGTCCGGAGGCGCGAAGCTTAAGGAATGCAGGAAATCTCGTTCGTCCCGTGTCTCCAGCAATTGTTCCAGAGTTTCGGCGCCCTGCCACATATCGTGCTCAAACTCGGCGAGGGCGAGATTGAGCAGACGGCCGGCGATCGTGTCGGTTGCGACCCACTCCGGATCGATCAGGTCCGCCAGAGGCTTTCCGAGTTCCGGATAGTGAAGGCAGATCAGGAGCAAACTCTCCTCGACGGTGGTTAATTTCCCTGACTTGGCGGGCGTATCCGGCGATTCGGGCGGCGGCGCCGGGCGGCGGCGCGCGTGTTTGGAAGCGACGAACCGGGCGAAATCGTGGTGGGCGCTCGCGCGGTCAATGCGGAGCAGCCCAGCGGCTTCGTCAACGTAATCGGTGCGAACAATTTCAGACTCGGACGCGCTGATCATTTCGAACAGAGCTTCCGCGGCTCGCGCTTTTTCTTGCGCCGTCGCCGTTCTCGGATCGGGCAAGAGTGCGGACGCGGCGAAACGCATGGCTGAGACCGGTTGCCGGGAAAGTTCCTGCCAGGCTTCCATTCCGCCTTCAGCGAGCAGCGCATCGGGGTCCTGTCCGGCGGGCAGGACGAAGAAGCGCACCTCCAAGCCGAGCTTCAAGGTCATCGGGAGAACGCGCATCGCGGCCTTTTGGCCGGCTTCGTCGCCGTCGAGCAGGCAATCGATCCGGGGCGAGTAACGGCGCAGAAGGAGAAGCTGATGTTCGGTGACGGCGGTCCCCTGCGGGGCGATGGCGGTTGTCAGTCCGGTCTCCCGGCAGCGGATCGCGTCGAGCTGGCCTTCGACCATCAGGAACGGTTTCTCTTCGTTGACCTCGAGGCGGGCGCGATCGAGGGCGAACAAGACCTGGCTCTTGTTGAAAAGCGGGGTTTCGGGAGAATTGATGTATTTGGCGTCCCGAGCGGGATCGTCGGCGGGCGTGATCGCCAGCTGCCGCCCGGTGAAGGCGATCACGCGGCCTTGGTGGTCGCGGATTGGAATCATCAGGCGGCCGCGGAACCGCGGCGCGAGGGCGTCGGCGGTCTGCCGGCCTCCGCGCTGATAGAAAAGACCGGATTTTTGAAGCGCCTCCAGCGAGATGTCCCGTTTGAGACAAAGGTCGACCAGACTGGTTTTTCCGGGTGCGAGCGGTGCGAGTCCGATTTTCCATTCCTCCGCTGCTGACAGGGGAAACCGGCGGTTTTCTTCCCAATAGCGGCGCGTGTCCGCGGCAGCGTCGTTGGAGGCGAGGAGAGCTTCGTGAAAATACTCGGTGGCGATCTCGTGGATGGCGAAAAGCTCCTGACGCAGGGAGCGCGACTCGCGCGGCGCGCTTCCCTCCTCGTATTCGATTTCGATTCCGAATCGGCGGCCGATTGTTTCGACGGCTTCGGTAAAGGTCAGCCGCTCGGTTTCCATCAGAAAGCTGAAAATGTCGCCCGCCTTGCCGCTGCTGAAGCATTTGAAGAGCCCCTTGTCGGGCGAAACGAAGAACGACGGCGTCTTTTCGTTGGTGAATGGACTGAGCCCTTTCCACGAGGAGCCGGCTTTGCGCAAGGTGACCGTCGGCGAAACCACGTCATAGAGGCTCACCCGGGCTTTTATATTTTCAATACAGCTCTTCTTGATGATCGCCATGGAGGAACGGTCGAATGTCGAACGTCGAGCGTCGAATGTCGATCTTTCGAATTTCGCGGACCGAAATTCCGGGGTTGTTTCGCACAGTTTTCTGGCGTTCGGGCGGGAAATTGCAAGATTGCAGGGGAGATGAAATTTGCGAAGGCAACGGCGGCTCTCAAGCGGAAGCTCGGCGACAGCGTTTGGACCAGTGAGGAGGCTCGTTTCCGGGCTTCGTTTGACGGGAGCAAACTCTCCTTTATGCCGGACGCGGTGGCGCGTCCGAAGAACGAGGAGGAAGTCGAGGCGCTTTTGCTCCTGGCGAACCGGCACCGGGTCCCGGTGACGCCGCGCGGAGGAGGTTCCTCGCTGACCGGCTCAGCCGCGCCTGTTCGCGGCGGCTGGGTGCTCGATATGACCGGCTGGCGGAAAGTTCGTGTCGACGCGTTGACCGGTATGGCCTACGTGCAGGCGGGAGCGGTTGTGGAGGATATTCTGACGGCGGCGGACAGGGCCGGCTGGTTTTATCCGCCGGATCCTTCGTCGCGCAAGTACAGCACCATTGGAGGAAATATCGCCTGCAACGCGGGCGGCCTGCGCGGCGCGAAGTACGGTGTCACGCGCGACTACGTTTTGGCGCTTAAAGGCTTTTTGCCGACCGGGGAGTATGTCGAATGGGCGAACGATCTGCGCAAGTACGCGGCCGGCTTCAACCTGCGAGATCTGTGGATCGGGAGCGAAGGGACGCTCGGCATCATTACGGAAGCGGTTTTGCGATTGATCCCGAAGCCGGCGAGCCGCTGGACCTATCTCGCGAGTTTTAAAGATGAGGCAGCCGGACTGATGGCGATCCGAAAATTGCTCGCGACGCGGATCACGCCGGCGATTCTGGAGTTCCTCGACCGCGAAAGCGTGCGATGCGCGGAGCGCGCGACCGGCAAGGAAATATTTTCGGGCCAGGCGGGCCGGCCGGTCGCGCTGATCGAGCTCGACGGTTATCCGGCGCGTGTGGCCGAGGAACGGGAAACCGTACTGGCGTGGGGCCGGGAGCATGCGGTGGCGAGCCGGGAGGCAAACGATCCAGAGAAAGAGGCTGAGCTGTGGGAAGTGCGGCGAAAGTGTTCCGGGGCGATGTTCGAACTCGGGGATTCGAAACTGAACGAGGATGTTGTCGTGCCGCTGCGCGCGCAGGTAAAACTGCTCCAGTTCATCCGGAAAATCAGCCGCGAAAACCGGATTGCGATCCCGACCTTCGGCCATGCGGCCGACGGCAATTTTCACGTCAACATCATGTATTATCGCGAGGATCCCGACGAACGGAAACGGGCAAAGGAGACGCTGTTTGCGGTGATGCGAAAAGTTGTCGAACTCGGCGGGACGATCAGCGGCGAGCACGGGATCGGACTGGCGAAGACCGCGTTTATGAACCTGGAGCACCGTCCGGCCGAGATCGAAACGATGCGGCGGATTAAACAAGCCCTGGATCCGAACAATATTTTGAATCCCGGAAAAATCTTCGATGTGTTTGAATATTGGGCACAGACGCCGTTAAAGGTGCGCTTGCCGTGGGATCATCGGTGATGAGGGGTGTCCTTTGTTATTGGTTATCTGTCAATGAATAACCAATAACTAACAACCAATAACCAATAACCGATAACTAATAATAACTTGGCGCGTATGGAGATTGAACCGTTGTCGCAGTGGCGCGAGTGGATACCGCAATTGGCGCGGTGGCATCATGCGCAGTGGGAGGTATACAATCCCGGGCAAACGCTGGCCAAGCGGGTCGCCCTGCTGGAATTGGAGGCGGTTGACGGTGATTTGCCGCTCGCCTGGGTTGCGCGCGACGGGGATGAATTGCTCGGGTCGGCGAGTTTGGTGGAATCGGATCTTGAATTACGCCCGGAAATGAAGCCCTGGCTTGCTTCGGTGTTCGTGGCGCCGGAACATCGCCAGCGGGGAATTGGCGGCGCCTTGGTGCGCTTTATTGCCGCTCAGGCACGCGAACGCGGTTTTCCGGCAATTTATTTATATACTCCGGACCAGATGCGCTTCTATGAGCGTCTGGGCTGGAGTGAAATCGAAAAAGTCGCGTATCACGGCGATCAAATCACACTGATGCGGCAGGTGTTTTGAGGCTGTCGCGATCGGTTTGATTTCGCTGCTGCCGGATTTTCGTCCCGCTCCACCGGCTCGCGCCAGCGGGCATCAAGCACTCGTGACCCGCTGGCGCGCGTGGCGAAGGAATCCGCCTTTTGTCGATGCTGTCGCTTATTGTTTAGCTCGAGGTCGCGACGGTCGTCAGCGGCAGGTCGAACGGCTCAAAAAAGGCGTCCTCGATTTCAATTTTGCCGTAATGGGACTCGATTTCGGAAGCCATTTTAAACGGATCCCAGTCGGTGAAACGCTTCAGCTGGCCGGTTTCGTCGATTTTAGGCGGGTCGACGTAGAACACGCCTTCGGGCGTCTTGTAAATCAGGACCGCATGGCCGGTAGGAGCGCCGCCCCCGGCACTCCGCGTTGGATTTTTTGACGAGTAAAGGAGGAGCCTGGCCTCGAGAACCGGCGCGCCGGTATGCCGAAGTTCATTGAGACTGAAAATCGACTCGATGACGCAGCCGTTTTTGAGCGATGCGAATTCGACCTCCAGCTCCGTCGGTTCTTCGACCGACAACCGCGTAAACGAGGTAAAGCCGCGGTCGATCGTCCGAAGAACGGAAAGGAGGTTTTCCTTGTACTTTTCGGTCTGGTTCTCGCTGATCCGCAGCGGCTGCGTTCCGGTCGAGGTGTAGAACCAGAGAAGGTTCTGAAACTCGAAGACCGTTCCGTAAACCGTCGCCGGATAGCGGCTCTTTTCGTTGGTGTTTTTGACTTTCACGGGAACCGCCCAATGGTCGCGTGAGAGCATTTGCCAAGCTTGAATCGCTTCTTCCCGGCTCGCTTCGGCGGAAGGTGCCGCAAGCAGAAGCGCGAGGGAAAAGAGGAGCGAAAAGATGGAAGCTGGAGCGAGTCGAATCATCATCATGAGATTGTCGTTTCGGTTGCTCTTGGAGGTTCTTTGAATGAAAAACCTACGCTTCCGTTAGGGGATTCCAGTACGAACGGAAGTCAAGAACACCTACACATTCGTCAGGCATCACCTGAGGTCAAAGATGTCGCAACCGCCTGAAGTTCCGGAAATAGCGCGGACGGCTCGATCGCGGAAAAAAAATCGACTTTTGGGAGGCAGGGGGAACGGGAGTTCAGGGGGATAAGAGGATCTCGCTCGTTACCAAGCAGTTGGAATAACAGGCATCGGGAAGCGACGCGCCGGGTGTCCTGAGAAGGAGGGAAACGCTGGACCGCAAGCTTGGTTACCGGCGCCGGTCCCGCTTCTGGAGGAACAGACGGAGGTCGCGGATGTAAGGGACGCCTGTTTGGAGGCGTAAGTGATCGACGCCCAGCCGGTTGAGAAGCGATGCCGTCTGGTTGAGGCGCTCCTGATTTCGGTCGGCGTAGAGGCGGCGGAAACGCGGATTGGCGGTATCGACTTCGATCAGGTCGCCCGACTCCGCGTCCTCCAGGGTGACGATTCCGACGTTGGGGAGTTCGAGTTCGCGCCGGTCAAGGAGTTCGAGGCAGATCAGCTCGTGACGCCGGGCGGTGATGCGGAGAAGCCGGCCGGTTTCCTCCGGGATGGATGGGACGGTGCCGTTCTCCGCCGGTTCCGGCTGAAGAAAATCGGTGAAGAGAAAACAGATCGCGCTGCGTTTGATGACGCGGTTGAGGGTGCGCAGTGCGGTGGAGAGATCGGTGCCGCGGCGGCGCGGCTGAAAGAAGAGGATCTCGCGAACCACCCGGAGAATATGCTGCCGGCCTTTTTTTGGGGGGATGAAAAGTTCGATTTGGTCGGTAAAAAGAAGGAGGCCGACCTTGTCGTTGTTGCGCGCGGCGGAGAGGGCAAGCACACAGGCGACTTCGGCGGCGAGTTCGCGCTTGCTTTGCGAGGTGGAGCCAAAGTCGCCGGACGAAGAGACATCGACGAGGAGGATCAGGGTCCGCTCCCGTTCCTCGCGGTAGGTTTTCAGGAAGGGGCGATCCATGCGGGCCGTCACGTTCCAGTCGATCGCGCGGATGTCGTCGCCGGGCTGGTATTCGCGCACCTCGGCAAAATCGATCCCGGCGCCTTTGAAAAGGGTGTGGTAGGCGCCGGCCATGGCGTCGTCGACATTGCGCCGGCTGCGAATTTCCACCTGGCGGACGCGCCGCAGGATTTCGCGCGTTTGTTCGGCCTGACCGGTTTGGTTCACGGAACGGGGATTGTCTCCAGGATCCGCGAAACGACGTCTTCGCTCGTCATTTCCTCGGCCTCCGCCTCATACGTCAGCACAACCCGGTGGCGAAGGACATCCATGGCGATGGTCTTCACATCCTGCGGGGTTACGTAGCCCCGTCCCTGCAAAAACGCCCACGCTTTCGCGGCGAGGGTAAGGGCGATCGTCGCGCGCGGGCTGGCGCCGAACTGGATCAGCGGGGTGAGGTCGCCGAGCTTGTATTTCTCCGGATTGCGGGAGGCAAAAACCAGTTCGACGACATAATCGCGGATTTTGGGGTCGATGTAGATCGAGTCGACGACTTTGCGCGCGGCGATGATTTCGTCGGGCTGAATAACCGGTGAAACGGATGGACGGGTGCCGGTGGTCGCCATCCGGTCAAGGATCTGGCGTTCCTCGTCGACGGACGGGTAGCCGACTTTCAGTTTCAGCATGAATCGGTCGACTTGGGCTTCCGGCAGCGGGTAAGTCCCTTCCTGGTCGATCGGATTTTCCGTGGCGAGGACGAGAAACGGAGTCGGGAGCTGAAAGGTTTGGTCGCCGATGGTTACCTGGCGCTCCTGCATGGCTTCGAGCAAGGCGCTTTGGACCTTGGCGGGCGCGCGGTTGATTTCGTCGGCGAGGACCACGTTGGCGAAGACGGGCCCTTGGCGGGTGGTGAACTCGCCGGACTTTGGGTTGTAGATAAGGGTTCCGACGATGTCTGCCGGCAGGAGATCCGGTGTGAACTGGATCCGGGAGAATGAGGCGTTGATCGACTGGGAAAGGGTCGTCACCGACAGTGTCTTGGCCAGCCCCGGCACGCCCTCGAGGAGAACATGGCCGTTGGCGAGGAGGCCGGTGAGGAGGCGGTCGAGCAGGTAGCGCTGTCCCACGATTACTTTGCCGGTTTCCTCGCGGAACCGGGAAACCCAGCCGCTGGCTTCAGCGACCTGTTCATTGACGACTTCGAGATTGAACACGATGGAAAGGAAAGGAGGAAAAGGGAGAAAGTTAAGATGAAACGGTTGCTTTTCGTTAGGAATCAATGACTACCGGAGATGAAAAAGTTTCCATCTTTTTTGGCGGGGCGGCGCAATTTTTTTCGCATCCTGGCGAGGCGAATTTTGCTTGCGGTGAAGGATGGGACGAGACCAAAAGGGGAGAATGATCATGTTGCGAATCGAGAGCCGGGAGGAGGCGCGGCGGAAGCGGTGGGCCGCCGCGGCCGGGGCTGGAATCTCATTGGCTGCTCTGGCGGCTGGCGCGGGCCTGATCGTGCTGTCGATGTGCCGCCTTCCGCGATCGCGCGGGCGCCAGACGCGCGGCCGCCCGGAGCGCGGGTAATCCGATCGGCTTGCGTGTCTAACTGAGCGGTCCCTTTTGCTGGGGTTTGTTAGGATTTTGTAAAAACCCCATCGGGGGGGTTGACTCAGCTGCACTTGCTTGCGACAAGCGGGCAGAAATGCCGGTACGGCTTTTTAGGCGCTGATTTCTTATTTTGCCCGCTGTTGTCTACCGCTCGACCATGAATCAAAGGTTTTACTCTGTACTCACGTCTGCTTTCCTGTGTATTAGCGTTTCGTTGTCTTCTTTTGGGCAGTGGACGACTGAAGATTACGTTCTGAAATCCGGCTGGAACGCGGTTTATTTTCATGTCGATGCCTCGCACATGTCGCTGAACGAATCGATCGGGGCGGACGAGGGGAATCCGATCGAGGAAATTTGGGTTTGGTCGCCGGCGGCCCCTGGTTCGCCGCTATCTTTTTATGACGCGCCTCAGAGCCCGGACGAGAGTGGAACGGAATGGTTGCGATGGAAAAGGGACCAAGTGTTTCCGCCTTCGACTTTGCAGCGTCTGGCTGGAAATGTCGCGGCTCTGGTGCGAGTTCGGGAGGATGTGGCGGATTACACGTGGACCGTGCGAGGACTGGCGGTTCCGCCGGTGCAGAGCTGGACGGGTTCCGGGATGAATTTTATCGGGTTTCCGACACCGCAGGCGAATCCGCCGACGTGGGGGAAGTTTTTGGGTCCGGCGCGGTCTCTGCACAATCACGCGGAAATTTATCGTTATGTCGGCGGACCGTTTTCGGCGAGCAATCCGATGCGGCTGTTTTCAGCGGTTTTGCGTACGACGCCGCTGGTTCGCAACGAGGCGTACTGGGTGCGGGCCGAAGAATACAACCGATATTTTGGGCCCTTTGAGATTGTGTTGCAGGCGCCATCCGGAATCCGCTTTGGCGAAACCTCGGGGCAATACCGGATACGGTTGCGCAATCGTATCGATGAATCGGTTACGATCCCGGCACACCTGTTGGCCTCGGAAGCGCCGCCGGCGGATCAGGAGCCGATTGCGGGAGGGGTCCCGCTGTTACGCCGCGGAGAAATCGACCTGAGTGATTTGACGTATGGATTCGCGCGTTTTTCGGAAGGGCCGAGCGAATGGACGCTGGCCCCGAAGGGGGAGCCGGGATCGGAGGTTGAGATTGTGCTCGGGCTTGACCGGGCTGCGATGGCGGGAAATCCGGGAGATCTTTTTGCCAGTATTTTGCGGCTTTCGGATGCGGGCGGAATGACGGTGATTGATTTGCCGGTTTCCGCGAGGATCGCGGCGACCGACGGATTGTGGGTCGGAAACGCGGTGGTGAACGAAGTCGCCCATTACCTGATTGATTACGAGGCCGGCGCCGAGGATGGAGAGCGAGTATTGAATCCGGACGGCAGTTATGCGATCGAGTCGATCAACGAATCGTTCGGCTCAGTGCTCCGTCCGTTTCAGCTGCGGCTTTTCGTACATAACGGAACCGGCGGGACGCGGCTGCTCCAGCGCGTGTACCATGGAACTGGACACAGCGGGGAGGCGGTTCTTTCGCTGAAGGAGGAGGCGCTGGACCCGGCGCTTTTGAACGAGGCGCGGCGGATCAGTGTGGCTCATCTTCCGTGGAGCGACGGAAATAAATCATGGCCGTTCGACGGAACGCTCGCGGAAGGAGCGGTCATCACCGTTTCGGTTCCGCTTGATTACGACGATCAGGCGACGAATCCGTTTTTGCATACGTATCATCCGGATCATGACAACTTGGCCGCCCGGTTCGAGAACGAGCTTCCGCAAGGTGCCGAAAGTTACGGAATCACACGTGAAATCACGCTGCGGGTGCAGCCCCCGGGCGGCGACTTTTCAAGTGTGACGTCCGGAGGCGGGACTTTGGCCGGCGTTTACGAAGAGAACATTATTTTGCATGGCGGACATGGCAGCGGAGGTCCCGCCAGCCGGGTGTTTCGAACTCGCGGCGGCTTTGCCCTCAATCGTGTTTCCGATATCGGGACGCTTATCGAATAAGAACAGCACCGATTAACGAGGGCCCGCCGATCGCTTATCCATTTTTTAATGACAGCCATTCTTATTGTTTCATGAAGACCTATATCTCCCTCATCTGCTCCGCTATCGCGGGTTTCCTGATCATCCTCCCTCGCGCGGTCGAGGGGGCAGGCGATCCTCCGGAACTGCTTTCTTATCAGAGCTACCTGGTCGATGCCGACGGTGCTCCTCTTGGTGCCGACGGTTCGGGCGGGTCGCTCCCGACCAATTACGATGTTGTCTTTCGAATCTTTTCCGCTTCGTCGGGAGGAGATTTACTGTGGGCGGAGCAGCAGACCATCACCATCGACAACGGTTATTTCAGCGTGCTTCTGGGGGAAGGATCGCAAGTCGGGAGCGATCCGAGACCAGCGCTTTCGGAGGTTTTCAGCGGAACCACGGCTCACGAGCGCTTCATCGGCATGGATGTCCGGTTTGTTGCCGGCGGTGAGTTTACCGAGATTCTTCCGCGTCTGCGACTTCTCACCTCGCCCTACGCGTTTTTGTCATCGCAAGCACGGGCAATTGTTGATCCAAGCGGGACCCGGCTCGTCGCCGCAGACGAAGGGTCGCTCACGGTGAGCGGAACCGTCACCGCCACAAGTTTCCAAGGCAATGTCAGCGCGGATAACGTCAGCGGCGTTCTTCATCCCGACCGCATCCCGGATCTGGATGAGAGTAAATTGCAGGCTATCATTGATCTGGTTTATCCTGTGGGATCCTTTTACATGCAGTTTCCGGACGCGAACAGCAACGACCTGAGTATTGCCTTTCCCGCTAAGTTCAGTCCGGCTCAATTATTTGGGGGAACCTGGGAGGAGCAGTGGCCGAATGAGTCGGTGTTTTTCCGAACCGGAGGAGCGAGGAGTAATGAAGCCCGCTCCAGCGGTTTGCAGGATTATGCAACGAAAAGGCTGACGGGATATACTCCCTGGTTTCAGGTTGATTATAATCATCGGGGCGGCGGTCGTGACGGGGTTTTTGGAAAGCACGAAAACAGAGGCGGGGGGACGGATTCAGGAAACAGCGGCGATACAACAACACGAGCATTCTTTGATTCCAATAACCAATCGCTCTCCTCTGACACCGAAACTCGTCCAAGGAACCGGCTTATCAAAGTATGGAAGCGCGTTGAGTGATTCCTCGTTCAACAGGTGGCAGCGAACCCGAATCCAATGCGTCGCTGAAGAGGCTGTGATGTCTCGGCGCGGGTAAAATCAACAGGGTGATTAAAGTATGAAACGGTATTGCAGAACCCTCTGGGCTTTTGGTTTCCGCGCGACGAGTCTTTTCGCGGGTGTCGCGATGGCACTGGCGTCGGCAGAGGCACGGGGCCAATCGCTGTCGGCGGAGGTCCGTCAGCTGGACGCCCGGATCAATCACCTTTCTCCGCAAGGAAAGCCGATTTCCAGCGAGGCGGGAGCCCCGCCAGGTACGGACGGCCGGGCCCCGACTCCCGAACAGCAGGGCGATCGGGGGTTGACGGAAAATGTGCCGACGGCCGGACAGTTCCAAGGGTTTGTGACTTTCGGCGGCGGCGTGCGCACGGTCGCCGGCGGGTCAGCCGGGACGGTTCACGGCAGCTATCGGACGTACGCGGAAGCGACCTTGCCGAATGGAGGATCCGGCGGCCAGCAGATATTCGTGGCACGGGCCGAGATCGGTGCACCGTACGTGATGCGGCGGGTGCAGTTTTTATTTGGAAGCGAGATCGCCGCACCGACGGTGGATATTAATGGAAATGTGCTGGCCGAGACCGATGAGTATTGGCGGCGTGAACCGTATTGGGAGGAAAAATCGCCCCATCAAGAGCACCTCGGCGCTCCGTATTACTGGAGTCCTCATGCGCGGGCGGTATTTGCGAATCGGCCCGGGCCAATCGAGATTGCCTGGCAGCGAGCGTTGCCCCTGAGCGGTGCGGATCCCGCTGATTATGCAAATGATCCGGATTATGCGGTCGAAGGCGGCGCGGTGTATCCGCTTCTTCGTGAAATCTATTTAGTGTCGGGCAGTCCGGTAAAAAGAGCTCGGCAAATGTATTGGACGGAGGGGGCGTTTGAAAAGATGGGGCTGCCGGTCGATGTTCCCGAGGGACTGACGCTGAACTTCACCTATACCGAGGGTTTTCCGCGAACCGTCGAAGAACCGTATCAAGACCCGGGCGCGTCGGAGAACGAGCCCCCGGGTGACGGCGATATTTTTAGAGAGTACCGGACGATTTTTCATGATTCGGACCGTGCGAGTATCCGCGCCTTTAATTGGCAGGGCCGTATCTTGCTCGAATTGCTGGGTGATGTCTTGGAGGGGAACCGGCGGCAGCACCTCGGGATCGAAATCGTCGATGTGGTGCGCCGCGTGAACCCGGCGAATATCCGGGTGGAGCTGGGCGAGAAATTAACCGCGTGGCAAAGTGGCGCGGACGACTCGCATTTGCTGCCGCGTTCGCTGCTTCGGGCGACCGACAGCGACTTTGCGTACCAGCACTTCCAAGAAGGGAAGCGCATGCAGTTTTACGCGATCCGTGAGACGGCAAACTTGAACGACTTTTTGCTTCATTGGACGGAAGAAGGGGTCGAAGGATTGCAGTGGCCGTATTTGTTTACTCGATACGAGATGGTTTGGCCGGCCGATATCGGCAAATTCAGTCATTACGTCCGGCCGCGCGTCGCTACGGAGGCGGAGGCCCGGGAAACAGCGGTGGCGATGCCATTGAGCAATGTTCCGATTATCGAGTACCAGGATCCGCTCGATCAGCCGCGCGCGAAGCTCACGGAGACCTATGCTTTTTATACATTTCTCAGTGATGAGTATCCGGCACATCGGACGCTGCTTCGTTTTATGGCGGGCGAGCACGTTCGGTTCGAGCGGGTATTTTCATGGCTGGCGGATGATCTGGGTATTGACGAGGCAGGCACGTTGATCGCGCGCAACCGTCTCGCGGAAGTTTTGAATGGAGAAGCCCAAGGGATTGCGGAGCGTTCGCCAATGCTGGCGGCTTGGAATCCGGAAACTGGAACTTTTACGCTGAGCGACCGATTCGCGGCGCCCCGGGTGGTTGCTCGTACAGCGGCCATTGGCGCACGGATTGATGCGCCGGAGGATGAGGCTGTTCCGGTGCCGGACGAATCGTACTGGGCGGGGCACATTCGGACGGAGAAAGGGACGTCGTACAATCTGTTTTCCTATGCGGATCCGTTTGCGGCCGGATTTGAGGCGGCCAACGCGGGCGCGATTATTCCGGTCAATGCGATTCCTGGAGACGATAAACTCGAAGTCTGGTGGTTCCGGTCGAATCGAGTGAATCTCGAACAGGGGTTTGAGCGGATCTTCTGGCCGTCGGTGATCGGCCATTACACACTCGAGTGGCCGGGGAATCCCGGGGAAATCGTTCTTGCGAGCAACCAGGGAAGCGGCGCGCTTGGGAGCCGAGAGGCAGTCGGCCGTATTTATGCGCAGAATGACCCGAATCTTCACGGGTATAATCCGAATGAGGAGCATGCGATGATTATTGGGGGACGGGCGTATGCGCTGCGGGATGATTTGAACCTCGTCGAGCCGGGTGATGATTATTCCTCCGAGCCGTATGTGCTGCTTGAGTATGTTGCGACGGACGGCCGTCCGGCGATGAGCGTGTTTCGCGTGCTGCGGGAGAAGCCGGAAGCGGGACAGGTGTTCGATTATGTGGCGGAGGCAGGGACGGTTCTGCAGGCGCCGATGCCGCTGCCTTTGCTGCCGCCGCCTGTCGACGGATTTGGCGCCGCGGCGGTGAATTTTAACCGGGAACCTCTCGCAGACGGCGACCTGCCCGGGGGGTGGACCGCGGAGCACGGGGACGGCCAGTACGGCCATTACCCGAAGTTCACTTTTCTGGACCGCAAGAACAGTTTCTGGATTTATCGCGGATTTCACGCAGGGCCTCCGGCGCTGGAAGCAGGCACGTTTGATGTTGATTCTGGTGAGTTTACCGCTCCGGCGGATGGTACCGCGGTTGCCGGTCAGCGCTTTCGCTACGTCCTCCACACCTCGCAGCGACCAGAAGGACTTCGATTGACGCTCGGGGAAGAATTGCCCGCCCCGGACTGGCTCCGGGTAAACGGGCTGGTCTTGGAAGGGAACCCGGGCCTGAACGCGGAGGGGGGAAGTTTCCCTTTAACTTTAACCGTATCGAGCCGGTATGATGAAAGCTCGGTCGAGCTGGATTGGACGCTGCACGTGTTGGAAGCGGGGGTTCCTGTTGAGCAAACCGATCTGGAGGTGATCAGTGAAAACCAATTCACGGGAACACAGGTTACCCATGCGGGCCGCCCGCCGTACCTCGCAGGTGATCCGGTGCCGGAGAACAGTTTCGCAATGCGGTTTTATTATAAAACCCAGGCAGGGTTCGCGTGGCCAGGGATCAGCAATCCGCCTCCAGTTGATTCGATCGTTCCGTATCTCCGACCGGTCGCCGAGGGCAAGTTTGTCGGAAATCCGGCGGCGAAGGAAACCGATTCGCTGGCTATCGTGTACCGTCCCGTCTGGCCCGCGGATACTCCGGCAATGCGCCTTGGGGAGACTCTCATGACACCGAAGGCGGGGCTTCCGGCAATCCGAGGGCAGACGAGCCTGAGCCTGCTTTATCAGCAGTCCATCGCCGAGGATATGGAGGATGCGGCGGTGAGCGCGGTTCTGCATGATTCGACACGGGAGAAAGAGATTTCGATTCAGGCAGTGGGGCTGGATGAGTTGCCGGAGGGCGTTCGGAAGGAAACCTACCAAGGACGGGTTTACTTCCCGAACCTGCCGCCGCACCTGGTGGAACGGTTTTTCTTCGATCCGTTTCGCGGTTTGAGAGGTCACCTGGTTTTTCGCGGCGAGTTGCGCGAGGAGATGTTAGGGGAGGATTATCTGATGCTGAATGTGCTTCGGGACGAAGATCTCGTGGCTGTTAAGGATTTGTGTCCGGAGGGAGATCTCGGTAAACCCGCGTGGAACGAGGCCATCGATGGCTTGGTCGCGAATGTGGAGACGTTTCACGAAAATCCGGCCGTCCCCGGTCAATATATTCCCGATCTGAACCGGACGAAATCGATTGCGATCGGTGACACGGTCGAGATTCACGATCACAATACGGCGGTCGATTCCTACGCGTTGAGCGCGAGCGGGCCGGGCGTCGGGTATGTGACGATCATGGCTGGAGGCGGCGCCGCGTTCACTCCGGCGGCGGAACCGGTTTCGATGCACATCATTCGCGTCGAGCCGGTGCAGCATTCGGGTGAGCTGAAGGTTGTGCAGGCGACGAATCCGTTGAGCGAACAGGTGACGCTTCAGCATAGTCCGGATCTGGCGGGTAGGTACCAAGAATACGAATACGACTGGCGCATCGCTGCGCCGGTGGGCGGATTTCCGCCGCCGGTTGAGGAAGACATGGCTCAATGGGATGTTGTCGCCGCTGGGGAGGGCTTGCCGCGTTACACACTCGGCGGCGCGAATATTCGGACGCTTGCTGATAATTACTTGATTGTGCGTTACCGGCCCCTGAATCCGGGGCATCCCCTTTACGTTGAAAACCCGGACGATATGGAAAATCCGGATGACGCTTGGTCGGAATGGACATCGCCGATGCTGGCGGAAGGCTGGATCAAGCGGGTTTTAGGGGGATTGAATCCGTTTAATCAGCGAATCACTGATCTATTCAACAACGAAGTGTCGACCGATGTCAGCATGCTGACCCAGGCAGGGGCGCGCTGGGAAGGCGACATCGCGCTGAACCTGGAAAATATCAACGACTACGGGTTGATCGAGATTTACGAAACGGTTTTGCGCCGCGGCCGGATGCTTTCGATCGAGGCGGGAATCAATTATGGCCCGGCGAACGACGCGCTGCTGCTGGCGGCAGGCTACTTGAACGATTTGTATATGTTTGTCGGAAACGAGGCGCGGGCCGACGCGGCGAATCCTACCATCGGGATCGGCACGGCGGATCACGTTTACGGCGATGTCGCGACCTCGCAGTTCGCCTTTCAGGGGCAGATGGCTACGCTCCTCGACGAGGAGCTCGCACTGATCCGCGGACGGGACGATTTCTTCCAGCCCGGCGTCGAAATTTCACCCGTTTACAATCGGCTGATCTGGAACTACACGCGCGGTATCGATGCGGGCGAGGTGATTTACGCGCTGAATTATAATATCCAGGAGAAGCCGGACGGCGACCCGACGGGAACGATCGACGCTTCGGACGCGGCGCGGATGTATCCGCAAGGACACGGTGATGCGTACGGACATTATCTGACAGCCCTGAAAGGATACTATTCGCTGCTGATGAATCCGCATTTCGACTGGGTTCCTCGGGCGGAGGCGGTGCTCGTTCTCGGCCAGCCGGTCAGTGTGGATTATTTCGACGAACGCAAACTGGCGAAAGCCGCGGCGGCGGTCGTGCAGGCCGGCTTGCAAGCGTTCGACCTCACTTGGCGGCGTGACTACCAAAGCGGCACCGATGCGGGCTGGGAACATTTCGGAGCGAAGCGGGAGAATTCCCAAACGGGAAGAACCCGTTACTGGGGAATGGACCATTGGGCGACGCGAACCGGACAAGGAGCGTATGTTAACTGGGTCATCGGGAACGCGATTCTTCCGGACGAGGATCCGGACCCGAATCACGAGGGAATCCAGAAGATCGACCGGACGACGGTGGCGGAATTGACACAGTTGCCGATCATGATGGAGGCGCTTCAGACGAATTTGAATAACGCGGAAGCCGGCTTGACACCGCTCGGCCTCCCGGAAGGCGGAATCGCATTTGATATCGATCCGATGAAAGTAGCCGGCTCCGGCGGGGCGACACATTTTGAGCAGATTTACGAGCGGGCGCTTCAAGCATTGCATAACGCGGTTGCGGCCTTCGACGATGCAAAGGACGTGACCAGAATGATGCGCGCGGAGGAGGATTCCCTTGCCGCGCTGCAGGATCAGGTGGCGAAGGAAGAACACGCGTTTCGCAATGCGCTGATCGAATTGTATGGAACGCCGTATCCGGACGATATCGGTCCAGGGCGGACATATGTCACCGGTTATGACGGCCCGGACCTGCTGCATTATATGTATGTGGACCTTCCGGAACTGCCTGACAATCTGGGGCTCGCCCAAGGGAACGAATCGCGCGCCTATCGGCTCGATCTTCAGGAGTTGCCGAATAACTGGCGGACCCATCTCTACGACAACCTGAACTTCTATGTTTATCAGGAGGACAGGGAAGAAGGTTCCGAATACATCGACTACGTCCTCGGCCCGCACGGGTTCTTTGATAAACCAGACAACTGGACGGGCGTGCGTCGTTCCCCGGGAGCGATTCAGCAAACGATTTCCGAGCTGATCGCTGCTCACCATGCTCTTGCTCAAGCGCTGAGCGGTGCCCAAGGCGCCCAAAGCGGGCTGGAGAAGAATCTCCGACTTTTCGAGGCGCGGGTGGATACGGACAATGCAGTCTCTGACTTCGAACGCGGGCTTTTAATCTCCCAGGAACTTGTCGAGCAGGTGAAGTTCGCGAGCGGTATTTCCGCCGATATTATTGATGCGGCTGAGAAGGCTTTGGAAAAATCGTCGGAGGCAGTAAAGGAAGCCCTGCCCCGAAACTTTATAGCGGGAATGGCTGCCGGTGGGGACGTTACCTCGGGGGCTCGCGGGGCGGTTAATGCTGCTCTCTCGACAGCGATCCGCGTGCTCTCCGCCAAGAGTCTGGCTTCCAAGGCCGCTTTGGATTCACTGGTTCATTCCCAGGCGACGACGGAACGATGGGTGAGGTTTGATTCGATCGGCGGCCGGCTCGGGGATCAGCAATTGCGCGAGCAGGCGGCGGCGCTGGGCGCGGAGATTGGAGCGATGGGCGACCATCTCCAGACGATCAACGAGCGCTTGCGCGCGCTGGATGACGCGGAACGAAAATATCGGGCCGCCGTCGCCCAAGGGGATCGGATTCTCGAAGAACGGGAGATCTTCCGCCGGGGATCCGCTTCGATTGTGCAAGGTTTTCGGACGCGCGACGCCGCGTTTCGA
>CAZYAN010000052.1:0-24665 GCA_964645585.1 uncultured Opitutales bacterium
GGGTTTTGTTCGTGAACTCCTCGCCGATCGGTTTGATGACGGAACGGAGCGTGTCACCGGTTTTTGGATGCGTGCGGCGGGGCGAAGCGAGGCTGTAGACAACGAGGTCGACGTAGCCAAGGTCCTTTTTGATGAGATCGATGACCTCCTGTTTGCACTCGTTGGAAAACGCGTCGCCGTTGATGCTTCGCGCGTAGAGCCCTTCGGCCTTTGCGGCCTTGTGAAAGGCGGCTGAGTTGTACCAGCCGGCGGTGGCAATTTTGTCAGGTGCAGGCGGGCGTTCGTAGAAGACGCCGACTGTGCTGGCGCCGGAACCGAAGGCCGCGGTGATTCGCGAAGAGAGGCCGTAACCGGTGGAGGCCCCAATGACCAAGACGTTTCGGGGACCGGCTTCGATCCGGCCTTTGCCTCGAACGTAGTCAATTTGCTCCTGAACATGTCGTGCGCACCCGTCGGGATGGGCGGTCACACAGAGAAAACCGCGGACTTTTGGTTGAATGATCATGGATCGTTTCAGCGTTAGAAAAAACGACGGTGCGGTCGAGTTTTTTTACCAATAGGCGTTCACGGGATCTTTCATTGCGGAAAACTTCTGAAAGCGATGAAACTGGGGAACTACCGCTTGACTCCGATCGAAACGCTTGTCTAGTTTAGGGCCTGAATTGCCTGGTGGTGTAATGGTAGCACAACGGTTTTTGGTACCGTTTGTCAAGGTTCGAGTCCTTGCCGGGCAACCACTTACATATCCCCGACCCCGTTTTAAATGTCGATTCTGCCCTCAAAGACCACTTGGGCCGGGCCGGTAAGAGTCACGTTGCTGAACGTATCGCCGTCGCGAGCGAAATCGACATCAAGAATGTCGCCACCCGCTACTTGAACGCGCACTGGGTTTGTTTTGCCGCGGATCAGGTTCGCGAAGATTGCCGCGGCTGTGACGCCGGTTCCGCAGGCGAGCGTTTCGGCTTCAACACCGCGTTCGTAGGTCCGGACCCGAATCAGCTCCTCGTTGTCGCGGACGAGTGCGAAATTCACGTTGGCGCCTCTCGGGGCGAACGCCTCGTGCCGCCGCAGTTCCGCGCCTTCGGCGAGAACATTGACAGCATCGAGGTCGTCAACAAACCGGACCACGTGCGGGACACCGGTGTTGACGAAATGAACCACTGCGGGCCCGCGGGCGAGCTCGACATGGATGTCGCGCTTCAGATCCGCCGGGTCCGTCATCTGGATCGTGTAAAGGTTGTTGCGAGCGCTGGCGGCCATTGAACCGGCGTCGGTTTGGAACCGGAGAGAGCCATTGGAGCCGAGTTCACGCGCGAGCGCGAAGGCAGTGAAACAGCGCGCCCCGTTGCCGCACATTTCTCCGCGGGACCCGTCGGCATTGTAATAGATCATGCGCGCGTCGTGCGACGGCCCGGTGTTCTTTTCGAGAAGGATAATCCCATCCGCGCCGATTCCGAAACGCCGGTCGCAGAGGCGGCGAATCTGGTCGGTCGTCAGACGCAGGCAGCCGTTGAGGTTGTCGAAGACGACGAAGTCATTGCCGGCGCCTTGCATCTTGGTGAAAGGAATGTTCATCGGTGTGAGAAAAGGAAAAACTAGCGCGGATCCGCGCAGCGGGAAAGTCGTGCTCGCTCGGAATGCAGCTGGATCGAAATGCCTAGGTCTTGCTGCTCTCTTCCACGCGGTCGCTGCGCTTGCGGTCGCGGATCTGAAGATTTTCGCCTTTGTAATAGGCGACGCTGTTGGGCGGAATAGATTCCATAAGCCAGACGTTGGCACCGACGATCGAGTTGGCGCCGATCCGGGTTTCGCCTCCGAGGATTGTGGCACCGGAATAGATGGTGACGTTGTCCTCGATGTCCGGGTGACGCTTGATGCCCTTAATGATCTTTCCGGACTCGTCGATTTTGAACGACCGCGCTCCGAGGGTGACGCCTTGGTAGAGTTTGACGTGGGAACCGATGGTCGTCGTTTCCCCGATGACGACGCCCGTCCCGTGGTCGATAAAGAAATGGGATCCGATTTGAGCGCCCGGATGGATATCGATGCCGGTGCGCCGGTGCGCATACTCCGTCAGCATTCGCGGCAGCATCGGAATCCTTCGCTCATAAGCCACGTGGGCGACGCGATAGATGGAGATGGCAAGCACACACGGGTAGGCGAGGATAATTTCTTCGTAATTCGGTGCCGCGGGATCGCCCAAGTAGGCCGCGTGAACATCGGTCAGGAGCAGTCTGCGGATCGCCGGCAGGCATCGGAGAATGTGAAGCGCCTCCTGTTCGGCGTCTGTCGGCCCGGCCGGGTCCTGCTTGCACTGGATGCACTTGGCAATTTCCGCTGTCAAATTCCGGCGAAGGTTCTGGAGCCGTTCTTCAAGAGCTTCATCAAACTCCTGCTTCGTCAGCGTTCGCTTCTCGAAGTAGCCCGGGAACAGAAGGTGCATAAAGTCTGTCGCCAGGAGATCAACGCTTTCGCGCGACGGCAGGTTCGGGCCGTCCATGTGATTAATGCCCCCGTGGCTGCGGTAGGACTCCAGGAGTTCCTGTTTGATCTTGTCCATCAGAAACAAGAAGAAATAGGGCCGCGCTGGAAACGGGTCAATAATCGGAGACGCAAATTCCAGGAAAGATGCGAAGATTTGTCGGCCCGCCGCCCGGTTCAGGAAAAGTCGCCGAGGAGGAAGAGGTTTTTCAGCCCGTTTTCTTGAAGCTCAGCTTCGACCTTACGCTCGATTGGACGCCGCCGCTTTTTGTACACGGCATCCGACCAGCCGGTGATTTCAGCTCCAAAGCGCTCGTCCATAATCTTATCGGTCAGCCGGGCGATCAGCTCGCGCCAGAAAGTGCGATCGACATGCCTTTCGAGAATCTCCGCGTCCAAATCCTCGGCCAGCGCATCGGTTTCGAAATAATCATCCCTGTCCGGGTCGTGACGCGCCAGATCCTCGAAGCCGGCTTCCTTGCCGACCGCAAAAAGCTTCCGGCGGAGCCGAGCGATCTCGCGGTCTTCGTCGGATGCCGACTCCGCTTGCGCGTTGGCGACCCAGTCGGCCAGGTAGACGGCCTTCAGGAGCGTGATAAACTCGTTCGTAGTGAGCTCAAGGTTCATGACGTATCTAGGAGCGGGGGCATCGCGCGATGTTCTCATTCAGAGAAAATGACTCCGGATGGCACTGCAATGTCAATTGATGTCTCTCGTCATTCGTCTCTGATCCCAGATCTTTTTTCTTCGGTCTTTCGGCTGTTGTTTTGGATGCTTGCGTCCGACTTCTGTCGGGCGCTGGGATTCGGGAATTGATTTTTCCGGGGTTCGGGAACAAAAGGTTTGGGATCACCTGCTCGATTGACACCATGAAACTCGTTACTCTTCTTTCTCGCTCCGCGCTCGCGGCCGTGTTCTTGCTTTTGACCGCTTGCCATCACCATCTCTGGTCCGGCGCGCCGGAGACCGATCCGCCGCGGGTCTTGGTGTTTTCCAAGACGGCCGGGTTTCGGCATCAATCGATCGAGAAGGGTGTCGAGACCATTCGTGACCTCGGCCAAAAACACGGTTTTGACGTCGAGGCGACGGAGGATGCCGCGATCTTCAACACGGACGATCTCGCCCGCTTCGAGGTGATCCTGTTTTTGAATACAACGCGCAACGTGCTGGAGAAGGAAAGCGAGCGGACGGCGTTCCAGAAGTTTGTCCGGGACGGCGGGGGATTTGTCGGTGTGCATGCCGCGGCCGATACCGGCTACGACTGGCCGTGGTATGGCCAGCTCGTCGGCGCCTGGTTTAAGAGCCATCCAAAGATCCAGGAAGCCCGGGTGACGGTTGAGGATCATAATCATCCAGCAACGCGGCATTTGGATAAGGAATGGGTGCGGACCGATGAATGGTACAGTTTTCGGAGCAATCCGCGGAAGGCGGAAGGCATCCATGTCCTGCTTGCGCTCGACACTTCGAGCTTCGAAGGAAGTGAGATGGGCGACGACCATCCGATCGCCTGGTATCACCACTTTGAAGGGGGACGCGCGGTCTATACAGGCCTCGGTCATACGGAGGAGAGTTACGATGAGGAAGCTTTTCGCGCGCACTTGGTCGGTGCGATTCGCTGGGCGGCTGGTGTCGAGGAGGGCGAGAAGCGGGAGGAGGCGCGTTGAGGCGGCGGGAATTGCGCCGGATCCGCCGTGTGCTGCCGGCGGCCGCGGCCGCCTGGGCGGTCCTGATGCTGCCCTCGAGCTTGTCGTCGGCGAGGGCGGGCGAGGGAACCTGTCCCGTGCAGCCGGTCTTTGCGGAGAACTTCCCCGATCCGTATGTGCTGCGCGTGGATGAGACGTATTACGCTTATTCGACTAATTCGAAGGGGACACGCATCCCCGTGTTGCGATCGACGAACCTTTCGACTTGGGAAGAGGCGGGGGATGCGTTGCCGGAGCTGCCCGCATGGGCCGCACAGGGGCGACGATTGAACTGGGCGCCTGCAGTGGTGCGGGTTGGAGAACGGTACATCCTGTATTATACAACTCGATACAAAGAGAAGGGCAGACAGGCGATCAGCCGCGCGACAGCCGATTCTCCGCTGGGACCATTTGTTGACAACAGCGACGGTCCGGTGGTCTTCCAGGAGGAACTTGGCGGCTCGATCGATCCGGAGGTTTTTCGCGATGACGACGGAAGCCTTTATCTGTTGTGGAAAAGCGACGCCAACGCGGTCGGCCTGCCGTCGACACTGTACGCGCAGCGGCTGGCGAGTGACGGGCTGACGTTGCAAAACGATCCCGTCCCGCTGGTTTCCGTCGATCAAGAATGGGAACAGCCGTTGATCGAGAATCCGAGCATGTTGCGGCACGACGGGCGCTTTTACCTGATTTACTCGGCTAACTGGTGGCAAGGGCCAAACTACGCCGTCGCATATGCCGCAGGGCCGAGTCCGCTCGGTCCATTTGAGAAACAGGAAGGCGGCCCGATCCTTCGTTCGCACGGCGCGCGCGAACGCGGTCCTGGCGGTGCTTCGTTTTTCCGTGATGCTTCCGGGGCGCCTTGGATTGCCTATCATGCCTGGTCGGCTCCGCTGGATCAATACGGCGCTGGCGGCAGCCGCTCGCTTCACCTCGCGCGGGTGAAGTTTGACGAGGGCCGGCTTCGCTTCCACCGTTGGAGCGGTGGCGCGGAATGTCGGTCAGAAAATCACAGTGACCCGGAGACGAACGGATGATTTCCATTCGCAAGATGGATGACGAACGCTATGAGGTCATTGTCGCCGGCGCTTCGACAACGACGCACGAGGTGACGCTGACAGATGCGTATTGGCGAAAGCTGACAGGGGAAAGCGAGACACCCGAGAAGCTGATCGAGCGTTCGTTCGAGTTTCTTCTGGAGCGCGAGCCGAACACGGCGATCTTGCGCCGGTTCGAACTGCCGGTCATTGAGCGCTATTTTCCCGGCTTCGAAGAATCGATCAAAGCGGCTCGCTGACTTCGGCAGCGATAATTTCCAGCGATTCTCCCGAAATCCTTACGCTTGCGCGCTCCAGTGTGCCGGTTCGGTTTGTCGAATCGATCTGATCCAAATCCCTGGACCCGCCGGTTGCGGTTGGGGTCCAGGTGAAATCATCCGCGTGAACCGGACCGGTAAACTCGATTTCCAGAGCTTTCCCGCGAATCACCTCGCCCGGAGGATCGGCATGGTCCGGATCATGCAGGAAGGCGGCGAAACGGCCGCGATCTTTGGCACTGACTAGCACAACATCGAGAAGACCGTCGCCCGGGTCGGCCTGAGGCGCGAAGCAAAGGTTTGGGCCGGCAGCCTGGATATTCATCGCTTCAGCCAGCAAAAACGGTCCCTTGATCTCGCGCCCGTCGATCCAAACCGATCGCACCGATTCTGGTGACCGCGTCACGATCTCGCGCGCAACCGCGCGAGCGGCGGCTACCGACGGGGAGGGCGTCTCGCCGGTGTCCGCCGCCAATCCGGCGATCAAGCGGGCGAGCAATCCGGCTCCGGCTGACTCGATAAACCGAGTCGTACCCCAGGATCCCGCAGCGATCGCGGTGTTGAGGCGTCGCCGCCGTTCATCGTGAAGCGCTTGGAGAATCGCGGGAAGCGGAGCGAACGACCCAAAGGATTTTGCGATATTATTCGCCGTCCCGAGCGGAAGAATGCCAAGGGGAATCCCGCTGCCGGCCATGGCCAGAGCCGCCTTTCGGGCCGTTCCGTCGCCGCCCGCCGCGATCACCGCGTCGAGATTGTTTCTGAACGTCCATTCCGCTCCCTTCTCGGTCGTGGCTTCGTAAACAACCGTGTGCCCGGCATCGCGGATCAAGCGCACGAGTTCGTCCCGGTTTGGCTGGTCACCGCTACCTGCGTTCGCATTATGCAGCAGAAGAATATTCATCGTCCCCCTCCAAGCCACCTGGCTGCCGGCTTCCGGTTCACCGGCTTCCTCGACTGCATGCACGATACTTCGAGTTTCGCGGGATTACCATTTCCAGCACCGCGAATTCTGCTGGGTAGACGCGAAAACGATCGGCCGGGCCGAAAAATGAGCCTTGAGGTGTATCTTGGAACTATGCGCATCCTGATAAGCAACGATGATGGAATCTACAGTCCCGGAATTGCGGCTCTTGCCAGGGCGGCGACGAAGTTCGGAACGGTGCGAGTTGTCGCCCCGGATGTGGAACAGTCATCCACCGGGCACGCGATCACGGCTTCACGTCCGCTCTCGGCGAGGCGAACCGATTTCGATCGCTTGGAAGCGTATCGCGTCAATGGCACGCCCGCCGACTGCGTCGCGCTCGGCGCCTATAAGTGGGAGCGGGTTGACGTGGTCCTGTCAGGTATCAATCTCGGCCACAATCTCGGCTCGGCGATGTGGCATTCCGGCACCCTGGCGGCGGCGAAACAGGCTGCATTGCTCGGCATCCGCGGGATCGCTTTCAGTTCGCCGATCGGCGACGAGGAGGGGACGCCCGATTATCAAACCATGAACCCGTACCTGGAGCAGGTGCTCGACCTCCTTCTCCGCGATTGCGACTTTCCCTTGGTCAATGTCAATTTCCCGGAAACACCGCGCGGAATCCGATGGACGCGGCAGTCTGTCCGGCATTACGAAGGAAAAGTCGTCCCCGGAACGGACCCGATGGGGCGCGTGCATTACTGGTTCACAACGGAACCGCTGGAAGCGACGGAAGAGGGAACGGATCGCTGGGCGGTCGAGCAGGACTTCGTTTCGATCACGCCGTTACGACTCGATCTGACCGATCACGAAGCGCTTCGGTCCAAACGCTGACGCGTCTGTGACGTCGGCTAAAAATTGCTCATGCCCGGAAGGCTTTGCTCCCAGTTGGCGGGCCGGTTCCACGGGATGCTCGAGTCGGCCGGGTCGTGCGTGGCACAGCCGGGACCGGCGACGAAAACTCCGACGCAGCCAAGCAGAACGAGAATCAGGCGGCGAATGTTCAACGATCTCAAAAGCAAAAGGAAAGACGCGATTCTTCGGCAGGCGTCCGTCAGCAGCGGATGAATCGCGCTCACGGACGTCAGAATGAAAAACACCGGTTAGTTCAGCGTGACCGCTTGATCGCCGGTGCGGACGTTGTTTGTGCCCGGAAGAAGTTCGGCGATGCTGACATTGTCGCGGACATCGCTGATGCGGGCGCGGCCGACGTAGGTTGGGCCGCGACGAAGCATGACGGTCGCGTTCTCACGAGCGCCATGGACCGACCCGAGGTCGATGACAATGTAGGCCGACTGATCACTGACTTCGGTGACTTCTCCACGGAGAACAGCGCGTCCCTGACCGTCCGCCTGCTGCGAACTGGCGGTATCGATGTTCTGCAATTGTTCGTTGGTGCGGATCAACTGTTCCTCCAGCCGGGCGATGTGCGCGCGGAGTTTCGCGGCGTCTTCCGACTCGAGTGTGTTGGCAAGCTGCTGCGCGCGCTCCTTTTCGGCGATGAGTTCTTGTTGAATTCTCGCTCTCTCTTGGCGGAGCGTTTCCGCTTCCCGCTCGCGGGCGTCGGCCGCGCGAGTCGCTTCGGCGAGTTCCCGGCGGGTTTGCGCCAACTGGTTTTCGAGGGTGTTTGCGCGAGCCTGGGATTCCTCGAGTGCAGTCGTGAGCTGAGCAGCCTCTTCCTGCAATGTTTCGTGTTCGCCGCGCAACGTATTCAAATCATTTCGCGTGCTGTTGAGCTGGTTTTCGGTAGAAGTTAGATCGGCCTCGAGACGTTCTTTCGTGTCGCCGATCATCCAGAACATGACGCCTGCCGCGATGGCGCCTACGATTGCAAGAATGCGAAGAAACATGGAAGCGATATTCATAGAGGATTAGTGCTCGGAGAAATTTTGTGTTTACCAGCGTGGAGCGATCCCGCGCAATAGAAAAGACTTATTTTGATTCGGAAGCTGCTTGAAACTTTGCCGCGAAAACAAGCTCCTTTTGCTGTTTGGTGATCCCGTGCTGGCGATTTGCCGCCAGATGTTCGAGAAGTTTAAAGACAAGTTCCGTTTGATTTTGTGCTCTTGCAAGTTCGGCGACCTGTTCGACCGAAAGCGGCTCGCCCGATTCCCGCACAACCTTGATGATCCGCGCCTTGAGCGCGAGGATCTCCGCGGCGGCCTTTTTGCCCGCTTCGACACCCGGCTGGTGGTAGGCGTTGATGTTGACGAGGCTGGCGTAAAAACCGACCGCGCGCTCGTAGAGGGCAATCAGCATCCCGATCGAGCGAGGCGTCACTTCATCGATCGTGATCGTGATCGACTCGCGGCCATTGTCGTGGAGCGCTTGGCGTGTCCCGAGAAGGAATCCGTTAAGGAAATCCCCCGACGTAAAATCATTTTCAACCGCGACGGCCTCGCCGTCCTGGTCGCGCAAAACTTCGATGAAGGTGACGAAAAAGTTATTCACGCCTTCCCGGAGCTGCTGAATGTAGGCGTGCTGGTCCGTCGAGCCTTTGTTGCCGTAGACGGCGATCCCTTGATGAACGAGGTTGCCGTCGAGATCGCGCTCCTTGCCGAGCGACTCCATGATCAACTGCTGAAGGTATTTGGAGAACAGCGCGAGGCGGTCCTTATACGGCAAAATGACCATGTCGCGTTCGCCGCGCCCGCCCGTCGCGTAATACCACATCAGGGCGAGAAGCGCCGCGGGATTCCGCGCGGTTGTCCGTTCGCGCGTCAGGGCGTCCATCGCGGCGGCGCCTTCCAGCATCGGATGGATTTCGATGCCTTGCAGCGCGGCCGGGAGCAGGCCGACAGCGGCCAGCTCGCTCGTGCGGCCGCCGACCCAGTCCCACATCGGGAAGCGTTTCAGCCATTTTTCCTCACGCGCGAGACGGTCGAGCGCACTGCCTTCGCCGGTCACCGCGACCGCGTGTTTGGCGAAATCGAGTCCGGCCGCGCTCCAGGCGCCTTTGGCTTCGATCATGCCGTTGCGGGTTTCAGGCGTGCTGCCGGACTTCGAGACGACGATGCACAAGGTGCGGCCGAGGCGTCCGTTGAGTCCGGAAAGGATTGTCCGCATACCGTCTGGATCGGTATTGTCGAAAAAATGAACCTGCAGCCGGTCGCGGCGCGGGTGGCCCAGGGCCTGGCTGACGAACTGCGGCCCGAGGGCGGAACCGCCGATCCCGATCAGCAGGAGATCGGTAAAAGCGCCGGAGCTGCCCTCGACACCGCCGGCGTGGACATTGGCGACGAACGTGCCGATCGCCTGGAGGTTGGTTCGGATCGCCGAGCGGATTTCTTCCGAAGGCGCCCGATCGGAATCGCGGAGCCAGTAATGGCCGACCATCCGGTTCTCGTCCGGATTGGCAATGGCGCCGTTTTCCAGCTCCTCCATCGCACGATAGGCTTTTTGCATCCGCTCCTCCATCGACGGCAGGAAATTGTCCGGGAAATTCATCCGGCTGATGTCGAGGCTGAAACCTAGACGGGGCTCAGTGAAGAAGTACGATTGAAAACGGCTCCAGGACACAGTCGATTTTGGATTTTGGATTTTAAATTTTGGTTCTGATCTCAGGTTCCGTTGCGGTCGAGATCGGTGACGGCGCCGAGGGAGGCGGAGCTGACGAGGCGGGCGTATTTGCCCAAAACGCCGCGCTGTTCCGGCGACCCCTTCGCTTCGACCTTTGCCATTCGGGCGTTGTATTCCTCTTCCGGGATCAGGAGTGATATCGTATTTTTAACCGCGTCGATTTCGATGATGTCGTTGTTCTGGACAATGGCGATCGGGCCGCCGCACGCCGCCTCCGGCGTGATGTGGCCGACATCAAACCCGTGCGAGCCGCCGCTGAATCGGCCGTCGGTGATGAGGGCGACGTCATTGATCAAGCCGCGACCGGCGACGGCGCTGGTCGGCGAAAGCATCTCTCGCATCCCGGGCCCGCCAACTGGACCTTCGTTTCGAATAACGACGACATCGCCGGCGACAACATCCCCGCGGAGGATTCCCTTGAGGGCGTCTTCCTCGCCTTCATAGACTTTGGCGGTGCCTTTGAAATGGAGTCCCTCCTTTCCGGTGATTTTTCCAACGGCGCCGGTCGGGGCGAGATTCCCGCGCAGAATGCGGAGGTGGGAATTCGGCTTAATCGGATCGTCCCACGGACGAACGATGTCCTGCTGGTCCGGATAACTCGGGTACGGCGGCGTGCCGCTCAAGCTTTCAGCCAGCGTTTCACCGGTGCAGGTCAGGGCGTCGCCGTGAAGGAGGCCGCGATCGAGCAGTTCCTTCATGAGCGGCCGAATGCCCCCGATGCGGATCAAGTGGCTCATGTTGTAGCGTCCGAACGGCTTCACGTCGCAAAGCAGCGGGACCTTTTCGCCGAGACGTTCGAAATCGTCGATCGTCAGGTCGACGTCGCCGGCGCTTGCCATGGCGATCAGGTGGAGGATCAAATTGGTTGAACCTCCAAGAGCAATGCCGGTGATGATCGCGTTCTCGTACGCCTTTTTGGTCAGAATATCGCGCGGCTTGATCCCAAGTTCGAGCATCTTGAGGACCGCGGCGCCGGCGCGTTCGCAGTCGGTTCGCTTATCCTTGGAAATCGCGAGCTGGGCGCTGCTTCCCGGCAAGCTCATGCCGAGCGCCTCGATCGCGCTGGCCATCGAGTTGGCGGTGTACATGCCGCCGCACGAACCGGCACCGGGAATCGCGGATTTTTCGACCTCGGCAAGGCCGGCTTCATCGAGCTCGCCCTTGGCAAATTTGCCGACCGCTTCAAAAACGGAGACGATGTCGAGCGCGCACTTCTGGTCTTTGTCCTCCGGGTGGAAACCGGGGAGGATTGTGCCGCCGTAGACGAACACCGCGGGCCGGTTGAGACGGGCGATCGCCATCATGCAGCCGGGCATGTTTTTGTCGCAGCCGCCGATGGCCACGAGACCGTCAAACCCTTCGCCGGCGACGACGGTTTCGACGCTGTCGGCAATCACCTCGCGCGAAACGAGGCTGTAGCGCATCCCTTTCGTTCCCATCGAGATGCCGTCAGAAATCGTAATCGTGCCGAACGTGACCGCCTTGCCGCCGTTTTCGTTCACGCCTTTGGCGGCGTGCTCGGCGAGATCATTGATGTGCATGTTGCACGGCGTCAGGTCACTCCAGGTGCTCGCAATGCCGATCTGCGGTTTGCGAAAATCCTCATCCGTAAAGCCGGTTGCGCGGAGCATCGAGCGGCTCGGGGCGCGGTCGGGACCGTCGACGACGATGGAGGAATATTTTCTGAGAGCGTCGGTGTTCTTTTCGGTTGTCGAGTCCACAGTAGTCTTGGAATGGTTGATGTCAGCGGCCGCGCACGAGCGCGACGGCACTCCGAGGGGAGAGACACGCGCCGGTGATTGCAACAGGGAAAGCGGATGAGCCCGAGGATCGTGAAAAGCCTGCGGTCTCGCGCCTCCCTGTATGGCCGCAGGCACTATTTATTTGCTATTGCCGTCGGCCTTAGCAAACAAATTCACCGTTGTACACACAAAAGAAGTAATGGCATTCGATCTAAAGCGAATTCTCCTGGCTCTGCTCTTTTCCTCCTCGGAAGCTCTGTCGGTCAAAGACATTCAGGGCGTGGTCACTCGTTACCATCAGCAGGAGACAGCTGCTTCGGATGACGGCGACCGCGGCGGCGCGGACGACGGGGAAGCTGAAAGCGACCAAGAAACCGAAGGCGAAAGCGGCGCGGAAACCGAATCCGACGGCAACGCCGGGGAAGCCGCGGAGCCGGAGGAGCCGGACGCCGGGCCGGACCGGAATGGAGCGGTTCCTTCACTGGTGACGGCGACGCAAATTCGCGAGGCGATGGAGGCGATTCAGCAAGAGCTCGACGAATCGAACCAGGTGTTTCAGTTGATCGAAGGCCACAACGGTTACCGGCTGGTGGCGCGGGCGGAGTTCGCGTCGTGGATCCGGTGCCTGCGCGGCGAACCGCGGCCGGCGCGTCTCAGTCAGGCGGCGCTGGAGACGCTGGCGGTCGTCGCCTACCGGCAGCCGGTCACGCGCGCCGAGATCGAAACGATTCGCGGGGTTTCCGCGGACGGCGCCCTGAACCGCCTGCTCGAACGGGAGTTGATCGAGGTGATGGGCCGTGCGGAGCTTCCGGGAAGGCCGATTCAATACGGGGTGACGGAGAAGTTTCTGGATTTTGTCGGCGTCAAGTCGCTGGACGAGCTGCCGGCGTCGGATGTCTTATCGCCGCGGCAGATTGACGAGTGGATTCAGCAAGCCGCGAATCCCGCGCTCGTTTCAGATAAGGAAGTCGGCCTGGAAACGGAGGAGGAACCACAATCGTGAGCGAGCAGCAGAAGAGCGAACAGAAGGGTCCCGCGGGAAACGCGCCGGAATCCGCGCGGGAGGAAGAGCCGGGCAACTGGCAGACTGGCGGCACGGCCGGCGGAGCGAGTCTCGATTCGATTCGGAGCAAGATCGACGAAATCGACCGGAAGATGGTCGCGATGCTCAACGAGCGGTTGCGGCTGGCGGCGGAGATCGGGAAGCTGAAACGCGAAAGCGGCGGCGCCATTTATGTGCCGCAGCGCGAAGAAGAGGTTTTTCAGAAGGTTCTGAAACAGAATGAAGGCCCGCTGACGGAGGTCGCCCTTCGCGCGATCTACCGGGAGATCATGTCGGCCTCAATCGCCTTGGAGAAGGAGACCGTGATCGCCTATCTTGGTCCGGAGGCGACCTATACGCACCAGGCGGCGCTGAGGAAATTTGGCGCGAGTCTGGCGTACAAACCGTTTTCGACGATACCGGATGTGTTTGCCGCCGTCGAGCGCGGCGAGGCGGATTACGGGGTCATTCCGGTGGAGAATTCGACCGAAGGCGCCGTGATCCATTCCCTCGACATGCTGGTGGAGTCGGACCTGAAGATCGTCGCGCAGGTGTATTTGGACATTTCGCACAACCTGATTTCGCCTTCGCCGATCGAGGAGATCAAAACAGTTTATTCGAAGGACCAGGCTTTGTGGCAATGCCGCCGGTGGCTGCAAACGAATCTGCCTGACGCGGAGCTGTGCGAAGTGGCGAGCACCTCGCGGGCGGTTGAGATGGTGCGCGACAAGCCGGGAGCGGCTGCGGTGGCGAGCTCGCTTGCCGCGGAGATGTACGGAGCGCCGATCGTCGCGCGCAATATCCAGGATAAAGCCGACAACGTGACGCGGTTCCTGGTCATCGGCACCGCTTCCTCAGGCCCGGTGCGGAACGGAGAGAATAAATCGAGCTTTGTGATTTCGATCGCTGACGAGATCGGCGCGCTTCAGCGGGCGATCGCGCCGTTCGCCGCGCGCGGAATCAACATGACCAAGATCGAATCGCGTCCGAGCCGGAGAAAATCGTGGGACTACGTTTTCTTCATCGACATCGTCGGCCATTACGAAGACCCGGTCGTCCAGGAGGCGTTGAAAGAAGTGAAGAAATCGTGCCCGCTCGTGAAGTGGCTCGGCAGTTACCCGAACGCCTGAGCCGAGGGCGAGGGGGACCCGCCGGAAGCGCGCTGAAGACTGAAGGCCGGCCGTGAACCCGCCTCAGCCTCACGCGCCGCTCGCGGAGGGCTGGTTTGGGAAGTGACTTTCTATCAAGGCGCGGAAGCTCGGGGGAGGACGGGTGGGGCGGCCGTCGGCATTGATGAACGCGTGCCGGGTGAAACCGCGGGCAATCAGTTCGTCGCGGCACGAAACCGTGTAGTCGATCCGGATTCGCAGACCCGGCTTTTCCTTCATGACAGCTTCGATCGTGACGCGGTCGTCGAAGGTCAACGGCCGAAGGTAGCGAATGTTGGCTTCAAAAACCGGCAGCCGGTAACCGTCGGCTTCGAGGTCGCGATAGGGACAGCCGATCTCGTCGAGCATCTGGACCCGCGCGACCTCGAACCAAGTGAGATAGTTGGCATGGTAAGCGACACCCATCCGGTCGGTTTCCGCGTAACGGACACGAATTTCCGTGGTCGAAGCGATCATCGGCGCCAGTTTTGCGGGATTCCCGGCGCGTGTCGATTCCGCTTTGTCGCATGCAATTCGAGGGAACCCGGGAACGAGCCGCTCCGTCTTGGTGCGCAGGATGGCGAATTGGGGCGTTTTGCGGCGTTTTATCGCCGGATCAGCTTTGGTGGTTTCCCCTACTCGCGGGAGAGGAAGTCCCCTGATTGGAAGGACTTTTAATTTTTGTTACCTTCCTGCCGATCATCCGAACGCCAACCCACCCGAATAGTATGAGAAACTCCACGAAACAAGCATCTCGTAAAGGTCCCAAATCCATTATCGACGTCTGGCGCGTGCGCGACCAAGACGGAATCAGTTTCTACGACGATGACTTTTCCGATGTCATCGAAGTGTTGCGGAACATGAAAAACGGTTCCGAATTCCTGATTCGGAAAGAGAAGTTGAAGAAAGCTGATTTCGACAGCGCCCCCGATTTCGACGACCGCAATCCAGAAGAAGAATTTTTCGTCCCGGATTATTTCTGGGAGGAAGCACGGTAGCCCATTCTGGTGTGGGATAGAGCCTGCCGTCCGGAGTTGAGGCCGGGCGGCAGGTTTTTTCTTTTCCGGGAAGGTTGCGTTTTTGGATTCGGCATTTCAGGTTCAGCGTCCAGAATTCGTTGGGATGAAGGCGGTATCGGATCGATTTAACAACGCTGTCAGCCGATTGGATGAAGCCCACGCCGAGGATCCGCGCCGGGTGGATCGCAACGGCCGGGAGATTGCGTGGTCAGTGCTTTATCACGACCGGATGCGCGCGTGGCTGACGAAACTGGCGCCGGACGCGAGCGAGGCGCTGCGGCTGGCTGTGTATTCCCAGCATCTCCGCCGATGGAAGATTCCGCGCGACCGTTATCCGGAGGGGAAACTCGGTTACAAAGCGTGGCGCCGCGAATTGGCGATTCTCCACGGCGACGAGGCCGCGGTGATTTTGCGCGAATGCGGATACGGTGAAGACGTCATTGAGCGCGTCCGGGAACTGCTCCTGAAAACTCAGCTGAAAACCGACCCGGAAACGCAGACGCTGGAAGACGTTGCCTGCCTGGTTTTCCTGGAGAACGAATTCGAGGACTTTGCCTCAAAGCATGAACCGGAGAAGCTCGCGGTCATTTTGCGCAAGACTTGGAAGAAGATGTCGCCGCGGGGGCGCGAGGAGGCGCTGGCTCTTGCGGAACAGCTTCCCGAGGATCTCCGGAAAATCGTGGTCGGGGCTGTCGCGGAAGAAATTTGAGATGCCGGATGCACGAGGGGAGATTCGCTGCCGGACAGAGCGGCGATTTAAGGATGGCGTCACGGATCGAATCTCCGCTAAGGAATAAGGGCAATGGGTGCTATTGTCGTAACAGGAGCCGCCGGTTTCATCGGAAGCCACACAGTCGACCGTTTGCTCGGATCCGGCTATGATGTGGTCGGAATCGACAACTTTCGCACAGGAAAGCGGGAAAACCTGGAGCGCGCGCTCGCCGACCCGCGATTTCGTTTGGAGGAGGCCGACTGCCTCGACGAGGCGCGCATGATGGAGCTGATGAAGGCGGCGGAACCGGACGCGGTCATTCACCTCGCGGCACTGGTCAGCGTTCAGGAGAGCCTGCAGGATCCCGATCTCAACTTCCGCTTGAATCTCGGCGCGACCCACAGCGTGGCAATTGCCGCCGCGCGAAACGGGGTTCGCCGATTTGTCTTTTCCTCATCGGCCGCCGTTTACGGGCATCAAAAACACCTGCCGATCCGCGAGCACGCGCCGACGCGCGCGATCAGTCCGTACGGCGCGGCGAAAATGGCTTCGGAGAGCTTGCTGATGGGGTACGGCGGGTGCTATGACATGACCGTTGTCTGTCACCGCTACTTCAATATCTTTGGCCCGCGCCAGGATCCGAGTTCGCCGTATTCCGGGGTCATTTCGATCTTCCAGGAGCGCTTCGCCCAAGGCAAGCCGGTGACGATCTTTGGAAACGGAAGGCAGACGCGCGATTTTGTTTCGGTCCATGACGTGGCCCGCGCGAATGTGCTCGGGGCAACCGCGCGCCTTCGCGGTTCTTGCACGCAAAACATCTGCACCGGCCGCGAAACTTCCGTCCGCGATCTGTTGATGATGTTCGGCCGATTCTATCCCGATCATGAGCCGCCGGTGATCGAGGACGCGCGTCCGGGCGATATTCAGCAGTCGTGCGGCGATCCATCGCGCGCCTTCGAAACGCTCCGCTTCAAAACGGAGATCGATGTGCCTGCGGGACTTCGGGAGCTCATCCGGGGCGATGAGATCCGGGATAAGGCGCTCGATCCGCGCGCGGATCTTGGTTTTTAAGAAGGCTCGGCGGAGATCGGCGATTGACGCTTGTCATTCTCCGGTCAAAGGTGATCACGCTGCGGCGCCTGGATGGATCGAGCGCCGCCTTGTGAATGGTTGACCAGTCAGCGGAAGAAAACCCTCCGCCAAACCCGCGCGAAGCATGCAAGTAATCGAGACAATCCGCGAAATGCAATCGACCGCCTCCAGCCTGCGGAAAGAGGGGCGGCGCGTGGCGCTTGTGCCAACCATGGGGGCTCTCCATGCCGGACACATCAAGCTGATCGAGACGGCGAAGGAACACGCGGACATCGTCGTCGTTTCGATCTTCGTCAACCCGACCCAGTTTGGTCCCAACGAAGATTTTGAAAAGTATCCGCGCGATCGTGACAGTGATCTCGAGCAATGCCGGGAGACCGGTGTCCACTTTGTCTTTTTGGCGGATGAAAAAGAAATGTATCCGGCCGGCTACTCTACCTACATCAGCGAGGAGACGCTGAGCAAATCGCTCTGCGGCATTTCGCGCCCGCAGCATTTTCGGGGCGTCACTACGGTCGTCGGAAAACTCTTCAACATCGTGCGCCCGGACGTTGCCGTATTCGGTCAGAAAGACGCGCAGCAGGCGGCGATCATACGGAAAATGGTTCGCGACCTCCACTTTGACATCGAATTGGTCGTGGCGCCGACGGTCCGCGAGGAAGACGGGCTCGCGCTCAGCTCACGAAACCGCTACTTGACCAACACGCAGCGCAGCGAGGCCGCAGTGATTCCGCAAAGCCTCGAGATCGCGCGAAAGATGGTCGAGTCGGGTGTGCGCAGCACCGACCGTGTAATCGCCGAGGTCACCCACACGCTGGGTTCGAAGCGGAAGGTGCGTATCATCTACGTTTCCCTTGTCGATCCGGAGACCCTGGAGCCGCTTCGAGAGATTGTGCCCGGGAAGAGCCTCCTTGCGCTGGCGATCTGGGTCGACGAGGTTCGGCTGATCGATAACATTCTCCTCTAACGCCTGTTTTCGGAAACCCCGCCTGAATTTCTCGCGGCTTCTTTCTATCGAATGAGTCAGGATTATGATGCACTGGTTGTCGGGAGCGGCATCGCCGGCTTGTGGTTTGCGTTAAAGCTCGCCGAGCAGGGATACCAAGTTGCGATCCTGACCAAAAAGAACCGCGCGGATTCAAACACGAATCACGCCCAGGGCGGCGTCGCGTGCGTGATGGCGGAGTCGGACGATTTCGAAAGCCACGTTCAGGACACGCTGGCCGCGGGCGACGGCTTGTGCGACGAAGAGGTCGTGCGCGCGATCGTCCGGGCCGGGCCGCGGCACGTGAAGGAGCTGATCGACCTCGGGCTGCAATTTTCAAAAACCGAGACCGGCGAGTACGATCTCGGACGCGAGGGCGGACATTCCCAGCGCCGGATCCTCCACGTGAAGGACATGACCGGCAAAGCGATCGAGACCGCGCTGCTCAACGCGATCGCGCGCTCGGAGCGAATCAAGGTCTTTGAGCACTTCTTCGCGATCGATCTGGTGACACGCGGCAAAACCGCCGCGCGGGCTGGCCAGCCCGTGCCGAAGGAAGACCGGGTGATCGGACTGTACGCGCTGGACGTTCGCGGGAATCGCGTGCGCGCGTTTTCCGCGCCCATTGTCTTGCTGGCGACCGGCGGCATCGGACAAGTGTATCGGTTTACGACCAATCCCGACATCGCGACCGGCGACGGCATCGCGATGGCTTACCGGGCCGGTGTGCCGATCCGGAACATGGAGTTCATCCAGTTTCATCCGACGACGCTCTACACGCACGGGAACGAACGATTCCTGATTAGCGAAGCGGTTCGCGGGGAAGGGGCGATTCTCCGGAATCCTGATGGCGAGGCTTTCATGGCCGCTTATCATCCGCAGGCCGATCTCGCTCCGCGCGACGTCGTGGCCCGGGCGATCGACGCGGAGATGAAGAAATCCGGCGCGGAGCACATGTGGCTCGATATTACGCATCACTCGGAAGAATACATTCGCGAGCGCTTCCCGAATATTTTCCAGACCTGTCAGCGGCTTCTCGGGCTGAATATCGCCAAAGAATTGATTCCGGTGGTTCCCGCCGCGCATTACTCGTGCGGAGGCATTGCGACGAATCTCGAGGCGGAGACGGCGCTCCCCGGCCTGTACGCGTGCGGAGAAGTTGCCTGCACCGGTTTGCATGGCGCCAACCGGCTCGCGAGCAACTCCTTGCTGGAGGCGCTCGTGCTTGCCTGCAACGGTGCCCAATCCGCCGGACGTTATCTCGGAACCATCGAGACGACGCGCGAGAAGATTCCCGCCTGGGTGGATTTGGGCGGCAACGATCCGGATGAACGGGTCGTCATTTCCCACAACTGGGAGGAGCTGCGCCTGGCGATGTGGGACTACGTTGGCATCGTGCGTTCGACCAAGCGCCTTGAGCGGGCTCGCACGCGGATTCTCAACCTCGCCCATGAAGTTCAGGAATATTACTGGAATTTCTCGGTCGGTCCGCGGCTCCTGGAGCTGCGCAATTTGATCCAGATCGCGAGCCTGATCGTCGAATGCGCGCTTCAGCGCCGCGAAAGCCGCGGCCTGCACGAAACAATCGACTACCCGGAAAAAGCCGGCATCGCCCGTGACAGCACCGTTCAAATGTCGCCCGGTCATGAAGAGGCGCGCGGCTGGGGCAACGGTGCATCCGCGCCCGCGCAAGCCCCTCCCAAAGAATAATCATTCGCGCTTGCCGGTGCGATGGCTGCCGGCGGCCGCCGATTGCTCCGTCGCAGACCGGCGCAACGGGCGGAACAGGGGTTCCCGAGGGGTTCCCGCTCAATCACGCATGGAATCTTTACATCCAGCCTCATTGCGAGCAGATTTTGAGAATTATGGAAATCTTCACGCTCCAGACCTTGGGCTTCCTGCAGAATATGAACCCCATTGAGCTTGCGGTCGTCCTCTTTCTGATCCTCCTGTTGTTCGGAGCAAAGCGTCTTCCTGAGCTGGGACGCGGAATGGGCCAGTTCATTCGTGAATTCAAGAAGACGAGGAACGAAATCGAGGAAAATATCCGTGCTTCCCTCGAAGAAGAACCCTCTCGTCCCCGCCGGCAGGCCTCCCCGGTGAAACCGCGGCCGAGTGCTGTTTCCACGGAAGCCGCGAGCGCGAACTCGGAGGCGTCCGACGAGCCAGGCGATTTCGAAGAGCAGAGGGCTGATCCAGTCGCGAGCGCCGAGGTGAGCCTTCAAGAGTCGCATCACGCGGCCGAAGGCGACGAGGAAGCAGGAACAGTTCCCTCCTGAGGGGGGCGCTTTACCAGCCGGTCGGCACCCGACGCCCGGATTTTATCGTCGATTTTGCCGCCTCCGTCGGTATCCACTGGACTGAGCCACGCGCCGATGTTTTTCGCTAAAACTCGTCGAGCCAAAGTTGCGATCGGGAGTAATCCAAGGTCACCCGAAACTGCTTTAGGAATTCCGCGCCGATCATCCCGTCCAATCGATCATCAGCCGACGGCGGCCCGATGGCGATGAGGGGTTCCTCTATCAAGACAGGACCCACTTGAAAACGTGCGGCGCGTCCGGTCCGGCGCTGAATCGGTCCGTCGAGCATCATCGTTTCCGTCGGCGCGAAGCTCGCCGCGAATCCATCCAGTTCGTGTGCGGCGACAAACGTTTCATGCAGCGCGATGCGGGCCTGCGAGCCGGTGTCGAGGAAGAACAGTCCTTCGAGCGGCGGCGCCGCGGCAAACTGAACGGTCGCCGGAACCGCGATCTTCCAGCCGGCGGGCTTCATGGGAATCGCGTCGCCCTCGCGCCGAAAGCCGCGTGCGGGATGCAGGCGCACGATCTGATTCGCGTAATCGAGTTCGACGACGAACGAGCGAAAAAACAGCTGCCCAAGCAATCCGTCGACTGGCGTTCCCAGCACCTGCCCGGCTTTATCCAAAGCCGCCGTCGCGAACATTCGGTCCGTCCGGTAGGCGGCTGAACCGAGACGCAGCGCAACGCCTTCGACCCAGTCGGCCGGAAGGTTCGCGTTGATGCGCGCGCCGCCGTGCCGCTTGAGGCCGAGCCGATCCGCCAGGCGGGAATGGATGATGTCGAATTCGGCGCCGGTATCCAAGGCAAACCAGCTCATTCCGGCGCCTTCGACATCGGCTTGCACCAGGACCAAGCCATCAACGGAAACCATCGGCAGCTCGACCGTCTCTCCGATATGCCAATGCGCCTGAACCCGATCCGGCTGCCGTGTCGCCACACATCCCGGCAAGAGCATCACGGCGAGCAATAGAAGCCAAGCACGGGGAGTCGGCTTCGGCGCGTTGGTTTTCATGGTGTCAGGCTGAAACGAGAACCGGGAAGGGGAGCGGGCTGGGGAAGATAAGCGTCAGCAAGATGCAGCTTCACATATAAGGACTCATCAATCGCGAGATTCCGTCCCGGAGTTTGATCGGCAGCGGACGGGAATCGAGTTCCTCAAGGGAGATCGGTCGGGAGTTCGCTTTCTTTTCGTCAATGAACCGGTTGATTCGCGCCGCCAGCGGATGGCTGAAGGTCTCGACGTTGAGCTCGAAATTCAGGCGCAAGCTGCGCGGGTCCCAGTTCGAGGAACCAAACGAGACCCAGGCATCGTCGACGACCATGACTTTGCTGTGGTCGAATGTGCCCGCCGTTTTCCACACCTGGCAGCCTTCTTTCACGTTTTGCCACAAAATCGCCTGGGTCGCCCAATCGACGAGCGGCAGGTTGCCCTTTTCGGGCAGGAAGATTTCGACTTTCACGCCGCGCAGGGCGGCGGTGTTGAGAGCCGTGCTCAGGCCCGCGTCGGGCAAAAAATAGGGAGTGACCAGCTTGACCGATTCCTTGGCCGCGGCGAGGGCGCCGATGAAGATCCACCGGATTTTGTCGACCTCCTCGTCCGGCCCGTCCGGAACCGCACGCGCCAGGTCCTCGCCGGCCGGGGAAAGGGGAGGGTGCCAGAGTTCGCCTTCAAGACGCTCGCCGGTGGTGAAGTGCCAGTCCGCGGCGAACACCTGCCGGATCTGGTCGACCACTGGGCCTTCCACCGAGAAGTGCAGGTCCTGGACCGGATGGGACGGGTTGCGGGCGAGCCAATGGCCGACGCGAATGTTCATGCCTCCGATAAACGCTTTTCGTCCATCGACGCACAGAAGCTTCCGGTGTGTTCGCAGATTGAGAAAGGGAAATTTTCCTCGCTGGAGAACCGGCATAAACCGCGCGACCGGAATGCCCGCGCGGCGCATCCGCCCGATCACCGACGGAAACGAATAACGCAGGCCGAAGTCATCGATCAGCACCCGCACTTCCACGTCACGATTCACGGCCGCCGCGAATTCCGCGATAAACTCCTGTCCGACTTCGTCGTTGTCGAAGATGTATGTCGAAAGGATCACCGTTTCCTCCGCCTCGCGGATGGCGGCGAGCATCGCGGGAAAGGCTTCGTCGCCATTGCGCAAAGGCGCGATCCGGTTCCCGCGCGTCAAGGGAAGTCCGGTCACCTTCTCGCCGAGGCGGCACAGTCCTTCCATATGCGGAGCGCGTCGCGGAATAACCTCCGGCTCGACAGCGGCCGGATTGATGTCGGTCGTGCCGTCGCCTTTCAAAACGACCGCCAGCCGCCGAATGCGATTAACGCCAAACAGGAAATAAAAGAGCGCGCCGAAGAACGGCGACAGGAGGATCAGACCGACCCAGGCGACGGCCGCGCGAGAGTCCCGTTTGTACATGACCGCATGTCCCGCCGCAACCGCCATCAGGACGAGAACGACCAGCCCCGAAAAGTGAGGCCAGAACCTTTCAAGAAAATCGGTCACACGCGGGAGCATACCGAATTTCAGACGCTGGAAAAGCTTCAACGCGTCGCACGCCGCGTCGCTCACACGCGGCGCGGGCCTCGGAGCCTGCGACGTCGCGCTGCTGATCTAATCGCGAAAGACGCGGAGACCGCAAAGGGGGAGCTTGCAGCCCGGGATTCAAATTGCCCTGTATAGGCATTCGTCAGCGACGTTATTTCTTTGTGCTTTCTGTGATCCTTGCGGTTGATACAATTCGCGCGAAACCTTCCGTCGCCGCGCTCGTGATGTTGCCGCGCGGGCAATCGTGGCGGCGGCGACAATCGACAGCTTTCGGCCGTTCCAATTTCCTCGATCTTCCAACGGGCTTACGCCGGCGGCTATGAAATCTTTTTCTATCGGATGAATTCACAACCAAAAGACAGGAAGTTCGCCGGCATCGGCGAAGCCGCTCGCGTTCTTGCCGCCGCGGTTGCTGCGATGCTGGTGCTGGTCTCCGCCGCCTCCAGCCAGGACCGGCGGCCGAACATCGTGCTGATCATGGCCGACGACATGGGGCTGGAAAATCTCTCCTGTTACGGTTCCGAGGTTTACGCCACGCCGAATATCGATCGTCTCGCGGCCGAAGGAATGCGCTTCAACCACGCGCATTCGCAGCCGCTTTGCACGCCTTCACGGGTGCAGATCATGACCGGTATCTATAACAACCGAAACTATGTCCGGTTCGGCGTGCTCGATCCGGAAGCGATTACGTTCGCCAACGTGCTGCGCGCCGCTGGCTACCGGACGGCGATCGGCGGCAAATGGCAATTGGAGGGCGGTTTCGACGGACCCGGGCGCTTCGGGTTCGACCGTTACTGCCTCTGGCAGCTAACCCGTCTCCCGAGTCGCTATCCGAACCCGGGACTCGAGATCGACGGCCGGGAGGCCGACTTCAAAAAGGGGCAGTTCGGTCCCGACATCGTTAATGACTACCTCTGTCAATTCATCGCCGAACAGGCGGAGAGCGAAACGCCGTTTCTTGTTTACTACCCGATGATCCTTCCGCACTGGCCGTTTGTGCCCACGCCGGATCACCCCGACTGGGATCCGACGATGTGGCGCGACGCCGGCCAGGAGCCGCGCGGCTATCGCGATCAGACGTATTGGGAGGCGTTTGTCCGTTATACAGACAAACTTGTCGGGCGGATTATCGACAAACTGGAAGAAACCGGCCAGCGGGAGAACACGCTGATCATCTGGACCGCCGACAACGGCACCGCGACCGAGATCGTCTCCGAATTTCGAGGACGGCGGTATCGCGGCGGCAAAGGGAGCACGCGCGACAGCGGCACGCACGTCGGCTTGATCGCCAGCTGGCCCGGTGTGATCCCGTCTGGAAGCGTGAGCGATGCCTTGGTCGATTTCGCCGACCTGTTTCCCACGCTCACGGATGCCGCCCGTGTGCCGGCGCCCGCGGGACTCGACGGGGTGAGTCTGCTGCCGGTGTTCGAGGGGAGGGAGGGTGAACGCGACAAGAAGGCGATCTATTGCTGGTACCAGCGCAACGGCGTTCGCGGGACGGCGACGCAGCACACCCGCGACCAGCGTTATAAACTCTACGCGACCGGCGCGTTTTACGACACTCTGGCCGATCCCGACGAGAAGAACGACCTCGCCGCTGCCGGAATTTCCCCGGACCTCCAAGAGGTGCATGCGGCGCTCAAGTCCGTCCTCGATCACCAGATAGAAATCACGCGCGCCGCCGACCCGGTCCAGCAGGCGAGGCGAGCGAAGGTGAAACGGCGGTAATCAGGCTGGATGTATGAACCGCGAAGCTCGGAGGCTTTCGCTGCGAGGAGCGCGGAAAGGAATCATAAACCGCAATGGCCGCGATGACCGCAAAGATCGGGAGGATTCGGATTCTGCCTATACCCGGGAGTGTATTGATAATCTGACTTCCGAGCGATACGTCTCCCTTCGCGATCTTCGCGGCCTTCGCGGTTAAACTCTCCGCCGCACGACGGCGCACATCGATCATCTCTTCTTTGTGACTCTTGTGCGCTTTGCGGCAGATCTTTCCTTCCGGCCTATACCAGCTCCGTTTCCGGTTCCTCCTCTTCCGCGGCGGCTTTG
>CAZYAN010000052.1:24765-26181 GCA_964645585.1 uncultured Opitutales bacterium
GCGGCGGCTTTGGCGGGGGCGGCTCGTTGAGCGGCGGTTTTTGACGTGCGGGCCGCGATGCCGAGCTTTTCGAGCGCTTGCGGGTTTCCGCGCAGCGCCACCCGGGCGATCTTGCGGTATTGAGCGACCCAGGCGTTGAGGGCTTTGAGCGCGTCGCGCTGGGCGGCGGTCGCCTGCTGGGCGGCCCCTTTGGCAGCCTCCTGGGCCAGGTTGGCCTGCTCGTAGGCGGCGATCTTGGCCGTCTCGGCGGTCAGCCGGTCGGCGTTGTAGCCGTATCCGGCCAGCACCGCCAGGTCCGCGGCGTTGTTGAACAGCTTGTAGCCGGCCACGATAAACGGGCCGGTCGACCGGGGCATTTTCTGGTCGAGACCGAGGGTGACGAGGTTGGCGGGATTGTCGGCGAAAACCGCCCGGGCGACCTTGGCCAGATCCTGGTAAGCCGCGAACGCTTCCGTCTCCGCTTTCTTCAGCTCGGCAGTGGCAATCTGCTGCGCCCCGGCCGCCGCCTTTTGCTGATGCACGGCTTGGAGGACCTCGCCGTGAAGGGTCCGCCCGGCGCCGAGTTTTTCCTCGTTGTATCCGAATTCGCTGACAGCGCTGAGGATCACTGGATCGGCGAGGGAGTTGTCAATCGCCACTTGGGCGTCGTGGAGGTTCTGGGGTATGCTTTTCTTTGATTTCTGTGCCATCGTTTTATTTGGGTTTGTGTTTTTTGGTGTATCGGACCCCGGTGATGGTGATTCGTCCGCGAATGCGGACGGGATCCGACGGGTTAAGAAAGAAAGAGGAGCGGGCAGGGGAGAGAAATTCAGTCGAAGGAACGAGAAATCACCGCGGAGGAATCGAAATCATTCGCGAAGGAACAAAGAATAAGCGCGAAGGAACAGAAATCATGGGGGGAGGAACCATGTTCAATCACGGAGGAATGAGAAACAACCGCGGAGGAACCGCCGTTAACCGCGGAGGAACCACGATTAATCGCGGAGGAGTCATAGATAAACGGGGAGGAACCGTAATCACACGCGGAGGAACCATGTTTAATCGCGGAGGAAGCGTAATCACAGGCGAAGGAATCGCCCTCATGCGCCATTAAAAATCGGATACACGCCGCGCGGGCGCGGCTGTCCCGGAGACGTGAATCTGAAAGCGCGGAAACGCGGCAGGAATGCGGAAACGCCCAGAGAACACTCCGGGGCAAACTAACGGGGGGCACGAACATTGGGCTGGGTGCGATTGAACGCGGATACCGGGGTCCGTCAATATTTTTCTCCAGCGGATTTCGCGGGCGGAAACGAAGGAGACGTGCGTTCAATCAACCGCAAGGATCACAGGGAACACAAAGACAAAGATATATAAGAAAACCGCGGATGCAGCTGATGGCTTTGCCTTGATTCCAAACCTTCAGGCAGCACGATG